>CAMJQW010000035.1 GCA_946408125.1 uncultured Fibrobacter sp.
GCGGTGTAGGCGATGGGCTTGCCGGTCACGTAGAGCGGCTGGTTCAAGATGTGCTTTTGTGCGAGTTCGTTAATATCCATTTTTTTTGCCATTAATGGTTAATAGTTATTAGTTATCGCCCACAATATAGCTCTTTTGGCGGCAAGCGCCTTGCTGCTTGACCTGTATTTGCCTTTTTAATATATATTTCTTACATAAGCAAGCCGATTTTCAAGTTTTATAAAATAGACGGGAGCACACAATGAATCATTTGCGCGTTGCGTTTGCAGCATCTATGGCAATCACGCTGGCTATGCTTTCTGCCTGTGGAGACGAAGTGACAGAGGTGACGAAAGTCGTCGATGTGCAATCGACTCCCATATCCACGGTCTCGTCCGAAAAGGATTTGCCCGATTGCGATGATGCAAACAGCGGGCTCTTTGTCATTACCAAAGACGAGAAAGATGTTTACGTCTGCTATTCCAAGAAATGGTATGTCCTGAATGGCAAGGATGGTTCCGCGGGTGCGAAAGACGGCTCCGACGGCAAGAACGGTAAGGACGGAAAGAATGGCTCCGATGGCGAGGATGGGACTTCTTGTACGGGAGAGCCGTTTAGCTCGGGCGACAGTACGGGTTTCAAGATTGTTTGCGGAAAGGATACGCTGGGCGTCATATTGAACGGCAAAGATGGCGTGGATGGCGCCGACGGCGAAAATGGTCGACACGGTGTCGTTCCCGGGTTGGCAAAAAAGCTTGCGAAGCGCATGAATCGCGGAATTAACTCGCTGGCTTTCTACAGCCCAGGCAAGGAATTCAAGGGCTTCAACGAAGAAGAAATGGCATCGGATTGGGGATATGACGAATTTTCGATTAGGAACAAGCTCAGAAAGAGCGATTTCAAGATGATCGCGGATAAGGGCTTTGATCATATTCGACTTGCAATCCAATGGGATGTACATTTTGTCGGCGATTCTAGCAAATGCAACATTGACCCGGAATATATGAAGCAGGTCCGTTGGGCGGTAGAAAATACCAATGCAGCAGGAATGATTGCCGTGGTGGACGATCATAATCTACTTTATGAGATGAAACCGGGGGTAGACTTTAAAGGGAACGGTTATACTTACGCGCAGGTTGCTCCCTGTGAGAAGGCTATTTACAGGCAGATAATCGAAGAATTGAAAGATATCTCGCCGGACTCTCTCGCTATCGAACTTTCTTGCGAGCCCACTGTAGATCCGTTTATTTCGGCCAATCAGTGGAATAACCTTGTAGACAGCTTGATACAGATAATTCACGGGGTGGATCCGGCCCGTGTGATTATCGTGGGTAGCAGAAATTATTACAGCAGGGATTATTTGCAAGAACTCCAGCTGGACAATTCTGACGGACTTTTGATTGCGACTTTCCACTATTATGAACCGTACTCCTTTACGATGAATTGTGGAGCCAATACGGCGCTTAAATTCGAGAATGGGAAAAATGTCTGGGACGATACCTGTGGTACGGAAACCTGGAAAGGCACAAAGAGCCAGATAATGACAATCTATAAGGACTTTGAAGTGGCTGCTCGATGGGCCAAGGCTCATGGCGATATACCAGTCTATTTGGGGGAATATGGAGTAAGGGGATATGTCAAAGACTCCGCTAGCTCCGAAAAATGGCTGGGTGCCGTTACCCAAATTGCAGATTATTTTGGATTTGCGAAGGCCGTATTCAGCTTTGATACCGATTTCCATCTGTATCACATTGGAAAGGATAAATGGGATACGTATAAACTCCGCGCCCTGTTCAATCCGAAAGACAAGTTCTCTGCTCCCGCCAAGGCCGATTTGGATACGGTTTCCAAGATGGTTCTTTTGGAAGATTTTGAAGAGGATTTCCCGGTCAGCAAACTGTCTTCTGAGCTGGGCAATAACGAAACATGGGGCTTTTATAGCAGTTGTAAAGATAAAACCAATTGCGACGTGGTCGAGACGACTAATGAAAGCGGAACCAGAGTGGAATCGACAACTTTGGCTTCGTTTAAGACAAAGGAAGGTCATACCGGTGATGGCCTTTACATGAAACATGTGGCTGATGCCCCGGAGGGGGTTAATCCATACTATTCGCTTCAAGTTAAATTTGTTCCCGATGCAGATGGCAGTCCCGTATATGTTGATTTCTCCGATATGAAGGCTATCTCGTTCTATGCCAAGGGGCAGGGGCGGATCAGGGTTGTTTTGATGACCGCTTACAGCGATTCCATTGCTACGGCGAATAATACTGAATGGAATGCGGGGTTCTATGCTGAGTATGCCTTGAGTAACGAATGGGCGCGGTATATGCTATGGCCTAACGAGTTGATTCCTGAAAAATATTCTGTCCTTGAAGCGCAAGAGGGCGACTGGAATAAGGCCAAGGATAAGGTCTATGTGCTTGTAGTAAAGCAAGGTGATGGTGTTGTTGGCGGAGTAAAATCCACTGTAGAGTGGTATCTGGACGATTTCACCATTTATGGTTTGGACTTGCTGGATTTCCAGTAACAGGGAGGTAACTTTATGACACGTTTACACCATTTTCTCACAGTATCTGCGGCCATATCTTTCTCCCTGCTCTTCTCGGCCTGCGGGGACGATGTAACGAAGGTTACGGAAGTAACCGAAGTGCACCAGGCTCCTGTTACCGTGGTGTCGTCCGAAGAGGACTTGCCCGAATGTGGCAAGGACAACGACGGCTCGTTTGTCATCACCAAGGATCAGAAGAATGTATTCGTTTGCTACTCCGAGAAATGGTACACCCTGAATGGGTTGGATGGCAGCTCCGACGGTAAGGACGGCTCCGATGGCAAGAATGGAAAGGACGGAAAGAACGGCTCCGATGGCGAGGATGGGACTTCTTGTACGGGAGTGCCGTTTAGCTCGGGCGACAGCACTGGCTTCAAGATCGTTTGCGGAAAGGATACGCTGGGCGTCATATTGAACGGCAAAGATGGCATGGATGGCGCCGACGGCGAAAATGGTCGACACGGCATGACTTCCGGGCTGGCAAAAAAGCTGGTGAAGCGTATGAAGCGCGGCATTAATTCGATGGCTTTCTACAGCCCCGGTACAAATTTCACGAGTTTCAGTGATGACGAGTTTGTTTCGGATTGGAGCCTGTGGCTGGAACCGGAGAATAAAGACAGATTTAGAAAGAGCGACTTCAAGATGATTGCGGACAAGGGGTTTGACCATATCCGTCTTGAGGTTAGGTGGGATACCCATTTTATCGGAGATTCCAGTAAGTGCCAAATTGATCCGGAATATATGAAGCAGGTCCGTTGGGCCGTAGATAATACTGTCGCGGCAGGAATGATTGCCGTGGTGGAGGATCATTATCTGATATTCACACAAAAGGCGACTCAGGACAATGCCAATGGCAATGGTTATTCTTACGAAGATATTTCTCCTTGCGAAAAGGAAATCTATAGGCAGATGATGGAAGAATTCAAGGATATTTCGCCTAATTCGTTAGTACTTGAACTCCCTAATGAACCTACGACGGAACCTTATATTTCTGCTCAACAATGGAATAACCTGGTAGATAGCCTTATTCAGGTAATTCATGGGGTGGACCCGGCCCGTGTGATTATTGTGGGGAGCCGTAATTTCTACAACAAGGATTATATGAATGAACTCCGGTTGAATGATCCGAACGGACTCTTGATGGCAGGTTTCCATTACTATGAACCGTTCGGCTTTACGCAGGGTAATTGCGGGGCTGCCAAGGCTCCTGATGATACGTGCGGAAAACCTGTTTGGAAGGGTACGCAAAACCAGAAAATGGATATCTTTAAGGACTTTGAACAGGTTGCGGCTTGGTCCAAGGCGCATGGCGATATGCCGATTTATCTGGGCGAGTTTGGAACTAATTATTTTGTGAAGGATACGGCCAGTGTTGAAAGGTGGCTTGCTACCATTGTCCAGACGGCGGATTATTTTGGATTTGCGACGGCCGTATTCTGTTTTGATGGTGGAATGTACCTTTATCATTTTACGACGGAAAAATGGGTCAACTACAAACTCCGCGCACTGTTCAATTCGACGGAACAGTTTGTCGCTCCAGATCGCCCTGACTTTGATGCGCTCACGAAAAGCGCAATCGTCGAAGACTTTGGTGATGATTACCCAAAAAGTAAATTGTCCAGCGACTTGGGCTTGGATTTCGAATGGGGCTTCTACAATAGCTGCGAGGGCAGAACGACTTGTGATACGGTTGTGACGACCAACGAAGCCGGGACCCGTTCCGAAAAGGCTACGATGGCTTCGTTCAAGACGACGCATGGACACTCCGGAGATGGCCTTTACATGAAGCATGTCGTCGACCTTCCAGAAAACGTTTCTCCGTTTTGGGCGTTCAATCTCAATTTTAGTGAAGCCGGCGATTATGTTGACCTCTCCAAGATGGAAGCTCTTTCCTTCTGGGCCAAGGGGCAGGGGAAAATAAGGGCGGTGCTTTTTACCGCCTATAGCGATTCCATTGCAGCAAAGTCTAGTAGTCCGGGTTGGAAAGCGGGCTTCTATGGAGAATTCAGCTTGAGTGACGAATGGACCCGCTATGTAGTTTGGGCGGATGCCCTACTTCCTGAGAGGTACTCCAGTTTGGATACCGTCGGTGGGGAATGGGAGATGGCCAAGGACCGCGTCTATAAGATTGAATTCAAGAATGGCGATGGTACTCTCCAAGGTGTGAAAACCACCGTGGAATGGTATCTGGACGATATCACCATCCACGGGATGGATCTAGCAGATTTTGAGTAGGAATTCAGCGAGCTCGCGGTTGAGTTCGCTGTTCAGTGCGTCCGCTTCCTGGACGGTATGATGTTCGTCGCCCGCAAAGTCGCGGGCGCGCTCTCCGCAGATATCCACGCCGAGAATCTTGTGGCATGCGGCAAGTCCGGCGATGGAGTTTTTCAGCATTTCGGTGCTGAGAGAGCCCTGGTCCCAGTTCGTGGCCGCGTAGGCGGGCGCGAGGGCGTCCTTGTCGATGCTGATGTAGAGGGGTGCCGATTCTAGATGGCGGCTCGTGGACCGCCATGACGTCTGGACCATGTCTGCAATGCCGTCATTCCGGGCTTGATCTGGAATTTGATCAGCGTCATTCCGGGCCTGACCCGGAATCTGGAAGAGCGCGCTTTCTTTCACGAAATAGACCTTGTCATCGGCCCCGATTTCATCCGCCAGATGGTCGGCGACTCCGACAAGCGTTACGCCCTGCACGAACGGATTGCTTTTCAGAACTTCCAGAACCCAGCCTCCGCAACTCAGGATGTTCCCGAATCTCGGTTCCTGCATGTCGGGATGGTGGTCGAATACCACGAGCGAGAACGGCTCCTGCACCATGTCCGTCCAGATCTTGCTCATGTAGTGGTAATTCCCGTTGTCGAAGAAATGAATCCCGCGGGGGCTCTTGATGCCCGCGGCAGCGATTTGCTTGCGTACCTGCGTAACCGCATCGTCGTCACAGTAGCAGTCCGTCCCGGGAATCCCGGTGCAGTCTATCCAGCGAATTTGTGCGTCTCGCTCCGCGGAATCCTGCGCGCGCTCGCGAAGCCCCTGCATGAAGGGTTGCTCGGCATAGACGCCCGAAAAGTCCTGAACGGTGATCATCATGCGGAAAAAATAAAAAAAGCCCGGTCCCGAAGGACCGAGCTCTTTCTCTCTCTTGTGTGAATTCCTACTTGATGGCAATGGCGCGCATCGTAGAGGCAGAGCCGCTGCGGACGCGGACCATGTAGCGGCCGACCGGGAGCTTGGCGAGCGAAAGTTTCTCGCGAACGTTGTCGACGGCGAGAAGCTTGTTGCCGAGGGTGTTGTAGATTTCGACGGTTGCCGCTTGCGGTGCGGAAACGCGGAGCGTCTTGCCGGCGAGCGAGATGTTCAGGCCGAAATCGTGTGCCGCGAGGAGCGAAGCGGTACCCTGCTCACCCAGTCCCTGCTGTCCGGTGGGACACTTGGTGTAGCTGGCGGGGTTCGTGGAGAGGTAGCCCTTGACCAGATTGCCCGATGTGGTGTACTGCAGCGAAGTCTTGCTTGAACCGCCCTGGAAAGCGGCAGTTCCTTCGGAAATGTAGGAGGCGGACCAGTTTGCCCACGAAAGCTTGTGCTTGTTCAAATATTCTTGCCAGCTCTGGTTGCGGCCCTGGTTCGGATCTCCTCCGCCATTGGAGTTGGCAGTGCCCCATTCGGAGACGAATACGGAGAGGCCCGCGTTCATAGCTTTCTCTCCCTTGAGTCCTTCGCTTTCGCCACCCCATTCGTATGTTCCTTCCCAGTTGTGACTATTGGCGTAGTAGTGCAACGTGTATGCGGTGTTCTTCTTGCTGTCGTTCACCTCGTTGCCGATAGCGGCGGACGGGTTCTGGTCCCATTCGGGGTTGCCCACGAGGATGAGATTGTCGGAATACTGGCGGATGACCTCGATGACCTGGTTCGCGTAGTTCTTCACGTCACCCCAGGAAATCTTTTCCGGCTCGTTAAAGACTTCGAAAATCACGTTGTCATATTGGCCGTAGGTCTGGGCCATTTCCCTGAAAAAGTTCTTGGCGGCATCGGTCTGCTGGTTTGCCTTGTGCGAATGCCAGTCGATAATCACGTAAATATCGTTCTTGATGGCGGCTTCGACGACCGTCTTCATGAATTGCTTCTGGTTGTTGGGGTCGACGGCGTATCCCTTGAGCTTGATTCCATTCCATTCGCCCTGCCAGTCCTCGTCACCCGTAGCCATTGCTGCGCGCACGATCTGGATTTTCATGTCGTTTACCATGGTGGCGATGCCTTCTTCGCTCCAGAATTCAACGGCCTGCGGCATCAGGCTCCAGTAGAGGCTCATACCGCGCACCTGTACTTCGGCGCCATCCTTGACGCCTTCGCAGCTGCCGTAGATCTGTCCCTTGCCGCTGGAGTTCTTGCCGGTCATGAGCTGACCGTACTGGCTGACAGGCCCCACGCGGGTGGGGGTGATGGTTTGGGCCACCGCGAGGGAGGCACCAAGCGCCATCGCGGAAACAAAAGCTGTGAAAGTCATCGTTTTCATCGAAACATCCTCTTTGTTATGAAAATAGGTTAAAAAGAAATGCTGGGACTATTTTTTTTGACGGATTCTGTTTACAGTGATAAACATCAAATTGGCCTAAAAACGCTAAAAACGACAATTATGATGAAAATCACTTTGAACGAGGGCTTTTTTTTCGTATTATTAGGGTATGAAAGCAATTGCAAAACTCTCGATATTTGCCGCTTTGTCGGCCATGTCCGTGTTCGCCCAGGGCACGGTCAATTTCCCGTTCCCTCAGATGTCCGATTACGGCGGAAACGCTACGCTCCTGACCGACAAGGCCAAGGCTTCGGAAGAATTGAAGCAGCAGTTCTCGTATTGGATGCAGGCGATGTACAACGAAGAGGGCGACGTTGCTGGCGTCCGTTCTAATCCGGGTTCCAACGAGTATTTCTCGGAAGGTGTCGGTTACGGCATGCTCCTGATGGTGTACTTTAGCGACAAGACGACCAGCTATCAGAGCCAGTTCGATAAGATTTGGAACTTCTACAAGAAGATGATGAACGAAAATGGCCTGATGGTTTGGAAGGCGACTAATCTTTCTACGAAGCAAGATCAGGGGGCTGCACTCGATGGCGATATCGATGCCGCTGCCGCCCTCGTGATGGCGTACTACCAGTTTGGCGATGAAAAGTACAAGGAAGATGCGAAAAAGCTCATCCAGGCCATGAAAAAATTCGAGTTCGAATCCAACGGCTTGCACTTGCCCGGAGACAAGTGGGGCGATGCAGGTTTTAACCGCAAGAATCCAGGTTACTTTGATCCGGCCTATATGCCTCTTTTCGCTGCCGTCGATACGGAAAACGCCGAGTTTTGGAGCAAGACTGCCTACGAAGCGAACATGAATCTTTACGAAATCAGTTCGGGCGAAGTTTCGACGGGCCTTATCGACGACTGGATGAATAAAAACGGCAATTCGTGGACGAGCGAGAATGATGAATTCTATTATGACGCTCCCCGAGCTCCGTGGCGTAACGCTAAGGCCGTTTGCTGGCATGGCGACCAGCGTGCCCTTGCTATTGACAAGAAGATGGCCGAGTTTGTGTCCAAGATTTCGGCTGCGGATATGAAGGGTCCCATATCGCGTTCCTCGGGTTCTCTCGGCAACGACCACAACAGCACTTTTGTGACCTCGATGATGACGGCACTCATTTCGGACGCCAAGTACCAGTCCAAGCTTGACGAATACTGGAACGAGGCAGTAGCGCTCGGTGACGAGAACTACTTCAACCAGTCGCTCAAACTTTTGAACGGCCTCCTCGTTTCGGGCAACATGCCGAACCTCATGAATCCTCCCTCCGCTCCGACGAGTTCCAGCTCCGTCGTGGGTTCGAGTTCCAGCGCTGTGGGGCCTGAAAGCAGTGCTGTCGGCCCGGAAAGCTCCAGTTCGACAATCGCGCTGCCTGCGGAACGTGTCGCGGCTCCCGCAGTCTCCGTACGTGGCCGCACGCTCCAGCTGAACTACGCCGGATTTGCCCGCGTGGACCTGTTCTCCGTGACCGGCTCCGTGGTGAAGTCCCTCTGGAACGGACATGCGGAAGGTGCTGTCGGCATCGGCATGCAGGGTGTCCCCGCGGGTGTCTATGTCGTTCGCATCCGGACGGCCAATTCGACTTCGATGCAGAAAATCCGACTGCAATAGTCCGGACGGCGTAACTTATCCTTTTTTGAATGAAAAAAACACCTGTCCTTTGGACGGGTGTATTTTTTTTCGTATTTTTAGGGCATGAATACGTTTGTGAAGTTTTCTATCTGTGCCGCACTCGCCGCGGTATCCGCTTATGCTCAACAGGGCGCCCCGACCGGAGCCGCTGTCGACCCGACAGCCGACGAGCAGAAATCTCTCGATGCGCTCAAGGGCAAGCTTGAAGGAGCGATTGTCTGGGCCACGAGCCGTGCGAACAGCCACCACGACATATGGATCATGAATGCGGACGGTACGAACGCGCGTGCGCTTACCAAGGGTGACAATGTAGACTGGTTCCCGCGTATCTCCCCGGACGGTTCCACCGTGCTTTTCAACCGCAGCAAGGGCGGTTGGGTGCCCGAAAACGACGCGAACTATCCCGAAAAGTGGGACCTTTGGATGGTCGATATTTCGGGTGAGAATGCCCGCAAGGTGGTGGACAACGCTACCTGGGGTACCTGGAGGCCCGATGGCAAGTCCATCGTGTTCAGCCGCGCCGGCAAGGTATTCACGATGGATCTTTCCAGCAAGAAGGAAACGCTTGTGCTCGATGGCGAGAAGGCCTTCAACAAGGCGGGCGTGATCCTGCAGGAACCGAACATGAGTCCCGACGGCAAGCACCTCGCGATTACGCTGCGCGGTTCCATGCGCGAAACGGGCGTGTGGGATTTGGCAAAGAATGCCTGGACCAAGTCCGGTGACGGCTGCCAGATAGATTGGAACTTTGACGGTAGCAAACTCTACCGCGTGAACCCGACAGGTAACGGCGGCACTGCTGCTCCGAGCGAAATCCTGTGGTTCTCGGCGAAGGATGGCAAGCAGGTTGAAAAGGTCGGCTTCTTCGGCATCCCGAAGAACGTGAAGCTGATGGACCTGCCCGGCCGCCGCAGCCACGAATACTTCCCGCGCCTTTCGCCCGATGGCAAGTGGCTCGTATGGGGCGCAACCGACAAGGGTCACGACCATGACCTGTTCGACTACGAACTCTACATCTGGAAGATTGGTGAGCCGGTGGAAACGGCAACGCGCATTACATACCACAGCGGAAACGACCGCTGGCCCGATATCTGGCTTGGCAAGCTCCCCGTGAAGGAAGCTCCGAAGCCTGCTGCCGAGGCGGCTGCAGCCGTAGCGAATGTGCCTGCTGCTGTTGCAGGCGGCGTGAGCGAAGCCAAGATGGATGAGCTCATTCAGGCGATTGATCGCCTGACGGACGCCGTCAAAGCGCTTTCGAAGTAAATCCGAGCGGCGTCTTTACGCGGATGACGTAGCGGCCGAGCGTCGGAATTCCCTCTAGATAGAACATGTTTCCGGAACGGGTGAGCTGTACCGGAATCTGCTTGCCGTCGTAGGAGTATATTCCTATGCGTACGCGGCTGTAGTCCCTGATGCCGGGAATCTCGACGGAGATGCGCCCGTCGCCCAGTCTCGCGATGTTCATCTTGAGGCCCGGAATGTTGGCGGCCAGGGCGGTAATGACGCCTTCTTGTTCGGTGACGGCGCCCTCGTTGGTACTCGTGTTGATGCTGAGGACCGTTTGCGGCGGTACGGATGCGATTGCAGCGACAAAGAGGCTGCTGTCCTTTTCGCCTTCGAACGTGATGTCGCCCTTGTTGACGCAGCTGTCAATCTTGATGTATTCCAGTTCGGCGCTGTAGCCGACAATGCCCGAAATCCAGCCACCGATGGTGGAGTCGTTCTTGATGACGATGTTGCCGGAGTTGACGGAATTGGAAAGGTCCAGGCTCTTGGCCGCCGGGCGTACGAATCCGGTGATGCCGCCCACGTTGGGGCTGACGGCGTTCACGACGGTGATGTCGCCGTTGTTTATGAAGCGGTTGGCCTTCTTGATTTCGAAGGCTCCCGCGATGCCGCCGATCTGCAGGGTTTCCCTGTATCCCGTGCCGTTGTAAATGACTTCGCCGTAGTTGATATTGCTGTCGAGTTCAAGCTCCGCATCGCCGATGATCAGTCCGTAAAGCCCGCCTTCGACGGCTTGGCCGCCGGTAACGGAAATCTTGCCGTAATTGGAATTGCCGTACGTGTACCTCTTCTGCGACATCGTGGGTTCGACCCCTACGAGCCCGCCCACCATGACGAAGTCGTTCTCCGCCTCGATCGTGATGTTGCCCGTATTGACGTTGTTCTTCATCGTGCATGCAGAGATTTGCTCGCCTGCGATTCCGCCGATGTTCATGTAGCTGTCGCCGGAAATGTTGATGCTTGCTTCGTTCTGGTTGCCCTCGATGGTGGTCGGGTCGACAAGAACTCCGACGAGTCCGCCGAGGTTGATGCCGTGCTTTCCGGTAATGGTGAAGGAACCCTTTACGGTGTTGTCATAGATGCCGACCCACTCCGCTACGGTGTTGCCCATGAGTCCGCCGACCTGTATGTCCGTGACGTTGTGTTGAGCCATGTCCTCGAAAGGTCCGACGTAGGTGATTTCAACATTGTTGTGCTGGACGATTACCTTGCCGGTAACAATCTGCGTCATGATGGTCCCGGCAATGCCGGAGGTGCGGATGTAGGCCTTCGTGAAATTCATGTTCACGAAGAAGGTCGTGTCGCTCGTTTGGTTGAATACGGTGCCGAAGAATCCCGGCGTGCCGACTTTCCCGAGGGAGTCGTCGATGTAGAGGTTCGAAATGGAGTGGTTGCCACCATCGTAGCTGCCCATGAACGGGGTGATGGGAGCCCAGTTCCCGACTTCGCGCCCGCAAAGGGTAGAGAGGTCGAGGTCGGCGGTCTGCTTGAAGAACAGTCCCTTTCCGCCTTCTTTCAGGGTGACGCCCTTGTATTCTCCGCTGTCGGAGATGGCGCTACGGAAATCTACCAGATCCTGGATAGAACCGATGGTGAGCGGGTTTTCCCGGGTGCCGTCTTCGGCGGCCCAGATGCTTGCGAAAAGCAGTAATGTCGCGATGATGATTTTGCGCATTTGCGGATCCTCCTAATTTATATTCATAAATATAGGCGAAAAAATTCTAAAAGTCAAGAATCCGAGCGGATTTTGAATGCCATGATGGCGAATGCGCCCGCGACATTCATGCTTGCCTTGCGGCCTGCCATGGGAATCGTCACCTTCATCGTCGCCTCTGCCATGAGTTCGGGCGCGATGCCGAGTTCCTCGTTCCCGAGGATGATGAGCCCCTTTTCGGGCCACGTTACGTTGTTTATACTCGGAATGTCCTCGCCGGTTTCGAGCGCTATGATTGCATACCCGTTATCCTTGTGCCATTTGACGCAGTCGAAGGGACTTTCCCAGCGCTTGATGGGAATCCATTCCTGACACCCGCGGGCGGCGCTTTTCACGGTCACGTGGTCGGGGCCGCAGCTGTAGCCGCTCAGGTGTACGCCTTCGAGCCCGAAGCAGTCGGTGCTGCGGATGATCGAGCCCACGTTGAATGCGCTGCGGAGGTTGTGCACGAGCACGGCGAAGGGGAGGGGAGATTCGTTCGGGGTTTCGCGGTCGCCCGGTTCCTGTTCCAGGTAGATGTCGCGTTCGAACCCGAGACCGGCCCGCGTGCGGAAAGTCTTGTAGAGGTCAATCATCTGCGCCTGGTTCTTGCCCGAGAGGCGTTCGGTTTCGGGCAAATTCATCCATTCGGCGTAGGTCTCGAATTCGCGTTTGGCGCGGGGAACATCGTCGCCCAATTGCAGTATGATGACGCGCAAAAGTTCCGCCATGCGCTTTGCCTTGGAGGTCTCCTTCATGGCCAAAAATTTCGGTTCCGTGTACATGTCCATAATGATAGAAAAAGCGCCTTTTTCGGGGGGATTTTTTGTACAAAATTCAAAGATTTTCTACATTTCCGAGAGCATGCAGAATATGCAGAAAACGCGCATCCTCATCACGAACGACGATGGGGTGAATAGCGCCCATATGCTCGCCCTCGCTGGCGCCCTTTCTCCCTTCGGGGAGGTTTTCGTGTTCGCCCCGAAATCGGAGCAGAGCGGTGTTTCGCATGCGTTTACGGTGCGTCGCGGACTGTCGGTCGACAAGGCTTCCGTTCCTGCGTCCTGCGGGGCGGTCGATGCCTATGCGATGGACGGGACTCCGGCCGATTGCGTGAAGTTCGCGCTTGGACATTTTGCGGCCCATGGCCTCGAGCAAACCGAGGGGGTCGGTCCGGGTGCTTTTGACGTGTGTTTTTCAGGTGTGAATGTAGGCGAAAATTCGGGCGTGTCGTCGCTTTACTCCGGTACGGTTGCCGGGGCGCGCGAAGCCGCCCTCTGGGGCGTGCCCGGCATCGCGCTTTCGTTGCGCGGGACTGAAGCCGATATGCTCCCGCAGGCACTCGATTTCGCGGTGGCCATCGTGAAAGACCGCCTGTTTGAACGCATTCCCGCCGGCGTATTCTGGAACGTGAATTTCCCGAAGACCACCGCCGAGACCTTCAAGGGGTACAAGGCGACAAGGATGGCCCTCGGAATGTTTACGGACCACTACTCCCACGAAGGGGGAATGTGGCAACTGGATGGCGACAAGCTGTGGGACAAGCAACCCGTGGATAGCGACGATTACCTGCTGGGCCAGGGATTCGCGACGGTTACGCCCCACCGCATCGACCAGACGGATGATGAAAGTTTTAAAGAGATAAGTGAAATGATGGCGGGTGGCTGCTTGAGCGCCTCCTGCTAAAACAAAGGAAAGTCGAATGTCAGAAGAATTGGTTCCCGGATCGCAGTTCAAGAGCCTGATCGAACAGGACATGCAGGATTGCTACCTCCGCTACTCGATGAGCGTGATTGTGGCTCGTGCCTTGCCCGATGCGCGTGACGGCTTCAAGCCTGTCCACCGCCGCGTGATGTACAGTATGCACAAGCTGGGCGTGGTCCCGAACAAGGGTACGGTCAAGTCCGCGCGTATCGTGGGTGACGTGATCGGTAAGTACCACCCGCATGGCGATTCCGCCGTTTACGAGACGCTCGCCCGTATGGCGCAGGATTTCTCGCTGCGCTACCCGCTGGTGTTCGGTCAGGGAAACTTCGGTTCCATCGACGGTGATAGCCCCGCTGCCATGCGTTACACCGAAGCCAAGATGAACAACCTTGGCGCGCTCATGCTCGAGGACCTCGAAAAGGATACCGTCGACATGGGCCCGAACTACGACGAATCCCTCGAAGAACCGCTCGTATTGCCGTCGGCGCTCCCGAACATGATAGTGAACGGTACGTCGGGTATCGCGGTGGGTATGGCGACCAATATGGCTCCGCACAACCTGCGCGAAGTAGGCGCCGCCATCCATGCGCTTGCTGAAAATCCGGAACTTCCGGACGAGAACCTGATGGATTACATCAAGGGCCCGGACTTCCCGACAGGTGCCGTTATCTGCGGCCGTGCGGGCATCCGCGAAGCCTACCTGACGGGTCACGGCCGCGTCCGCGTTCGCGCCCGTACCGAAATCGAGACCGATTCCAAGGGCAAACCGCGCATCATCGTGACCGAAATCCCGTACATGGTGAACAAGGCGGAACTCTGCAAGAAAATTGCAGACCTGGTCCGTGACAAGAGGATTGACGGCATTACCGATATCCGCGACGAGTCCAGCCGCGATATCCGCATCGTTATTGAACTCCGTCGCGATGCCGTTGGCGAAGTGGTCCTGAACAATCTGTACAAGTACACTCAATTACAGACAACGTTCAGCATTTACAACCTGGCGCTCATCAACAACCTGCCGAAGGTGCTCACGCTCAAGGAATTGCTGCAGGTCTACATCGACCACCGCCTCGACGTGATTACGCGCGCCACGCAGTTCGATTTGAAGAAGGCCGAAGCCCGCCTGCACATCATCGAGGGCCTGCGTATCGCAACGCAGAACATCGACGAAGTCGTGCAAATCATCAAGCAGAGCCAGACGACCGAAATCGCGAAGGCTTCCTTGCAACAACGCTTCAACCTCGACGAAATCCAGTCACAGGCCATCGTCGACATGCGCCTCTCCCAGCTCACCGGCCTCAACCTGGAAAAGTTGGAAGCCGAATACAACGAGCTCGTGGCGACAGTCGCCGACTTGAAGGACATCCTCGAAAAGCGCGAACGCCGCATTGCCATCATGCTCGAAAAGCTTGACGCCGTCGTGGCGAAGTACGGTGACGAACGCCGCACCACCATTGGCGAAGCCATCGACGACAGCGACGAAGAAGACCTGATTGCCGAAGAGGAACAGGTGATTACGCTGAGCAAGGAAGGCTACATCAAGCGCTTGCCCATCGACACCTTCAAGACCCAGAGCCGCGGCGGCAAGGGCATCATCGGTGCGGGCCTCAAGGACGAGGACGACGTCGACCAGATCTTTACGGCGAGCACGCACAGCTTCTTGCTCGTGTTCACCAACAAGGGCCGTGCCTACTGGACCAAGGTCTACCGCCTGCCCGAAGGTACTCGCAACGGCAAGGGCCGTCCGATTGTCAACTTTGTCGGCCTCACCGAGGGCGAAAAGGTCCAGGCCATCGTGCCCGTGCGCAAGTTCGGCGGCTACTTCTGCCTGGTGTTCGTGACCAAGAAGGGCGTCATCAACAAGATGGATCTCAAACTCTTTAGCCGTCCGCGTAAGGCGGGTGTGAATGCCATCAGCCTCGACGAGGGCGACGAACTCGTGAAGGTGCAGCTGGTGGGCATGACCGAAGAAGAATACAACGAATCCCTGAACGCAAGCGAAAGCGAAGATTCGTCGGCCGAAGTCGAGAATGCCGCCGAGGAAGCGGATTCCGCCGAAGGCGATGAATCCCTCGAAGCACGCCCGATTCCGAAGGACCTGCTGATGATTGCTACCCGCAATGGTCAGGCGGTTACGTTCCCGATTACCTGCTTCCGCCCGATGGGCCGCGGCACGCACGGCGTTCGCGGTATCAGGCTTGCCGAAGGCGACGAGGTGATTTCGCTCCTGTGGCTCAAGGCGGGCAACAAGGTGCTCACCATTACCGAGAAGGGTTACGGCAAGAGAAGCGAGCCGGGTTCTTACCGCGTCACCAAGCGCGGCAGCAAGGGCGTGAAGAACCTGAACGTTACCGACAAGATCGGCCCGGCCGTCTTCGTCGACAGCGTTGCCGACGACTATGACCTGATCATCACGACCAGGGAAGGCCAGGTCATCCGTATCAAGGCCGATTCCATCCGCCTCACGGGCCGCAACGCCCAGGGTGTGAAGGCCATCAGCCTGCGAGACGGCGACGTGGTGCAAGATGCTACCGCCCTCCCGAGCGTCGAAGATATCGAGCACGACAGCGCCGAGGCCAAGGAAACTTTCGACAAGGTCGAAGGCGTCGAGGTCGTTGACGAGAACTAAGGAGCACGTCAAAAAGTACTATAGGGCGGTCGAAAGGCCGCCTTTTTTATTTTCGAGTGGGCTTTCATACCCCAGATACCAACGTATAAAAAAGTTTACCGTTCGGCTTTTTTTTAAAGATACGCGCTTTTGTTGTAACTTGGAACAACAAGGTTTTTCTCTTTTGTGAAGATTGAGGGAAAGTTGGTGTAGATTTATATTGCATAAATATATAGGAGAGTGGATATGAAATCTAAAATACTCATTGTTCTCGGCCTTGCTGCCGGACTTTCGACGGGTGCGTTCGCGCAGGATTTCTGCAATGCGTCTCATTCCGGTACAAAAAAGACGGTATCTTTCAGTGTGGGCGCGGGCGCTGACAAGGGTGAAACGGGTTCCATTGGCGATTACCATTATGAACAATGGAACAAGAGCGGAAGCGCCACGACGGACTTCTATACTGACGGATCTTTCTCGTGTACGTTCCAGAATGCCGACGACTTCCTGTGTAGAGAGGGTATCTACTATGGTAGCAATAGCGGTAAGGACCCTCTGTCGGTTGGCAACCTCGTTGCCGACTTTAGCATGTCTAAGTTTACGAATGACAAGTCCATTTCGTATGCCTACGTGGGCGTTTACGGCTGGATGCAGAATCCGTTGATTGAATGGTACATTGTCGACAACTGGGGCCCGGCATCTAAGCCGAACTGGCTTGGTACGTCTAAGGGCAAAATTACGGTCGATGGCGCCGAATACGAAATCTTTACTGCTTCGGCAAACCGTGCGACGATTGAAGGCGTCAAGTCTTTCGACCAGATTTATAGCTTGAGGTCTACGGCCCGTACTTGTGGATCCATCAGTATCACGGAACATTTCAAGGCCTGGAAGGAGAAGGGCATTACCCTTGGCAAGTCTCTGTACGAGGCGAAGGTTCTGGGCGAAGCTGGCCAGTATCCCGAGCAGCAGGGCGCTTCGGGTTCGATTGATTTCCCCTATGCAAAGGTGTATGTTGGCACTGCTCCGGCGACGAATTCCAGTTCTTCCGAAGTTGAGAAGTCAAGTGCATCTGTCGAGAAGTCCAGCGCATCTGTTGGCAAATCCAGCTCCAGCACTGTGACTCGCTCCAGTTCCAGCACTGTGACTCGCTCCAGTTCTAGCCGCGGCGGCTGGGGACGTTCCAGCTCCAGTGTGGTTGCGCAGTCCTCTGCGACTTGGGGCCTTTCCAGCTCTACGGAAGCGATTGCCGGACAGGTTAAGTTGAGCCGCATGGGCGGCACCTTCCAGGTATTCGATATGCAGGGCAAGTTCCTCGGCAAGGTCGAACTGGTCGAAGGTTCTTCTCTCAAGGAAGTGCTCGCTGCCAAGTTCAACGCTTCGGGCGTGTATATGGTCAAGCAGGGTTCGGTAATTAAGACGGTTTCAGTGGAAGTCCGCTAAAAAACGAAAAATCGCGATATTGTTTCATTTTGTTTAATGACGTTGTTTTGCAATACAACGTCATTTTCTTGTTTTTTTGTGAGATTCGCCTTTTAGGCGGTAAATTTCTAATGGTACGGTTAAATGCCGGCAAGATAAGGAGTACAAAATGAAAAACAAAATTATAGGATTGAGCCTTGCCCTTGCGATGGGGCTTGCAACGTCCGCCTACGCAATCGACGCCTGCAAGGATCAGATGGGTCACGATGGTCAGGAAAAGACCGATAGGGGTCGCGACAATTCGAGTGCGACGGGCAACATCGGCAATACCGGTTACCATTACGAAATCTGGTACCAGGGCGGAAATAACTCCATGACCTACTACGCAAATGGTACGTACAAGGCCAGCTGGAGCGGAACGAATGACTTTCTTGCCCGTATCGGTTTCAAGTACAACGAAGATAAGACTTATGATCAGCTCGGCCCCATCGATGCCTACTTCAATTGGAAGAAGGATGGCAGTGCCGGAGGCTATAACTATATCGGTATCTATGGCTGGACGGTCAATCCGCTCGTAGAATACTATATCGTGGATGACTGGTACAACAAGCCTGGTGCAAATCTTCTTGGTGAGCGTAAGGGCGAATTCGAAGTGGATGGCGCCAAGTACGAAATTTGGAAGAACATGCGTTACAACAAGCCCTCTATCAAGGGGGACCAGACCTTCCCGCAGTATTTCAGCGTGCGTGATAACTCTCGTTCCTGTGGTCATATAGACATTACGGCTCACTTCAAGAAGTGGGAATCCCTTGGTTTGGAGATGGGTAAGATGTACGAAGCCAAGGTGCTCGTCGAAGCGGGCGGTGGCTCGGGCTCGTTTGACGTCACCTACTTCAAGATGACCGATGCCAAGCATCCTCTTGAAGAATCGTCCGGTGACAAGTCCAGTTCCTCCGAAGCCGTGAAGTCTAGCGCTTCTGTTGCGAAGTCCAGCTCCAGCACCGCGACTCGTTCTAGTTCCAGCACTGTGGGCCGCTCCAGTTCCAGCCGCGGCAACTGGGGACGTTCCAGCTCCAGCGTGGTTGCGCAGTCCTCTGCGACTTGGGGCCTTTCCAGCTCCACGGATGCGATTGCCGGGCAGGTTAAGTTGAACCGTATGGGTGGCACCTTCCAGGTGTTCGATATGCAGGGCAAGTTGCTCGGCAAGGTTGAACTGGCCGAAGGCGCTTCGCTCAAAGAAGCTATCGCTGCCAAGTTCAACGCTTCGGGCGTGTACACGGTCAAGCAGGGCTCGTTAATCAAGACGATTTCTGTGGAAGCCCGCTAAATTCTAGAAACATCATCCTTATTGGCCCGTTTCCGAGTGCGGAAACGGGCTTTTTTTATGCAAAAAAGCCAAAATTGTGTTGTTTTTGGCAACAACGGCTTTTGCTCCGGAAGTGCTGAAAATTGGCTTTTTCCATCTATATTATAGGCAGACAAAACAAATAAAGAGGAGTAGAATATGAAAAACTTTTCCAAAATAGCTAAGGTCGGTGTCGTTCTGGCATTCGGTCTTGCTGCTGGCAATGCCTTTGCTGTCGATGCTTGTAAGGACCAAATGGCTATTGCTCGCGGAAGCGGTCATGGTGTGAATGGCAACCAAGTGGGTTCCATCAGTGGAACTAAGTGGGGTTTTGAACAGTGGTCTGCCGGTGGTTCCAACTCCATGACCTACTACGATAATGGAACTTTCAAGGCTGACTGGAACAACAACAGCGACTATCTGGCTCGTGTGGGTTTCCGTTACGGTGATAACGGTCCGGGTAAGAGCGTCTCTGGCATGCAGTACACAGCCGACTACAAGTACACCAAGACCGGCAATGCTTCGTACGGCTACATCGGTATCTATGGCTGGACGGTGAATCCGCAGGTCGAATACTACATTGTGGACGACTGGTACAGCAAGCCGAGTGAAAGTTTCATCGGTCCGAAGCAGGGCGAGATTACAGTTGATGGCGCAACCTACACCATCCATACCTTCATTCGTGACAACGAAGATTCTAAAACTGGTAAATCCACCTTCTTGCAGATCTTTAGCGTCCGTCCGACGGCCCGTCAGTGCGGCCATATCGATATCCAGGCTCACTTCAACAAGTGGAACGAGCTGTTCAAGGGTCAGAACGCGACTTTGCCAACATCTAAGCAAGGCCAGAAGAGCATCCAGCTCAAGTTCGGTAACGTGACCGAAGTGATGCTCATGACCGAAGCCGGTGGTGGTGCTACGGGTTCCGTGGACTACACCTACTTCGATATGAGCGAAAACGGTCAGCCGTCCGAACCGCCTAAGGAAATCGAACGCAAGGCCTTCGGTGGCAAGGCTGCTACGCTTCCGGGCACTGTCGAAGCCGAAAACTTCGATGAAGGCAACTACGGTGTGACCTACTCCGGCGTGCAGGGCGCCTCGGGCGACGATGGCGACCATGATTACCGTGGTGAAGACTACGCTTCTGTGGATATCGTTAACGGCGGTACCGGCAAGGCTATCGGTTACACTGCCAAGGACGAATGGCTCGAATACACCATCAATGTCACGAAGGACGGTGAATACGATATCGCAGCCAACGTCTCTAACGGTACTAGCGCCGGTACGCTCGAACTCTCTCTCGATGGCAAGGCTCTCGCTTCGCTCTCGTTTACGGGTGTCGAAGGCGACTGGGATACTTACGAAGAAGCAACGGGCAAGGCTACGCTCACTGCGGGTGAACACGTTCTCCGCATCACGATTGCTAACGACAACACTAACGTTGACTACGTGAAGTTCAGCCTGAATGGTGATTCTGGCGAAAACGGTGGCGAAAACGGTGGCGAGAATGGTGGTGAAAACGGTGGCGAAAACGGTGGCGAAAATGGCGGCAAGGAAGCTATCGCCATGGATCTCCACATGGGTGCCGTTGCCAAGACCGTCCAGGTGTTCAATATGCAGGGCAAGTTCATGGGCCTCGTCACTGTGGCTGCCGGCACGTCTGTCAACGACGCTCTCAAGGCTCGCTTCCAGGATGCTGGTGTCTACCTGGTGAAGCAGGGCTCCAAGATGAGCCGCATCGCCGTGAAGTAAGGCTTTTCCTTCAAACACACTCAAAAACGTCCCAGAATATGGGACGTTTTTTTTGTCTAGAAAGCAAAAAAAAGCGGCCCGAAGGCCGCCACGTTTAAACGTCATTCCGGACTTGCCAATATCCACTTGCGGCTATGCCGCTTAGTGGATATGGTCCTCGGAACGGGGAATCCGGAATCTAGCAATTACTTCTTGGCTTTCTTAGCCTTCTTTCCCTTCGGCGGGTGAGCAGCAATCTTCTTGACGCTCTTGGCCGCCTTCTCTTCTTCTTCGAAAATCGCCTGTGCCTGACGGAGAGCGTCGGTTGGGTCGACTTCGATAGCTTCGGAGGCTTCGTCCACGAGTTCCGCGAACTTGTCGTACCAGTCAGCGAAGATTTCCACTTCGAGGTGGTCGACACCCGGAACGGTAAGACGTGCGCCGCAGGCTTCGCCGATGCGGTCGAGGTACTTGGCCATCTGCGGCTTCAGGAGAGTGAGGTCGAGTCCATCCAGGTCTTCGGGTTCGAACCAGACGCCGTCGACATCGCTGTCGTCGTCTTTCTTCTTCTTGCCCTTGCCGCACTTGCATTCGCCGTTGCAGCAGCAGTCGTTGCCGTAGAGCGCCATGTATTCATCGTCGTCCATGCCGCTGTCGTAGTAGAATTCGTCATCTTCGAGGTAGAGCGTTTCTACGAAGATGCCCTTTGCGCCGAGCGTCTTTGCTGCAGCGATGAATTCCTTGAGGTCGCCACCGAAGTAGCGGGTGGATTCCGCTTCCTCGTTCAGGGTCTGAACGGGAATGGGGGAGAGTTTCTGCTTCTTGATGTAGTCGCAGATAATGTCAGTGATAGATTTCTTGACCATAGGATTCTCCTTGTAATAAAACCTAGATGGCGGATCAAGTCCGCCATGACGTTTTTACGTCATTCCGGCCTCCGAGCCGGAATCTCCTAAACATGATACTTCTTGAGGCTCGGTGCCTTTTCTTCAATAAGCTTCATGATGCGGGCGACAGCGTCGGCGCCGTTGGCCGTATCCTTCACGCTTACGAGCGGCTGGAACAGCGGGCTGTTGAACAGCGTGCCGAGAGGAATCGGGTTCTTGCGGCAGAACGTGATGTCGATGAAGTCGCGGGCGTCCTTCTGCAGGTTGTGCGCCTTCTCCTTGTCGCCGGCCTGGAATGCCTTGTACAGTTCTACGAAGGTCTTCGTGGCTTCGGGAATGTTGCCCGATGCGCTGATGAGGCCCGTGCCGCCCATCTCGAGGAGGTCGGCGAACAAACCGTCTTCACCGCTCATCACGGCGAAGTCCTTGCCCTTCGTTTCCTTGATCACGCGCATCGTGTCTTCGTGGAATTTTTCGCCAAAGCCGAATTCCACAGCCTGCTTGAGGCCGATGATGTTCTTGTCTTCGGCAAGCTCGATCAGGGTGTCGGGGTGCACGTAGCTGGAGGTGCGGCCCGGAACGTTGTATATAACGATCTTCGCGCCCGTCTCGCTGCTGAGCGTGCGGTAGTGCTTCAGGAGGCCTTCCTGCGGCGGGTTGTTGTAGTAGCCAGTAACGCAGAGGACTGCCACCGGGGCAATCTTCTGCACGTTCTCGATCATTTCGATGGATTCGCGGGTGCAGTTGCTGCCGGCACCGGCAATCACGGGCACGCGGCCGTCCACATAGTCGAGCGTAAACTTGATGACATCGAGGTGCTGCTGCGGGGAAACCGTCGCACTCTGACCCGTGGTCACGGCAGGGAGCACGCCACTTGCACCGTTAGCGATCACGTCGTCGATCATCTGGCCCATCTTCTTGTAGTCGATGGAGTTGCGAAGGTTCTTGGGATCGTCGTTCTTGAGCGGGGTGAACAACGCGGGGAAAACACCAGTAAGTTGAGAAGCGTTAGTAATCTGCATAGTGCTGTAAATATACTTAAATAAGGGTGAAAGTTATCAATTGCCGGTTATTAGGTACTAGGATTTGGGGGTAGGGCTTGCCGTGCCTCTAGTCGTAGTCGACGCGGAAAAGGAACCGGTCCGACTTAACGAACATGTCTTCTTCGCAGGTCTTTACATACAAACGAAGGTCACGGTGGCCGACGGTCTTCGTAAATTCGTGTTTTGGGCCGCAGTCCCCAGTATTTCCCGCATCCGGGTCGTATGCCCAGCCCATTTTCTCGATGGCATCGTACAGTTCGCGGTAATGCTCGTAGTAGAAGTAGCAATACATCCTGAAATAGGGCTCGTATCCGTTATATAGGGTTACGGAACTGTCGGAATAGCATTTTTCGGGTATGGGGTTCCCCCTGAACTGCATGATGGGGGTCAGGTCGCGCAATTCTTCGGCCGTAAAGTCTTCTGGCTCCGGGTCTGTGGCACAAGAAATGTAAAACGGGATAGAGCAATAGAGTGCATACCTGAAAAACCGGGTCATGAAAAAGCCTTTGTTGTATTTTGAAACGCCATAAAATTACTAAATTGTTCGCGTTAAAACTCAAAAGGAACCGTTATGGAAAACATTACGCAAATTTGGAAGAAGATTCAGTCCCCCGAATTCAACCCGGCCACCGACATGGGCCTGGTCGAACAGGTCAAGCAGGTCGCCCTGACCTCGCAGGAGCCCGCCAAGGTGAGCTTCGGTACGTCCGGCTGGCGTGGCGAAATCGGTTCCGAATTTACGCTCCGCAACCTCCAGGTGGTGGGTGCCGCCATCGTGCGCCTCTACAAGGAAGCGACTCCCGAGCTCTTCGAAGCCCTCGGCGTGAAGGATTTTGCCGAACTCCAGAAGCGCGGCGTGGTCGTTGGCCATGACAACCGCCTGCTCGGTCACGAATTCTGCGAGGCTGTTGCGGACCAGTTTGCCAAGGCCGGCGTGAAGGTCTACTACGGTGGCGAGATGCCGACTCCGGAATTCAGCGCCTGCATCGAGATGCTCGGTGCCGCCTGCTCCATCAACATGACCCCGAGCCACAACCCGAGTCACTACAACGGTATCAAGTTCAACCCGGCCGATGGCGGTCCTGCCGGTCCGGAAATCACGAACGTCATTACCAAGCTCTCTAACGAGATGATGGCCACCTGGAAGTTTGAACCGGTGGGCAAGGTTGACTGGGAAATCATCGACTCCCTCAAGATTTACAAGGAATTTCTCGTGAAGCAGGGCACGATCCAGTTCGACCGCATCAAGGAATTCATCAAGAAGGGCCGCCTGACCCTCGTCTGCGACCACGTGCACGGCTCTACCCGCCGCCGCCCGGCCGCTTTGCTTGACAATCCGGAATGCCTGATTACGCTCCGTAACGAGGACGATTCCCTGTTCGGCGGCATCGCTCCCGAACCGTCTAGCAAGAACCTCGAGAAGGTCCGCAAGGTCCTCGACGAGAGCAAGTCCTGGTTCCGCCTGGGTGCGATTTTCGACCCGGACGGCGACCGCATCCGCTTCTACGACGGTACCCGCGAAATCGACATGA
>CAMJQW010000036.1 GCA_946408125.1 uncultured Fibrobacter sp.
ACCATGACTTATGCGTTCATGATGCTCTCGGCTCTTGCTACGTTACATCCGGAACGCGACGAAGACCATTACGCCTACAATCATAACGAAACTGCAAATACTGACGGTATTCCCGACATTCTCCGCGAAGCAAGGCATGGCGCCGAATTCTTCTTGCGTTCTTACGAGTACGCCAAGGGGGATTTCAAGGATATGGCGGTGACCGTTGGGGACATGCTGACCGACCATCTTTTTTGGGACCGTCCGGAAAATATGGAATCTCGTGCGGATGCGCCGACAAGGCCGCTTGTACACGGGATTGGCCCGAAATATTCCGGTGCGATTGCGGCGGGACTTGCCTTCTTGAGCCAGAGCTACGCTGCCTATGACAAAAATTTTGCGGACAGTTGCTTGAAGGTGGCGGAGAAGTTGTACGCCTACGGTAAGGCAAATAAAGACTCGGAAGAAGTTTGTGACAATACTGCTTATAATTGTCGGAATAAGCCGAACGATAATCTTGCCATGGCGGCAATCGCTCTCCATTACGCTACTTATGAAAAAACGAAAAAGATGGATTACATGACCGACTTGACGAGCAACAAGGATATCGAAGATAATTCTACAAATTCCAAGTATGACCCTGTTTTTGAAGGCGGCTGGCTTGGAATGAAATCTGGTTTTAATGCTGGAGGTTGGTCGAATGATTACGAAAACGCTTATTCTATTACTCTGTATGCGTTCTACAAGTTGTTCCTGGCAGATTCCAGCGCAAGCAAGAAATATGGACTTTCGGACTCTCTTCGTGTGGATTTTACGAAAAGAACTGTTTATGAGTTGGTTAGAAATGTAGCCTATTCAACAGACGGAGGCGAATCAGCAATAGTATTGCCCTATGATGTAAAAACGGAAAAAATGAGTTATTCTGGCCCATGGTACAATTTTTGGCATTTTGCGTGGGGGCCTAACGGTTTTGATGCTGGTAGCGTCATGACGATGCTTATTTATGCCGAGGTTGCCGGGAATGCCGAGGTTCGCCAGATTGCAATCAACAAGATGAATACATTCTTGGGCATGAACCGTTGGGATATTTCGTTCGTGATGGGCGTGGGCGACAAGAACGAGGCTCACCTGCACAGTAGAATGGCCAATCCGGAATTTTGGAATAAGACCATTTATGATTCTACAACTAGTATATATCGTTTGGCAGACGTGCCGTATAAGTACCGCACTCTAGTTGGCGCTTTTTTAAATGGTTCGTACAATGATTCCTTAGTTTCGGATGTTGAAAATTTTACTGCAACAGACGCAACTTTGTCGAGCGCCACCTCGTTAATCGCCGCTGAAGTGCTTCTTGCTGCCGACGCTCCTGTTGTTACGCCCAAGGACTCCACCAAGAAAGATTCCACCAAAAAGGAGAACATCGCTGTTGCACAGGCAAACGAATCCTTCCGTCTCAACATTGCCCACCACGGGAATCTCCTGGATGTGAACTACGTTTTGCCGCAGGCGGGCGATGTCAAGATTTCCCTTGTCTCGATAAAGGGAACTTCCGTGAAGCAGTTTAAGGGAAGGCTCGGAGCTGGAGGCCATAGCTTGCAATGGGATGTCGCGCAGATTCCTGCAGGAACCTATTTCGTTGCGGTTCGGACGGGGAGCACCCGTAATTACAGAATCGTAAAAATCGGCCTGTAACCGGCCTTTTGTTACAAAAATATTTATTAAATCTTATATTTCGGTTTTGTCGCCCGGTTTTATTGCCGGACGGTTTTACGTACCCCGTATTTTCTAAATTATACCGAAACTTTGAAAGTGCGGTCTACCCGCAAAGGATTGAAATGTCCAAGACGATTTTGCTTTTCCCTGGCCAGGGCGCCCAGTACGTGGGCATGGGCCAGACTCTTGCTTCCACGTTTGAACCGGCCAAGAAAATTATGATGCAGGCCGACGAAATCCTCGGCTTCTCGCTCTCGAAGCTCATGGCCGAAGGCCCTGAAGATGTCCTGAAGAGCACCGACAACACGCAGCCGGCCCTCTTTACCGTGTCTGCCATGGTGATGGAACTCCTCAAGTCCGAAGGTTTCGCGTTCGACTACGTGGCCGGGCACTCCCTCGGTGAATACTCCGCCATCTACGCCGCCGGCGGTTTCAGCTTTGAAGAAGGCCTGCGCCTGGTGCGTACCCGCGGTGAACTCATGGCGTCTGCCGGTTCCAAGAACCCGGGGGCGATGGCCGCCATCATGGGCCAGGACGAAGCCAAGATTCTCGAACTCTGCGAAGCCGTGAAGGCCGAAGGTGTCGTGGTGCCGGCAAACATCAACTGCCCGGGCCAAATCGTGGTGTCCGGCGCCGTCGCCGGCGTGAACAAGCTCGTGGAAAACTGCGGTGCCGCCGGAATCAAGGCTATCCCGCTCGCCGTCTCCGGCGCCTTCCACAGCCCGCTGATGCAGTTCGCCCAGGCAGGCCTCGCCGAGGCGATTGCCAAGACCAAGTTCAACGATGTCGAAAAGCCCGTGATCGCCAACGTGATTGCCGAACCCGTGACGAAGGGAAGCGAGATTGCCGACCTGCTTATCCGCCAACTGGTGTCTCCGGTCCGCTGGAACGATTGTATGAACAAGGCCATTTCCCTCGGGGTTACCCAGGGTGTGGAAGTCGGCTCGGGCAAGGTGCTCATGGGCCTCATGCGCAAGATTAGCCGCGACGTGAAGGTCACGCCGGTCGAAACCATCGAAGCTTTCCAGGCTTTAAAGGGGTAGTAAAATGGGAAAACTTACAGGTAAAAAAGCCATTGTGACGGGTGCTTCCCGCGGTATCGGTCTTGCCATTGCAACCAAGCTCGCCAGCGAAGGCGCTGACGTCGCCATCCTTTCCACCTCGGTCAAGGAAGAATTGGCCGCCAAACTTTCCGCCGAACTTGGGGTGCAGGTCAAGAGCTATGCTTGCAACGTGGCCGACTCCGAAACGGTGCAGACCGTTTTCAAGCAAATTATTGCCGACATGGGCACGGTTGACATCCTGGTCAACAATGCCGGCATTACCCGCGACGGCCTCCTGATGCGCATGAAGGACGAGGATTTCGATTCCGTCATCGCCACGAACCTGCGCTCCGTGTTCCTGTGCACCCGCGCGGTCGCCCGCACCATGATGGGCAAGCGTACCGGCCGCATCGTGAACATTTCGAGCATCAACGCCCTGCACGGCCAGGCCGGCCAGGCGAACTACGCCGCCGCCAAGGCGGGCATCATCGGCCTTACCCGGTCGAACGCCATGGAACTTGCTTCCCGCGGCATTACCGTGAACGCCATCGCTCCCGGCTTTATCGGGACGGACATGACCGCCGCGATGGATGACGCCACCAAGGAAAAATATGCCGCCCAGATCCCTCTCGGACGTATCGGAAAACCCGAAGATGTGGCCAATGCGGTCGCTTTTTTGGCCTCCGACGAAGCCTGCTACATTACTGGCCAGATTCTGGGAGTAGACGGGGGGTTGAACGCCTAGGCGTTTTTTACTAAATTTGAACTTAAACAATCCAAACGGAGTAAACAATGACACAAGAAGAAATTTTTAAGAAGGTCACCGACGTTATCGTCGCCAAGCTGGAAGTCAAGGCTGAAGATGTGAAGCCTGAATCCGAATTCGGCAACGACCTCGGTGCTGACTCCCTCGACCGCGTTGAGCTCGTTATGTCTCTCGAAGACGAGTTCGAAGTCGAAATCCTCGATTCCGACGCCGAGAAGTTCCAGAAGGTTGCCGACGTCGTCGCCTTCATCCAGGCCAAGAAGGGCTAATCCAAGCCTGGTTCGATAAGGACTTTAAAGAGGCGGGACCATCGGGTACCGCCTCTTTGTTTTTCTAACCACCAACCGGGCCCTATGGCCTAACCCCTGCGAATGGAAAATTCCAACCTGCTTCACAAAATCCTGAAACTCTGGTTTCGCCAGAAGTCCGGTGACGGGCTTGAGGCGAAGCTCGGGTACCGGTTCAAGGACCCTGAACTGCTGGCCCATGCGCTCGTGCACCGCTCCTTCCTCACGGGCAAGGACATCCCTTACACGAACAACAACGAACGTTTGGAGTTCCTGGGCGATTCGGTGCTGAACATGCTCACGACCGAGTTCCTGTACCGGAAGTACCCCGACGATCCGGAGGGCGAACTCTCCAAGCGCAAGAGCGCCATCGTTTCGGGACACGCCTGCGCGCAGTCCTCGAAGGAATGGAACCTGAGCGAATACATAAAGCTCGGCAAGGCCGAGGCCAAGATGGGCGGCCGCGGAAAGGAAAGCATTCTCGCGGATGCGTACGAAGCCGTGCTCGGCGCGGTGTACCTGGATGGCGGGCTCGAGGAAGTCCGTGCCATCCTCAACAAGTACCATTTTCCGCGGGTCTCGGACATCATTGTTGCGGACGATTTCGTGAATTACAAGAGCGAGCTGCTGGAATACCTGCAGGGCAGGCTGCATACGGTGCCGGAGTACGTCCTGATGGGCGAGTCGGGCCCGGAACACGAGAAGGTCTTTACGGTAGAGACCCGCGTGAATGGCAAGACCTACGGTAGCGGACAGGGCGGAAGCAAGAAACGCGCGGAGCAGGAAGCGGCCCACAAGACGCTCGAGATGCTCAAGGCGGAGGCGGAGAACGCCCAGGCTGACGCGGCCCCGGCAAAACCCGTGAAACCCAAAAGGTATTTTAGACCGTAGGAACGGAGAGAACAAAGAATGAAGAATATTTATGGAGTAGCGCTGGTATCCCTGATGGTGTCGGCGATGGGCCTGACGGCATGCAACGAGTCTGGTTCCGCGGGTGCGAAAGCTTCCGCGAAGTCCGCTGAACTGAACTGCCCGGAACTGCCGGTCGATTCTACCGCCACGGGCGAGTTCGACCCGATTGCCTCGAAGGATGCCCGCCCCTGTGGTACGATCACCCTCTGGGGCTCCGCGATGCCGAAGTCCTTCAACATGTGGGAAGACTACAACAGCTTCTCCGCCGAACTCATGGGCATGATGTTCGAGCCGCTCGTGAGTCTGCACTCCACCGAGGACCGCGAAGTCGGTATCCTCGCTGACAGCTGGAGCGTCAGTGAAGATGGCAAGACGTTCACCTTCCACGTGGATGCGCGGGCCCGGTGGAGCGACGGCAAGCCCGTCACCGCCGAAGATGTGCAGTTCTACTACGACGTCATCATGGACGAGAAAAACCTCACCCCGATTTTCAAGGTCGGGCTTAGCCGTTTCGACCGCCCGGAGGTGGTCGACAGCCTCACGGTGAAGATGACCGCGAAGGAATCCCACTGGGGAAACTTCTGGGAAGCCGCCGGCATGCTCGCGTTCCCCAAGCACGCCTGGGCAGGGAAGGACTTCAACCAGATCCGCTATGAATTCCCGGTGGTCTCGGGCCCGTACAAGATCAAGACCTTCCGCGAAGACCGCTATGTGGAATTGCAGCGCCGAGCTGACTGGTGGGGCTTCCACAAGAACTGGAACCGCGGCAAGTACAACTTCCAGAAAATCCGCTACCGCTTCATGAACGACCAGACGAAGGCCCTCGAAGCCTTCAAGAAACAGGACTTCAACGCTTACGCCATCTACACCAGCAGCATCTGGATGAAGCAGACCGACTTTGATGCCGTGAAGAAGGGCTGGGCCGTGAAGCAGAGGATCTTCAACAAGGAACCCATCGGCTTCCAGGGCATGGCCATCAACCTGCGCAAGCCGCAGTTCCAGGATGTACGCGTGCGCCGCGCATTGAGCATGCTCCTGAACCGCGAGGCCATGAACGAAAAGTATATGTTCGGCCAGTACTTCTTGCTGAACAGCTACTACCCCGACCTGTGGGAAGGCAATCAGAACCCGACGGCTCCGCTCTACAAGTTCAATCCGGATAGCGCCCGCGCTCTCTTTGCCGAAGCGGGCTACAAGGTGAACGCACAGGGCGTTCTCGAGAAAGACGGCAAGGCCTTTGCCATCAACTTCATCACGAGCCAGGAAGACCTGCGCCACCTCACGCTGTTCCAGGAAGACCTGAAGAAGGTCGGCGTGGTGGCGACCATCGAGCAGATGAGCCAGAGCACTTTGCGCAAGCGCTTGGACGACGCGGACTTCGACCTTTACTGGGTGAACTGGGGCGCAGGCCGCCTCCGCGATCCCGAGGCAAGCTGGTATTCTACGACCGCACTGCAGAAGGGTACGAACAATCTCGCCGGCGTGCAGGACAAGGTGGTGGATAGCCTTATCGACCTGCAGAAGACAGAATTCGACCTCGCGAAGCGTAACGAAATCCTGAAGGCGCTTGATAACCGTCTCGCCGAAATCGTGCCGTACGTGCTCATGTGGCAGTGTGACCACCACCGCATCCTCTACTGGAACCGCTACGGCATGCCCGAGAAGGTGCTGGACCACTTTAACCGCGAAGACGCCATCCCGGTTTACTGGTGGCTCGATCCGGAAAAGTCCGCTGCGCTTGACAAGGCCATGAAATCCGGTGAAAGTCTGCCGATCCCCGAATACGATGTGAAGTGACACGGCCAAAGGTCGTGTCATCCTCCGAAGAGGATCCATCCGGTTCTATACAAGCGCCTGTAAGAAAAGGATGGACCCTATCGGTCGTCCTTGCGGACTCCCTCCAGGGTGACAGGATCGATTTGCAAGCTCCAGGTGACATTCAGCGGACAAAAAAAAAGCGTGCTTTTCAGCACGCCTTTTTCGTAAATTCAGAACCCTGCTTGCGGGCTTCTTCCTCCTTAGAAGAAGAATTCAGCTCCGACGTACAGGCCAGTAGCATCGCCGCCGAGTTCCTGCTTGCCGCTGCGGACAATCAACTTGGCCAGGATGTCGAGCTGGTTCGGAATCACGAAGTAGTCGGCACCGAGCCAGATGGAAATGTGCTTGTAACCGTCGTCGTTGAGGCCGTAATCCTTGCCGTCGTCGCCTTCCCATTCGCTTTCGGTGAGGCGGTACTTAATCTTGAGGCCCACGAACGGGGTGACGCCCACGTTCGGGACGGTGTAACCGACTTCACCGGAGAGGTGCAGGTCGAGACCGCGTTCGTAGTTGTCGTGTTCAAAGCCCCAGTCAACGGCGCCTTCTGCACCGAATTTGAGGCCGGGAACGCTAGCGACGACCATCGAGAACTGAGCGCCGGCGAAGAAGGAAATTTCTTCATTAGTCACTTCGCTGCTGCCGACGGGGAGGTGGAAGTCGATGAAAGCGTTGACCATCGGGTCGAACTGGTAGCGCACGCCGATGGCGAGGTCGCGCATGCCGTCACCGCCGTTTTCGCAACCCTTGCAGTCCACTTCGCTCCAGAACTGGTAGCCCCAGCCCTGCAGGGAAAGTTCGAGGTTCTGGATGAGGGTGTAACGGACGCCCAGTTCGAGGCCTGCCTGAGACCAGTCGTGGTCCCAGTCATAGTAGAGCCCGCCCTTGGCGGAACCCTTGCCGGCTTCGAGTACGGGATAGTAATCCCAGGCGGCGAACGTAGCGCTTACGGCGAGGGCCGCAGCGAGGATAATCTTTTTCAACATGCCAAACTCCTTGAAAGTGTTTCAGGGTACAAATCTAAAAATCCGTCGCGCCTTAGGCAATGAAAATCAAGCATTTGACCGTTCAATTTATGTTTACATAAGAAACGTAAATACAGGTAAACAAAAAACGCCCCCGACCAGGTCGGGAGCGTCTTCAAAGCGTTTTTCAACCGATTAGAAGTTGATGCCGAACTTGCCGGTCAGCCAAATCGGGGTGTCTTCGCCGTAGTAGTCTTCGCCGATACCGAAGCGAGCGCTCAGGTCGACGTAGAACATCGGGTTGATGGCGATGTTGATGCCGAGGTACGGGGCAATGCCGAGCGTACCGCTGTCATCGGCACCCGGAGCGGAATCACCGTCGTGGGTGAATTCGCCGAGCCACATGTCGAAGTCAACACCGACGTACGGGACGAACATCTGGGAAACGGCGAAGTCGCCTTCCAGACCGATGTGCAGGTTGTACGGAGGAGACACTTCGTCGTCGCCTTCGGTACGGATCTGGAGACCGAGTTCGGAACCGAAGTTCACGATGCCGAAGTTCTGGGAGAACTGGACACCGAAGTAGACACCGAGACCGTCGCCCCAGCCGATAACTTCTTCGTCACCGATCGGGAGGGACACGTCAACGAAGGCGTTGAGGATCGGCATGAACTGGTAACGGAGCATGATCGGGAGGTTGTCGATACCATCGGGACCATCGTTGCCATCATAGTCGGTGAACAGCCTGTAATCGAACTTGGTAGCGATTTCCAAGTTCTGGATGACCGTGAAACGGACACCGGCAAAGAGGTCGCCAGTGCTGACCTTTTCTGCAGGCATGCCGTACGTGAAGCCGAGTTCGGCCTGGCCCTTGCCAGCTTCCTGGACAGGGAAGTAGTTCCAGGTAGCGAAGGATGCGGTGGCTGCGAGAGCTGCCGCGAGAACGATTTTCTTGAGCATTTGAACTCCTTTGTTGTAGTGCTATGAAAAGAAATCTAGTAAACCTTTGTCTATTTTGTAACAAAAAGAATCAAATTGTGAGAAAAAACACAAAAAAAGGGGCCCGTTTTGCGGGATACCCTCTTTTTTAGCCAAATTTAGGCCAAATTAAGCTCTTTTTGCCGATTACATGAACCAGTAGGTGGCGCCGAGAGAAATCTGCATGTGCTGGACATCGATTTCGTAGGTGCCGAAGAACGGAATTTCGACATCGTCGAACAGGTCGGTGAGGCCCATGACGAAGCGGAAGTTCACGTCGAGGTTCGGGATGACGGTGTAGCCCACGCCGAAGGCGAGGCCAAATTCGAAGGTATTGGTCTCGTCGAACAGGGGACCGGTCATTGCGGCAGTAGCTTCGGCAAAGATGTTTTCTTCGCCTTCTTCCACCGTGGGAGCATCGTAATCATAGTCGCTGCTGAGGATGAAGCCGAGAGACGGGCCCGCTTCGAGGTAGAGCTGCGGCATGACGTTCACGCGGACCATCACGGGAATCTGGAGAACCCATGCGGAGAAGGTCGCTTCATCGTCGGCGACGCGGCGGAAGTCGATGCCGAGTTCCGGTGCGACGGAAATCATCTGGTTGACGCCGTACTTGGCCGCGACACCGGCATTGAAGCCGACGCCCCAGGGGGCATCGTCTGCATCGTCACCCCTGAAGGTGCTCATGGTGGCGCCCAAGCGACCGCCGATGTTGATCTGGGCTGCTGCGGTGGCGACGAGCCCAAAAACGAGGGCGAGGGTCAGGAATAATCTTTTCATGTGTTCTCCTTAGGTAGAATAGTGTGTCCCTAAATTTATATACAAATTTCGGCTTGCGCACGGGAACGTTCGTAAAAAAAAGAAAAAGGCCCCCCTTGCGGGGGACCTTCTTGTGCGTCGATTAGAAGTAACTCTATTACATGAACCAGTAGGTCACGCCGATGGACATCTGCATGTTCTGCATGTCGATTTCGAAGGTACCCCATTCGCCCATGTCGATGTCTTCGTAAACGTTGGTGAGGCCCATCGCGAAGCGGAAGTTCACGTCGAGGCTCGGCATCACGGAGTAGCCAAGGCCGAAGGCGAGGCCGAATTCGAAGGTGTTGGTCTTGTCGCCCATGGCGCCTGCACCGGCATCGGCTTCCATATCCATATCGAGAGCGCTCATGTCGATTCCGCCCATGTCTTCTTCGTCGATGGAGGGCTCGTCAACGTCCACGTCGTTGCTGAGGATGAAGCCGAGGGTCGGGCCCGCTTCCACATAGAGGCCTGCAACCGGGCTCACGCGGAGCATCACGGGAATCTGGAGGACCCAGAAGGAGAGGGTGGCGTCGTCGTCGGCTACGCGGCGGAAGTCGATGCCGACTTCGGGAGCGACGGCAATCATGTCGTTGATGCCGTACTTGGCAGCGACACCGGCGTTGAAGCCGACGCCCCAGGGAGCGTCTTCGGCGTCATCACCCTTGAGGGTGCTCATGGTACCGGCGACATGGCCACCGACATTGAGCTGGGCGGAGGCGGTAGCGACCATACCGAAAACGAGTGCGATTGTCAAGAATAGTTTTTTCATGTGTTCTCCTTTAGAACTTTTGGGTGTGTGAGTTTAGAACAAATTTATTTCCACAAAAATGTTTTTTGTATGACGAAAATGCGTCAATTTTCAAAAAAACGCCGCTTTTTGGAAAACAAAAGTTTACATTTGACCCATATGAAACGCATGTTTCACATAAGGGTTTTCGTGTCCATTATCACAACGAAATCCGGTTTGTCCAAAATCACTATGTATATGGGGATTTTTAATCTATTTTCTAGCCGAATAAAGAAGGACAAGAGGTTCGCATGAAAAAGACTCGTTCACGTTGGTATCTGGGATGCTTGCTGACGCTTGCCGCCGCCGGTTCGGCTTTTGGCGCTTTCAACGAGAACATGGCGTATTTCAACTTATACCAAGCGGGCAATGAGCTTCTCCTGGAACAGTCGGGCGAGGGATGCGTGGCCCCGGTAGGGCCCGCCGGCTTTTGGGGGTTTGCGGGTGGCGGCGCGGGTGCTGCTGGCCGGAATTGCCTTGCATCGGTAGGCCCGTTCACTACGGCTGCCGAAGTGAACGCGGGCCTCTACGAGATTGTCAAGGACAACTGGACGGCCAAACAGGGGAAACCCCTTCGCTTTACGTCCGATATCGATTTGGGCGGCTTTGACGAAAAGACTCCCGATGGCGCCTGCGATGCCCAGTTCCGCCCGTTAGATTTCCCGGAGACGTCGGATGGGCTTGTCTTTAATGGCGGTAAGTCTGATGGATTCATCATCAAGAACCTCTGCTACGTGCATGACGTGAAGGACAGTGTCATGAGCAAGCCGGTCGGCTTCTTCAGCATCCTGCCGCGCGGCATGGCCTCGAATGCCAAGCTCAAGAATGTCCGCATCATCGTCAAGGATACGCGTGAAGACCGCGATGCGACCAGCGCCGGCGAAGACTTCTACCCGGTCGGTGCGTTCTTCGGTATGGCCTCCATGTCGACGATTGCCGACGTGGTCCTGGAAGACGTGACGATCAATGCCCCGATTGCTGGCGGTATTGCTGGCTACGTGAGCAATTCCACCATCCGCGGCATCCAGGCGACGGACGACCTCGTTCTCACCAACGATATCGTAATCGAAAGTGCCACCGATAATTTTGCGGGGAACGTTGTGGGTCAGATGCGCTCAAATGCCCTGAATCGAAATTACTCTACGTGGCCGTCGCAGTATACGGTGTTCCTGGGCGGTATCGTGGGTATGGCCGTGCAGGATTCCATTTACGACACCCGTATCCGTGGCAAGATTTTTGACAAGTCCGGAACTGCGTCGCCGTCGGCCCTGGGCGGCCTTGCCGGCATGATGGCCTACCTGGATCTGGACTACGCGACGTTCAATGACACCCTGGAAATGAAGCCCGCTAGCCCGGCAGGCGGCGCCGGCTTTACGACCATTTCGGGCGGTCGCGCGATGGGCGGCCTCTTTGGCGAAGTCGCCTATATGCCCTGGGGTGTCTTGAAGGAATATTCTTTCAAGAACGTGGTTGTCGACAGTGTCCGCATCCTGAACGGCGCCTCGGACAACGTGTATGCGGGCGGTCTCGTTGGCCGCATCTGGTTCCAAAATGGCAACCGCGTCAAGATTTTGAACAGCCATGCCAAGGTCGATATTTCCGATTCCCTTGGTATCACGGGTAAGCATGCATACTATGCAGGTGGCCTGGTCGGTACGACTGCTGCGGGTTCTTCCGGCACGAACATGGACTGCAACTCGGCCGAGGCTAATGGACAAGAGAATACGGCGTTCCTCTCCATCGCGGATTCGAGGACCTCGGGCTCTATCCGCGTGGCGGCGAATGCGGCGCAGGTTAATAAACTCGATGCTGACGCCTATCTGGGTGGCGTTGCGGGTGCTGCCTGCTTCGTGGCTTCTTCGGAAGCGATTCACAAGGTGACTTCTTCCGTGAAGGTTGAGTCTGCCGTGAAAACCGGCTCCAAAAATGTGTTCGTTGGCGGTATTGCCGGAAAGGTCGATTTCCTTGGCAGCAACAAGGTGCTCGCCTTCAAGGATTTGCGCTTCGAAGGTAGCTTGGTTGCTGCGGACAGCGCTGACAAGGTTTATATGGGCGGTATCCTGGGTGGTTTCATGACGCAGCTGCGCTCGGTTTCCTTCGCGTCGACGTCTGTCGCAGCAACTTCCGGCGTAACCGCCGAAATCAAGAGCAAAGGCACGAGCGTCAAGGGCTCTGAAGCTTACGTGGGTGGAATTTGCGGTTACTGTGCCCGCGTCGCCGAGGTTTCCCAGGTCTCGGTTGCGGGAAATATCGCTGCCGACGATGAAAACTTTGGAGGTGACAGCCTCTTTGTGGGTGGTCTCTTCGGCCTTGTCGAGAGCGACCTCGGAATGGTCGTGAAGAATACCTTCAGTGTGGGCAATATCGGCGTGAAGGTGGGGAGTCCTGCAAAGTCGGGCGTGTCTGTGGGTTACATTGCCGGCCGTGCCAAGATGACCGGGACGCTTGCCCGCAAGTTCATTTCGAACTACCACTTCTCTGCCGTGGACGAATTCGATGCCTTCGGCAAGCTGTTCAATGGCGAAACGGATGTGACCGCAAGCTGGAAGGATGGCGTGTCGAACTGGACGATTTCGTACAACGTTCGCAATGGCGAATCGGAATCCCTCTCGGCGAACAACAGCGGAGCGCTCCTGGCTGCCGATATGAAGGTCGCTGAATTTGCCGGCGAACTGAATAGGGGCCAGAGTCCGCTCGTTTGGACATTCGAAACGGGCGAAAATCAAGATTTGCCTTTCTTTGTCGACGCGAGCCACCAGGCGGTTGCTCCGAGCGGTGCCGCCTCGTACACGGTAATTTTCGTGTACTACGCCTGGGATGAAGAAGCGGGTGTCTTTGTCAGCAAGAACCATACCGTGACTGCGGAAGCTGGCACCACCGTAGCCTCGGTTGCGCCCGAAGTTCCCGAACGTGAGGGCTATACCTTTACCGGATGGGATAAGGCAGACAAGGAAATTGTTGCCAATATCACTGTGACGGCGCAGTATTCGATCAACCACTACACGGTGACTTTCGTGAACGGCGAAAAAGAGCTTCAGAAGAAGGAATTGCCGTATCAGACCGTTCCTTCCTACGAAGAAGAAACTCCGGTGAAGGCCGCGAACGACCGCTACAGCTACAGGTTTGTCGGATGGACTCCGGAAATCGTTCCGGTGACCAAGAACGCGGTATATATGGCGATGTTTGATTCCATCCCGAATAGGTTCAGGATCCGCTTCGTGAGCGATGCGAGCACCATGCAGGAAGGCGACTGGGAAGCGGGTTCGCTCCCGAGCTGCGACAGGATTCCTGAAAGGCCCGCAACGACCGAGTATACCTACACCTTCGTTGGCTGGACTCCGGAAATTACCATCGTGACGGGCCCACAGACTTATACGGCCGTGTTCGACTCCGTAAGCATCGTCACTACGTACAAGGTAACGTTCCTGAACAACGTGGGTGAAATCCTGGACGTGCAGGATGTGAAGAATGGCAACTCGGCGGTGGCTCCCGCGTTCAAGGAACCGGAAGGGTATGAATTCATCGGTTGGAGCAAGTCTTTCGATAATGTGACGAGCGACCTCGTGGTGCTCGCACTCGTGAAGGCCGTTGTTCCGGAATCGAGCAGCAGTTCCGAAGAGCCGGAATCGAGCAGCAGCTCGGTGGTTCCGGAATCTAGCAGCGCGGTCGAAATCGCTGAACTTGAAATCGTGAAGCCGTTGATCGAGCAGTCGGGCAATGCGGTCCGCCTCACCTTCGGTACGGACTCCGCAGTGGCCTCCGGAAAGGTGTCCGCCCGCGTGCAGGTGCTAGGCGATGCAGGCGTGATTCTCGATACGCTCATCTCGGATTCCCTCACGGACAAGAATGCCCGCTCGGAATGGGAAATGTTCCCCGCGCCGATTGGCAAGTTCAAGGTCGTGCTCACGCTTGAAGGATTCGGCAAGCAGGCGACTTACGATACGACCTTCGAAGTTGCAAGCGAAATTGCCGTGACGCCGCGTTCCTGGCAGATGGTCAGCCTTGCCGCGCTCGACGAAAGCAACCGTTTTGACCCGGATGCGGATGCCCTCTACTGGTGGGACGAAGAAAATCCGGTGGGCGAATATTGGCAGTACCGCAGCTACAAGGCTGGCGAAGCGAAAGATCCGGCTCGCGGTTACTGGTATGGCACCAGGAACGGTAACCCGCTCGTGCTCAGGGAAGAAGCATCTGCGGGCGACTCGAAGATTGTATGGGAACTTGACAATGTGTACAGCGGCTGGAACCTGGTTGCTAACCCCCACGGCTGGTATGTCGACCTCGGCGGTGACAACGGCGGGAAGGTGATTTTCTGGCAATGGGATCCGGTTGCGGGCCAGTACGTGGTTCCCACGGTGCTCGGTCCGTACGAAGCGGTGTGGGCGAAGGTGAGCGAACCTACCACATGGACCGTTTCTGCAAAGCCGGTGTACGATTTCAAGAAGCGCGGTGCGGCTCAGAAGGCAGCACTCGCCAAGGCTTCGGATGACTGGTCCGTGCGTGTGGTGCTTGCTGACGAGTTCGGCAAGCAGGATAGCTGGAACTTCATTGCGTCGGGTAATTCGTCCGACGTGGAAGAACCGCCTGCAGGCATGGGCGACCATGTGAACCTCTCCATCGTCGAAGGCGGCAAGTTCCTCGCGAAGAGTGCTAAGCCCGTTGCCGACGAATATGTGTGGAACATGGAAGTGAGCGCATCCGACTACCGCGACGGATTCCTGACATTCGAGGGCGTTTCCGCCCTGGCTGCGAAGGGACTCCGCATGTTTGTGACGGTGGACGGAAAGACTTCCGAAGTCGCCGAGGGCAAGCCTGTGAAGGTGTTGCTCAAGGAAAGCGCTGTGCCGGTGACGGTACGCGTGGCCCGCGGCGAAGTTTCTGTGGCGCAGAACGGGCTGCGCGGGCTCCGCATGGAGCGTGTCGGTGGGGCTGTCGAGGTGTGTTTTGAAGCCTCTGCCGATTACGCCGGTGCGAAAGCCCGCGTGGACCTCGTGACGCTTTCCGGCAAGGTGGTCGCTACGAGCAAGTTTGTTGCGGGTAGCGGAGAGAACCGGGCCTCGCTGGAGGCTCCGCAGAACGGAGTCTACTACATCCGGGCGCAAGTGGGCAGCCAAATGGTCGCGAAACGAGCGCTAATACGGTAAAAGTCACGGAAAAGGCCCCATTTTAACGAATGGGGCTTTTTTTTATGTGCTAATCTGGCAGGAATGTATTATTTTTCTTACGAGAATATATCCCTGTTCATGAGGTGCGTATGGCCCTGAAAAGAATAGTCCTAGCCTTGTCCGTGATGACCTTCGCGGCGGTGTCCTTTGCTGCGAGTGAATCCAACAGTACAACTGTGAGCAGCAGGTTCTTCGTTTACAAGTGTGCCGAGTCAACCGAAACGAATGTAAATGGTGATCACTTATACCAATGCTCCATAGGACAGTATGACGATGCAAAAAAAGCCTCTGCTGCGGGTTATACCGGCACACGCTACACTTCTTGGAATGCTTTCGCCACTGCGTTGAATGGCGAAATATCGGGGGACCAAATTACCTATGGTCCAGGTCTAATTTTTGTTTTTGATACGGATTTCGATTTGGGTGGTACGGTTGTAGAAGGCGGGGTGACGAAATGCGCTAATGAAGATTTTGTTCCCATAACGAGATTTCCTGAAGGTGCTAGTGATTTGAGCAATTACGTTTATGGAAACAATCACACAGTGACCGGTTTTTGCTATCGGAAGATTCAAAAGGTGGCTTTTTTCCAGGAAATGAAAAACGCTCTTGTCGAAAATTTGAATTTTGAATTGGCATATGTGGAAGCTTTAGTTGACCTTGAAAAAAATGTTCCCGGAGAAGCTGCAGTTGTTTTAGGTCAAGCTGAATCCGTGGAATTCATGAATGTCTCTGTAAAACAGTCCGAAATAATTTCGTCATATTCGGCCGCCGCTATCGTGGCGAGCGCGACCCCACAAGAAGCGATGCCTCGTATACTACACTTTGAAGATGTCACGGTAGATGCCCATATAAAAGCTACAGTGGCAGGAGGTCTTGCCGCTAATGTGGACAACTCGTATAATGGCAATGCGGTGTCGATAATGCTTTGCGATGTGACTCTTTCTGTGGAGAGTGACCCGGCTGGAAAGGAAACTTTTATTGGCGGTCTTGTTGCCGATATCGATTCTTCAGGACCATCTGAAGATTTTCTGCTCAACATAATTGGAAACAAGGTAAATCTCAATGTCGAAATCACTGGGTCTGATGGAAGCGGTTCGGGCTCGGTAACAGCGCCTATGCAAGCGATAGGAGGCTTAGTCGGAAGGGTGCTTAAGAGATCGAATAATGTTACTTTGTCGAATAATAAGACGACTTCTGTTATCAAGATAGTGGGCGCGGGATCAACCAAAAATGTCTATGTTGGCGGCGAAATTGGAAAAGCGGATGCCAATGGAACTTATGCCATTCCTGAATTAACCGTGCAGACCGACACGGTTGATATGACTGTCGATATGGACTCAAAAGATTATGCTTACATTGGCGGTGTTATCGGCAATATGATCTGGGCTCCCAAATCTACGGTTCGGTTTAATAATTGCGTTGTTAAGGCTGTCATGGATCACAAGAATGTTGATGCTGAGGTGGTGGCCATGGGCGGTCTAGTCGCGGGGGCAGGGGAGGTATCGTCATCTGCAGTTAAAAATGGGATAAGCATATATGCGAATGGCAATTCTCTTTCCCTTGCGATGAAAACAGTGACCGAAAAAACTGTTGCTGTGGGAGGGCTTTTTGGTGTCGCTGAAGTGCGTGAAGAACAGTCGGCAACCGGATTAGCCGGTGGAATCTATGCCGAGTCGAACCACGTTGAGTCTGTGAAGGGGAAAAATCTCATTGATGTTTCGTCTGAGAAAATTGAGGCTCTCTATGCGGGAGGCCTTGTAGGAGAGTCAATGGCGAGAACTGGATTGATTGAGTTTTCTAAATCGGTTGTACGCGGAAATATCAATGTTTCATCATCCCTCTCACAACAGGGAGAAGCATATGTAGGTGGACTAGGTGGCGATGTTGCTGCGAAGAATGCAAGCGTTTTTGGAAATTCTTCGGAAGGCAATGTCGAAACATCAATAGGAAAGATTGGTTTTATTGCTGGAAACCTCTATTCGGATAATCTGGTAGAAGTCTATGCAAATTACCATTATGGTTCAAAGGATGCGGGTACTACGGATTTGTTTGGCGAACTTGACCTTGATGGTCAGTCAAGTACGGATTGGAAACTGAATAGTCAAGGAACTTCTGGCAGTGCATCTTATGACATCCGGTACAACTATCGTAATGCAATAGACGATGGTTCTGTGATACTTACGGCGAATGGAAAACTTGACCCCTTGGGGACAGGAATGATTCTCGCGGAAGGCGCTACGCCTTACAACGGTGTCATTGACGGCGACGTGATGAAAACGCGTATGTTCACCTATGTGATGAGTGAACGCCCGTCCCAAGTTTCTAGTAGCGCGCCGAAATGGGAAAATGACCCTGATGGGCTGCCGTATATCTCGGATAACCAGACGGTACACCGGATAACCGTTGATATTACCGATGTCTATTCTTCGCTTTCTACGGAGGACATTGAATCGCTTGATGGATTCCTGATCACGACGGCAGCGCCGGGGCAACAGGGACAAGGGGGCGGACAAACCAGATATAACCTGGTCGAGTACACCGACAAGGGGCAAATGGCCAGCGCCCTCGCTCCGAAGATTGCGAACCTGAGCGTTCCGCTGGGTGTGAAGGATCAATCCTCCGCGATAGATTTGTTTAACGTGGGATTTGGTGCGGATGAGACCCTCAATGCGGTGCTTGATAAACCTTTCCAGATTGCCTACGAGATAGAGGATGCCGGTACGGGCAATCCCGTTCCGCTAGAGGATGGTTCTCGTGACCCCATCTACCTGTGGCCGAAGGTCGAGAAAACGCTGCTCTACAATGCCAAGGGCGTCGTTCCGCCTGTGTTCATGGCGTCTGGCGGGTATACCGACGAGTACGCCGTGGAGCGCGTCTACGTCAACTGCCGCGAAGATGCGACCGCCACTTGTTCAGGTCCGATAGATTTCTATGCGAGCGGATACATGAACGACTTGCGCAATATAATGGCGGATGTGGCCAGCAACTACACGGCGGAATATTCGGATACGGTTCACTTTGTATATGTACAGAACACTGTTACGCCCACGATAACTGTGGAGAACGCATCGCCGATGACCCCCGTACGCATGTTCACGTATGGTTACGACAAGGCGGGTAAGCTGGCCGTAGCAGATTCTACGGATGGTCACGGAAGCTATACCCAGATCCCGATGACCTCGAAGATTGCCGCCCGCGTAGGCAATGGCTACAGACTTACGGGTTGGCAGGCGGATTTCTGGATTAGTACGCAGACGATGAGTTCCAATGGCGATGAAGGTGATATCGAAGCCTGCTACAACAATCCCAATTACGATACTTATACGTGCCCGCCGTACAAGATTGGCAACGAAAAAGCTCCGCGTTATCTTGGCAGCTCGGAGAATATCCTGAAAGCGTGGGAAGAGACTAAAGAAGGCTATGTGAAGTGGACGGTCAACCTGGGCACAAACGATATGCTCGACATGGACAGTATTGCCGCTGCTCTCGCGCCCGGGAATGCGATGCAGTATACGACGTTCCACATGCATATATTCCCTGATGTCGAGGCGATTCCCTACACGGTTACGTTCGACTTCAATACGGATTCGTACAGCAACATCTTTATTCCGGATAACTGGCCCACTAGCTACGTGTTCTCCCGCGAGGCCGGACAATCGGAATTCCCGATGCTGTATAGTACGGAAGCCTGCTTTGCCGGTTGGGCCCCAACGGCTAAGATGCCGAGCAATCCCTATGACGATTATGCCGCGAACATGATGGACGAGAGCCTCTTCTATTTCGTGACTCCCAAGAACGATAGCATGACGCTTTACGCCCGCTGGATTGAACCGAGTAATTCCCAGCAGCAGGGTAACTATTCTTGCTACAATGTCGAGACGACGTACCTTGAATTGAACGAAGAAAAGGCGCTTTCCGACAAGAAATACCAAAGGCATGGAACGGCTTATCTGTGGCAGAGCTATAAGGACATGAATGGCAAAACCGTGAAGATTGAACACAAGTTCAAGGACGACGAGATGCTTGTGCCGATATCGTCCGACCAGCTCACGTTACATGTGACGACGGTTCCGGATTCCGGCTACATGGTTTCCCGCCTTATGCTGGTTGCCAAGGATACGTACGGGTCATCGCCTGACGATACGACGAGAGTTGTGATGGATGACAAGGATACGACGTTTGGCTTCTTCCCGCATATGGGTTGGGAATATGCGCTGTATGTCCGGTTCGGGCAGTACATCGATGTCGCCCTCGATGTGAGCAAGGAGAAAAAGGACGTATTCTTCTCCGGGATGAATTCCAATACTCGGGAAAAGGTTTCCCTGGTGGAAGGCGGCTGGGTTGACTTCCCGCAGTGGGTCTACACGTCCGATTCGTGCGTCCTCGGTTGGGCCGCCAAGTCGGGTGCGAGCGATCCTGATTTTGCGGGTGGCGATGATGCCGACTCGATTGCCCAGAAGCTCGGGACGGGACGTTCGCTGTATGCCGTGTGGGCCGATGCGGAACGGTGTGTGAATGATGCCGGTTACAACCGCGTGAGCCTTTCGGCGAAGCATGGCACGGTCCAGTTTGTGGAAGTCAGCGCCGATGACCGTGATACGAACAAGTACGTGCATTCGTTTGCGGAAGATTCTACGATGCTTTTGCCGCGCGACCTGTTCGACGCCTACTTTATCGTCAATCCCGCTCCGGATAGGGGCTATGCGTTCGACTCGCTGGTGCTTTCTTATCGTGATTACTTTACAGTGAATGGTCAACCCGACTCCGTCATCGAGCATTTCTTGTTCGTGGCTGGGGATACCCTGCCGACGCACATGAGGAGTTATGCGATGACGGCTTACTTCTCCAAGTCGAAGGATGCGGATTCTACCGACATAGGCGATTCCTCCGATGTTGACCTTATGGATAGCACCGTTCTCGCGTTCTACCGTCACAAGCTCATGCTTTCGGGTAGTGCGATGCGCATGGACCTCATGACGAACAAGTTCGAGTCGCGTCGTAAGCCGAGCATGAAGGTGTACCTGATGGATGCACAGGGTGTCGTGCTGGATTCGCTGATCAAGGACTCTATCCAGAAACCGCCTTATTCCGTGGCTTGGGATAAATACCCGCTCGCACCGGGAAGCTACCACGTGAAGGGCGACCTCTATGACAAAGAAGGTGGTGCTGTATTTGATACTTCGTTCACCGTGGCGGCAGAGATTGCCTTTGATCGGGATTCCTGGCGTATGCTGTCCATTGCATCGGTGGACGATGAATCCATACAGTGGGATGGTGATCAGCTGTTCTACTGGTGGGACGAAAGCAGCCTTGGAGGGGAATACTGGCAGTACAAGTCGTTCCACAAGGGCGACAAGGTCGTGAATGAACGTGCCTACTGGTACAATAGCCTGGAAGGCCGTCCGCTCAAGAAAACCTTCAGCAAAGATTACGAGGACGAGGTGACGTGGACTCTCGACAGCGTCTATTCCGGCTGGAACATGGTGGCGAACCCTTATGATTGGTCCGTCGACATCTACGGCGATGAATTCCTCGGTGAAAAGAAGACCAATGCGGTTGAGTTCTGGCGTTACGATACGTTGACCGGAAGCTACGCCCCGGCGGATACGATTGGTCCGCACGAGGGCGTGTGGGCGCACGTGATTCGCCCGATGAAGTGGTACTTCCCGTCGAAGCCCGTGTTTGTCGACAAAAAGGCCTCTGAAGGCCTAGCCAAGGCAGCCATGCTCGCCAAGGCTGCCGACAGGGGGGCCTGGACCATTCAGGCGAAGCTTGCCGATGCGAACGGCAAGGCCGATGTGTGGAATGTGCTGGGTGTCGCCGCGGAACCGGAAACGGCTGCCGAGCCGCCCGAAGCCATGGGTGACCACGTGAACCTCTCTGTTGTCGAAGGGAAGAATGCACTCGCGAAGTCCGTGAAGGCCGGTGCGGCAACGCCGGAGTGGAAGATTGAACTTTCTGCTTCGTCGAACCGCATGGGTTACCTGAGTTTTGCGGGTGTGAAAGCCCTCCGCGACCTCGGGCTCAAGGTGTTCGTGACGGTGGACGGCAAGACGACCGAAATGCGCGAAGGCGAACCGCTTAAGGTGGCCCTCACGAAATCTTCGAAGTACGCGACCGTCCGCGTGGCCGAATCGGCGAACGTCACCCTTGCGTACCGCCTGGATGGGCTGCGTGCCATCCGTTCCGGGAACAACCTCCAGGTGTCGTTCGCCGCTACTGACGGCCTTGCCGGCAGTGACGTGCGTGTGGACGTGGTGGACCTGAAGGGGCACGTCGCGGCCACCGCGGCGGGGACTGCCAGGGCCGGGCTGAACACCCTCTCGCTTGAGGTCCCGAAATCGGGCCTGCACATGCTGCGCGTGCGTGCAGGAAGCCAGATGGCTGCCGGCCGGATTATGGTCAAGTAGGGAAGGGGATCCCCTTCCGGACCATCCTTGCCATGCGGTGCCGAATTTTCTAATTTTGGCGCCGTTATGACAAAGGCAAAATTCATCAAATTCATTATTGCGTCGATCCTCGCGATTGTCGCCCTCTACTTGCCCTACGAATCCATGGGATTCGATGCCGCAAGCCCCATGGGAATCCTCAACCCGCTCGAAATTCGCGTCATTGGCGTTTTCGTGATGGCAGCCCTTTTCTGGATTCTTCAACCGTTCCCGATCTGGTCCACCTCCATGCTGGTGATTGTGCTTATGATTATCACCATGTCGGACTCCGCTTTGACGCCCTTCCGCGTCGACGGTGTGACCATGATCAGCCACAAGTCCATTATGGCGACCTTCGCGAACCCGATTATCATGCTCTTCCTCGGCGGCTTCTTCCTTGCCGCTGCCGCGACCAAGTACAAGATGGACTTGAACCTGGCCCGCGTGCTCCTGAAGCCCTTCGGCAAGAACCCGAAGTTCGTGCTTCTCGGCCTCATGCTCATTACCGCCGTGTTCTCCATGTTCATGAGCAACACCGCTACCGCCGCCATGATGCTCGCCATCCTCGCTCCGGTGCTCAAGCTCTTTGACGAAGACGACCGCGGCAAGGCTGCATTCGCTCTCGCCATCCCGCTCGGCGCTAACATCGGTGGTATGGGTACCCCGATTGGTACGCCTCCTAACGCTATCGCTCTTGGCGCCTTGAACGACGCTGTTGCCCGTGGCGACTTGAACGCCGCCCCCGTGTCCTTTGGCCAGTGGATGGCTTTTGGTATCCCCTACGTGATTATCCTTATGGTGGTGGCCTGGATTTTGCTCCTCAAGATTTACCCCATCAAGATGAAGCAAATGGTTTTGAACATTGAAGGTGCCGGCAAGTTTGACACGAGCCCGAAAGCGATCATTGTCTACATTACCTTTGCTCTGTGCGTGCTCCTTTGGGTGACGGGTAAGGGAGTGCATGGCATTAACGACAACGCCATTGCCATGATTCCGATGGCTGTATTTGCCCTCACGGGTGTGATTACCAAGAAGGATTTGAACGCCATGAGCTGGGACGTGCTTTGGCTTGTCGCCGGCGGCTTTGCCCTGGGTGTTGGCCTTAACGCCACGGGTCTTGCGGCTCACCTTATCAAGACAATCCCGTTTGCAAGCTGGTCTCCGTTCGCCCTCATGGTCGGCTGCGGCGTCATCTGCCTCTTTATGGCAAACTTCATGAGCCACACTTCTACGGCGACTCTCCTTGTGCCGATCCTTTGCGCTGTGGGCATTGCTTGCCAGAACAACCTCACGGGGCTTGGCGGCGTCACCGCTCTCCTCGTCTCTGTCGCCTTCGCAAGCTCTCTCGGCATGAGCCTCCCGATTTCGACGCCTCCCAACGCTCTTGCCCACGCCACCGGTTACACCGACACGCGTGGTATGGCCATTACGGGTGTGGTGATGGGCATTCTTGGCTTGGTGCTTTCCTGGGTCATGATGATTCTCCTTGCCAAGATGAATTTCTTCGGCTAGGATTTTAATTGACGGATTTGAGGTCGCCTGCGAAGGCGACCTCTTTTTTGTATATTGATTATGTACTGAAAACCAAGGAGAGAAAAATGAAAAAAGTCTTTATGACATCTATCTTGTTGAGCGTTATGGCGTTAGCTGCTTGCGGCGATGATTCGAACACTTCTTCGGTGGAGGATGAGTGCACGAAGGACCCGGCCCTCTGCGAAGATAACACTCCGGATACGCCTGTTGAAGAATAGTTTTTCTTTTACATTTTTTGTTCTTTCCCCGTTGCAAGACGGGGTTCTTTATTCTATATTTGCGCAAGTTTAAGCCTTGAGTGATTTAGACAAAAAATGAAAAGATTTTTTGCAATGACGAAGCCCCATGCCTCCTGCGCAATCCCCTGCGCAACGGCAATCGGTTTTTCCAAGGTTAATTGTTTTTCTGATTTTGCTGAACTTTTTAGTTCAGCTTTTTTTTATGTCATCCTGAGGCGCATCTCACGCGTCATCCTGAGCCCTGTAAGGGCGAAGGATCCAGTCCAACAGTTTAGTACAAGAGTTTAATAATTAGTATCAACGGAGATAAACAAAATGAAGATTGAAGGCATCGACAAAGTCCTTATCATTGGTTCCGGCCCGATCGTGATCGGTCAGGCTTGCGAATTCGACTATTCCGGCACCCAGGCTT
>CAMJQW010000037.1 GCA_946408125.1 uncultured Fibrobacter sp.
TGACGGATGCTCGTGATGGGCAAGTTTACAAGACCGTAAAAATTGGCGACAAGACCTGGATGGCGGAAAACTTGAACTACAACTATCAGGTAAGCGATACCATATCGATATATGGTTCCGTCAATTGTGCCGACGTCGGTGATTCGTGCGTGGACTATGGCCGCTATTATACTTGGCCGGCAGCAATGGATTCGGCGGGAATCTTTAGCGATGACGGAAAAGGTTGTGGTTTGCAATCTGCGTGCAATCCGACAGGGAGAGTTCGCGGTGTCTGTCCGGCAGGGTGGCATTTGCCGGATTCTACGGAATGGAGAACCTTGTTCATTACATTAAATTGTGTGGTGAAACGGGGATCTGCCGAAACGATTGCATGCGGAGCTATATTGAAATCGAAAGATGACTGGGATGGTCGTTTCGGAGGATATGATTTTTACGGATTTTCAGTAATGCCGGCGGGTGATGCGTTTTGGCGTGATCTTGTAAAGGGAATGCCTTTTGGTGAAATGAGATATAACGATCGTGTGGCATATTTTTGGACGTCAAAGGAATCTTCTGATACCCAAGCGATTGGGGTAAGCTTTGGCTCTTTCGAAATTGTCGGTATGAATGGGTATGACAAAAGTTCCGGGTTCTCGATCCGCTGCGTCAAGGATTAACTAGACCCACCCAGATGTGGCCTTCCTGTACGGCTTCCACTTTCACGGGGGAGCCTGCTTCGATAATCTCGCCGTGCGTCTGAACGTCGAATAGCTTGGTAGAGCCGTCGCTCATGGTGAAGCTCGCCTGGCCTACGGGGCGCAGGAACGTCTTTGCGACACCCACGTCGCCGACATGGATTTCTTGCACGGATTCGGTGGGCGAGGCAGCATTCTCGAGATCCGTCTTGAGCATGGGCGTCCAGCCTTCGGGCAGAAGCGGAATCAGGTACTTGCTTGCCGCAATCGGGAATACGAGCGCGATGGCTGCGCAACATAGCATGTAGAGCAATCCGAATAGCCAGGGCGTCGCATCAAAGGTCGTCTCGATGGATTCGGGAATGTATTCGGGAATTTCCGAGGGCGAGAACGAGAGCGCGAGTGCGAGAATCATGCACGCGATGCCGCCTACGCCGAACAGGAACGTTCCAGGCATCACGAAAATCTCGACAAGGAACAGCGCGATGCCCGCAACGAGCAGGATGGCCGGGATGTATCCGTCGAGCTGCGGTGCGAACTGCCCGAGGAACACGATGCCGATGAGGATGATGCCGATGATGCCGAACAGGCCAAATCCGGGCGTCTTGAATTCTATGTAGAGCGCGCCGAAACCGAGAATCAGGAGGATTCCCGCGATAGCCGCGATGGCTGAGGCGATATCTTCGCCGAGGGTCGTCTCGACTTCGCTACGGCTTTCGATGGCGAGCGATGTTTCGAATTCGGCCCTGTCCTTGAATGTTCCTTTCGAGAACCCGAGTTCCTGCGCTTCCTTGTCGGTCATGGTCAGGAGTTCGCCTTCTTTCACCAGAATCTTGGGCGCACCCCAGAATGCCTTGGCGGCGCTGTCCAAAACAGTGTACTTCTCGCCCTCGATGATAAGGACGGTGTCGCGTTCCGTCTTTTTACCCTTGTCGAGCTTGGCGGTGAGTTCCAGAATTTCGAGCTCGGGCGTCACGAACGAAGAGCTCAACAGTTCGGGGTAGCCGTTACGCTGGGCGAGGTTCCTGAACTTGGCGCGGAGCGGGGATTGAATCTTTTCGCCGACGATTTGCGGCGTGCCGTCGCCGCCCTGCACGATGGGAGCGCAGTCGCCGATGGTCGTGGCTTCGAGCATGTACAGCTTTTTGCAGGCGAGGGCGATGAGGCTGCCTGCGCTGATGGCCTTCTTCTTCACGAGGGCAATGGTTTCGGGCCCCTTGACTGCCATGATGGTGTCGACAATGTCGAATGCCGCGTCGAGGCGTCCGCCGAAGGTGTTGATTTCAAAGACGATGTAGTCGGGATTTTCCTTGAGGGCGTCGTCGATGGCGCGGGCGCAGAACTCGAACATCGCGGGTTCCACGTCGCCTTCGAGCTTGATCCAGACAGCATGTTTTTTTGCATCTGTCATTCTGGAGGGAGCTTCGCGACCGATAGAATCAGTTGTCGTGGGTTCGGTGGCGGAAACTTTCGCGGCAGAATCAGTCGCGGTGGAATCGGCGGGCTTTACGGTCGTTGTATCGGCGGCGGCAAAGGCCACGGACAACAAAAGCGCAGAAAAAATGCTTGAAAAGAGTCTCATACCCTCAATATACGAAGATTTGAGGGCGAAAGTCTAGTATGTTTCGTATTTTGCGTCCCTTTCCACGGGAATGAGCCCTTCGTTTGTGATAAGGGCCTTCATGCGTTCGGGACTCATGCCTACAGGGACGGTCGCTCCGGCGGCATGTGTAATCTTTTCCTCGATAATCGTGCCGTCCAGGTCGGAAGCTCCGGCATGGAGCGCTTTCATCGCGGTCTCGATGCCCATCTGTATCCAGTACGCCTTGATATGCGGGAAATTATCCAGGAATAGGCGGGCGACGGCGACCGTGCGCAGGATATCTTCTTCGCTCGTGATGTTCGGGACAATCTTGTGAAGCGCGTTGTGCTCCGGATGGTAAACGAGCGGGATGAATGCGAAAAAACCGGGCGCTTCGTCTTGCAAGTCGCGCAACATTCTCATGTGGGCGATGCGGTCCTCGGGCTTCTCGATATGCCCGAACAGCATGGTCGCGTTTGTCGGGATGCCGATCTTGTGGGCGGCGCGGTGCACGTCGAGCCATTCCTCGCCGGTTTCCTTGCCGGGGCAAATCTGGTCGCGTACGCTCTGCACGAGTATTTCCGCACCTCCGCCGGGGAGGGCGTCGAGGCCCGCTTCCTTGAGAGTCGTCATGATTTGCAGGGGAGTCTGGCCCGAGATTTTCGCGAAGTGGCAAATCTCGACCGCGGTAAATGCCTTCAGGTTCGCCTTCGGGAACTCTACGCGCAGCTTGCGCAGCATCTCGATGTAGTATTCGAAAGGATGGTCCGGATGGAGTCCGCCGACAATATGCAGCTCGCGAGCACCTCCGGCAATCGCCTCGGCCGCCTTGTTCCGGATGGTATCATAATCCCAGTCGTAGGCGGTCGGGCTGTCCTTCTTGATTTTTGAGAAAGCACAGAACTTGCAGTGCAGAACGCAAACGTTCGTGTAGTTAATTTGTCTGTTGTTTACCCAATAGACGGATTTTCCGTGCCTGCGTTCCTTTTCGGCATTCGCGCGGGCACATAGTTCGTCGAGCGGGGCATTTAGGAATAAATCGAGTGCTTCGGATTCGCTGAGTCTCGGCATTTTATTCAAACTCTTCGCACCACTTGGGTACGATTTCGGTAGCCTTACCCTGCACGATGACGTCGGTATCCGGGTCGTACGAGGGTACTTCGAGGTTCAGGCAGGTGACTTTGGCGCCGCAGCGCTTGGCGAAATTCTTGAAGCCGGCGGCGGGGTAGACCACGCTGCTCGTTCCGATATACACGAACTCGTCGCACTTGCGGAGCGCATCCTGGATTTCTTCCATGTACAGCGGGACTTCTTCGAAGAACACGATGTCCGGGCGGGTCTTGGCTCCGCAGAACGGGCACTTGGTTTCGAGGGTCTCTTCGCCGTCGAACATGAATTCGTGATCGCTGTTTCCCATGCAGCGAAGCTTCATCAGGTCGCCGTGCATGTGGAGCACGCGCTTGCTGCCGGCGCGTTCGTGCAGGTCGTCCACGTTCTGCGTCACGAGCAGGAATCGGTCGCCCATGCGCTTCTCGAGTTCGGCGAGCGCGATGTGGGCGGCGTTCGGCTGGTGCGCGGGGAGTCCCTTGCGCAGGAAGTTGTAAAAGTCCATCACGCGCTTCGGGTCACGGCGGAGCGCACCGGGCGTGCATACGTCCTCGATGTTTTCATGCTCCCACATCCCGTCGTTGCCGCGGAACGTGCGGAGCCCGGATTCTGCGCTGATTCCAGCGCCCGTCAAAACAACAAGTTTCTTTTCCATACGTTTTTTAATATAGCAATGCCTAAAGATGTGTTTTCCACGTCATGGCGGGCTTGACCCGCCATCTAGATGAAATTATGTGAGTGATGCAAAGAATAGTGCTTCGGCGACGATTCCGTGCTCGAAATCGGGGAGGTACAGGCTCTCGTTCTCGCCGTGGGCAGCACATTCCGGGTCTTCGAGGCCCGTCATCAGGATGGGAATGTCCCCGAGGGTGCTGCGGAACAGTTCCGCGCCCGGGATGCTTGCCCCGCATCCGATGAATTTTGTCGGCTGTCCGTACGCCTCGGCCATCGCTTCGCTCATCTTCTTGAAGAACGGGTGGGCGATGTCGGTCGTGAACGGGTTCGCGCCGTCCTCGGCGGTGATGCTGCATTCCAGTCCGTTCGGTACGCTTTGCTGCAGGAATTCCACGAGCATCTGGGTGCAGGCGTCGGCATCCATGCCGGGGGCGAGCCGGATGCCGATGCGGGCGTAGGCGCTGTCTTGTAAGACGTTGCCCGCGTTGGTCCGGCTCCCCACTTCCATCGCGGTGACCACGATGGAAGGCCTGCGCCAGAGCGTCTCGAGAATCTTGTCCCCGGGTACGTTCAGCTTGACGCAGTCGAGGACGCCGCCTTCCTTGCGGAACGTCTCTTCGCTGTAACCGAGGCTCCCATACGATTCTAGTTCTTCGGGAGTGGGCTTTACGATGCCGTCTTCGAAATGCGGGATGGCGATGTTTCCGTCCTTGTCGGTCAGAGCCGAAATCATGCGGCACAGCGCCTGTCCCGGGTCGGGAATCGGTCCGGACCAGCTTCCGGAATGGAGGGGAGCCTTTGCGCTCTTGACGGTCACGTTCACGGCGCTCATGCCGCGCAGGGTCGTCGTGATGGAGGGAGTGCCCTTGGCGAAGTTCCCGAGGTCTGCGATGATGACCGCGTCGCACTTGAGCAGTTCCGCGTTCTTCGCAAGGATTTCGGCGAACCCGGCGCTACCGGATTCCTCTTCGCCCTCGATGATGAACTTGAGGTTAGGCCCCTTGTCTCCGAGCGCCTTGCGTACCTGCTCGCAGGCGGCGACGTGGGTGATGATGCCCGCCTTGTCGTCGGAGGTCCCGCGCCCGTAGATGCGGTCTCCGCGGATTTCGGGCTCGAAGGGCTTGGTGTCCCACAGGTGCTCGCGCATGGGGGGCTGCACGTCGTGGTGTGCGTAGAGCAGGATGGTCGGATTTTCGGGGCTGGTGAGGCTCTCGGCGTAAACCGTGGGCCTTCCGCTCGGGGGCAGCAGGAACTGGACGTTGGTGTAGCCGGCCTCGGTGAACATCGCCTTCACGGCTTCCGCGCTGTCGAGCACGTATTTCTGGTCAAAATTGTCGAAACTGATGGAGGGTATGCGTACCAGGCGCTTCAAGGCTTCGATGTAGCCGGGCATGCCCTCGTGAATTCTTTTTTCTATGTCGGAAACCACTTTTTCTACCTCTTTTTTTATAATTTATAATTATATGACAGTCGAATGCATCAATCACGAGTATTACTTGCGTTTTAGCGACAGGATTCTTGCGCTTATACGCAAGATTTTCCACAATTATCCTGAATTTAGGCACGATTCTTTCAAGCATGTCGCTCGTTTGGCTCCCTTCATTCCCTTCATGGGCGGCAGGCCGGACCTGCGCAAGCCGTTAAAGCGCGTCATTACTTTTTCGGACCATAGCAATTCCCTCTATTTCGGTTGCCCGATTATCCTTGCCGCCGGTGCGAACAAGACTGCCGAGCGTATTTCCGATTACGCGAACGTCGGTTTCGGCGGCATCACGGTAGGAACCGCCACCCGCAATTTCCGCGAAGGCAACACCCACAGGCCGCGCATCGGTTTTCTCGAATGCGACCGCGCCATCTACAACAGCATGGGCCTCAACAACGAGGGCGTTGAAGTCATCGCGAAGCGTGTCGACGAACAGCTCGTGAAAGCGCACAAGGCGGGCCTCTGCGTGGGCATCTCGGTCGCCGAGACTCCGGGCCTTACCGATCCCGAAGAAAAGCTGAAGGACATCATCGAGAGTTTTTCCATCGCCTACAAGGCCGCGGACTACATCGAGATCAATGTGAGCTGCCCCAACACGGGCGAATCCCGCGTCGATCTGGACATGAGCTTCTCGGAACGCATCTTTACCGAGATCATGAATTTCCGCAATACGCTCGGGCTGCGCAAGGCCGTGTACGCGAAGTTGAGCCCGGACCTTTCGGAACGCCACCTGATCGCCATCATGGAAATGCTCGTGCGTACGGGCGTGAACGGAGTCGTGGTGGGGAATACCTATCCGACGGAAAAGATCAGCGAGCTGCCCGTGACCACCAAGCATGCGGAACTGACCCCGCTCCGTGCCGATGGGGATTGTGGTGGCATGTCCGGCCGTCCGCTTTACGAGAACATGGTGTGGAACGTGAAGTATATCCGTGAGCATTACCCGAAGATGAGCATCATCGCCTGCGGCGGCATCGACCACGGTTACAAGGTTTACGACCTCATCAAGATGGGTGTGGACGCCGTGCAGTGCTATTCCGTCGTCGCTTTCCGCTGGATGGCCGCTCACGCCATGCGTAACGAACTTTGGGACGCCATGCTCAATGACGGGTACAAGTCCCTTGGCGAATACGACGACCGCAACCCTAAAAAGTGAAGACCGTTCTTAGACTAATCCCGTATCTTTTGCTTGCCGCGAGCCTTCTTTACGGCAAGGATTTTATGGGCATTCCCATCGAGGAGTCGCCGGCGGCCACCGTGCGTCCGCTGCCGACCTGGATCGTGGGCGGGGGAGGCTTCCTCCGCTATTACCTGAACTCGGTGGACGGCGGCGTGCGTTTGTCGACGGATTTCCGCGTCCACAAGCATCACGCCCTGGGCGCGTTCGGTCTCATCCATCTGGGCGATGACTTCATGGAGGCGGGACTCGATTACCGCTTCTACTTCTCGGGCAGGCTCATGGAAACCGGACATGACGATTTTCTACGCTTCGGCTTTTCGGGCATCTACATCGAGAAGAACGACGAATCCTACTTTCCGCCGGTCATCTCGTTCGGGTACGGCCGCGACATCCTGTTTTTCAAGAATGCCGACCTGCTCGGCCGCATCCAGCTGAGCGGCAAGTACATCATGGGCGAACCTGTCTCGAAGAAAAAGGAAACTCTCTTCATGGAGCAGGAAGCCCACTTTCTGATATCCCTGGATTTCTCGATACTATTCTTTTGATAGGGGCTTTCCGATATGAATAACCGTCTGTTAATTTGTTTGGTTTTGCTGGTGTGCATGCCCGCTTTTGCTGGTCCGTGGCTCGGAGTCACGTTCAAGAAGACGACGTACGAAGGCCACCTGGCGCTCGACGTGAAAGGCGTGCATCCGGGTTCCGGGTGCTTCACCGCGGGTGTCGTCGCGGGAGACAAGATCGTGGGTGTCGCGGGGAGTCCGCTTACCGACATGTCGCAGCTGACCTCCATCATCGGAAAGTCGAAAGCGGGCCAGTCGATGAAGATTGAAGTCGAACGCGCCGGCAAGAAAATCCCGATGAACGTCAAGCTGACCGAACGTCCCGACGATATCTCGAGCCTCACGGGTTCGGCAATCGGCAGCAAGATGGCCGAGTTCGGCAAGAATTTCTATCAGAACGGCGACAAGCGCAAGGCGAAGCCCAAGGCGACGCTTCTCGATTTCTGGGCTACCTGGTGCGGTCCGTGCCGCCAGACGCTCCCGATTCTGGAGCGCATCTACGCGAAGCTTGGCGGGCAGGGACTCGAGGTTATCGGAATCGCCGACGAGGACCTGAATACGCTGAACGCGTTCTACGAGCGTCAGCACCGCTCGCCGTACCCGCTCTACCGTGACGCGACGAAGGAACTCTGGCGCCGTTATGGCATCCGGTCGGTCCCGACGCTCATGCTCCTCGATGGCGAAGGCTACATCAAGGGTGTGTGGAGCGGCGTACCCAACGAAAAAGCTCTTGAACAGCTTGTTCAAGAGACTATGGTTCAATAGCTTTAAGGAATGCTAGACTAGTTCAGGCTCGCCTTCTTCTGGGCGGCGTAGATTTCGTCGTACTGGGCCTTCGAAATCCTCTTGTATCCGGTCGTGATGGAGCCGAATTCGTAGTAGGCGGAGTCGCCCTTTACCTTCATCACGTATTCCATGTCGAGGGAATTCTTGCCGCGGAGGGCGCCGTTCTCGACTTTTGCGTTCAGGTCGCCGTTGATGTTGCGGATGATGTAGTCGCTACCGTTTTCGGTGAGGACTTCGAAAATCATATTGGCTTCGCCGAGCCAGTAACCCGTGTAGTCGGCCTTGTTTTCACCACAGGCGGAGAACATCAGGGATACGAGAGAGAAAATTGCAATAGTGATAATCTTTTTCATGCCCTTAAAATAGTTATTTTTATCCCGGAAAATGAAACATTTGTACCTCGTGGCTCCAATTCTTGCAATTTTGGCGATTTTCGCTGTATATTTTCTTATACAAACGAATAAGCGCCCCGTTCCGCATTACGAGCCCAAGCACGAAGAGGTGATTTTCGATGCCGAGGAATACCTGCGCCAGCTCAAGAAGGATCACAGGCCCTTCGGCAAGAGCGGCGTACACAGGCTCTTGCTCAAGCGCACGAGGCAGAAGGCGGGCGTGTACCTGGAGAGCCTGGAACCCGCGCTGGATACGATCGGCCTCGAGATTGTCAATGTCTACCATTCGGTGATGGGATTTGAATACGTGCCCGTGATAACGAGCGGGAACGACTGGCCCTACCACGCGAAGAAATCGAAGCACTACGAGAACAAGGCGCTCGATTTCCGCATCAAGTTCTTGTTGCCCGAAGAAAAGAAGAGCATCGTGGATCTAGCCACGAAAAAGCTGGAAGGCCGCGCCCGCGTCATCTGGGAAAAAGGCGAAGCAGAACACCTGCACGTGGAGCTATTTGAGTAACTACTTGCAGCAGCGGAAGCCGACGCTCGGATACTGATTCTGCGGATAGAAGCTGAACTTGCTTTCGGTACAGCGGCTCCCGTTGTTCGTGTTCCAGGCACCGCCTGCAACGTAGAACATGTTGGGATGTTCCTTGCTCGCGGTCGCAGTCCATTCCCACAGGTTGCCGTTCATGTCGTACATGCCCCACCAGCTGCGGCACTGTTCCTTGCGACCGCTTCGCTTTGCGGACTTGGTGTTGGTATTGCACTTGTTCTGCTTGTAGCTGTCGCCGTAAGAATACTTGGTATTGTCTTTGCCACGGCAGGCGGCCTGCCATTCATCGATGGTGCACAGGTGCTTGCCGGCCTGTTCGCAGAGGCTCACGGCCTGCTCGTGGCTCACCATGTCGCGCGGGTTCTCGTCGGCGACGTTCGGGTATTCGTAGGCGTCCACGCAGACGGTTTTTCCGCCCAGCGGGACGGGGTAGGCGTTCTTGCCGCAGATGTTGTCGCTCGCCATGTCGTACTTGGCTTCTTCCCAGGCGGTGCGGTTGCCGACGGAGTCCTCGGCAAGGTAGAACACGCTTCCCGTCTTGTTGTAATCGATGGGCTTGGAAGCGTCCTGCGGGTTCATCGTGTCGCCGATGGAGAGGTACGTCTTGCACTTGATCTCATCGCACTTGACCTTGAGCTTAATCGGGTCGTAGTAACGGCCCGCGGGAGGGCTTATCTCGGCGACTGGCGGGACCTGGTCCGCGGCGCGGATGCTGTCCTGGATCCTCTTCTTCTCGAGCGAGTCGGCGCGGGCCTTCTCGATGGCGGCGAGGCTGTCGGCGATGCGCTGCAGGCTGTCCTGGCGGGCTTTTTCAAGCGCAGCGAGACTGTCTCGCACGTGGCGGATGCTATCCCGGTTCAGCGCGGGCTTGGGCGTCTTGTCGGTGGTATCGAGTGCGGCGAGGGAATCGGCCACGCGGATGCTGTCGGCGATGCGCGCGGCTTCGAGGACGGCGAGACTGTCGGCCTTCATCTGTTCCAGACGCTTTAGACTGTCGAGGATATGCTTCTGGCGCGCTTCGAGTTCGGATTCCTGCTGTTCGCGGAGCGCTTCCTGCTTCATCTTGTCGAGCTGGCATTGCACGATGAACAGGCACAGCAAAAGCAGGAACATGAGCACGAGTACGGCGATGTTCCGTTTCTTGTTGCGCTTCTGCGTATTATTCTCGGTATTCTGATTCTTTGAAGTCATGGAATTGAAAAAAATCTGGGGTTAGTCTTCGGCGGCGGCTTTCTCGGCAGCGACCGTTTCTTCGTGGAACAGCTCGGCCCAATGGCGCTTGATTTCGGCATCGAGTTCCTTGATGGAAAGCTTGCGGCGCAGGCTGTTGCGGTAGGCGATCGAGATGCCGCCGGTTTCTTCGGACACGACAATGACCATGGCGTCGCATTCGGCGGCGAGCGCCTTGGCCGCGCGGTGGCGCATGCCGTATCCCGCGTCGCCTTCGACGTTGCCCGTAGGCATCGGGAGGATGCATCCGGCGGCGACGATGCTGTGGCTGTTCAGGAGAACCGCACCGTCATGCAATGCAGAGTTCGGGAAGAACAGCGCACGCAGCAGGCGCGAGCTGATTTTCGCGTTCAAAATTTCACCGGTCTCTTCGTAGTTGCGGAGCCCGACGCGCTTTTCAAGGACAATCAATGCACCCACGTGGTTCTTGGCAAGGTCTTGCACGGCGGACGTGATGGATTCGGTAACCTCGTCGAGGCCGCTGGAATGGAAGAAGAGTTGCCGCAAGTCGGCGCGGCTGATGGACTGGCCGATTCGCGTCAGGGCGCTTCGGATTTCGGGCTGGAACAATATCACCAGCGCCACGATACCGATACCGGTCAGGTTGGAAAGCAACCAGGTGATGCTTCGCAGTTCCCACCACTGGGCGATGAGCCAGGCAAGTATCAGGAGCAGGCCGCCCACAATCATCTGCACGGCGCGTGTCCCGCGGAACAGCAGGAACACGTAGTAGAGGATGATGGACACGAGGAGCACATCCAGGATGTCCGCCATTCTCACGTCAATGACATCGAATATCTTAAACAGTACCATTGGACCTCAACGCCTCCAGGTAAAGTATAGATTCTTTTGCTTCGCGTACGTCGTGTACTCGGATGACGCTTGCGCCCCCGAGGGCCGCGATGACGCCCGCGGTGACGGTCGGGATGAGCCTGTCGCTATCTTCGAGCTTGTGCATCTTCCCGATATAGGATTTTCTCGAGGTCCCCACGAGCACGGGATAGCCCGTACCGAGGAATTCCTCGACGGATTTCATGAGGTCGATATTGTCCTGAACGGACTTGCCGAAGCCGATACCCGGATCGATGCAGATCTTTTCCTTCTCGACGCCGAGGGCGACCAGCTTTCCTGCCTGCGTAACCAACTCATCGAGCACCTCGTGCACCACGTCGGTGTAGGGCTTGAAGTCCTGCTGCATGTTGCCGAAGCTTCCGCGCATGTGGTTGAGCACCACGGAGGCTCCCGTCTTCGCGACGGTTTCCGGCATGTCCGGGTCCATCGTGCAGGCGCTGATGTCGTTGATGATGTGCGCACCGAGGCGCATGCATTCGGCGGCGACCTTCGACTTTGTCGTGTCGACCGAGATGTAGAACTTGCGGTTTCCGGGATTGTTGAGGTCCTCGGATATCGTCGAAAGCTGCGAGAACGCTTCTACCACGGGACAGACGCGGTCCATTTCTTCCTGCTCGCTCACGGGAGTGCTTCCCGGGCGGCTGCTCTCGCCACCGATGTCGAGGATGTCCGCACCCTGCTGCAGTAGCGCGACTGCGTGCTCGAAGGCGGCGTCGGGGTCGGCGTACCTGCCTCCGTCAAAGAAGCTGTCCGGCGTCACGTTCACGATGCCCATCACGAGCGGCATCGACTCCGCCGGCACGAGGTCGTTTCCGATTTTCCACGCGAGTGCGCGGTTGTTGTCGAGACATTCCTTCAGCATCAGGTCTGCGGGTCCTTTGGTTCAATTCCTGCGGTGGGCGAAATCCCTGCGGTTTCGGGCTTGGAGACGACCGGTGTCTCGTTCGCTACCGGAGCGATGGGCGGCTGCTTTCCCGGATCGGGCGGGGGAGTCTCCTCGCGCTTTTTCTTCGCGGCCATTTCCTCGAGCGCCTGGTACTGGCGGCTCTTCTTGGTGCCGGTGAGCTTTTCGCCCGCCATAACCTTGTCAATCTCTTCGCGGTCGAGCACTTCGAATTCGAACAGCGCCTCGGCGAGGTCCACGAGCTTCTCCTTGTTTTCTTCGAGGAGCTTGCGCGCGGCTTCGTCCATGCGTTTGATGAGTCCGTTGACGGCGTTGTCGATTTTTTCCGCCATCATCTCGGACATTTCCTTCGGTTTAGAAATCTCGCGGCCGAGGAACACTTCTCCGTCGGCGCGGCTGTAGCATACGGGCCCGATCTCTTCGTCGAATCCCCATTCCGTGACCATCTTGCGTGCAAGCTCGGTGGCTCGCTGGATGTCGTTGGAAGCTCCCGTGCTCTGGTGGTTGAAGAAGATGAGTTCGGCGAGTCGGCCAGACATCATGATCATGATGCGTTCTTCGGCGTATTCGCGGCTGTAGCTCACCTGATCGCGTTCCGGGAGGCTCATCGTGACGCCCAGGGCGCGGCCACGCGGAATGATCGTTATCTTGTGCAGCGGGTCGGAATGCTTGCAGAGGAGGGTCATTAGCGCGTGGCCCGCCTCGTGATATGCCGTATGGCGTTTTTCTTCGTCGGTCATCAGGAGCGTACGGCGCTCGGCACCCATGCTGAGCTTGTCGCGCGCTTCCTCGAAGTCGAGCATCGTGACCTTCTTGTTGTTGAAGCGCGCGGCGAGGAGTGCGGCTTCGTTCACGAGGTTCTCGAGGTCCGCGCCCGCGAGTCCCGGCGTGCCCTTCGCGATGGCGGACACGTCCACGTCCTTGTCGAGCGGAACCTTGCGCTTTTTCAGATGAACCTTCAAGATTTCTTCGCGGCCCTTCAGGTCGGGCAGTCCCACCACGATCTGGCGGTCGAAGCGGCCCGGACGCAGCAGGGCCTTGTCGAGTACGTCGGGGCGGTTGGTGGCCGCAATCAGAATCACGCCTTCGTTCGCGGCGAAGCCGTCCATCTCGACGAGCAACTGGTTCAATGTCTGTTCGCGTTCGTCATGCCCGCCGCCGAGACCCGCGCCACGCTGGCGGCCCACGGCGTCGATTTCGTCGATGAACAGGATGCACGGGGCATTCTTCTTGCCGGTCTCGAACAGGTCGCGTACTCGGGACGCGCCGACGCCGACGAACATTTCCACGAAGTCGGAACCGGACATGCTGAAGAACGGTACTCCCGCTTCGCCGGCGACCGCGCGTGCAAGCAGGGTCTTTCCGGTACCCGGCGGGCCCACGAGCAGGGCACCTTTCGGGATGCGCCCGCCGAGTTCATCGTACTTTTTCGGGGCCTTCAGGAATTCCACGAGCTCCTGCAGGTCCTGCTTCGCCTCGTCGCAGCCGGCCACGTCGTTGAACGTGGTCCTCTTCTTCGGGTCGTTTGCAAGAATCTTCGCCTGGCTCTTGCCGAAGCTGAACGGATTACGCCCGCCGCCGCCCATCTGGCGGCTCGTCATGATCCAGAAGAATGCGATGAGGATGATGACCGGGAGGAATGCCATGATGGTGTCCATCCAGGTCGTAGATTCGTGAATGACCTTGACCTTCACGCCCTTGAATACTTCCCAGGCGGTAATCTGCTCGTTAGAGATTTCGAGCATGTGGCTCGTGAATCTGCGGGTATTGCCGTTGTCCTTGTCGGCGTGCGTAAAGCGGGCGAGGGCGCTACGGCTCTTGCTCGCCTCGGCAATTTCTTCGGGGGTCAGCTGGTAGGCTCCCTCGATGATGATGCCGTCGGGGGTCTTCTGGAGCGAAAGCTCGGTAATGACCTTGCTGGAATCACCCATCAGGGCTAAAAATTCGGTACGCGTCAGGTTCTGGTCGCTGTCCTTGCCGGTCAGGGGGAACATCACGAACAGCATCACGAGCATGATGAGTACGATGATGAAATTCCTGTTCCTAAAGGGCGTCGCTGGCTTCTTGGGTTGGCTCATTATAATCCTTTATCTTTCTCTCGGCAAGATACAAATTTCTGGGCTTCTTCGGGGGTGGAAAACTCGCAAATTTGGACGGTATGGCCGATTTTGGCGACAGAACGCCTGCGGTAGGCGGCCCGGTGCGGGATTTTCACGTGCGCGGGTTCGCTCTCGCCGTAAAAGAAGCCGAAGGGGAAGCGGAGTCCCTGTTCCGAGAGCCACAGGCGGAACATTTCCGAGAGGTCCGCGTCCGCGTGTTCCCGCAGAATTTTATTGAGCTTTTTCTTGTCCAAGGTAATGCACTGAACAATCCCGGCTTCCTTACTTGTCATCCCCGCGTAGGCGGGGATCTCCTTTACAAGAGGCTCCTTGCAAAGAGCGACGGTGAAAAGAGTATCGCATTTCTTCATCACCTTCTTGTACGCCCTGTCGGCAATTGCCGCCATCCGGCAGAGTTGTGCTGTCGCGCCGGGGCATTCCCGTTCCAGCAGGGGCAACATCTCGTGCCGCACCTTGTTGCGAGCGAACTTTACGTCATCATTGCTTTCGTCTTCGCACCATTCAAGCTTGTTTTCGCGCGCATAGGCGAGGAGCTCTTCGCGCGTCACGTTTAAGAATGGGCGATAGATATTTTTTCGAACTTCCTGAATGCCACGCAGCCCCGCAAGTGTCGTTCCGCGACGGATTCGCATGTACATCGTTTCCGCCTGGTCGCCCGCATGATGCGCCGTGACGATGATGCCCTTATTGTCATCCCCGCGCAGGCGGGGATCTTCTGTCTCGTTGAATATTTCTTCCAGCGCCTTGTATCTTGCGTCACGTGCGTTTTCTTCCAGCGAGCCTTCGGCTTTTTTTAGCGCGTCGCCATCCAATTTCTTCAAGAAAAATGGAACGTTGTGCGCTTTCGCGAAAGCCTCGACGAATTTTGCATCGCGGTCGGCAGTGCCTTCGCGCAGCCCGTGATGCACATGGGCAATGCTGAACCAATCAATGCCCAGTGCTTCTTTGTTGCAGATAAAATAATGCGCTAGGCAAATGGAATCTAACCCGCCCGAAACTGCAAGCAGCAGGCGCCTGAAACTATGACGGCGGATATTTTGCGTTAAATCAAAACTCAATTCTTATTTCAGGTTAAATTGCTTGATACATTCTTCGAATTCGTCATCGTTGTCGCTGTAGCTTAGGAGTTGATCGACAAAAGTATGGAGGATGTTGCTGTAATCGTTTTTGAGAAAATCCATGTCGTGCTCGGTCGCTTCGCAATATTGTTGTGTAATATCAAGATTTTTGTTCCAATTGGTGCATGTCGTTCCTTGGTAGGATACTTTTATTACGGAGTTTGTGTATTGCGTGGGCTGCATCCCCATGGAAAGATTTGTGCTGATTTCGATAACCTTTCCGTCTACAGAAATATTTACAGTGTTGGAATCTTTCTGCAAGAACCATAAACCACTAGCTATAAATGCAGTGTCCGAAGAGATTTCCTGATTTTCGCTGAAGTAGTTGCGGCATAATTCTTCTTTCGGTTCGTCGCCAAATATCTGGTAAATTTGGTAGCAGTATTCGCCGGGACCATAAAGCTTATAGATGTCCTTGAAACTTGATTTTATGGTTCTCTGGGTTGGTTCAAGTATAAGAGTTTGTTTAAGATTGGACGGGTTGGGCACGAATGTTCCGTTTCTGATTCTGCCGACAAGTTCCCATGTGGAAAAAATGGAATTCGATTTGCCTACATAAACATAAGCAGCGTTGGGATCGTCGCATTCGTCCCCGATGTAATCGCATTCGTATAGAGTGTCATTAGACATCTTGAATCCGAAGGAACGGTCTATCATATATTTAAGCGTGTCTCCGCCATATTCGGATTGGAACGTAGATGACGACACGTCGTACCTGTCAAAAATCCCTGTGTAGTCTTCCGTTACCCACTTGAATGAGCTCGTGGTGGTATCGTAGTCGCATTCTTCGTCAAGGAAATAGTACCTCAGGTGTTCTTCGTCGAAGAAAGAAAAATGATCGATTGCTACCGTTGTAATCCAGCCGTCTTCAGAAGAGGTCCCATTGGATGATGACGTCGGTTCATTCTTGTTTTCTGAAGATGAACTGACGATATCATTGCTCGAAGAGGATTCGATGGATGTTTCTTCCGAAGAAGAGGAAAGCACCTCATCGTTTGCAGACGAAGAATTGTCGTCGCCGCAGGCTACAAATAAAGTGGTTGTAAAAGCGAGAGCAAAAATTTTTTTCATATAGTTCGTTATTTGTTATAAAAGGTGCGGACATCTTCCCAGCGGTAATACGGGGCTGCGGGACAGTTTTTGACGGTTGCTGCATCGCATGTCACGGGCAGTTTCTGCTCGATTTCGTTGAGCATCACCTTCACGAGAATCGGGGCGCCCTTCTTGCTTGACTTGTAGAATACGAACTGCACGTTCGCTGCCATCGGGCTGATTTCGTAGTCGCGCCAGACCTTGTGCAGGTTCTCCATGTCGGCGGTCTCGATGCCGGTATTCATCGAACCGTTCTCCAATTGCAGCAGTACGGCAAACGGGAAAATTACCGTATCGTGCCCGAAGCGGAGCGTGGCGGCCGTCTTTTTCGGGGCGTTCTTTGAAGGCTTTACGGTGTCCGCGGCGATTACCTTGTCTGCAACATCCAGGAAGTTCTTCAGGAGCGGCTTCGCGTTTTCAAGCCCTTGCTTTTTCGCGAAGGGGTTGTTGCCCAACACGCTGTACCACCAGGCGTTCTGCGCGTGCCAGCGTGCGGCGAGCTCTTCGGGGGTCCAGAGTTCGTCAAAGCTGAACGCGATTTCGGGGCTCCCTTGCAGGCTGTTTCCGATTTCGTAAATCTTGCTGTAAAGGTCACCCGCGTCGATGTTCTTCTTAATGTACGCCGGGTCGTTGAAAATCACGTTCATCATGCGCGAGGGGGCCACGTGGCTGTAGAGCTTCTCGTTTTCCTTCTGCCATGCGGGCGTATTCGATTCGCCGATGATCTTGCCGAAGTCGAGCGGGCTGATGAAACTCATCAGGTACTTGCCCGATTCCTGGTGGATGTCAATCTTGGGCCTCTGGGCGCGCAGTTCTTCGAGAAACGCGGCCATGCTCACCACGCAGCGGGTCGACGTACTCGCGTAGGCTTCGACGAAGGCGTCGTTCTTGAATATTTCCGGGAAGTTCTTGACCATGCGAATCGCGATTCCCTGGAGCTGTGCGACACCCAGTTGCGTGAGGTCGCCCGCGCGCGGTGCGGCGTATTCTTCCAGGAACTTGGCGTGTGCGAGCAAAATTTTGCCCATGTCGGTGAGCTTGCCCAGGGAGTCGGCCTTGGCGAGCGTATTGAAAAGCATGTGGTAGTGGTCGGCGGGCTGGTGGAAGCGGCTGCCGTGCCTGCCGTAGTGGCTCAGGTAGAACGGCTTGTAACCCGCGGGGACCTTGGCGTACTTGGCGTCGGGCGCGGGGTAGGCGTAGTAGTTGCTGCCCATCTGGCGGAAGTCCTGGGCGAAGCAAGTCGCGGCAATTGCGAGCAGAAAAACAAATGCTTTTTTCATGTTTCCTTATCTCGATTGTATTCTAGATGGCGTCCCCGTTCCGAGGATCATATCCACTAAGCAGCATGCTGCAAGTGGCTATTGTGATCGTGGTCCGCCATGACGTAATCATAGACTCTATTTATTTCTCACAGGTTTTGAAGAAGCAGCTTCTTGCTCCCGTGTGGCAAGCCACTTGCGGACCTTGCATGCGAACCTTGAAGAGCAAAGCGTCGCTGTCGCAGTCGGCGGCCCATTCTACGACGGTCATCACGTTTCCGCTGGTGTCGCCCTTGTGCCAGTATTCCTTCCGGCTACGGCTCCAGAACACCATTTCGCCGCATTCGTGCGTCCGGCGGAGCGCCTCCTCGTCCATCCAGGCCATCATCAGCACGTCGCCCTTGTCGGCGTCCTGCACGATGGCCGGCGCAAGCTTCACGCCGCCGAATTCAACCTCGAACTTTACTTCCTTGATAATTTCTTCGAATTTCATAGGGGACCCCTTTCCCCTCATTTTAGAAAAAAGAATCGGTGTTTTTATGGAAAAAAATGGCTTTTTTACCTAAAATTGGGCATTTTACCGGATTTTATTGTGCTTAAGCCGTATCTAGGAGAAAATAATATCAAAAATGTGGCAAAATTGTATTTTTTGTATATATTAATCTTGGTGACATAGGTGGGACGCACATGATACGTAAAGTAATTCATTTTCGCGATATGGAATCCTTGAGGCACGACCTATTGGCCTTGAAGGATTCGAGGGACGTGAATAGTGTCCAAACCATTTTCTTCCAGATCCATACGACGGTCCTGGACGAAGAGAAGCTTAAGCCGGTCGTCGATGCCGTCGCGGAGATTTTCCCGGACGTGCCGTGGATGGGTAATTCGACAAGCGGCAATATCGTCGACAGCGAACTCGGTAGCGAGATTGTCATTACAGCAACGTTGTTCGAAGACCTCTCGACGAAATTCAAGATTTTCCAGTACGACATGCAGAAGATGCAGGTCGACGATATCGCGAAGAGCGTGCTCGCCGAGGCGAAGGCCAATCCGTGGGTCAAGGGTATAGAGATTTACTATACGATCCCGAGTACGTCCACTACGCGTTTCTGCGATGCCTTGGAAGATCTCGACCCGAATATCCAGGTGTTCGGCGGCATCGTTTGCTCGCCCGACCTGAATAGCCCGGATTCACTCGTGTTTTCATCGGTGGGTGGATTCTGCCGTTCGGGCATCCTGGTCGCCTTCTATGGAGGCGTCAACTTCTACCTGAATGCAATCAAGATAAGCGGATGGCAACCGCTGGGCCGCACGTTCCAGGTGACGCGCGCCTCGGGCAGCATCGTGTACGAGCTGGACGGCATGCCTGCCTACGAAGTGTACCACAAGTACCTGAATATCGAGAACGACGAGAACTTCTTCATGAACGTGCTCGAGTTCCCGATGTTCTACGAGCATAACGGCACGACCATCGTGCGCGTGCCTTCCGAATGCAGGTTCGACGGTTCTCTCGTGATGTCCTCGGACATGGAAGTGGGCTCGATGGTGCGCCTCTCGTACGGCGAACCGAATACCATCGTCGAATGCATCGAGAACGAGGGCAAGCAGATTGACCGGTTCTATCCGGAGGTCGTGCATATCTTCTCGTGCGCGGCACGCAAGGCGTTCTGGTCGACCCGCGAACCCACGTACGAAATCTATTCTCTCAAGAAAATCGCTTCCAACAGCGGGTTCTTCTCGCATGGGGAATTCCTGCGCGAGAAAGGCCACCTGAACCAGCACAACGTCACGCTCGTGATGGCGGGCATGCGCGAGGGCGAACCGCACGTGAATAGCCGCCACTTCAGTCAGCTCCTCGACGAGAAGGCGTCTTCGAAGTTGCCGCTCGCTGCACGCATGGCGACATTCATCCAGGAAGCATCCAAGGATCTTGAGAATATGAACCAGAAGCTCCAGCAGATGAACGAACGCCTGCAGAAGCCCTCTGATAAATAATGAAAATGCGAAAAAAAGACGGCTAGGCGCGAACCTGGCCGTTTCCGCGCAATATCCACTTGTAGCTGCAGAGGCTTTCCACGCCCATCGGGCCGCGGGCGTGCAGTTTGTCCGTACTGATGCCGACCTCGGCACCGAGTCCGTATTCGCCGCCGTCGGCAAAGCGCGTGCTCGCGTTCACCATCACGCTGCTGCTGTCCACGTTCGCCACGAAGTAATCCTGCACGCTGGCGTCTTCGGCAACCACCGCTTCGGTGTGGCGGCTGCTGTTTTTCTCGATGTGGTCGCAGGCTTCGGCGACGTTATCGACGAACTTGACGCTCGCCTTGAGGGCGAGGTACTCGTGGTGGTAGTTGGAATCGTCGCCGATGTCTGCGATGCGGCTGTCGTGGCTCTGGGCATCCTTGTTGCCGAAGAGTTCCACGCCGCGGTCGGCGAGGCAGTCGAGCAGTTTCTTGACATTGGCCGCATCGATATGGCGGTCGATGATCACGCATTCCATGGCGTTGCACACGCCGGTACGCTGCGTCTTCGCATTGATGAGGATGTTCACCGCCTTTTCGATGTCGGCGGACTTGTCCACGTACACGTGGCAGATGCCGTTGAAGTGCTTGATGACGGGAATCTTGCTCTGGTCGACCACCGCACGGATGAGGCGTTCGCCACCGCGGGGGATCACGAGGTCGAGACAGTCGTTGCGCTGCAGGAGCATGCCCACCAGGTCGTGGCTCGTTTCGGTCACGAGTTGCACGGCATCCTTGTCGACGCCGTTCTGTTCAAGTGCTGCATGGAAGATTCCGGCGAGGCACTTCGCGGAGTTGAGCGATTCCTTGCCTCCGCGCAAAATCACGGAGTTACCCGCCTTGAAACAGAGGCAGGCCCCGTCGATGGTCACATTGGGACGGCTTTCAAATATGAAAAACACGGAGCCGATGGGGACTGCCACTCGGCTGATCTTGATTCCGTTCTTCAGTTCGCGCGATTCGAGTACGCGGTTCAGCGGGTCGGTAAATGCGGCGATTTCTTCGGCGCCCTTGGCCATGGCTTCGATGCGGGCGTCGTTCAGCGTGAGACGGTCCATCTTCGAGTCGTCGAGCTTGCCGGCCGCGGCTTCCAGGTCGAGTTTGTTCGCAGCGAGAATCTCCGTTTTCTGCTCACGAAGCTTTTTTGCCACGAGGTTGAGCACGGCGCTCCTCTTCTCTGCGGTCAGCGTGCGGAGGGCCTTGCTTGCATTTTTGGCGTTTTTCGCCAGAATTTCGGAATATTCTTCCAAGTTGGAATATTTTTGAGTCATAATTTTAATATAGAAACTTGATTTTGCTCACACAATAGTGTATTTTAAAAATACAGGTTTGTTATTACTCGCGACAATGTCTTGTAGTCGCAGGGTATCGGACTTGGGTGTTCAGACTCGGTGTGCTTCTCTCCACACCGAGTCTTTTTTTGCTTTTTTGGGCCTTAAACGCCGTAAAGGCGGTTGTGGGCGAGGCATTCGGCGAGTTTCTTGTACTCCGCGACGAAATTTTCGTGGCTCGGGGCGTCGCCGAGGGCCCGGTAGAGCGCGCTCGAGAGCGTTCCGCGGGCAAGCATCTGTTCCATGGTTTTTGCCGATACCTCGGTAAGCATGCCCGCTACTTTGTCGTAGACGTGCTTCCAGAGGTCTCCGGCGCGGACCTTCCCGTCGGCCGTTTTCGAGGCGTCCATGCCGAAGACGGCCAGGAATTCGGGCCAGTCGATGAGGGTGTTTTCGGCGTCTCGGGAGGTTGCCGTAAGGAGTTCTGCCAAGCGTTCCGTGTCGAAATTGCGGATAAATTCGCGGTAATCGCTTATGGAATGTGGGGCGTTTCCGTTGGCGGGGGAGTCGCCGAGCAGCTTGCCGCTCGCGATGGCCTTGAGCGTCGCGATTTCAAGTTCCACGATGGCGATGTCCGCGTTCGGGCATTCCTGAATGTCCACGAGCCGTATTTCGATGGCTCCGCGGTCAAAACGCGCGATGGCGCCCCGGCTGTTGAGGAAGAAGTGGTTCAGCAGGTGCTCGGGGTCGTAGGGCGCGATAGCCTTCTTGACCTTGTCGAAGATTTGCTTGTTGTACTCGTCGTAGGTGTACGCCTTTTCGGGAATCACTAGCCCAGCAATTTCGGGGACCTTGTCCTGGTTGTGGCGGTAGACCTCGATTCGCGCATCCTTGAAGCCCGTGTATTTGCTGTCGAGGTAGGGGCTGCTCGCCGCGATGGCGGGGATGAGCGGCAACAATAGGCGGATGGCCGCATGGAGCTCGCCGAATTCGTCGTCGCCGTCAAAAGAGAGGTTTAGGTGGGTGCTCTGCAGGTTCGCCCAGCCGTGGCCCTTGCAGTTGAAGATGCGGTCGTAAGTCTGGTAGATGTCGAGACAATCGTAGGGCCACAGCTGCATCTCGGCCGGGTCCATGAAGGGATGGCACGCGCTAGGCAGCAACATCGCGTTGATTTTTTCGAGTTTCTTGTTCGCGCGGCGGATCTCGTGGAAGAACCGCTTGCCGAGCCCGTCAAAAGTGGACTTGGGGTGTGCGCATTTGAATTCGAGCACATGGCTCACGAGTTCGTTCGAAAGGCCGATATCGTCGTATTCCACGTCGGAAAGCTGGTTGCCGTCCTTGTCCTTGCCAAGCGGGATGTCGGCGCGGGGCAGTACCTGCAACGTATCGCGGTCCACGATCATGAATTCCATTTCGACGCCGAAGCGTTCCCAGATTTTGTAATTACTCATAATGTCGAACCTCGGGCCTCTCTAGTCTTCATGCTGATGTATCTTGTGTTGCGCGGCGTGCATGCGTTCCTCGATGCGGCGGCGCAGGCTCTTCATGATGGTAAGGTAGATTTTCTTTTTGCCCACGAGGTCTTCGATGCCGTGGTCGATACTCGGGTTGTCGTTCACTTCGATCACGACCGGATGCCCGTGGATTTCCTTGAGGTCCACGCCGTAGAGGCCGTTGCCGATGAGGCTGGCCACGCGTAGCGCCGTCTTCACGATGCCGTGGGGCACGCTCTCGATGGGCAGGCAGTCCCATTTGCCGCAAGTGCCCTGCTTGTTCTTGCTGTCCCAGTTGTAAATCTGCCAGTGGTTCTTGGCCATGTAGTACTTGCAGGCGTAAAGCGGCTTGCCGTCGAGGATTCCGATTCGCCAGTCAAAGTCGGTGGGCGTGAATTCCTGCGCGATGAGCA
>CAMJQW010000038.1 GCA_946408125.1 uncultured Fibrobacter sp.
TGCCGTCGTGGCCCATGGCGATACCGTCGTCCACGGCGATGGTGTTCATTTCCTTCGCGACACCGCCGGCGGCTTCGATCGCGCGGGCGACAACCTGGCCCAAGTCCTTCAGGTGGACGTGTCCCGGAACAAACTGGGTGTAGCTGTTCACCACGCAAATCACGGGCTTACCAAAGTCTTCCACCTTGGTTCCAGTTGCGTGCCACAGGGCGCGTGCACCGGCCATTTCACGGCCTTCCATAGTCTTGAGCGAACGAAGTTTCGGCATAATAATCCTCTTTTTGTGTCTTAAACTTTTTCAAAAAATGTAGAAATTTTGAAATTCCATGGCACAAATCCAGGCAAAAATCTGCAACTATAGGTTGCAAAATGAACGGGGAGCAATCCGGGCCATTGCATTTTGATAGGGACGTTGGTATATTTGGAGTAAAGGAACCGACTAGACTGGTTGCCGCCTGGCCTTTGGCCAGTTTTCTATATGCTATAACAAAAGAGGAATCATGGCTCGCGAAATTCGAGAGACACCGATTTTGTTCGGCGAGGATGCTCGCCGGTTTTTAGCCCGTATGGAAGAGCGGCACCCGGAACCTCCGGAAGTTCGTGCTCGCCGCCTGCGGGATTACGAACTTGTGAAAAAGGCCTATGAGCGAGGCATGGCGAAGATGCGTGCCCGCGAAGCGGCCAACGGAGGTGACGACCCGTGCTTCAGAACGGTATAGACAAGAGCCATCTTGATTTTATAAGGCTTCGTCCCGCCAAGGCAATAGAGCGTTTTGATTGCGGTGACCGAGATTTAAATGATTATATACTCAATCATGCGGCGGCGTTTCAAAAGTATCTGATTGCTGTTACCTATGCGTATGTAGATGCTGAGGATGCGAGTAAAGCCTATGCATACTGCAGTCTCGCCAATGACAAGGTCGCGATAACCGATTTCAAGGACAAGGCCGAGTTCAACCGCTTCCGCAAAAAACGGGGCTTTCCTAACGAGAAGCGATTGAAAAGCTATCCCGCCGTAAAGTTGTGCCGTCTTGGTGTGGAAAAGACTGTTAAGGGACAACAGATTGGAACGACTATATTGAATTACATCAAGTCTATGTTCGTTATCGAAAACAAGACAGGATGCAGGTTCCTGACGGTCGATGCGTACCTGGATGCGGTGCCATTCTACGAGAAGAACGGGTTTCGGTTTTTGACGCAGGAAGACGATGACCCGCATACGAGACTGATGTACTTCGACTTGTTGGATATTGCGTAAAAAGTGCGCTAAATCACATAAAAATCAAGGACTTACGCGAAAAAAGAGGCTTTTTTCGTGACGGAGGGCACTTTGGGGCCCTCTGTTTCTGTTTTTTTTTCGTAAAATTAATGTAATTTCCTTATTTTTTTCTATTTTTGTGAAAAAAAACGAGGCGATGTATGCGAAAATTTACAATTACAGGTACTTTGTGTGTGATGTTTGGATTGCTTGCCGTGGGGCAGGCGTTTGCCGTCGAAAAGTGGACGGACGAGGCTGTTGAACCAGGTCAGGATGGTGGCTATTACATCATCAACAATGAACAAGAATTGGCCTGGATTGCTTTGAATACTATGAACAAAGAGTCCACTTATAAGATTAAACTGAATGCCGATTTGGATTTAAAAGGCAAACTGTGGCTCCCCATTGGTGCAGGGCATGGCGGAAATGGCTTTAAGGGTGAATTTCTTGGCCAGGGACATTCTATTAGCAACGTTTATATAAAGAGTGATGAACTGCTTAGTGCTTACAACGACAATTGTTTGGCTCAAAATCTTGGTTTCTTTGGAATAAATGGTGGTGGAACAATCAAAGATTTTAACTTGAAAAATGTCGATATATATGCAACGAATAGTCATATTAAGGGTTGTGGCAATGAAATATCTGTTGGTGGTCTCGTAGGCTGGAAAACAGCATCTGCAAGTACGATTAGTAATATCATTGTGTCTGGTAAAATTTATACCAGTGGAAAAGCCCAGGGAGTGGGTGGATTGATTGGAAATGCCCATAGTAATAGTATATCAAAAAGTGTAAGTATGGTAAATATCACTGCGGATGGTGATAGTGCCTTTGTTGGTGGTATTGTTGGCCTTGTGAAAAATAATGAGGTCAAAATAGATTCTTGTGTATATGCGGGCGAAAAATTGGAAAGCAATGGCAATGACGGTGCCATAGGTGCTGTTGCCGGAAGAGTTTATCAAAATAGTGCTAATGCTAATATGACGGATGTCTATTATGATTCCGATATTTTTGGCGAGAATGCGGTGGGCGTTGTAGGTCCTAAGGGTGGTAAAGTTACTGGAGAGCCGTCTGCTGTTTCCAATCTCAATAACGAAGAGGTTGTCTGTATGTTGAACAAGGGCACTCTTGACGAGAATGGTGAATGTGATACACAGTCCCCTTGGTCTGTTGGTGGGCAGAATATATCGTGGAACGGTTCTGATGGCTTTAAGGTGACTTTTGATGCCGATGGTGGAAGTTTCCCCGAAAATTCGAAGACTTACAAGATGTTGTCTAATGGCAATACTATAACTGCAGACGAAATTGCTTTGCCTACGAAGGATGGTGCCGCGTTCGCAGGCTGGTCTTTGTCAAAAGGGGCTTCGGAACCCGCCTCTGATCTTGGTGTTGCAACGAAACCGACACGTGTTTATGCAGTCTGGAATCCTATATATACAATTACGTTTGATGCTAATGGAGGAAGTTTCCCCGATGATGTTTCCCTGAAAAAAGAAAAAAAGGTTGCAAAGGGCGATGTGATTACGGTTGAAGGAATAGGGGCTCTGCCTGAGTCCTACTGTATTGAACCCACCGAACAAGGGTGCAATGATACGATATATTTTACAGGCTGGTCTTTTGGTCAAACAGTCTCTACAGATTTCCCAATTGTTGATTTGAATAAGTTGAACGTGTTTGCCTCTAAAGATACGACTCTTTATGCAATATGGACTGAGGTGATAACCTATACGGTAACCTTTAATGCGAATGAGCATGGAAAAACAAAGGTGAACTTTGTTCGTGTTGGTGCGGGAGAGTCCATTACAGAGCCTGTAGATCCTACTGCAGATGAAGGCTATCAATTTGATGGCTGGTTTACGGAAGGTGGAGTAAAATTTAATTTCGCTACCCCAATCGGGGCAAGCATCATTCTCTATGCTCATTGGTCCCCAAAGGATTATGATATTATTTACATGTTGGATAATGGAATAAATAATCCAAATAATCCAAATATTTACAATGTTCAAACTCCTACATTTGAACTTGCAGTCCCGTCGAGAAATGGTTATACTTTTGAAAAATGGTACTATGACGAAAATTTCTCTAGTCCCGCAACTCAGATTACCCAAGGAACGACAGGCGCGAAAACACTTTATGCAAAATGGATTCCTAATGTATATACCATTACATATCGTGCTGGTTCTGTTGGAGAGGGTATCGTTCTGCCGAGTGAAAAAGAGCACGGAAAGCCGATTAATCTCAAGCTAATTAATGACGGATTTACTCGCAATGGTTATACCCAGACTGGTTGGAGTACGACTGATGGTGGAGAAAAAGAGTATGAATCTGGAGCATCTTACACAGGCAATCATGATTTGACGCTTTTCCCGACGTGGAGTGACCCAATCGTATACACGATTACCTATGTGTGTGATGGATGTGTCAATGATCCTAGTAATCCGGATAATTATACAGTTGAAACGTCAACCTTTAGCGTGAAATTTAAAAATCTTACTCCACCTGACGGGTACAGTATGGTTGGCTGGTACACTGCTACAGATTATAAGACCAAAGTTGAACAAATTAAAAAGGGTTCCTTTGGTGATACGACATTATATGCGAAACTAAACAAGATTTACAATATCACTTATGTTGGAACCGATAAACCTTATGGTGACAAAATATATACATCCGAAAAGGCCGCTCAACTTAGGACATGTGCTTCACGTGAAGGCTATACCTTTGCGGGCTGGTACGATAATCCTGACTTCGAAGGCGATGCCGTGACGGAAATTCCGTTGGGCTCTACTGGCGACAAGACTTTCTACGCCAAGTGGATTATCAAAAAGGGAGCCATTACTATTGTGGATAACCTAGATGGGACCAACTCCGCCGTCATCAACGGCAACTACGGTGGTGGCGATGAACCCAATCTTGATGAAGCCGATGAAACTGTGATTTCTTCCGACGTTACAGTCAACAGCGTGACTTTGAACCGCACGTTCAATGCGGGGAAGATTGCGACGCTCTATGTCCCGTTTGAAATCGATGCCGAGAATGTCGTTGGTACCGAGGTCTACAAGTTCAAGACGGTGGTAAAGAGCGATGTGGATAACCGCTGGAAGTTCAAGGTGTCGACGGCGTCCAAGATTTTGCCTAATACTCCGTATGTCGTTATTCCTGAGGGAACCCAGGTGACTTTTGACATCCCGACCTCCGTTACTCTCAACACGACAACGGAAGGCGAAGCGACTGCTGCGAACAGCTGGGAATTCGTCGGAGCTTATCAATACGAGAAGTTCATTTTGGACAATAACAAACCCGTCTACCTGTTTGCTGATCAGGCCCGCGATGGTGCTAAGCTTGGCGAATTTGTGAAAATCGCCGATGGCGCCTATATCAACCCGATGCGCGCCTACCTCGTTTACCACAAGAGCGCTGCTGCTGGCATGCAAAAGTCCGCCAGCGGTAACCTGGGTGGCAACATCCTGCTCCCGGACGAACTCGATATCGAGGTCGAGAACGAGAATGGCATTGTTGTCCAGACGGGTAAACTCAATACCGTTACGGGCGAGGTCCGCATGGACCGCTGGTTCGACTTGAAGGGCCGCAAGCTGAATTCGAAGCCGACCGTGAAGGGAACTTACTACAAGAACGGGAAAAGGGTCATTGTCAAGTGATTTGGACCACTATTTTAAAGAAAAATAGTGGTTCAGTCGTGACTTGACTCACGATTTCCCCTCTTGACGACGCTTTTTTCTGTACATTTATTTTAATTTTACAGAAAAAAGCTAAATTTAAGGAAAAAGGGGAAATTTTATGCAGTTTATAACCAGATTGAAAACATTATTTATCGTGACCTGCCTCGTGTTTGTTGGGCAGGGTTTTGCGGCTAATGATAAATGCAAAACGAACACCCAATGGGGCGAGTTTAAGACCGAAGTGGCCTCCTTGGTTAATGGTTATTACGAAATCGATACGCCCGAGAAGCTGGCGTGGTTCGCTTGTCAAACATCGAAGGAAAAAGGTGCGCAATACTCAATAAAGGCAAAATTAACTCAGTCGATTGACTTGGAACATAAATCGTTCTTCCCAATTGCTGCTGGCCCGGGTGATAACGGAAATACGGGCTTTAAAGGTGAATTCGATGGTCAGGGGTTCAAGATTTCAAACTTGTACATGAACGCGTCGGATCTAGTGAAAACTGAGCTTGGTGGACAAAAGAACTATGCACAAAACATTGGTTTTGTCGCTGTCCTTGGTGGTGGGACAATTAAGAATCTCATCCTTGAAGATGTGGATATCCAGGCATCGACTAACGCGGGAGAGGCAATCACTGGTAATGATGCAAAGGATCATCAGATTTCTGTGGGAGCTTTTGTCGGTTGGATGGCTGAAACAGGTGGTAATTCTGTTACAGGATGTGTTGTTTCTGGAACTATCAAGACAACAGGTAACGGGCAGGGTGTTGGAGGCATTGTCGGCAATGCCAAAAAAGGCGTAATTTCTGATTGTATGAGCCTTGTTAAGATTCAGGCAAGTGGAAGTGACTCCTATATTGGGGGTGTTATTGGCATGACGAAGACAAATGTTACGGTTTCTTCGTGCGTGTATGCTGGTCCAGAACTTACAAATACAGGGACTAAAGGCCTTGTTGGTGGAATTGCCGGGAATGTCTATTCAGGAACGTTGGTTGCGGAGGGTGACTATTATGAGGGCGAAAATCTTGGTGGCGTAGGAGGTTCTATATGCACAAAAAATTGTACGACGGTCGATACGTCAAATGTTCATACAGAACAATTCAGTGAGGATAATATTGAAACGGTCCTTTGTACATTGAATGGTAAGAACAGCGATGGTTCCTGTAAAACTGAACCTTGGTCCATGGGCGAAACAAGTTTTTCATTGAATGGATATGGTGAAGATGGGTACAGAATTACTTTCTATGCGACCGAAGGCGCCTTCGCGGATGGCTCGAAATCTATGAACAAATTCTTGCAGGCTGGAGAACAAATTACGGCCACAGGAATTGTCGATCCGACTCGTGAGGCTGAACATTATGCCTTTGCTGGTTGGAGAACGAAAGAGGGGACGGAACCTACTGCCAATTTAGGGACTGCAGCGCATGCTGACACCATTTTTGCCGTTTGGGAACCGAAAGTCGAAATTGTATTTGATGCGAATGGAGGCTCGTTCCCGCTCAGTGGAGGGGCTGTTGCTGAAAAGACCGTTTATGTGAAAATGGGCTCCTCAATAACGGTTGAAGATATTGAGGCTTTACCCGAGACATACTGTGCTGAAGTTGACGCAGAACAAAAATGTATTTCTACGATGTATTTTACTGGATGGTCCTACAAACAAAGCAATGTTACCGATGCCGATATATTGGACTTAAACGGTGGAACGGCCGGTGAAAAAGCCACAAATGATGTGACGATTTATGCGGTATGGACTGAAACGAAAACATTTACGGTCAAGTTCCTTGCGCAAGACAACACTACGGTTAATTTTGTTGCGTATGTTGATCAAGGCCAGCATGTTACGACCCGCCCTGAAGATCCTTCAATACCCGGATATGATTTTGTAAAGTGGCTTGATGAAAATAACGAGGAATTTTCTTTTGATACCGAGATTGAAAAAAGCATTGTCTTGCATGCTGAATGGAGTGTGCATGACTATACTATTACGTATCATTTGAATGCGGATGAAACGAATCATCCTGATAATCCTGGAACATATAACGTTAACACGCCCACCTTTGCTCTTGGAGCTCCTGAAAAAATAGGCCATACGTTCAAGAAATGGTCCTATAATCAGGATTGTACGGACCCTGCATTCGAAATTAATGCAAACTTGTCAAGGGATGTGGATTTGTTCCCTTGCTGGGAAGTGAAAACGTATACGATTTCGTACTTGGTTGGAAATAATTCCTATGGTACAGTTTCCGATCAGACAAAAACGCATGATGTCCCATTTAGACTGGAGGGTGAAGGTCGCTTTACTCGTGCAGGTTATTCTCAAGATGGTTGGTCAACAGATATCGAAGGGACGAACATTGATTATCCTTTGCACGCGTCCTATACGGAGAATGCTGATCTTACGCTGTATCCGCACTGGGTTAAGGATCTTCAGGTGGTGCAGTATGGTGCACTTAAAGTATTCACCTACGCTAATAGAACGGCTACTGCCGAGATTGATGGAGAATACACTGGAACAGAAACTGTTGAAATTCAAAACAACATTACCGTCAACAGCGTGACTTTGAGCCGTACGTTCAATGCGGGGAAGATTGCGACGCTCTATGTCCCGTTTGAAATCGATGCCGAGAACGTAGCTGGTACCGAGGTCTACAAGTTCAAGACTGTTGTAAAGAGCGATGTGGATAACCGCTGGAAGTTTAAGGTGTCGACGGCGACCAAGATTATGCCGAATACGCCCTATGTCATTATTCCTGAGGGAACCCAGGTGACTTTTGAAATCCCGACCTCCGTTACTCTCAACACGACAACGTCCGGTGAACCGACTGCTGCGAACAACTGGGAATTCGTTGGAGCTTATCAATACGAAAAGTTCACTATTGATAACGACAATCCCATTTACCTGTTTGCCAATGAGGAACGCGATGGAGCCAAACTGGGCGAATTCGTGAAGATTGCCGAAGGAGCCTTCATTAACCCGCTGCGCGCCTATCTGGTTTACCATAAGAGTGCCGCTTTGCCGAAGTCCGCAGGCGGTAACCTGGGCAGCAATATCTTGCTCCCGGACGAACTCGATATCGAAATTGAAAACGAGAACGGCATTGTTGTACAGACGGGTACTCTCAACACGGTTACGGGCGAGGTTCGCATGGATCGTTGGTTCGATTTGAAGGGCCGTAAGCTGAATTCTAGGCCTTCTGCGAAGGGAACCTACTACAAGAACGGGAAAAAAGTTATTATTAAGTAAAAGAAGGAACGCGAAAATGAAAGAATTCAATGAAAAGATGAAGAAGGAATACACCGCTCCGCAGATGGAAGTCTTGGACGGCGCTGTTCAGAGTTTCTTGTGTGCTAGCTGCGACGACTGTGGTGGAGACATCGTTCATGAAGACTAACCCCTTCTTTTGAGAGGCGTTTCCGCTTGACAATCAATCGTCCTCATCATAGGGACTCCTTCATGAATAACAAAAAGTCATACAAGAAACCCCAGATGAAGGTATGTGTTGTTCATGCTAAGGCTACCCTGATGTCGGCGAGCAATACTGGTGATGTTGTCATTGACTAAAAAGGACTTTTACATGAAAACGAAAAAGGAATACAAAACTCCTCGGATGACGGTGTGCAAAGTCCATGCCAAGGCCTCCTTGATGGCGGCTAGCGGCTACACGGGTGGCGGCGCTTTCAAAGAAGTCGTCGAAAAGGACTATCTCGCATAGCCTTAAAGCTTCTTGAATAGATTTTATCGGGGTCGGTGACGACTCCGATTTTTTATATATACGACTGATGATAGCGGTGATAGAAGATGCTCTTTTTACGCTTTTGCGGATTGGTCTGGGGGTTGCAGAACCGCAGCCTTCGGGATTTGCGCTGTCTGCGGAGGACTGGGAGCGTCTCTATTCCATGGCGGGCGAGCAGTCCGTGCTGGGGATCGCCTATGCGGGCGCGGCCCGACTGCCGAAAGATTCCCAGCCCCCGATGGAGCTCGCCTTTCAGTGGGCGAGCGAGGCGGAGACGGTCCGCGGGCACAACCGCCTGGTGAACGGCGTGGCGGTCCGGCTCACGCAGCTTTTCGCCGCCGAGGGGCGCCGCTCTGCCATTCTGAAGGGGGCCGCCAATGCGCGGCTTTACCCGGACGCGTTTATAAGGCAGTGCGGCGACGTTGACATCTGGGTCGAGGGCGGCCGCGATTCCGTAATCGAAATGCTTGCTCGGCTGAACCTGCTCGGCGGGCCGGACCTGGTGCTTCCGTCTTACCACCACGTGCACTTGCGCGAACCGATGGACGGTGTCGAAGTGGAGGTGCATTTCTTGCCTTCGTCGGGTAACCGGAGCCCTTTTACGAACGCTCGCTTGCAGAAGTTCCTTGCCGCGGAGCTTGGCAATGCGGAATTGGCGCCCGAGGGCTTTTACGTGCCGTCGATGAAGTTCGCGCTCGCGATGCAGCTGGCGCATGTCCAGAGGCATTTCATTTCGGGCGGGATTGGCCTGAGGCAGATTCTTGACTACTGCGTGCTGCTTCGCAGCGCTTCAGATTCTGATCGTGCAGAACTCTCGGCGAACCTGCGCCGATTCGGGCTTACGCATGCCGCGGGCGCCCTCATGTGGGTGCTCGGCCACGTGCTCGGGCTGGAACGCGAACGCATGCTCTGCAAGCCAGACGCACGCCGCGGCCGCTGGATGTTGCGCGAGGTGCTCGACGCGGGCAACTTCGGGTTTTACCGTGGCGCGGAGCCCGGCTTTCCCTGGCGCTGGTTCGCTCGCCGCTGGAAAGCCCTTCGCTTATTCCCTTTCGCTCCTTCCGAGGTGTTGTGGGGCGAGGTGGCCTACGCCAGATGGTTCTTCGCATCCATCGCGGTCCGCATACGCCTGCGCAAGATTTCGCTCAGGGGAGTCCCCCTCGGATAAAAAAAGAAATCCGGTGCTTTCACACCGGATATCCCATATAAACTAGCGTTTAAAGCATTACCACTTGTTCATGAGTTCCCACGGGCATTCCGAGAGCTCTTCGAACTTGAAGGTCGGGTTGTCTGCCGCGTTCATCCAGTTGGCCAGGAATTCGCAGCCGGCCTGGAGCTTCGGGTACTTGCTCAACTGCTTGCACTTGTCGAGGAGGCATCCCTTGTTGCCGCCGCCGCATTCGCTGAGGTAGCCGCCGTACTGGGAACCCATCGAGTTGATGCCGAGCTGCCTGCCGCAACCGTTGAAGGCTCCGACGCCGCCGCCCGGGATCATGATGTCGAACTGTCCCTGCTGGACGTCGCCACCGATGTTGGAAACCATGATGACCATCTTCTTGCCGTTGAGGCCGCTGCCGCCGCCCTGGTGGTCGCCGCCGTCGAAGGTGAGGAGGAAGCACACGCCGCACTTACCGCCGTCCTGTGCAGGCACGGCCGCGAATGCGAAGGCGAGGTTGTCGTTGGCTGCCCACGGTGCCTGGGTGTCACAGACGCCCGCTTCGCCGCCGTTGTTGCAGACGCTCTCGTTATAGTAACCGAGTTCCCTCATGTCGTTGTCGCAGGTCCTGGAGGCGTCGATGTCGTCGGGCACGTTGTTCGGCCATGCGCAGTGGGGTTTGCAGCAGTCCCAGTAGCGGGTTCCCCAGCCGTGACCCTGGTGACCGCCGTTCTTGATCTTGAATTCGGTCGTAGTGGCGCGGCTGCTGGAGCTCTTGACGCTGGAGCTGGACTTGACGCTGCTCGAGCTCTTGACGCTGCTCGAACTCTTGGCGCTGGAGCTGGACTTCGCGCTGCTGGAGCTCTTGGCCGTGGCGGAGCTTGCCGGTGTCGTCGCGCTGGACTGCGTGGCCGGAGCTACGGAACTGGAAGAGGCTGGCACGACGGTCGGGGGAGTCAGCATGTTGCCGTCCTTGTCGAAGGAGCTGCCGTCGGGGTAGAGCGTGGAACCGTCGGGGTTGATCTGGACGGCTTCGGTGATGTCGATTCTCGCGATGGCGATGCCCTGGTCGTCGAGGACTGCGCCCGAGGCGATGTCGAATTGACCGATGACGACGCCTTCGCCGTTATAGACGGGGAAGTTCGTTTCGCCCTGCACGACGACATAGGTCTGTTCGCCCTGCGTGACCATCCACCTCGTGGGCATCTCTACCGCGGCTTCTCCGGGATTTTCATTGCTGGATGCGGAAGAGTCGTCGCCGCAGCTCCAGGCTAGCGCGATGGCGGCTACGACGGCCAGTTTTCTCACGAATGAAAATTTCATCTTTACCTCTTTCTCTTTGTATTAATACTTCTGCTTCAGTTCTTGCGGACATTCGACTTCGACAAAGTCGTGCTCCGGGTTGCCTGCGGCGTGCATCCAGTCGGCGAGGAACATGCAGCCCTTCTTGGATTCTTCATCGCTACCGAAGGAGCTGTTACACTTTTCCTTGAGGCAGGAGAGCGTAGCTGCCGGCTTGTAGTCGCTTGCCTTTTCGCAATCACTGAGGAGACCACCGTACTGTTCGGAATTCTGGATGTTCCAGCCCATCTGGCTGCAACCGTTGAAGGCTCCGAATCCGCCGCCCGGAATCAGGATGTCGAACTGTCCCGGCTGGACGTCGTGGCCGATGTTGGTGGTCATGATGATAAGCTTCTTGCCCTTGATGGCCTTGTGGTTCGCGTCGGTGGAGTACTTGCCCGTTCCCTTGAACGTGAGCTGGAAGCACTTGCCGCAGTCACCGCCGTTCTGTCCGGGTACTGCCGCGAAGGCGAACGCCATGTCGCTGCAACCGTCGATGGTGAACGGGATATGGCTCGTGCAGGTGGTCTGTCCGCCGCCGCTACAGATGCTTCCGCCACCGCCTGTGGGATTCTTGCCCCTGGAGTCGCAGGTCTTGGAAAGGTAGCCGGTGTTCTGGGGCCAGGAGCAGTGAGGTGCGCAGCAGTCCCAGTAGCGGGTTGCCCAACCGGAACCGCCGCCGCCCTTCGTCTGGATGTTCGGGCACTTGGAGTTGTCGGAGGCCGAAGAAGCCGGCTTGCTGCTGCTGGAACTCTTGACGCTGGAGCTCGACTTCACGGAGCTGGAACTCTTCTTGACGCTGGAACTGGATTCTTCTTCGATTTCGCTTTCGCTGGAGGCCGGCGTGACGGACTCGGAGCTCATGACGACTGCGCTGGAAAGTTCTTGAGGGAGCGCCTCGGACGAACTGCTTTCCAGTATGGGGGTCGGAGGGACGATCATGTTGCCGTCCTTGTCGTAGACGCTTCCGTCGGGGTTGTGGACCGTTCCGTCGGGATCGACCTGGACGCATAGGGAGAGCCCGATGTTGGCCGCAAGGATTTCTCCTTGAAGTCCAACGATGCTCTCGCTTGCAATGTCGTAAGTTCCGATGGTAGTTGCGGTTTCGTCCATTACGATATAGCCGGTTTCGTCTGCGACGATGACGTAAGTGATATCGCCGTTTACAAACCACCTCGTCGGCAGGGTGACTTCCCCTCCCTGGATAGCTTCTTCGCCTTCTTCGGAGACGACTTCGTCAGTACAGTTCCATGCGAGGGCAAGGACTGCTACAAGTGCTAGGGATTTTACAAAGGGAAACTTCATCTTTACCTCAATAATTCGCGTTAATCTTTAAATTTAATCGTTTCCGCACATCCCAAAAATAGCCCCGTTTAAAGCGGGGCTACAATATTACCACTTGGAAGAAATTTCCGACGGACAACTTTCAAGTTCCTCGAACTTGAAGGTCGGGTTGTTTGCACCGCCCATCCACGTAGCCGAGAATTCGCAACCGGCCTGGAGCTTCGGGTACTTGCTGAAGGCGGAGCACTTCTGCTTGACGCAGCTGGGGTCGGACTTGCAGTCGGTGATGAATCCGCCGTACTGTGCGCCGGTGCTCGGAATGCCGAGCTGGTTGCCGCATCCGTTGAACGCGCCAACGCCGCCACCCGGAATCATGATGTCGAACTGTCCGTCACCGACGTCGCCGCCGATATTGGAAACCATGATAATCATCTTCTTGCCGCTCAGTCCGCCGGTGTTGGCGTTCGCGCCACCGTTATGGGACTTGCCATCGAAGGTGAGGAGGAAGCACTTGCCGCATTCGCCACCGAGTCCGGCGGGGACTGCCGCGAAAGCGAACGCGAAGTTATCGCTTACGGACCAAGGTGCCTGAGAATCACAGACGCCGCCCTGGCCACCGCTACAGACGCTTCCGCCCGATTCGCCGATGCTCTGCATTTGGGCGTTGCATGTCTTGGTCGGATTGCCGGTATTGCCGCTCCATGCGCAGTGGGGCATGCAGCAGTCCCAGTAACGGCTTCCCCAGCCCTGTCCGGAACGGCCGCCGTTCTTTACCTTGTAATTGACATTGGCGCTCTGTCCGCCGCCCTGCGAGCTGCTGGACTGCTGTTGTTGCTGCTGGCTGCTGGAGGACTTGACGCTGGAGCTGGACTTCTGCTGTTGCTGGCTGCTAGAAGACTTCGCACTGCTGGAGGATTTCGGCTGGCTGGACTTGCCGACCGTCAGCGTGAACGTGACGCTGCCTTCGGAGAAGGTGTACTTGTCGGAAAGCGTGGTGCCGTCGCTCAGGTAGTCGGGCACGGTGCCGGTGAGCGTGTAGGTCTTGGCGTTCTGGTCATACTTGCCGGTCACGAAGTAGATGTTCCATTCTCTTTCCGGTTCCTTGGAAACGTTCTTGAAAACGACCTGGCTGATGGAAGCGTTCTTGTCCACGCTCTGGTTCAGGTTGCCCTCGATGGTGATGGAACCGACATTCTTCGGCTGTTCCTTGCTGCTGGAGGACTTGGCGCTGGAGCTGGACTTCGGCTGATCCTGGCCGCCCTGCGAGCTGGAGGACTTGACGCTGGAGCTGGACTTCGGCTGATCCTCTCCGCCCTGGTTGACATCTTCGCCGCCTTGGCTACCCTGGTTGACGTCTTCGCCACCCTGGCTGCCCTGGTTGACGTCTTCGCCGCCCTGGCTGCCCTGGTTGACATCTTCGCCACCCTGGTTTTGATTCGGGTCGACGAGCACGGTGCCGGCCATGTCGGTAATCTTGCCGTCAGGATAGACGATGGTGCGCTGCGGTGTGATGACCGGATATTCGTTCAGGATGATGCCCGTCGCGATAGGCGTTCCCGCGTTGTCGACGATGGTTGCAGTAGCAACGTCGAAGGAGCCAATCACGTTGCCTTCGGTGTCAGTCACCGCGAAACCGTTGTTGCCCGGGATGATGACGTAGGTGACATCGCCATGGATGAGCCAGCAGTTCGTGGCTTCGGGAGTGACAATTTCTTCGGCACCCTGGTTGAAGGCTTCGTCGGAGATGACGACGGGATCGCTGGAACAGTTCCAGGCGATTGCGACGATACCGGCGACAGTCAAAACTTTAAAGAAGGGAAACTTCATTTTTACCTCAATTTCTAGGTTTTTCCGCTTGAAAACTAGATTATTGAAGCTCTATTAGTATGTAAAAAAAAGGTAGGGGTGACCCCGGTCAAATAAAGTGTTCCCGAGGTGTTCTTTTGGCCCTTTTGTGTATCTTTTTGTTAACCTAAAACGCCGCGAAAAGGGCGTTCAGGCCGATTCCGCCGTGGCTTGTGACGATGCATTTTGCATCGGAATTTTTGTCCGGGTCGAGGGACGGACATTCGCGCAGCAGGTTCGCCGTACAGGTGTACCTGGATGCGGGTGCGTCTTCGGGCGCGAGGATGGCGACGGTGAGCTTTTTGCCGAGGGGAGCCAGATCGCGGGCGAGTTCGGCGAGCTTCTTGCCGATTTTCGTGTAGAGTCCCGGCGCGTCGAAGTCGAGGCGCTTGCCGTAGGGTGGGTTCAGCACGATGACGGGGGAGGCGTCTCCCGGGCATGCGTCGGCGATTTCCTTTGCGGTGTAGTCGAAAAAGTCGCGTAGCTGGGGATCGATTGTCGGCGAGATGCTTGTCTTTTGGTTTTTGGGGTGTGCAATCGGACTGCCCGCCACGTTGTGGCGGATAATCTCGACGGCTTTTCTGGAAATGTCGGAGGTGACGATGTTGAACCCTCGCGATGACGGCGCGGAATTGACTATGTGGTTCCAGGTCGCGGGCTTGAATGCGGGCTGGTGCATGAGCGCGAAGTCGCGGCACTTGCCCGGGATGAGCCCGCCTGCCATATAGGCGGCTTCGAGGCTGAACGTGCCGCTCCCTGCCATCGGGTCGATGAGGGTGATGTGGGATGTGGGGTGTGTCGTGTGGAGTGTGGATATGGCCTCGAAAATCATCGCGGCGGCGATGGTTTCCTTGAGCGGGGCGTCATTCACGAACCGCTCGTGGCCGCGCTTGTAAAGTTCTTCGCCGGCGAGGTCGAGCCAGAGGGTGCAGCGGTCGTCTATGAGCGTGACGTAAATCTTTTGAGGCTGGGCGTTGCGGGGTTCTTCTCGGCTTCCCCCTTCAATCATTTTGTACAAACGTTCGGCGACGGCGTCGCTGTGGTACAGGCGCGAATGCTTGCAGGTCACGTGGATGTCGACATGCCTCTCGTTCGGCAAAAAAAGTTCCCACGGGATGTCGGCGGATTTCTTCTCCAGGTCGCGAAAATTTTCGGCCTTGAAGTCGGCGATGTGCATCAGGATGCGGTTCGCGATGCGGCTGAAAGCCACGATTTTCCAGGCTTCCACGAGTTTTGCGGTGAATTCGACCTTGCCGTCTCCGAGGATACGGATGTCGGTTGATTTCAGGGATTGCGTCATTCCGGCCGGTGAACCGGAATCTGGAGGGATTGCGAGAATCTCGCGAACGAAAGTCTGCTCGAACCCAAGCGGAATGACGGCCAAGAAGCGGTGAGGTTTTCCGATAACCTGCCGCTTGATGCGCTTCTCGAATGCGGTATTTTTTTGCTCGTTGGATTGCCGCGCTTCGCTCGCAATGACACTGCTCATGTCACACCTGAAAATTTTCGTCAATTAGAACTGGAAGTAGATGAACGGGCAGCTATCTGCGCTCATGAACTGGTAAATCACGAAGATGATGAATGCCGTCGAAAGCACCATCAGCGGCAGCGGCTGCGACGCGAACATGATGCGGTAGCGGCTCTTGAACTTCTTGGGAACCCAGTGGATGAGCATGCCCGCGATGAACACGAGGATGATGTTGATGTGTTCCCAGGCGATGGTGAGGAGCGTGCCGTCGAATTTCCAGGCGGTGCCCATCTGCTGCACCATGTTCTTCGCGGTATTCCAGGCGACTTCGTTCGCTTCGGCGGGGTCGAGGTTGGAGCCCGCGCGGAAGAAGAGTCGCGTGAACGTGATGAACACGAAGGTGAGCGAGACGTTCCAGGCGACGTAAATCCAGTGGTACGTCTTGTCGCTGAACAGGCGGAAAATCATGACGGCGTAGATGCCCGCGAAGAGCACGCCGAACCATACGGTGGTAATCGCGAAGATGGCGATGTGCGTCTGCTTGAAGGTGATGCCGCTTGCGGCGAAAAGCACGAACGAGGCGACCGCGCGGAAGGTGAGGCTGCGCTTGCACCAGATCTTGTTGAACACCTGGCCGAAGCCGTTGAGACCGCCCCAGATGATGAAGTTCCAGCTCGCTCCGTGCCACCAGCCGCCTACGATCTGCGTTGCCATCGCGTTCATATTCGTGGTGATGAACTTGCGGGAATCGGGCTTGAAGTAGGCGTAGATGCCGATGTAGATGAACAGCGCCGCGAGGGCGAGGCCGACCCAGACGCTGCCCGAAAGAAGTATTGCCACGAGGCTCAAGAAGCCCATCCAGAAGAACGTGCCGACGGAGGCGCCGCGGTTACCGCCCAGCGGGATGTACAGGTAGTCGCGCCACCAGCTCGAAAGGGAAATATGCCAACGGCGCCAGAATTCGGTCGGGGAGAGCGCCTTGTAGGGGCTGTTGAAGTTCTGTGGCAGGCGGAATCCCATGAGGAGAGCCACGCCAATCGCGATGTCGGTGTAGCCCGAGAAGTCGGCGTAAACCTGCAGGGAGTAGGCGAAGAGCGCGATGAGGTTCTCGAGGCCGGTAAACAGCAGCGGGGTGTCGAAAACGCGGTCCACGAAGTTCGTGGCGAGGTAGTCGCTCAGGATAATCTTTTTCGCGAGGCCGTTCAGGATCCAGAATACGGCGATGCCGAAGGTGCGGCGGGGGAGGAAGTATTTCTTGTAGAGCTGCGGGACGAACTTGTCGGCACGCACGATGGGGCCGGCCACGAGCTGCGGGAAGAACGAGAGGTAGAATCCGAAATTCAGGATGTTGTCGACGGCCTTGATTTTGCCGCGGTAGATGTCGATGCAGTAGCTCATCGCCTGGAACGTGAAGAACGAGATGCCCACCGGCAGGATGATGGTGTCGACGAGGGAATTCGTGCCGAACATCTTGTTGCTTGCCGCCGCGAAGAAGTTGTAGACGTGTAGTTCGATGCCGGTAAAGTCGTAGAGGGCGTCCAGGAAGAAGTAGGAGTACTTGTAGTAGCAGAGCACCAGAAGGTCGATGATGACGACAATGATCATCCAGAGCTTCTTTTTCCAGTGCGCTTCCGCCTTTTCGATCCACTTGCCGATAAAGAAGTTCGCGATGACGCAGAAGATGAGGATGCAGACATAGCTCCCGCTAGTCTTGTAGTAGAAGAACAGGCTCGTCGCGAACATGAACGCGTTACGCAGGAGGATGCGGTTCTTGACGATGGTGAGCAGCGCGAAAACGACCGCGAAGAATCCCCAGAAGTAGAACTGCGTAAACAGCAGCGGGCTGTTCGGGTCGAACGAGAAGGTCCTTGTGAGGTAGGGAATCACGTAGTCGAGCATTATTTTTCACCTCTCGTCTGTGCAGGGAGGTTCGCAATGTGCTCCTGGTAGGAGTGAATCAATGCTTTGTAGAAGAGGTCGCCGAGCAGGTTGTATCCGGCGAGCTTGAAGTGCACCTTGTCGGACTTGGCGAGGTCCGCCTTTTCCCACTTGGCCATGGAGCCAAGGCCGCCCATGATGCTGTACTTGTCCCACACGCCCGCACCATGCTTGACGGCGAGATCGAAGAATGCCTTGCGGGCGATGTCGCCGTTCGGGTGCTGCACGTAGCGCTTCCTCTTGACCTTGCGGAACATGTCGTTGTTCGTCTCGAATATGATTGCCGCATTCGGGTTCACGTTCTTGATGCGGGCGATAAGACGGTCGTAGTCTTCGCGGAAACGCTTGTCGTTGAATTTCTGTACGTTCGCGTCGTTGATGCCGATGGCGAAAATCACGAGGTCGGGCTTGTAGAAGGCGAGCTCCTTCTCGAACAGCGGGCAGACTTCCTCGAAGTAGTCGTGGACTTTCGCACCGTTGATGCCGACATTCGTGTAGCTGATGCCGGGCTGGTCCGTTTCGGTGAGGATGCCCGTGAGCGTGAATCTCGGGCGGGCGTTCTTCTTGACGGAATCGGGTACGGCGGGTGTTTCCGCGACGCAGTGTTCGTCTGCGGCGTTCGTCTCGTCGAGTTCGCCTTCGGCGTAGTTCGGCGTCGGTCCCTTGGGCTTCATGTCGGAACACTTGATGACGTTGCCGGCCGTCTTGTTTGCCGCATCCTCGCGCTGCATGCATGCGGTATCCATCACGTCGCATTCGCCCTGGAACATGGAGTCGCGCGCGACTTCCGGAAGCGCCACGTTGCTAGGGATCTTGGCTTTCGCGGCGGAATCTTTAGCGTTGCCCTGCTTGTTCAAATCTGCGGAATCCTTGGTGGAATCGGCGTTTGCGCGCGCGACGGAATCCTGGAAGAGCGAGTCGGAAATGAACTTCGCGATTTCGGCCTGCTTGAGCGTGTCGAGCCAGCGGAACTGGATACGGATGGTGTCGATGGGGCGCGGGCTTACGAATACGTAGCTCTTGCTTGCCGTGTCGAGCTTGCCGTAGATGTCTGCGGAATCCACGCGCATCACGGGAATGACATCGCCGTTGTCGCTGTAGCCGAACAGGCGGAACTTGGTTTCGCCCCACATGCGTTCGGAGTTGTACTTGTCGAGCATCAGCGTGATTTCGGCGCGGGGATCGCTCGTGCTCACCGCGATACCGAGGAGTCCGAGCGGCTTGGTGATTTCCTTGCGCACGTTCTTGCTCATGTCCCAGATTCCCTGGTAGTAGCTCGCGTAGCTGGAAGGCGTATTTGTACGCGCGGCGGCGTAGGGGAATACGAACCCGCGGCCGGCGGATGCGCCCGGGTATTCGCGGATGAGGTGCTCGCGGATGCGGCCGGAAATGACGTCGGCCTGCAAGTGCGAACCGCCCACGTGAAGGATGCGTACTTGTCCGCGGTTCTCGAATACGAGCGTATCCATCTTGTTGAAGAACGTCTCGAATGCGGCGGCGCTCTTGGGGAACTGGATGATGTTGAGGGTCGTATCGATGAAAGGATATTTCGTGAGGTCGATGGCGTAACTGCCGGGCGCGGGCATGGGATCTTTAGCAAAAAGCGGTACGGAAACCAGTGCGATGCATAGAGCTAGGAGGCGTTTCATTTCTTGACCTCGCTTGAATCATTCTTCTTCACGTTCTCGTCTTTTGCCTTTGCCTTCCATTCTTGCAGTTCCTTCAGCTTCTCGTCACTGATGTTGTGGCGGTCGCGGAACTTGAAGTAGTCATAGTGCATGCGGAGCGCCGCACAGAAAAGGTCGCCCATGTAGGCGGCACCCCTGCGCGTGAAGTGGATGTGGTCGGTAAATCCGAGCGCGGGTTCGCGGTTCACCCACTTGATCATCGAGCCGTTCCCGCCCATGACGCGGTGCATGTCCCAGTAGGCGGCGCCGTTCTCGAGGGCGACTTCGCGGAGGGCCTTGATGGTCATCTTGAGGCCAGCGTAGGTTTGCCATTGCCCGTCCTTCTGGCGTGCCATGTCGGCGGGACCGATAAACAGGATGTCTGCGTCGGGATTCGCCTTCTGGATGGCCTGGATCTGTCGGGTGATGAGTTTCTTGGTCCAGTCGATGTTGCCGGAATTCGTGCCCGGGACGAGGTTTCCGCCGTATTCCATGATGATGAGCCTTACGTTCATCGCCTTGTAGGATTCCGAAAGCAGTTCCGTGTCGATGCGGTGGAAGATGGTGCCCGAAGAACCGCGCATGGCGACGTTGTCGACCGCGACACCGTAGGCGCCGTCGGCCGAGATACCGTAGATTTCGCCGTAGCCGGAGAGGTACAGCTTCGCGATGGAGGACGTGTCCTTCAGTTTCCAGGTGTAGACCTTGAGCTTGTTGAATGTCTCGACGATCGGTTCGCCCGCCTCCACGACCTTCGTGGTGCGCTTTTCCCTCGGGTTGCCCTGGTCGTCCTGGCCGACGACTTCCACGAACGTCTGGTTCACGTTCAGCTTGGTCTTGATGCGGGCGTTCTTGTTGGTGAGGAGCTTGATAGTGCGGTAGCTGCCCACGTGCGAGAACTGCTTCTTGCGTTCCTGGCGCCTCTGGATGGTGATGGAGGCTTCGCCGTCGAGCTGGGCAAGCTGGGCGAGCGGTCCGTAGCGGTTGTGGTCGGCTTCCTCTTCCTTGGGTCCGAACAGGATGTAGCGCGAAAGCGCGCCGGCGCTGGAATGGCTGGTGGTCTGCGAGGGGACGGTCATGATGGGGGGCATCATTCCGGGGCCCGAACCGCCGAACTCGTCCTGCAGGTCTTCGCGGATGGCCGACGAGATGCGGTCTTCTTCGAGCTGCGAGTCGCCGTAATGCAGGATATGGACAACGTTCGAATCGAGTTCCGCGAGTTCCAGGTGCAGGAAGAAGCGGTCAAACCACGTGGGGTCGTTGTTCGGCAAGTCGAAACGCGTCTTGCCCTTCTTGAAGAAGTTCTCGTAGTACTTGAGCGAGTCGCTGTAGGCGGCGAATTCCTTCCTCTTGGTCGCCTCCATCATCTCGCGGATGGCCTCCTCGGGGTCTTCCGCCGTAGAGTCGGAAAGGGAGTCTCCAGATGCCTTTTGGAAGATGTCGGTGAGCTTCGGGTAGCGGAGCGTGTAATCTCCGATGGGGATGCCATTCTCGGGATAGACGACCGCGATGACAGCGAGGACAACGAAAAGGCTGAGGATGCTGAGGAGGGTTTTTAACGGAGACATTCTTTAATAGTCAGGGCAGTATCGGGGTTAGGCTTTGAGGTGTTCGACGATGGATTCGGGACTGCCCACGAGCATTTCGCCCACGCGCATATCCTTGTACTCGAATTCGCCCGGACCGGCCTTGGAGCCGTCCACGTAGACGACGATCTTCGCCCCCTGGTAGTTCGCCTGGTCCAGCTGCTTGCCCATCTTCATGGGAGCGAGCGGGTGCGAGACGGAGCAGTTGCCGAACTTCGCGTCGCGGAACGCCTGCGCAGTTTCGAAGACCTTCTTCATGTCGTTCGTGAAACTTGCGATGTAGAAGTCCACGCTCTGCTTGGGGCTGGGCAACAGGTTGTGTTCGGCCAGGAGGTCGGCGAGCACCACGTCTCCCATGCCGAATCCGACTCCGGGGATGCGTTCGCCGCCGAGTTTCTCGGTGAGGCTGTCGTAACGTCCGCCGCCGGCGATGGCGCGCATGGACTTGCCCTTGTCGAATACTTCGAAGACGATGCCGGTGTAGTAGGCGAGACCGCGGACGATGGAGAGGTCGAGGTTCACGCATTCACCGTAGCCCGCGGCGGTCAGGGTCGCGAAAAGGTCCTCGATTTCGGCGAGGGCGGCGGTTGCGTTTTCGCTCTTTACGGCGTTGCGGACTTCCTCGATGGACTTGCAGCTCATGAAGTCGTCGAGCTTTTTGACCTGTTCTTCGGTGAGGCCTGCCTCGGCGAGGGCCTTCGCGAAGGCTTCGGGGCCGATTTTCAGGCGGCGGTCGAGCACCGGGTACACAAGCGCCGGGTTCGGGGCGCCGATTTCTTCGAGGTAGGTGGCCAGGAGCTTGCGGCTCGAGACGCCGATTGCGAATTCATTGTCCTTCAGGCCGAACTTGCGCAGCATCGTGGCGATGGCGGCCATCAGGTCGGCCTCGGCGTAGATGCTCTCGGTGCCGATGATGTCCATGTTCAGCTGGAAGAACTCGC
>CAMJQW010000039.1 GCA_946408125.1 uncultured Fibrobacter sp.
CGAGGGTCTTGCCGGTAGCAAGTCCGCAGGGGTTCATGTGCTTCACGATGACGACGGCGTTTTCTCCGGCGAATTCGCGCGCCATCTCGAGGGCGGCGTCAGCGTCGACGATGTTGTTGTAAGAAAGTTCCTTGCCGTGGAGCTGCTTGGCGGTGGCGAGGCTTGCCTCGGTGCAGGTCGGGTCGCGGTAGAACACGGCGGACTGGTGGGAATTTTCACCGTAGCGCATTGGCTTCGGGTCAACGAATTTCAAAACGAGTTCTTCGGACATAATTTTTCCTTTGATGATTTACATTCATAATATAGAAAAAGAAAGCCCCGACGGAGTCGGGGAAATCTTCACTATCAGTACATTGTCGCGGGAGGATTGTTGTCGTCCAGACCCGGCAAATTCGGGTTGGGAGGGATGTTGTCGAGCGGGTCCTCGGGCTCCACGATCAAGTTGTAGTACACGTTATTCTTGAGTTCATCCTCGATGTAGAAAAGCGTGCCGCCCATGGCGGAACCGCATCCGGCACAGGCACCTTGGTAGCGGATTTTCAGACGGTTGTCGTCGGTCAGGTCGAGGATTTCTACGTCGCCACCATCGCCTTGCAACATACCGCGTACGGATTGGTGCAGCCAGGCTTCGATTTTCTCGATTTTTTCGTGTTTTGCAAGGGCGTTCCATTCGGCGTCGGCTTCGGCGCGGCCTTCCGCGGTCTGCGTGCGGTACTTGATTCTCTCCATCTTTTCGCGCACGAGGATGGCGGTACCCTTCTTTTCGGGATAGGTCTCGAGGATCCGCTTGATGAGCGTGTCCATCTGCTTGAGTTCGGGGGCGTTCTCGGCGATGGCACGCACGTCGGGCGTGTCGCGGAGTTCGAGCTCGAGGCTTTCAGCGGTGATGGCGCAGGCTTCGTCGACGGTTACCATCTGGATTTTCTTGCAGAACGTGTCGGCAAGAGCTGTAAAAATCGGGCCGCCGTAGGTGAAGAAGCGCGTCTCGAGGATCTTGTCGCAATCCGGATCGATCATCAGGTAGACCTTCAGGCTCGATTCCTTCACGTCTACGAGGGCGAGGCCTTTCTCGTCGGCCTCGATCTGGAAAATGGCACCCCTGTACTTCGGAGCCTTGGCTATCTCTTGCAGCTTGCTAGAGAGGTTTGCGCATAATTCTTCGCTCATAACGCGCCCAAATGTAGAATTTTTCGGGAACTCTTACTGCACGTCGACGGTCACCTTGTACATCGCCTTGCCCCTGTGCTTGGCGAGGCCGTCAGCGGGAGCCGTCAGGACCTTCACGTTCTTCTTGTTGACGCCCTTCTGCTGCATGAGCACCTTGAGCAGGTCCTCGTTACGCTTGGTGGCAAGCGTCGAGAGTTCCTTCTTGAGCGCCTTCACGTCTACGGACGAGGCGTGCTCCTTGGCGTATGCCTTGAAGGCGTCGTCGCTGTCCTTGATTTCGGCGATGGCGCGCTCGTCAAGTTCGTTCAGGTTTTCCTTGCCCTGGGTCTGCTTGTAGAAATCGGTCTTGAGCTTGGTCGTCTTGTATTCGTCGGCCGTCTTTTTCGGGTTGTAGTACTGCGTGAAGATGAGCTTCAGTTTCGGGTCCTTGACGAGGGCCTCGGTCATCTTGCTTGCCTTGGTATACTGCTCGCTCGTGAATGTGGCGCTCATGGGGTCGATAACGACTTCGTCGTTCTTGCCGAGATCGATACCGACGGCACCTGCACCTGCCGAGGCGACATTGCCCACGATCTTGAGCGGGGATACAGCGACCTTGATGATGAGGTTCATCACGGTCTTCCAGATGATCTTCAGCACGGAGAATTCCGGATCCTTGAGGTTACCCTTGACGGGAACGTCGAACTGGATCTTGTCATCCTTGTCTTTCAGGATGTAGAGGCCGATCTTCATCGGGACCATGTATTCCGGGTCGACGCTGTCATCCTTGTCGCCAACATTGAGGTTGTAGATGTCGATGGTATTCTTGCTGTCCAGGTTGAAGTCCTGGATGGCGTTCTCGCTTGCAAAGGCCATGGTGCCCGCGATCAGCGGGTAACCCGTGTAATGCAGGCTGTAGTTGCTAAAATGCTTGAGGGCGAGGTTCTTTACGCTGATGTAGGCGTTCATCGTTCCGATGTCGGAGAGGGCGCCCTTGTACTTGACGGAAACGCTTCCGCCGTCGGGGAATGCCGCCGATACGTTCACGGTGCACGGGGTGTCGAAGTTGATGTTCGAGCCGTTTACGGTAATGCCGCTCACGGTGTAGTTGAACGGCTTCTTGATGGTCAGGTCGTTGGCGCTCACCTTGGTGTTGTGCACGTAAAGCTTGCCGACCTTCGCGATCATCTTCTTGCCTGCGGGCTTGGCCTCTTCCTTGGATTCTTCAGCCGGGGCGGCGCTGTCTGCGGCCGGGGCCGTCTTCTTCATCAGCGGGGCGAGCAGCACGTCGATGTTCGTCTTGCCATCCTTGTAGAGGTCGAGGTGCGCATAGGCGCCGTCGACGATGACCGAGTCGATGAGGAACTTGTTTTCGTTCAGGTTCGCCTGTCCGATGCCGATGCCGACATGGGCCACGCCGATGGTCTTGCCGCTCGTTTCGGTGAGTACGACGCTGTCGACGGAAACGACACCGCTCACATTGCTTGCGAGGATGTCGCCGAGGTTACCTTCGACCGCGATGTCGGTCGAGATGCTTCCGCTGAAGTCCTTGTAGGCGACGAAATCGTTCAGGTAGGGCTTTCCGGCGGCGAGTGCGAAATCCTTGAGGCCGACATTCACCTTGAAGTCGTTCGTAGCCGCGTTGGCGGTCACCTTCACGTTGAGGTCGCCGCCATCGGCGAACTTGAGGCTTACGCCTACGTCGGTCTGCTTGTTGCTCAGGTAAACGGCAGGAATCGCGACACCGAAGTCCTTGATGTGGATTTTGGAACCGACCTTCTTGTCTTCGTAGATGATGTTGCCGTTCTCGAACACGATGTTCTTGACGGAAATGTTGACGGGGAGGCCTTCGGCGATCTTGGCCGCGTTGACCATGCCGGTGTCGGCTTCCGCGGTATCCTTTGCGACGGAATCGGCTGCCGTCGAATCAGCCTTGGCGATGAAATCCAGGATGTCGCTGAAGTTGAACTTGTCGCCCTTCTGCGTCACGTGGACATAGAGTCCCTTCATGTAGATTTCGCTCACGGCGGCGGTCTTCGTGACGATCTTGAGCGGGTCGATATTGATGCGGAACTTCTCGAACGAGACGAACGGTGTTGTTCCGTCCTGTTCCATGAGGGCGAACTTGTCGACATTCACGGTGAACGACATCGGGTTCAGGCTCACGCTTTCGATGGCGACCTTTCTACCGATGAATTCTTCGGAATGGGCGACGATGTAGTCCTTGACGAATCCCGGGGCGAGCTTGAGCGCCGCGAAGATGAGGACGAAAAGGGCAACGATGACAATGGCGATAATTTTGATGGCTTTCTTCATGCCCGCAAATTTAGAAATAATGGCAAGGGCGAACAGCCCTCTTTTGGAGGACACGGGCGTAAACAGAATCTTGTTCGAAAAGAACGACCCGGCCGGGTAAAAAAGCTATTCTTAGAGTATGGAATGTAAACAGGAATTTTCCATCCGCTATAACCATGTCGGCTACGGCATCGGCTTTCCCAAGATATTCTATTTGGCGATGCCGATGGGTATGGACAGCCGTATCCTTGAAGCCTCCTTCAAGGTGGTCGACGAAAATGGTTCGGTTACGCAGGCAGGAAAGCTTGCAAAACGCGGAGATTGCGCCTACACGGATGAAACTTTGTTCGAAGGCGATTTTTCGGATGTGACGGTTCCTGGGAAGTACAAGATTTCCGTGCTGGTCATCGCGCAGGACGGAGCGAATCTGTACGAGGGCGAGAGCTTCTTTTTTGACATATCGGATTGCTGGTTGGAAAGCCAGCTCAAGGCGAACATAAAGTCATTCTTTTTCCAGAGGACAGGTGTCGAACTTCCCGCCGAGTATGCGGGAAAGTGGGCGAGGCCCGCGGCGCACCTGGACAATCGCCTGGAATTCCACCGCATCATGCACCGCGAAGGGACATGGAATGCGCATGGCGGCTGGTACGATGCCGGTGATTACGGCAAGTACATCGTGAACGGCGGCGTGAGTGTCTCGACCCTGCTGCTCGCCTGCGAAATGTGCCGGGAGGGCGATGGAATCATGGGCGGCGAAGGCTTTTCGCCCTCTTTTGAACAGCCGTACAGCCTCCTGGACGAAGTGCGGTTCGAACTGGAATTCTTTTTGCGCATGCAGGACGAGGACGGAGGCGTATTCTTCAAGGTGACGCCGGACCATTGGGACGGCTTCGTGACTCCGGAGAATTCCGACGTGATGCAGAACCGCTACATCATGGGCAAATCCACGACCTCGACGCTCAATTTTGCGGGAGCGCTGGCCCAGGCGCACCGCGTGTTCAAGGCTGCGGGCGGCTCCGAAAACGAATCCTTTGCCACGCGGTGCCTCGCCGCAAGCCTCCGCGCCTACCGCTGGGCGCTTGCGCATCCGGATGCCGACTGGCCGCACAATACCGAGGGAAGCGGAGGTTACGGCGACGAACACGTCGAAGACGAGTTCTTCTGGGCCCGCGCGATGCTTTTCCGCGAAATCGGCGCCTCGGAATTCCCGCAGGACGGCACAGACGAAGCGCTCGCATCCCTGCTGGAAAAGGACATGTTGGAAAATCCCGTCCAGCCCGCCCTGAGCTGGCGAGATACGCATAATTTCGGCTGGATTGCGCTCGCGCTGAACGACGCTGCCGGAGATTTTGCCGCTAAAGCCCGCAATAGGGCCCGCGCGGAGATAGAGAAAGCCGCCGATGAAATCCTCAAATTGCAGGAACAGGATGCGTATTCGCTTTCCATCCGCAGATTCGTGTGGGGAAGCAACGGAGAAATCGCGAACCATGCGCTCACGCTCCTTGTGGCCTACAGCTGGACCCGCGACAAGCGTTACTGCGATGCAGCCGTGGAGCTTGTCAATTTCATCTATGGTCGCAATCCCCTGAACGTGAGCTTCGTGACCGGCTCCGCCTGGAGTTCGCCGAAGTTCCCGCACCACCGCATTTGTCATGCCGACGGGATTGTCGATCCCATCCCGGGTCTGCTCGTGGGGGGAATCAACAGCGACCGTCAGGATATGCACCGCAAGCCGAGCTACCCGAACGACCTGCCCGGTTTCTCGTACACGGACGAGCGCTGCTCCTTTGCGAGCAACGAGACGGCCATCAACTGGAACTCGCCCCTGACGGCGGTCCTCGCGATGCTTCGTTCCCTGTAGGGAATTACTTCTTTACGGAATCTTTTTTCGCGGAATCGGCTTTGACGGTTTCGCTTTTTACGGTATCGGCTTTCGCGGTATCCTGCTTGACGGCGAGAGTATCCGCAGGAATCGTATCCTTCGCTGCCTTGTCCGCATCCTTTTGCAGGAGAGCGCTCAAATCGATGAAGGGTTCATCCTCGGCTTCGCTCGTAAGCGAGCGGATCCGCTTTTCGTAGGTGGAATCGGCGGCGGCGAGGGTATCCCTGCCGAGCAGGTCCCAGCGGGAATGTGCCAGCGCCACCCATTCGTGTAGCCAGTTCTTGCGGGATTCGCGGTTGAAAATCCAGGAGTCGGCATAGTACTGGTGGTGTTTCACGTCGGCGGAAAGGTAAACGGGATTGTCGCCGGAAAGGGTCGAGAAGATGCGGACGGCGCGCTTGGTCGCTGGGGCCGCGGTAATGAGCAGAACCGTGTCGACCTTGTGCAGCTTGAGCCACGGGATGACGGTATAGGCCTCGCTGATGGTGGAGGGGTCGTCGTGGCGCGCGAGGAACACGGCGGAACTGTCGAACCTGCCGAGCCTCATGAAATCTTCGGCATAGAAATCGGCATTGCTCTTGTCGCGGTAAACCCTGCGGCCGAGAATGATGATGGAATCGATCTTGCCTTCGGACATGAGCTTCGCGGCGAAGTCGTTGCGTTCGAGGTCAGCGGTTTGTCCGTCCAGGACCACGGCCCATTTCACATGGTCGAATTCGTCCTGCTGCACGAGCCAGAAACCGCTCTTCGCGACGGCGACGTAGAAGAGGACGACGAGGACGCAGAAGATGACCGCAATGACGCCGAAGAGCTTCTTGTGGTTCTTGCGCGTGTTTCGGTCTTTCAGTAGAATTCTAGACATATTGGCCCTTGCGATACAAGATAGCAGTTTCACCGTCGTCGTAGTAGCTTTCGCGTTTGCCATAGGCCTCGAATCCATGGCGTTCATAGAAACGGCGCGCTTTTTCGTTGCCTTCGCGGACTTCCAGGAACATCTTGTCGCCCGGGGAAAGGTCAATCTTGCCAAGCCCCGCCTGCAACAGCTCCGCGCCGATTCCCTGACGCTGTACCGATGCGTCCGTCGCGATGCTTAAGAGTTCCGAGTCGGGACCCATCAGGTGGAAAACGGCGTATCCGAGGATTTCTGGCGCACCCTCGCGTTCGTACACGACGCAGAGCGCGTAGCTTGCGTTGATTTCGGAAACGAAAACCTTCTCGCTCCAGTCCTGGAACGAAAGCTTCTGCTGGATTGCTAGAACCTGCGGGAGGTCGGCTTCTGTCATCTTGCGGATAGGCATTGGCGGGCCTATGCGTTCAGTTTCTCGAAGTAGGAAGGCTGGATGTAGTTCGCTTCCTGGATCAGCGAAGGCTTCACGGTTTCGAAAAGCGGGGCCCACATGCTGAGCGGCTTTCCGGTGTCGCCCGTGACAGCCACAGCGATTTCGGCGAAGAGTTGCTTGAGTGCATCGTCTTCCTGTGCGGCCGTATCGGCGACCACCGCCTTGGGCTTTCCTGCCCGCATAACATCAACGACGGTCGCCGTATCCACGAAAGATTCCGTCCCGTTCTGACGCAGGTACCAGTAGTCATTGCGCGCGCGGATGACTACCGCCGTTTCCGGTGAGGTACAATCTTTTCCGGCGAAGCATTGCAGGGCCTGGAGCGTCGTGACGCCGAATAGTTCACGCTTGCCGCTGAAGCAGAGTCCCTGGCAGAACGCGACTCCCGTGCGGAGCCCGCTGAAAGATCCCGGGCCGAGCGTCACCATCACGCGCTTTACGTCGTCGAGCGTGGCGCCGATTTTCGAGATGAGCGCATCGAGGCTTGCACTGAGCGTTTCGCCCTTCGCGGACGGGTCGACAATTTCTTCGTAAACGGCTCCATCCGGCGATGCGAGCGCCATCGAGATGCCCTTGCGGGAAGTATCTACGAATAGGTCAAGGTTCATTGGTCAATGATTATCGTTTGATCGCGACGCTCTTGTCGATAATCAGGTCGATGAGCTGGCTGTACGTGATGCCGATGCAAGCAGCCTGCTGCGGCAAGAGCGAAGTCGGGGTCATGCCCGGGAGCGTGTTCGTCTCGATGGCGAAGAGTTCTCCGTCCTTCGTGATGCGGACGTCGGTACGGCTGTAGCCTGCGCCGCCGAGGGCATAGTGGGCGTTCTTCACGAGTTCCTGGATGCGCTTCGTCAGGTCTTCCGGGAATTCCGCGGGAGTCACTTCCTGGCATTCGCCGTTGTACTTCGCCTCGAAGTCGAAGTATTCGCGGGTCGTCATGCGCATCTCGGTGGGCGGGAGCGGCTTTTCGCCTTCGATATAGCCGCAGCTCGCTTCGCCGCCGGCAATGAACTTCTCGCACAGCAGGCGGTTGGAATCCTTGAAGAGGTCCTGCACGATCTTGCCGGCTTCGTCCATGTCTTTCGCGATGCCGATGCCGATGGAGGAACCGCCCAGCGGGTCCTTGATCACGAGCGGGAACCCGAGCTCGTCGGCGACGCTCACGAGCGTGTCGCCAGTAAAGTCGTGCTTCCAGATGACGCGGTACGGCGGGGTCGGGATGCCGTTTGCGCGGTAGATTTCCTTGGACTTGATCTTGTCCATCGCGAGGGCCGAGGCAAGCAGGCCGCAACCCGTGTACGGGATGCCCCAGTTTTCGAGCATGGCCTGGATGTGGCCGTCTTCGCCCCACTTGCCGTGAAGCGCGAGGAACGCGATGTCTGCGGCCGGGAGTTCGGAGAGGGCGGGGGACTTCTTGGTGCAGGCGGCCGTGCCTTCGAGGCTACGGAAGTAGTTGACCGAGAAGTTGTCCTTCTGGTAGGGGGAAAGTTCGCGGGCGGACCAGTGCCAGGTGCCGTCCTTGTCGATCAAAACGGGATGGATATTGTATCGTTCCGGATTCATGGCGCGGACAACGCCGGTACCACTGACAACGGAAACATCATGTTCGGTGGACGGACCACCCATCAAAACGAGAACGCGCATGCGTGCCATCGTAAACCTCTTTGAAAAATCTATGGTGATAATGTAGTAAAAATGGAATTTTGGTTGCCCTATCTGCCAAAGGTTTGTATCTTAGGTATGAAAGCGAATTTAAAAAGAGGTCCATATGCGAGTATTCGTTACAGGTGGAACAGGTTTTATCGGGCATTATGTGGTCAAGTCTCTGTTGGAGAAAGGCCATGAAGTCGTCATTGCGACGAGGCATCCGAACAAGGTCCCGTCGCTCCGCAGTCATGCGAATGTCAGCTTCGTCGAAGCTTCGCTGACCGATTTCGAAAAGCTCGGTGCCGGCCTGGAAGGCTGTGACGCGTGCATCCATATCGCGCTCGGCTGGGGCGAGACCCCGATTTCCATGCTCATGAACGATACCCGCGCGACGGTCAACCTGCTTGAAATGTCCGCCCGTGCCGGTTGCAAGAAGTTTATCTACACGAGCAGCACGGCGGCGATGGGCCGCATGCGCCCGGTGATGCGCGAAGCCACGAGCAACCTCCCGATGGACCTGTACGGCGCCACCAAGGCGGCGGGCGAGGCCTTCGTGCTCGGATTTACGCACGGTTACGGGACGCAGTTCCCCGAAGTCAAGATGAGCCGCAACATCATTCGTCCGGGTTATACTTTCGGCAATCCTGCCGTGCCCGACGGCTGTTCCCAGCCGGACCGCCGCTTCTTCGAGATGGCCATGGCGGTCAAGGAAAACCGCGACATCAACCTCATCAAGAACGACGGTACGCAGTTCATCCACGCAAGCCAGCAGGCGCAGCTGTATCTCAAGGTCCTTGAGAGCGACTGCAACGAGCAAATCTACCTCGGGCTGGGCGAAGTCTGGATGAGCTGGAAGGAAATCGCCGAGATGATGATTTCGATGAAGCCCGGATGCAAGTCGAAGATTGTCGAGACGGACCTCGGCTGGGGCGACGAACCCATGCTGTTCGACGTCCAGAAAATCAAGGACCATTTCGGGCTTGTGTTCGACGCCCACGACTACATGCTTGACCACGTCAAGTGGACGTATAGCCAGCTCTAGACGAGCGGCGGCTTAGCCGCAGCGCGTCTTTTTCGTGTCGTTTCCGATATAGTCGGGATAATCGTTGTCAAAGCAGGCGGCGCAGTAGTTCTCGCCTTCGCCGGTGCATTCCTTCATGCCTTCCACGCTCAGGTAGCCGAGGCTTTCCACGCCGAGCATTCTCGCGATTTCTTCGGGAGTCATGGAGCTCGCCGCCAGTTCGCCCTGGCTCGGGAAGTCCATGCCGAAGAAGCACGGGTGGGCGACCGGCGGCGATGCGATGCGGATATGCACCTCCAGCGCGCCAGCGTCGCGGAGCATCCTCGAAAGGATCTTGAGTGTCGTTCCGCGTACGATGGAATCTTCGACGACGCAGACGCGCTTGTTCTTGAGCACGCCTTCGATCGGGTTGAACTTGAGTTTTACCTTCTGTTCGCGCACGTTCTGCGTGGGATCGATGAAGGTGCGGCCCACGTAGTGGTTACGCAGGAGCCCGATTTCGAAACGTATGCCGCTCGCTTGCGAATAACCGAGCGCGGCCGTCGTCGCGCTGTCGGGCACCGAGATGACGATGTCCGCGTCGACAGGGCATTCCTTCGCGAGTTGCTTGCCCATCTTGCGACGGATTTTGTCACAACTTTGTTCGAAAATTTTGGAATCGGGCCGGCTGAAGTAGATGTACTCGAAGATGCAGTGGGCGAGGCGTTCCTTGTGCGTGAATCGTTCGGAATGAAGTCCGTTCTGCGTGACGGTCAGGAATTCGCCGGGCTGGATGTCGCGGATGTAGTGGGCTCCGAGAAGGTCGAAGGCGCAAGTTTCCGATGCGACGCACCACGCCTTTCCCATGCGGGCTATGGAGAGCGGTCGGAAACCGAATCCGTCGCGGGCCACGAACATCGTGTCCTTGCTGATGAATACGAGGCAGAAACTTCCGGTGAATTTCGTGATGGCCTTCTTGATGGCATCGCCCAGCGTGTCTGCTTGCGTACGCGCAATCTCGTGTAGAAGGATTTCAGAATCGGATGTTGTCTGGAATATATGCCCGTCGGCTTCCATCTCGGCGCGGAGTTCTCCTGCGTTCGTGATGTTGCCGTTGTGCACGACCGCGAGCTGGCCCCACTTGCAGCTGACGAGAATCGGTTGCGCATTGGCGAGCGTACTGGCACCCGTGGTGCTGTAGCGTACGTGACCGATGCCTGCAAATCCTTGCAGTTCGTCGACGTTGTGTTCCCTTAAAAGCGTGGATACCAGCCCCATGGACTTGCGGACGCGGACCTTGTCCCCGTCGGTAACCGCGAAGCCGGCACTTTCCTGGCCGCGGTGTTGCAAGGCGTACAGCCCCATGGTGACATTGCGGATGACGTTCTCGCCGTTGTAGATGCCGATCACGCCACATTCTTCGTGTAATTCTTCGAGCATAATGCCTCTTGGAAATGCTTGCTTTCCCTACCTCAAGGGTCGTAGCCCACCCGTACGGGTGCAAGCAGGAAAGCGGTCGGGGAAAAATATAGGAAAGTGGGTCGGCGCTTTTCACGTGTGCGAATTTGCCGTATGTTCGCACCAAAAAAAACGTCCCCGGAAAAGGAGACGTTTTTTACATTTTCTTGTTTTTCGAATTTTGCTTTTACAATGAATGAAAAAGCGCTCAGGAGCGATCAATTTCCGCCTTTTTTAGCGGCCCATTCGTCGACAAGATTCGCGTCGTTTTCGTAATTGTCCTCGACGTCTTTAACCGTGCAGTTTATGGCTGCGCCATTGTTTAGCTTGATGGTACTGTCAGTACCCACGGAATAGGAGAACATCGAATTCGACCATCCCTCGTTATGTAACGGGAGCATCAATAGGGTGCTGCGCTGGATGTCATAGCGGCCAGCATGCCAATTCACCCCTTTGTTGTCGGCCAAAGTTTCGTAGGTGTACGAGCTGTTGTAGAACGTAAAGATTCTCGTGGAATCGCTGTCGGTGCATTCATAGATTTTATTCTTGATCACTTCGGCCTTGGAAACCTTACCTTTCTGAACGGCGACGCTTGCCTTTACGGCTTCGCTAGTGTCCGAACCGTTCACGGAATAGAGAATCAAGTCATCTTCACCGAAGATGAACTCAATGCTGAAGCCGCTGGCCAGATTCTCGATGATCTTGTTTGCTGCGTCCGTATTGGCGTTTTGGATACCGACGTTGCCATCGCGGAAAGTGACTTTGCCGTTCGCGAAATCCGTAAAGGTGACAATCCACAGCTCATCCGGGATGCGAAGCGCCATCAGCCCCTGCTTGCTGCCGGTGGAAAGATAAACGGTCTGGTCGAACAGCTTGAGTTCCATGTTCTTTTCGAGGTCTTCAAGTTTTGGAGCGTTGTCGGTTGCTTCGGAAGAATTGGGAACACTGGAGGAAGATTCGGCGACGGCCGAGCTGGACGAAGATTTTGCTTCGTCTGTTTCGGATGATGAAGAGGATTTTGTGTCATCAATTTTTGAGGACGAAGATTCGGTTTCATCATTCTTTGACGAGGAAGACTTTGCATCGTCTTTCTTTGATGAAGAGGACTTGGTATCGTCTTTCTTTGATGACGAAGACTTGGCTTCATCCTTTTTTGACGACGATGATGATTTGACATCACCCTTGGAAGAGGAACTGTTCTGGGATTCGGAAGATTCTTCGGTAGACGGGTCTGCGGAAGTGGAGGAACTGTCGTCTCCGCAGGCTGCAAACAGGAATGCGGAAGAAATCAAAAGAGGGAGGATTTTCTTGTAATTCATGACCCCAAATATAGATTTATATAAGAACATTTCAAATATCAAACAAATGAAAAAAAAACCGTCCTTTTGCGGACGGCTTTTTGTAAGATGTCATTCTGGAGGGGCGCATACCCCGATAGAATCCATTACATCTTCAGCAAGAGGAGCATCTCACCAATCTTACATCTTCAAGAGAATTTCACCAATTTGAACTGCGTTCAAAGCAGCGCCCTTGCGGATCTGGTCACCGGTGAGCCACAGCGTGTTGCTGTTCTCGTCGGCGAGGTCCTTGCGGATACGGCCTACGAACACGTTGTCCTTGCCGGCGCTTTCGAGCGGCATCGGGTACACATAGTTCTGCGGATCATCCTTGAGGGTCACGCCCGGAGCGTTCTTGAGAGCGTTGCGGATTTCTTCGACAGAAACCGGACGTTCCGTTTCGAACCACACGGATTCGGAGTGAGAGCGCAGCGAGCTCACGCGCACGCAGGTGGCGCTCGTACGAACGTCGGAGTGCATGATCTTGCGCGTTTCGTTGAACATCTTCATTTCTTCCTTCGTGTAGTCGTTTTCCGTCATCTTGTCGATTTGCGGAATCACGTTGTACGCGAGCTGGAACGGGAACTTGTTGATGTGCGTGGTGGAACCCGTTTCAAGGATGTCCTTGTACTGCTGCTTGAGTTCTTCCATGGCGACGGCACCGGCACCGCTAGCGCTCTGGTAAGAAGAAATGTGAATCTTCTTGATGTGGGAGATCTTCTCGATCGGGTTGAGAACGACAACCATCATGATGGTCGTGCAGTTCGGGTTCGCGATGATGCCCTTGTGGAGCTTGATGTCTTCGGGGTTCACTTCCGGAACGACGAGCGGAACGTTCGGGTCCATGCGGAAGAAGCTCGTGTTGTCCACGACTACGGCGCCGTTCTCGACGGCGATTGGAGCAAATTCCTGAGAAATAGCGGCACCGGCGGAGCTGAGCACCAGGTCGATACCCTTGAAGGAATCCTTGTTCAGGACTTCGCACTTGAGGGTTTCGCCCTTGAACTTGAATTCCTTGCCTGCACTACGTTCAGAGGCGAGGAGCTTCAGGCTCTGCAGCGGGAAATTGCGCTCTTCGAGAATGGAGAGGATTTCTTGGCCTACGGCGCCGGTGGCACCCATGATGGCTACGTTGCGAATCATATTTAACCTTTAATTATTCTTCTTGTTGAGGTTGATAGTTTGAAATCAGGTTCTGGATATCGTTGCGGAAACGTTCCAGGAAAATCTTTGTCTGTGCAATCTGGCTGCGGGACTGCTTGTACTGGTTCATCTGCTCCTCGGTGTCTTCTTGCAGGGAGTAGGTGTACAGCGAGTAGGCCGCAAGGCGGAGGCTCTCGGTCGCCTGGATGAGCTCGGAATGCGCCTCGCTCGATTCATGCGGGTGGAACAGCCCGAGGGCCTTCTTGTTGAGGGCCGTCGCATTGTTGTTGATGGCGAGTGCCTGGCTGCCGCGCTGTTCGCGTTCTGCATCGGAAATGCTCGGCGCGATGGGCTCGTAGCTGTCAATCGCGGCCATGATCTCTTGCATGCGGGCGATGACCTTGTCCGTTTCGTTGATGTAGCGGTCGAGACGGCCCTTGGCGGCGCTGGAGAATTCCGGCTTTTCGCCCGGCATGTTCACGACAGTACCGCCGGTTGCCTTGGCTGCCCTGGGGGCAGTCTTCCATGTACCGCCATCGCCGCCGTTCTGGAACGATTCGATGTAGTCCTGGTACCTCGCGTTCTGTGCCGCAAGCTCCGCGGGGGAGTAGTCGGAAGTCACGAGGAACGTCGGGCGGTCCCAGTAGGCGATGCCGATGAATGCCGCGAGCATAAACGCGGTGAACAGGATGTTCGCGCATTTCTCGGCGCGGTCGTTGCTGCGCACCACGTAGAGCATGCCGAAGAAGAACAGGCTCGCGAAGGCGAGCAGGAGTCCGCCGTCGTTGTTGTAGCTGATGAACGAGTTCTTGGTAAAGTAGAACAGGCAATCCATCGCGACGACAATCAGCGAGAACAGGGCTCCCGTAAGCTTCTGGTAGCGGTATTCGGCGGAGGCCGCCTGGAGTATCGTGATGAACGTGACTCCGAGCGGGAGCACGAACATCAAAGCAATTTCGGCTACGTGCGGATTCATAGGCTAGAAGGGGAGGTCGTCGTCTTCGGGCATCGGGGCGGAATCGAAGGAACCGCCGTTCTGCGGCTGGGAGAAGTTGTTGGACTGGCCATTGTAGCTGCCTCCCTGGTTGTAGCCGCCTGCAGACGGTGCACCGCCCTGGCCGCGCGGGGTCAGGAGCTGGAAGGTGTCCATGTTCACTTCGGTCGCGTAGCGCTTCTGACCGTTCTGGTCGGTCCAGCTGCGGTTGGTGAGGGTGCCTTCGACGTAGAGGCTCATGCCCTTGCGGATGCCGAGCTGTTCGACGATGTCGGCAATCTTGCCCCAGCCGACGATGTTGTGCCAGTCGGTCTGTTCCTTCTGTTCACCGTTGTTGTCGCGATAGCGGCGGCTTGTCGCGAGGGAGAACGAGACGCGCTTGCGTCCGCCAGTCTGGCTCATGCGTACTTCAGGGTCCTTGCCGATGTTTCCAATGAGCATCACTTTATTTAAATAAGCCATAATTTATCCTTTTGTTTTTTTTGTTTACGGGGAAAAAATAAAAAAATCGTTTTGTCAGTTTGTGCCATTTTTGGATTTTTTTTCATTTCCAGGCCTCGACAGGTCCCTTTTATTTGTATTTTCATAAAAAGAAAAGTTCAACCTCACATTTCACACCCCACACCCCCTATGGTTTCACTCGCTCTTACACGTTTTGAAAAAGTCTTCCCCGCAAATCTCAAGGGCAAGCGCCTCGGCGCGGTCCTTCACCCGGCATCTGTCCTGCCCGACCTGCGCTATACCCTCGACCTCCTCAAGGAATACGACGGCAAGCTCTTCAAGCTTTCGGCACTTTTTGGCCCGCAGCACGGCATCAAGGGGCACACCCAGGACAACATGATCGAATGGGAGGGCTACACCGACCCCGAACTGGGCATACCCGTCTATAGCCTCTACGGCGAACTCCGCGAACCCACTCCCGAGATGCTTTCCCACGTGGACATGATGCTCGTGGATTTGCAGGACGTGGGCGCCCGCTACTACACGTTCATCTGGACTCTCTTCCTTTGTATGAAAGCCTGCGAGAAGGCCGGCATCCCCGTCATCGTGGTGGATCGCCCGAATCCCATCAACTGTATCGACGAGGAAGGTCCGGTGCTGGACCTGAACTACACGAGTTTCGTGGGGCTCCACAGCATCCGCACGCGCCATGCGAAAACGATTGGCGAACTTGCGGTGCAGTTCAAGGAAGAACGCTTCCCCAAGTGCGAACTTTACGTGCTCGAGATGGAGGGTTACGACAAGAAAATGTGGTACGACCAGACGGGACTCCCGTGGATCCTGCCGAGCCCGAACATGCCGACTCTCGATACCGCCATCGTTTACCCGGGCATGTGCCTGTTCGAGGCGACCAACGTGAGCGAAGGCCGCGGCACCACGCGCCCCTTCGAGATTTTCGGAGCGCCCTTTATCGATGCGGTCAAGCTCTGCAAGTACATGAACGGGCTCAAGCTTCCGGGCGTGTATTTCCGCGAGAATTACTTCCAGCCCACGTTCCACAAGGGCGCGGGTCAGATTTGCGGGGGCGCGCAGATTCACGTGCTCGACCGCGACAAGTTCCGCAGTTTCGACATGGCGGTAAAGCTGTTGCAGTACATCTTCAACGAGTACCCGAACGATTTCGCCTGGAAGCAGCCGCCCTACGAATACGAATTCAAGAAGCTGCCCATCGACATCCTGCTTGGCAACGGCACGTTTAGACGAGACTATATAGAAACAAGCATTTAATTGATTTTACACCTCACACCGCGGCGTAGCCGCGAAAAGGAGACACAATGACCGAACAGAAAAACGGAAAATTTGAAATGCCCGCCCTCCCGTATGCGGCGGCGGACCTGGCCCCGGCTCTGAGTGCGGAGACCATCGAATTCCATTACGGAAAGCACCTGCAGACTTACCTCAATAATCTGAATGCCGCCCTCCCGGGCAGCGCTTTCGAAGGCAAGTCCCTCGAAGACATCGTGAAGACTGCCGAAGGTGGCGTTTTCAATAACGCGGGCCAGTTCCTGAACCACTCCATGTACTTCTTGCAGTTTGCCGCCCCGAAGGCCGGCAACGCCCCCTCGGGCAAGATCGCGGAAGCCATCGTTCGCGATTTCGGTTCCTTCGAGAAGTTCCAGGAAGAATTCCAGGCGAAGGGCGCAGGCCTCTTCGGTTCCGGCTGGGTCTGGCTCTCCGCCGATGCAAACGGCAAGCTCGTGATTACGCAGGAAGGCAACGCCCAGAACCCGCTCACCAAGGGGCTCAAGCCGCTCCTCACGTTCGACGTGTGGGAACATGCCTACTACATCGACTACCGCAACCGCCGTCCGGATTACCTCAAGGCGCTGTGGAGCATCGTCAACTGGGACGAAGTCAACAAGAGGATGTAACTTTATGAAAAAGGCACTCGGATTGCATACCCGCTATCCCGTCATTATGGCGGTATCTCTGCTGTTCGCTCTTTCCGCTTGTGACGATTCATCTAGCGCGAAGGAAAGTCAGGAAGAATCCGGCGAGAACGCATCCTTGTGCAAGGATGTCCCGGACGATGTGTTCTGCGATCCGCGTGACGGGCAACTCTACAAGACGGCGGAATTCGATGGCGTGGTTTGGACCGTGGAGAACATGAACTACTACATGGCCGGGAGCTTCTGCTACGATGGCGCCGATTCCAATTGCACCAAGTACGGAAAGCTGTACGACAAGGTGACGATATTCCGTATCTGCAAGGACGGATGGCGCGTGCCCAGCAAGGACGATTACGATAAGCTGCTGAAGTTCCTGAACTCCCATTCGGATTACCTCAAGGTGTTCAAGCCCCTGCGTGCGGGATTCCGCAAGGAAGAAGGGACTTACAGCCTTATGGATGAAAAGGCCCTTTTCTGGAGCGCCACGGAAATGACGGGGCAGGGCGAATGCTACGTGGAATTTTCAGACGATAATGAACTCGGGTTGCATAAATGCGGAGGGATGGTGCAGAATGACGCCCTTTCGCTCCGTTGCATCAAGGATTGAAAATCGTAAATCCGAACGTGATTTCGTAACCGTATTCGTGTAATTTACGGAGGACGTGGTTGGAATTGGCCACGGGTTCCTCCCTGTTGACGATGACCATGATCTGGTTACGGTCTTTCTTGCTTTGGAGGGATTCGCGCAACCTGATCTCTTCGATGTATTTCAGGAATTCTTCCTCGGTCTCGAAGTTGTACGTCCGTTTCCCGCCAAGGAACCCGAGCTCGTTCAGGCTCAAGGTGAAGGGGCTCCTCTTGTCGTAGGTGTTCAGGATTAGGTTGATCATCATGAAGTTTTCGGCGCAGTCGGCTTCCTGCTGCTTCTCGTCGAGCCGCTTCTGTAAAATCTCGTCATCCGTCATGCCCTTTTCGCTTTTGAACATGTGCGAGACCTTGATGATGTTGTCCTTGCTGACGTTCCTGCACCTTTGAACTTCGGAATCCATGGCCGGATTGACTGCAGGAATGGGGGAGGAAAAGTCCTTGTCGATGACGTAGAGCACCTTGCCGACAAGCGGTTCGAAATTCAATGTGGTGAGCACCTTGCCGAACGCGTTGAAGGTGCAGTTCCCGGCGACGTGTACGTGGACATCCTTTTCGTCCAGCGGCTTGGATCTATCTTGCTTGAACTGGCTGAAAAAATCCAGGATGGGCTGGACTCTCCAATCCCCGTTCTGGAGGAAATCCTTGAAGGAATCGCCGACCTTTTGGCCGTTGATGAAGTACTCCCTGGAATTCACGTCGATGACGACAACGTTTTCCGACGGGGTCATGAACGCATTTTCTTCATGGCATCCGGCAAGAAAGAGCAAAAGGGCGAGTAATAAGATTCGTTTCATTTCTAATCCAAAATTATTCTATGAAGATAGAATTTTTTTTATAAAGTGCGGTAAATAGTTTATATTAGTAGGGGGATTAGCTTTTTTACGAGGTGTACTCATGGACAACGAACTCACGCTTTTGATAGGGAAGGACGAGAAGATCCTGTACGCCGGCAAGCCGGACAAGACGTGCTTCATCTTTGAATGCATCTTCAATCCGCTGCTCCCGTTTGCGGCGATTTGGGCCGCTATCGATTTTGGCGTTATGGGGGCTGCGTTTGCGGCTGACAAGTCTGAAAATGTGACATTCTTCATGGTGCCCTTCATGCTGCTCCACCTGATGCCGGTCTGGCTCTATCTGGGCGGGGCGCTGCTCTCGTTCCGGCGTTACCGCAATACGGCCTACATCGTTACGGACAAGGCCATCTACGCTTCCGGAGGCATCTTCGCCAGGACATATAAGTCAAAGCCGTTCGCGGAACTTTCGCACGTGGACCTGCACCGAGGCATTTTTGACCAGTGGTTTGGCGTGGGCGACATCATTACGACCTCTGCACAGGCGAATCCCGCGACGATGAACGGGCGTAGGACTTCCACCAATGCTGGCATTTCCATCGACAGCGTCGCCAATTACGCGGAGGTGTACAAGCTCGTGAAGCAGCTGCAAGAAGACATCTACACCGACGTGATGTACCCCAACGACTTGCGCCCCAAGGAAAATCACGGGTATAAATCGAAATATATGGGATAGGGGGAGGGGCTTCGCCCCAAGAAAAATTTTTTAATCCTTTTTGGCGAGAAAAGGATATATTAATTATAAACCTATTATCAAAAAGAGGGCTCATATGAAAACAAGAAAAGCTTTGTTGGCGGTAGCGGTCGTGACTGCTGCTAGTTTCGCATTCTACGGCTGCGATGACAGCTCCTCTGCTGGTGGGTCGGGGTCTGGTAGCGTCGTTTCTTGCTATGTAGAATTGCCCGGTGGGGACGGTTCTGCGTCCTGTTCCGAGGTCCCGACATCCTATTCGTCCATTGACAGATTCAAGACAACCTGTGAATCGCAAAATGTAGAAGGCGTCTCTAAAGCCACTGTTGGTTCGGGATGTCCCTCCGGAGGAAAGAAGTGCGACCAGGGCGGCGGTATCTTCGCCTACTACTATGGTGCGGCTGCCGAAGTCAATACCTGCTTGGATGAATAAGGCTTTCTAGGGCTTGATGGCTATCGGGGTGCCGTCCTTGACGGCATCGTAAATTTCTTCGATTTCGTCGTTTGTGACGGCGATGCAGCCGGCTGTCCAGTCTTTCCACTTGTGCCAGAATTTAAAGAGAAATGCTGGAACCTTGTTCGGGTAGCCGTGGATCATGATGTCGCCGCCGGGCTCGTAATTGCCTTCTTTCGCGGCCTTGATTTGCTCTGCGTTCGGGTACGAAATCTTCAGCGACAAATGAAACTTGCTTTTGGGGTTGTGCCACTCGATGGTGTAATTGCCCTCGGGCGTCTTGTTGTCGCCGGACTTGACTTTCGCTCCCATAGGATTCTTACCCAACGAAATTCTGTACGTCTTGACAACACTCTCGCCGTTGCGCAAGTGCATTTGGCGCTTCGCCTTTTCTACGAGAATGTTGTCAATGGGTAAGGTGAGCATGGGGTTGAAATGTAGTTTTTTAGAACTCGCTGTTGAACTTGATTATTTGTGGTCTGCGACAGATAACACAATGTAAATATTTTTCTCCCCCCTTGCCACGGTTGTAAAATATAGGTACAATTACTGCATCCCCCGAACGCATCTCGTCTAAGGAAAGGCGAGGTGCGTTCGTTTTTATTTGGACTTTTCCTCCCAAAGAGAAAGAACGCCTCTAAAAATCAATCGGTCGCAGCTTGCGACCATAACAACGGAGGCTATATGAAGTCTAAAGAAATTTTCTCGACAGTTTTTGCCAAGGCAAAAGATTTGGCAAATGAAATGACGCTGCATAATATGCGGGTGAAAAGGCTGGTCAAGCAAAAGAAAATTGAAAAGGAATATGTAGACAATGATCGTGCCGTCCGCAAAATGTTGCATGACCGTGGGATTGATGGCTCAAATAGAAAGTAAAGAAAAAATCTTGACAGGAGTAAAGAAATAATATATATTATGAGAAGAGTCGTTTTAAAGAAGAAAATTGTGAAGGCTGTCGCAATTATGCCAAAGAGAGAAAGGATTCTTTTTGACAAACTTGTGGAGGACTTGAAAGAAAAAGGACCGGTTCTGCCAAATTGGCCGAACTACAAAAAACTCACCGATACGAATACGTATCATTGCCATCTTTCTTACCATTGGGTGGCGTGTTGGTTTGAAACAATAGAAGGAATTGAATTGGAGGTTACTTATGTTGGAAGCCGTGAAAATGCGCCTTACTAGTAAGGATGTGAGTGGAACGATGTTTACGTTTGAGGGAACGAACATCCCTGAACATCTTTTGCTTTATATCAGGTCTGCATTCCCGAATGTAGAAGATGTTGTGAATGGTGATGAAGAGTATGTTGAGTGGGGCGAAACGGACCTTTCAAAACAAATCAAGGCGGAAACTACGCCTGCTGAAAGCTTGAAGTTGCTTCGCACGACTTTTGGCTACACTCAGCAGCAGCTTGCGGATAAGGTTGGTATAACCAAACAGCAGATATCTGCCATGGAGCGGGGTAGGGAACCGATTGGCCGCAAGATGGCCCACAGGCTCGCGAATGCCCTCGGAACCAGCTATAAGAACTTGTTTTGGTAGAAACTAGCCGCAAAGCTCAAGGCTGAGAAGGTGTAGGGTAAGGGGCCGCGCTAAAAGCATCTGCTCATAAAGAGCTGCTATAAGGCGATTATTGTGCCAGC
>CAMJQW010000040.1 GCA_946408125.1 uncultured Fibrobacter sp.
CGTTATTCATTCCAAATTTTCTCATTCAAACTCCTTTCAACTCACAAAAATCTTTTATCAAAACATAGAAAAAAAAACTGGCTAGCAACTGACAAGTTCATCTAGTCAAAGGAACGTGTTTACAACAATGTATAGAGCCTCGACGCAACATTCCCCGGTGCTTTTACCTCAGAGCCCCCGTAAGGGCGCGCCCCCATAGCTCAAGAATTCACTAGATCCTTCGACTACGATGCTACGCATCATCCGCTCAGGATGACAAAAAAAATGACTATTGACCAACGACCAATAACTAAATCGCAAACTTCGTGGCGTCAGCGAGCTGAACGCTAGCAATACGAGAAATACCCTTGATTTCCTGGGTCACACCGTAGAGCATGTCGGCTTCGGCCATGGTACGCTTGTTATGCGTCACGACGATGAACAAGGTCTGCTTACTGAATTCGCGGAGGAGCGCCATAAAGCGGCCGACGTTAGCGTCATCAAGCGGACCATCGACTTCGTCCAGCACGCAGTACGGAGACGGCTTTTCCATGTAGATGGCGAACAGGAGCGCCGTCGCGGTAAGCGCATGTTCACCGCCGGAAAGCGCCTTGATACCGCGCATCTTCTTGCCGGTCGGGCGGACGTTGATTTCGATATCCGCGTCGAGGATGTCCATGGGCTTGCCGTTTTCGTCGAGCTTCTCGACGAGGTTCATCTTGGTTTCGCCGTTCAGGAAGAGCTTGCTGAACACGAACTGGAAATTCTTCTGGATGCGTTCGAATGTTTCGAGATAACGGCTGCGTGCGATATCGTCGAGCTTCGCGATGGTGCGGTCGAGCGAGGCGCGGGCACGGTCGAGGTCGTTGAACTGCACCTCCACCTCTTCCAGGCGCTTCTTCTCGTCTTCGTAGTCTTCCATCACGTTCACGTTGATGGGGCCGAGTTCCTTGATCTTGCCGCGGAGGTCGCGGATTTCGCGGTCCGCCTCGGGCTGGCTGTATTCCACGCGCTCGAATCCCTCGGGATTGGCGAGATCGACGGAGTAATCGTTCGAAATGCGTTCATTCAGGCGATCGAGATTGGACTGCAGGGCATCCTGGCGGCGGCCCACTTCGTTCAGTTCCTTCATCTTCTCGATCATCTCGTCGCGGATGCGGTCAAGCTCGTCGCGCCAGGCATTCAAATCCCCGCTCACGACTTCGTAGCGTTCGCGCGCGATATCCCTGCGGCCTTCGAGTTCGCGAAGCGCGCCGTCCTGGGATTCGGCCTTGCCCGAAAGTTCACGCACGTCCTCTTCGGACTTGGACATCGACACGATGTTCTTCTCGATTTCGTCCTGGCGGGAGCGTTCGGCATTCTCGAAGTACTCGACCTGATCGGCAATACTGCGCAGGCGGTCGGCATTCTGGGCGAGCTTCGCGCTCTTGTTCTGCGCGGAACGTTCCAGTTCGCGGACTTCCTCGTCCTTTTCGCGGTAGAGCGTTTCCTGCTCGCTGAGTTCGTCATTCACGCGGGAGTAGCTGTCTTCGGCCTTCTCCGCCGCGGCTTCGGCTTCGGCGAGTTCTGCATCGCCGCTCTTGGTTTCGGCGGCCTGGTCGATGCGGGACTGCGCCGCAGAAATTTCTCCCTGCAGTTGCTGCAGGCGGCGGTCAAGGCCGTCCGCGATGTTCTGCTGGATCTGGATGCCGGCGTTGCCGCCGCGCACGCTTTCCGCCTTTTCGCGGATTTCCTCGGCGACGGATTCCAGCATGCGGGAGTCTTCGTCCACAAGGCCCTGCAGGCGTTCGATATCGGATTCCTTCTGTGCTATTTCGGCCTGGACGCCTTCCAGGAGCTTGGTCGCCTCGGCAATCTCGTTCTTGCGGCTGAGCGTTCCGCTGCCCGATGTTCCGCTGCTCACGAGCCCGCCCGTACGCACGACGGCGTTCGGGGCGACAAAGCAGAGGTCCTCGCCGCGGAATTCGCGGGAGAGTGCAAGCGCCACCTGCACGGAATCCACAACAAAATAACGGCTGAGCATCGCCGAGACGAATCCCGAGATGTCGCCATCGGCCTTTACGAACTGGTTTAGGCAACCGATGACGCCCGGGCGCTCGATGCTGCCGGAATACGGCTCGGCGGAACCGTCGGCAAGCGCCATCAGGGCGCGGCCTACATTCTCGCCTTCGAGCGCGCCCGCGATTTCCGCGGCGGCAGCGTCATTCAGCACGACCACGGCATCGAGGATGTCGCCGAGGGCGGCCTCTACGCGCGATGCGTATTCGGGGGCGGCCTCGATGCGTTCCGAGAGCAGACCACCAATCAGGTTCGGCTTGTTTTCCTTGAGCCAGCGGCTCGCATCGGAACCCTCGTTCGAGACGCTCTGGAGCACGTCGATTCTCGACTGCAGGCGGGCGTCCTCGTTTTTAAGTTCCTGTAACTTCTGCACGGCCTCGTTCAGCTCGACCTTCTCGCCTTCCAGGCGTTCCTCGCGCGAAGCCTTCTGTTCTTCGAGAATCTCGATTTCGCGGGAAGCTTCGTCGATTCCCCTGCGGATATCGTCGATGGCGGACTGCGCCTCAGCCTTCTGACCGGAAACATCCTGCAGTTCCGCGTTCCACTTTTCGAGGTTGCCGCGGAGCATGTCGGATTCGGCATCCATGCGTTCGAAGCGACCCTTCAAGGAATTGAGCCTGTTGGCCGCCTGCAAGCGCTCGTTGGAAAGCTCACGGGACTGCGTACGCAAGTCGTCTAGCTTGTCGCGCATCACCTGGAGAGTCTCGCGTTCACGTTCCAGCAGGGCGTTCATCTCGTCGACGCCGCTATCGCTGCTGAGGACCGCGTTTTCTTCTTCCAGGCGGGCCTTCTCGGATTCGAGTTCGGCAATCTTGCCACGGCCCATCTCGATTTCGCTGCGAGCCTTCTCGTTCACGCCTTCCAAAGCCGAAATCGAATCACGCAAGCGCATGATATTGTTGTTCAAATCGTTGAGCGCGATGGTCGCGTTCTGCACCTCGCGTTCCAAGTCGCGGAAAGCGTTCTCGTCTTCACTGATGGCGAGCTTTTTCTCGTCAATCTTCGTCTGGAGTTCCGTACACTTCGTCTTCGCGGACTCCACCTCGTGGTTCATGCGGCGGCTCGTCGTATCGAGCGTCGCGAGGCTTTCCTTGTAGTCCTCGAACTTGTCGAGGCTCACGGACAAATCAAGTTCACGCAGGCGCGTATTGAGCTTCTTGTACTCGCTCACCTTCTCGGCCTGGGTCTCGTACATGCGCACGGAACGGCGGACACTTCTCAGGTTGTCCTCGACGCGCTCCATGTCCATCTGCACGCGTTCCAGCTGGCGGACAGCTTCCTTCCTCTGCTGGCGGTACTTGCTCACGCCGGCAGCTTCCTCGAACAGGATGCGGCGGTCATCGGCCTTGTCGGAAAGCACCGCCTTAATCATGTCGGCGTTCATCTGGGAATACGTGCTGGAACCCAGACCCGAGTCAAAGAGCAATGCATGCACATCGCGTAACCGACACTCTTGGTTGTTGATGAGGTACTCGCCGGAACCGTCCCTGTGGACGCGGCGGGTCACGATGACTTCGGAGTATTCGGAAGCGAGGGTTCCGTCGCTGTTGTCGATGACGATGGAAACTTCGGCAAGGCTCATGGCGGCACGTTCTTCGGTACCGCTGAAAATCACGTCCTGCATCTTGCTCATACGGAGCGATGCAGCCTTCTGTTCGCCCAGCACCCAACGGATGGCGTCGGTAATGTTCGATTTTCCGCAGCCGTTCGGGCCCACCACGGCGGTAAGGCCCTTCGTGGGGAAATTGATTTCGGTCCTTTGCGCAAAGGACTTAAATCCAAAAATCTTTAGCTTTGTTATCTGCACTATTGATTAATGTAGTAAAAAAGTATGAAACGGAAGGCCGGGAAAATCACTTGAATTCCAAATGCAACCCGGGTCCCTTTTCGCTGTCCGAAACGACGAGGAACTCGCTTCCGCCGTCAAACTCCAGGTCCTCGATGACGTATTCCCCATCGGCATAAGCACGGAGGCCGTTCTGGGCGGATGCGCCCAGAGGATGCCTTGCCTTGATGCGGAGGTTGAACGTGCCGACCCAATCTTCTTCGTACACGCGGCTGCGTTCGCCCGGCTCGATGGTATCCTTAATCCACGGTCTGACGGAGGAGCCGTCTTCCGAAATGATGTCGATGCCGAGGATCGTGCTCTTGGAGCGGTTTTCTACCTGGAGGCGCGTCGTGGAATCGACAAACCAGTGGCTAAGACATCCCGTAAGCGTGAGGGCCAAAAGGGCAAGCACCGGCAGAAGCGCACGGCGGGACACAAACAAAGTAACATTACGCAGAATCACTTGTCACCCCCTTCGCTAGCGGCCTTTTCGAACCGAACTCCGGTCGCTTCCAGAGTCTTTCCTTCGTTCGACTTCGAATTGTCCTTGCTCTTCTTGTCAAGCTTCATCGTTTCCATCGGTGCGGAGCGGGGCGCGCCGCGGCCGAACAGGAATCCGTCGATCGTGGCGAGGCTGAACTTGACTTCCGCAATCAGGGTTCCCTTGGCGCGGTACAGGCGGTCGTACTCGTACGAGGAATTGTACGCAAGGCGCAGGAACAGAAGGTCGATGGCACCGCCCCACAGGAGGTCGGCAGAACCGCTACGCACGTTGCGGCGCAGGCAGGTCGCTTCAAATCCGATCATGCGCGAGGGATCCGGATAGTACTTGAGGGCCGCGGAATGGAATTCCTTGCTCGGGAAATCGAAGGAGACTTCACCGTAGAGGCGCTGCGCAATCAGGTTCTGCTCCCAAGTGACGCGGACAGAATCGTCGTGGTCGTCACCGCCGTTGTAGAGCGCGACTTCGACGTTAGGCAGGTAGGTCAGCGGGCCGCTGGTCCGGCCGCCATAAACCGCCCTAGATTCCAGATCCATGGATATGCGGACGCTTCGCCAATCAGAACGATGGAAACTTCCCTGGACGCTCGCATGTCCCCAACGCAGGTGTGCCCAGCTATAAAGCAGGGAATCGTTCTCGTCGGGATAGATGTCGCCCACATGCTCGACGTTCTGGTGCTGCATACCGCCCGCAAAGGTCAAGTCGAGCGCGGATTGCGTATAAACAAAGCCCCACGTGGTCACGGAGCGCACCGCCGAGAAATCGTTGTAACGCGGGAAAAGGATGAAGTCTTCGCCATCCCAGCCGGAGCGTTCGAACCACAGCAGGAATCCGAGATGTTGATTCTTCTTCACTTCGCCAGCCGCGAATCCGGCCATGTGGTGACGGAAGGCGAAGCCGTCATGTTCGCCGTACTCGCTTTTCAGCGGAGTCTGCGTCACGAGCGGCATGTAATTGAAGCCGAGATCGAGATACCCGCCACGCCCGCCGCGGAGCACGTCGCGAATTTCTTTCAGCTGGTTATCGCGCATCGAAGCACCGCCGGACGCGAGCGCATCGACCGACACGGCATCGGCGAATGCGGAGCCCACCAGGAGCGGCAAAGCGCAAATCAGTATCTTCAGGGTTCGAATCTTCATGGCCATAAATATACTAGAACACGACGAGGTCGTTCTTGTGGATAAGTTCGTCGGGCACGTCCTTGCCCAGAATCTCGTGCACCTGCGCCGTTTTCTTGCGCAACACGAGCTTGAGGGTTTCGCTGTCGAAGCCCGCCACGCCGCGGGCAATCGGAGCCTTCTGCTCGTCGAGAACCTCGATGAGGTCGCCCTTGTCGAAATGCTTGTGCACGGCGACGACACCTACGGGCAACAAGCTCGAATGCTTTTCGCGCAACGCCTTCGCGCCGCCAGCGTCCACAACGACACTGCCTCTCGGAGTGGTAATAAAGCTGAGCCAGCGCTGGCGGCTGTTGAGCTTCTTCTTGGAACCCGCAAAGAGCGTACCCACGGCATTCCCGAAAATCACCTGATGCGGCAAAACCTTCATACCGTTCGCGAGGAAGGCGTTCGAACCGCTCCTCGTCACGTTGCGGATGGCCTCGAGCTTGCTGCGCATGCCGCCCGTGCTCACCGCGGAACCGGTCTCGCCGGGCTTACCCGCAAGCGCGAGCACGGCGGGCGTAATCTCCGGGACAAAGCGCAGCAGGCGCGCGTTCGGATTCTTTTTCGGATTGTCGTCGAAGAGACCGTCTTCGTCCGTGAAGATGAGCAGCAGGTCGGCATCCAGGAAGAGAGCCACGTCGCTCGAAAGTTTGTCGTTGTCGCCGACCTTGATTTCGGATACGGCGAGGCTGTCATTCTCGTTGATGATGGGGACAATCTTTCGAGCGAGCATCGCCTTGATGGTGTTCTGCAAATTCTTGTAGCGCGTGCGGTCGCGGAAGTCGTCGGCCGACAAAAGGATCTGGCCCACCGAGAGCTGCACCCAGCGGAACATCTCGCGGTAGGCGTACATGAGGTCGATCTGGCCGACGGCGGCGCAGGCCTGCTTCTCGGCGATGACGGTCGGCTTTTCCTTGTAACCGAGTTCGGCCATGCCGGTACCCACCGCGCCGCTCGTGACAATCACGACTTCCTTGCCCGCTTCCATCAGGCGCGACACGGAATCGGCGAGTTTCTGGATATAACGCGTCCGCACGCCGCCCTTATCGGAATCCACGAGGATACGGGAGCCGATCTTCACTACGATGCGGCGTGCTTCATCTAGGATATTCTTACGTAATTCACTCATACACTTTTACCTGCAAACAAGCAAACGGATCGCATCCAGGCGAAGTTGCGGATTAGCGACAACCTTGCGGCGGTCGCTCACGTTCTTGCGCATCTGCTGGAGCGTTGCATTCCCCGCCGCCTTGCCACGCATGGTAAGCAGGTGGTTCATGCGCTGGTATTCCTGTTCCGAGCGGTCTTCCACGAGGTCCGCGGCCTTCTCGGCATATTCCTTGGCGGGGATTGATACCGCCTGGCGAGCCTTGGCCAAGCCTTCCTTCGCGAAGAACCGGAGGGTCGCGTCGACGGCCTTGTTCCCCTGCGGAACGTCCACGTCGCGGAGTTCCGATTTCGAGAGGGCTTCCAGGCAATCGCTCCTGTCGGCACCCGTCGCATCCACGAGCGCGGACACGTACAGCGGGCCGACCAGGTCGCTCATTCCCCATTCCTCGGGAACCGGGAGTTCCACCGCGAAGTTGTACTGCATCATCAGCCCGTGCTGTCCGGAACCCGGCCAAATGCAGCAGGCCACCACGCCATGGTCGGCGCTAGTCTCGAAATCGATCGTGCCCTGCGCGAGCGGGTGTTCGAGGCTCAAGAAATCCACCTCGTCGTGGACCATCGCCACGTTGCGGTCGAAGGTCGCGGTCAGGCAGATGTTGTCGGAGCCCTGCTCCTCTTCTTCGCTCTGGGCGGCAACGAGGCCGCGGCTCGGCATGCCGGCGATGGTGCCGTCCTCGATCTGCGGGCCCTGCGTAATCACGGAGCATCCCGCAATGGCGCTCTTGTCGATATCGAGCCCGCGGTCATGCAGCGATTCGAGCATCAGGTCGCGCAGTTCCGTCTGGGCGTCGATGCGTTGAATCTCGTCGGTAATTTCTTTCGCCTTCTCGGGATTGCGGCTGTTGAATTCGAGCAGGCGGTCGCGGCCCTTCTCGATATTCTTGCGCATGGTCTCGCAATCCTTGCGGACCTGCGGGATGATTTCGTCCACGAAAGTCTTGAGGCTGTGGCGCGGGTCGGCAAGCGCTTCGATCAGGCCGTCCGTGTACTTGAGGAAGAGTTCTCCCCCGCTCATCAGCGGAGCGCCAAACGCATTCAAACCGTCGTTGTACCAACGGAACATCACTTCCTGGCCGGAGCCCTTCACGTAAGGAACGTGTATCACGATGTCCTTCGTCTGGCCGATACGGTCCAGGCGGCCGATACGCTGTTCCACGAGGGCCGCATCCAGCGGCAGGTCGAAAAGAATCAGGTGGTGCGAGAACTGGAAGTTGCGGCCTTCGGAACCGATTTCGGAAGCGATAAGCAGGTTCGCGCCGTTCGGCTTGCTGAAGTTCGCGGCCGCCTTGTCGCGCGCCATGATGGTCATGTTCTCGTGGAACATCGAGAACGCTCCCGCACCGAGGTAATCCGTCAGGAGCGATTCGAGCGCGAGCACGACTTCGATGGATTCGCAAATCAGAAGGATCTTGTCGTTCTTGTGTTCCTTCAAGAATCCCTTGAGCCATATGAAACGTTCATCCATGGCCCAGGCATCGGAGAACTTGGTGCAAAGGAGCCCGTTCTCCTGGATATCCGTGGAAGCTTCCAGGTCGCGTTCCGCGGCCACCTCCACCATTTCGCGGTAAGTCAGGTCGGGTTCCAGCGGGATTTCATCGAGTACGCGCTTCGGGAACCCGCCGACGCCCTTACGCGTATTGCGGAACACCACCGAGCCCGTACCCATCGCGTCCACGATGCGGCGCATCCATTCGCCCGCGGTCATCGACTTCGAATTTTCCTGTTCAAGCCACGGACGGATCTTCGAGTTCTTGGGTACGCATTCATACAGGTCATCCCAACTCATCTGATGATTGGGATCCGTCGGGAGCTTGGAAAGGTCGTTCACCAGCTTGCGGTAGGCTTCCTGGTCCTTGATGAAGGCGCCGTAGTCCACAAAGCGTGCAGGGTCGAGCATCTTGAGGCGGTTGAACTGGCTTTCGGGATGCAGCTGCAAGGGAGTTCCCGTGAGCAACAGCACGCCCTTCGACTTGGCAAGCACCGCATTCGCGAGCATGTACTCGTGGCTCGTGAAGCCGTCCTCGCATACCAGGTGGTGCGCCTCGTCGATGATGGTCATGTCCCAGGTGCACTTGAGCAAGTCCTCGATCAGTGCGGGCTGGCCCATCAAAAATTCGATGGAGACGATGATGTCGTTACTCTGCAAGAAGGGGTTCGGCTTGGTCTCGTCTTTCTCGATACCCACGAACAGGCCGCGGATGTAACCTTCGTCGAGCAGCGTAAAAAGCTGGTTGAAGCGGCGCTTCATCTCGATCATCCACTGGTGCTTGAGGGTCTCGGGCACGATAATCAGCGTACGACTCACGCGGCCGCGGGCCTTGAGCGCATGCCAAATCATGCCCGCCTCGATAGTCTTTCCGAGGCCGACTTCGTCACTGAGCATCAAGCGCGGCAAGCTGGAGGTGGAGCAGGCACGGTAGCACAGGTAATACTGGTGCGGAATCATGCTCACGCGCGGGCCAATCATGCCGCGAACAGGAGAAGACAGCCACTTGCACAGGAGTTCCATCGCCCTGCGGCGCCTGTCGAAAGCCTTCGCCGACACATCGCCATGATCCGACTTGGCATTCTTCGCACCAATCTTGGAAAGCGCGCGGAAAAGGTCGGATGGGCGTGCCATCTGCTTGGACGTCAGGTCGGATTCCTTCATCTCGCGGCCGCCGCGACCCACGTAAATGACCAAGTCGTCCGCCTCGCGGACAGACTCGATGACAAAGGATACACCCTTCTCGCTCTTGGCGGTCTCACCCGCCTGCAATATAAAACGGTCTACAGGAGCATTGTCGGTGCGGTAGAGGCGGACTTGCCCAACCAGGGGAAAAACGAACTTGACGGTACGGCCCTGAACTTCGGATACGGTCCCAAGACCCAAATCGGGTTCTGACTGGCTAACGAAACGTTGGCCCGGCTTAAAGATTCTCATACCATACAAATCTAGTTTTTTTCTGCATTCCCGGCATTGGCCGGATGCGTATTTTGCTAGATTTGGGCCCAGTATGAACTGGTTTTTTATTGACGAAAGCATCACCGACGGCGAACGCAGGCAAGGGCCCTACTCCATCGATGAAATCCGCGACTTTGTCGCAGATGGCAAGATAACCAGCAATACACTTGTTTGGCGAAGCGGTATGAAAGCATGGGTCCCTTGGGGAGAATGCGAGGAATCCAAGGATCCTGAAATCGCCGATATCGAAGCCTCCAGGGACGAACTCATCAAGAACACCGTCGAAGCGCTCCTCCGCGAGCAGGCGAACTCGCGCCACTACGCCGGCTTTTTCATCAGGCTTTTCGCGTTCCTCATCGACAACTGCATCCTATTCCTCGTCGGAGGAATCATCCTCGTCATCATGAGCTTCGCCGGCATCATCGACGCCGCGGCCGTCGAGGAAGCGCTCGTCAACTACATCGGCGACCCCTCTTCGGGCGAGCTGCTCGACAAGGTCATCGAATCGCCCGGGCTCAGCACGTTCTTCAGCATCTTCGGCGCGGTGCAGGCCATCTACTTCGTCGTATTCCAGGCTATTTTCTCGGCCACGCCGGGCAAGAAATTCTGGCACATCCATATCGAGACCGTCGAAGGGACGCGCCTCGGATGGTTAAGCTCGCTGGCACGCTACCTGTGCAGCCTGCTCACGCAACTGACTCTTTTCTTTTACGGAATCGGATATATCATCGTATGCCTCGATCCCAAGCGACGCACCCTCCACGACTGGATTGCAAGGACGTTCGTCGTTTTTGACTCGAAGGAGAAATAATTTATATGTACCGCTTTGAAGTTCATCAAGTCAAGAAGCCCCTCGATGGAGAAGTGCAGATTTCCGGCGCCAAGAACGCCGTGCTCGCCGTGATGGCGGCAGCGCTCCTCGCCGACGGCGTTTCCGAAATCACGAACGTGCCGCACCTCAAGGACATGAAGACGATGAGCGACGTGCTGCGCGTCATCGGGTGCCGCATCAGCGGAGAAGCACACCAGCTCAAGATTGACACGCGCGGCGCCGACCACCTGGAAGCGCCCTACGAGCTCGTGAAGACGATGCGCGCGAGCTTCTACGTTCTGGGCCCGCTCGTCGCGCGCTTCGGACGCTGCCGCGTCTCGCTCCCCGGCGGGTGCGCCTGGGGCCCCCGCCCCGTCGACCTCCATTTGAAGGGGCTCGAGGCGCTCGGCGCCAAGATCAACCTCACCCGCGGTTACGTGGAAGCCACCTGCGAAGGAAGGCTCCCCGGCGGTACGTTCCATTTCCCGATTTCAAGCGTCGGCGCCACGGTGAACGTGCTCATGGCTGCGACCCTTGCCAAGGGTACCAGCGTCCTGCAGAACGCGGCGCTCGAACCCGAAATTGACAACCTCGTCGATTACCTCGTCTCGATGGGCGCAAAGATCCAGGGCCGTGGCACCCGCACCCTTACGGTGCAGGGCGTCGAAAGCCTCCGCCCCGGCAAGGGATTCACGATTCCCGACCGCATCGAAGCGGGCACCTACCTCTGCGCGGCGGCCATCACCCGCGGCCGCGTCAAGGTCACGAAAGTCATTCCCGACCACATCGCCTCTACCCTCGACGCCTTCCGCGACATGGGCTGCAAGGTGAGCGTCGGCGCGGACTGGGCCGAAGTCGATGCACGCAATGTGGAACTCAAGCCCATCACCATCCAGACGCTCCCCTTCCCGGGATACCCCACCGACATGCAGGCCCCGCTCATGGCGACCCTCGTCTCGATTCCGGGCAACAGCGTCATACAGGATACCGTCTATAACGACCGCTTCAAGCACGTGGCCGAACTGCAGCGTCTCGGCGCCGACATCCAGGTCAACGGCAACACCGCGACCATCAAGGGCGGCACCAAGCTCGAAGGCACCGAAATCATGGGCAGCGATCTGCGCGCCACCGCGGGCCTCGTGCTCGCCGCGTTCATCGCCGAAGGCGAAAGCACCGTGAGCCGCGTGTACCACCTGGACCGCGGTTACGAAGACTTCGAAAACAAGATGGCGAAAATCGGCGCGACCGTCATCCGCCACAGCGACGACGAAGAAGATGACAGCTTCTAACGCCGCCTTTACGAACCATTAAAAAAATCCCGACGGAAAGACCGCCGGGATTTTTCAACCAAAGATTACAATTTACTGAGCAGGAGCCTCGGCAGGCTTGATTTCGGCCTGCGAACCGCTTTCGAGCAATTCCTGCAAGATTCCTGCCGCCTGCTCGAATTCCGCCGACGTGGCGCAATTCTTGCTGTTCAGGATTTTCTGCAAGTACTGCTTCTGCAGGTCAACCTCTCCGTCTTCCGCATGGAGCGAGGCGAGCTTGAACATGGCAGAGCATGTCTTCTGCCCTTCCGGGAAAGCATCCGAGAGGCTCGTGAGAACCTTCTTCGCCTTGTCCTTCTGGTTTGCATCTATCAGGCAGAGCGCCATCCAGTAAAGCGAATTCTCCGCAAGCTCGCCGGTCTTCATCTGCTCGTACACCTGCTTGAAGCCCGAATAGGCCAACTTGTACTCGCCACGATGATAATCGGAACGTGCGGTATTGAACATCGCCTCGGCCTCGACAAGCTTTTCGGCCTCGCGTTCCAAGCTGTCCATGGACATGGGCGCCTGCGGGGCACCGCTCACCACGACCTTCTTCGCGAGAATCTTGTCGGACTTGCCGAGCAACATATCCAGGCGGTAGATGATTTCTTCCTGACGGGAATCGTTCCTTTCAGATTCGTCTCCCATGCGGCGCGCAAGCGTAGTGATTTCCGCCATCATGCGTTTCTGCAGCAGGGCCGAAGCCTCCAGTTCCGCACGGAGAGAATCATTCTGCGCGCTGAGATACTGCACGCTCGAATCCAGGTTACTGAGAACGGCGACCTGCACGTCGGTGCCCACAGCCTTCATCTCCTGCGTACGGAGCATCGTGACCTGGGAGCAACCGGCAAGGACAAGCGCTATCGAGACCAATCCTAAAGCCAAAGATTTCATAATCTTCTCAAATTAAAAGTGGTAAAAGTATTTAGCAGTGAACCGGCACATCGTGCCTCTGAACCATGGGTCGTGAACATGGAGTTCACCGCCCATAGTCTACAGTCCATCGCTATTACTGCTTGATGTTCACGCGGAAGTTGGCACGGCGGTTCTGGGAATAAGCTTCCTCGTTCTCGCCCTGGGCCTTCGGAGCTTCCTTACCGTAGCTCACGGATTCCATGCGGTCGCCTTCGATACCGTAGGCGGCGAGGAATTCCTTCACCTTCATGGCACGCTTGGCACCGAGAGTGAAGTTATAGTCTTCGGTACCGCGGGCATCGGTATGGCCTTCGATCGTGATCGTGAAGCGCTTTTCCTTGATCAGGAGCTCGCCCACCTGGGCCAGGAGTTCCTTAGCCTTTTCCGTGAGTTCAAAGCGGTCGAAATCGAAGTACACATCTTCGCTCATGATCTGGTTGATGAGAGCTTCCAAGCGGGCACGTTCGGCTTCGAGGCGTTCGGCTTCGAGGCGTGCCTGTTCGGCAGCCAGGGAGTCGGCGTTCAAGGCCGGCTGTTCCGGAGCGGCGGCTTCGGCAGCCGGAGCCTGTTCCGTAGTCGGATCCGTCTTGGGGGGTTCCTTTTTGGAGCAGCCTACAATGGCGAGACAGGCTGCACAAGAGATGATAGCGATTTTAGCGATGTGTTTCATTTAGCACCTTCTTTGGTTGTTTGTGAATTGTCTTCGTAGAACCATGACCACGTGGGCGCCGTATTCTCGCCGCCCTGCGTAATGCGGGTCACGTTTGCGCCGTCAAAGCGCATGATGTAAATTTGGTAAGATCCGCTGCGGTTGCTGCTGAAAGCGATGAGCTTTCCGTCGGGCGACCACGTCGGGTGTTCGTTGTTGCCCGCGTTGCTCGTGAGCTGCATGATGTCGCTGCCATCCAGAGCGCAGGTATAGATGTTCATCTTGCCGTTGTCCATCGAGGTATAGACAATGCGGTCACCGCTCGGGGACCAGCTCGCGCGCTCGTTGTAGCGGCCCATGAAAGTCACGCGGCGCATGTCGCTGCCGTCCTTGCCCATCACGAAAATCTGCGGGCCGCCACCGCGGTCGCTGGTGAACAGCACTTCGGTAGCGAACGGGCTCCAGGCGGGGCTCGTCTGGTTGCTCTTGAGGTAGGCGAACTTGCGGGCCTTGCCCGTTTCCATGTTGCCGACGTACAAATCCGTCTTGCCGTCCTTCGTGCTAGAGAACAGGAGCTCGCCCGTCTTGGGGTTCACCGCGGGGCTGTAGGTCTGGTCGAACTGCGTGAACAGCGCTCGTTCCGAACGGCCGAAGTTCTTGGTGTAGAGCCTCGGGCGGTTCGTCTTGAAGTTCACGTATACGAGGCCCTTGTTGCCGAGCGTCCACACGGGCATCATGCTGATGGTCGAATCGCGGGTCACCTGGTTGCGATGGAATCCGTCGTAGTCGGATACCACCACCTGCTTGACTCCGTCAATCTTCGAGACGTAGGCGATTCTCGTACTCGCTACACCGCGTTCACCGCAGAGGCGCTTGACCACCTTGTCAAAGAAATCATGCATAGCGCGGCGAAGCTCGGACTGCGGGATGGTATAGCTCTCGCCGAGCATCAGGTCCTTGCTCTTGGAAACGTACAGGTAGCATTCCACGCGCATCTGTCCGCCCGCCTTGGGAGTCACCTTGCCCGTCACGTAATACTCGGCGCGGCTCCTGCTGAAAAGGGCAAGATTGAACTTGTCCGACGCGACCACGTCAAAGCGTCCGGAAAGGTTAGCGTCGCGCGTGACAATCTGGTGAGGCTTTTCCTCGTGCCAGTCGATGCCGCCCTTCTCCTCGAAGGGGACCACGCCCAGCGGTATAGTCTTGAACACCGAGATTCCAACGTCCACGGCAATCGTGTCGATGGCCGCGTATGCGCCAGAAGCGAGAGTGCATACCGCCATAACAAACAACACAAAAAATTTCTTCATTCTCATTCCCGTAATCTGCATCAGTTCGGAGTAAAGTTAAAGTTCAACACCAGGCTCGGAGCGCGGTAGTTCGGTGGCAGCTCCGGCACCTTCGAAATCTGGATGGCTCGCACCGACAGGTGGTCCCACGCCTTGTTTCCGGAAGAGCGCTTGAGGATGACTCCCGTAATTCCGCCGAATCGGTCCACAGAGAACTGCACGGTCGTCTTCGCGGAACGCTCCACCTTCAAATCCTTCGGCGGCTTGAAGTTGCTCATGATGATCTTCTTGAGCTGCTCCAGGTAGACCTGCATCAGCGGATCCATGTACACAGACCCCACAGGGTCAAGGCTCGGGGCTTCCATGGCGGTCGGCAAGTCCATGTCGTCGACCGGGAAGTCGTCCACGGGCTCCTCTGGAGGTGGTTCCGGTTCCGGCGGGGCATCCTCGTGGACTTCCTCGGGCTTTTCCTTCGGTTCCGGCTTGATATCGGGCGGGAGCTCCTTGTTCACCTTGGGCTTGGGCGGTTCCTTGGGCTTAGGCTCCGGAGGCTTGGGCGGAGGAGGTTGCGTCTTGGGCGGGGCGGGCGGTGTAGGCTGAGCCACCTGAACCATCTCGAACACGGGAATCGGCTCCGGTTCGGACTTAAAGTTCACGTAATGGAAGGCGATGCAACCGGCGACAACCAGGAAATGGAAGACTACCGCACACACGATAATCTTCACGAGCGAGCCGTCCATGCCCGACGCAAAGTACTTTATGTTTTCGTCTTCCTGATTCATTTACCCGGTTTTTCTTTGGGATTCATGGTAAGGAACCCGAGTTTGGTCACGCCCAGCTTTTGTACCTGGGTTACGACCTTCATCACAAGGCCGTAGTGGACATCCTCGTCGGAATTGATGACCACCGCCATGTCCCCGTTCCACAGGGACTTGAACACGTTGTTGAAACTGCCGAAATCCACCTGCATGTCGGCGATGTAGATTTCCTCGTTCTTGGTGATGGACACCTTCAGGAGCTTTTCCTGTTCCATGGTAGGCGCTTCGGCCTTGGGCAAGTCGACCTTGACACCCTGGCTCATCAGCGGAGCGGAGATGATGAACACGATGAGGATCGAGAACACGATATCGATCATGTTCGTGAGGTTCATCTCCTGCTTGAGTTCTTTTCCGCGGCTACGCTTCACTTAGGCCTCCTAGCCGGCGACTTCTTCGAGGGCGAGCAGGTCGCCGCGCTTGAACAAGCTCAACACCTGGGAACCGAAGTTGAAGTAAGAGATTTCGTTCTGGCCGTTGCAGCTGGTGAAGTAGTTATAGCCCGCAGAGGCAGGGATAGCGACCACGAGGCCGCCCACCGTGGTAATCAAGGCCATGGCGATACCCGGAGCGACGACGGAAAGGTCGGCGGAGCCGTGCTGGCCAATCTGGAAGAATGCGATCATGATGCCCCACACCGTACCCAAGAGGCCGAAGAACGGGGCAAGGTTAGAACTCGTAGCGAGGAAGCTCAGGTAACGGTCTTCGGTGAGACGCAGGCCTTCGATGGAGCGCTGGATGGTGTCTTCCAGGAGGGAGGCGCGGTGCTGGATGGAGTCGTAACTCACGAAGTTACTGAACTTGGAGGCTTCCTTGAGCACTTCGGCGGTCAGGCGGCGGAGCGCACTGTCGTCACCGGTTTCGCATAGTCCCTGGAGCTGCACGAACTGGGTCACCGTGCTGAACTTGCGGAAAAACTCCGCATTGGCGCGCTTGCTCTGGCGGTAGGCAATGTATTTCACGATGATGATACCCCAGGAACCGAGGGACATCACGGCCAAGATGCAAAGAACGACAATCGTGGCGATGTCGGATTGCATCACCATCTGGACTATAGGAATGGAATTGTTCAAAAGAACCTCCCAAAAGGCTGTTTAACTACATAAGAAAAATGTAGCAAATTCATTCCGCGTAAAAGTCGCGAAAAAGAAAAAAAACTTGTACAAACAGGGTTTGCGTGTACAGGGGGCCTAAAGGCTTTTCGGATGGAAGCTTTTGCGGTGCGCCGGAGTAAAGCCGAGTTTACGAATGGCGTCCAAGTGAGCCTTGGTGCCGTATCCCGCGTTTACCTCGAAGGCGTAGCCCGGATACTTTTCCGCTAGTTTGTCCATATAGCGGTCACGGAAGACTTTCGCGAGGATGGAAGCTGCAGATATGCTTGCAATGCGGCCGTCGCCTTTTACGATTGGCATTTGGACCTCGGTGGGAATGCCCCTTATTTTGAGGTTGCCGTCGACGGCTATGAAAAGCTTGTACGCGGAATGGTCCGGGGAGGCTTTCGCGAAGCTTCCCTTCACGTCCACGGGGATTTCGGGGGCGGATTCGTTCAGGCCGGGCATGCCCAGCGCCTGCAATGCGCGGCGCATCGCGAGGAAGTCCGCTTCCAGGATGTTCATCTCGTCAATTTCTTCCACGCTCGCACTCGCAATCGCATAGCAGGCGCACGCGTCCTTCACCGCGTCGTACATCGCCTCGCGCTTCGGACGCGTAAGCTTTTTCGAGTCGTTCAGTTCGGGCATGATGTCCGGGGCTTTCAGCACGGCGGCGCAGGCCACCACGGGGCCGGCAAGCGGGCCGCGGCCGACCTCGTCAACGCCCACCACGATAACGCTCTCACCCTCGCCCGCCGCTGCAGACGCGAACAAGTCGAGCGAGCCGCTGCGGCCAACGCACTCGCCTCCAAAGGCGAGAGGGTTCGCCGCATACTTGCGCAGCGCCACCTCCCCCTCTACCGGGGTCTCGACTTTTTCCAGGAATGCGGGCAGCTTGAATTTCATAGTTGGGCGGCGTAGTCGCGGATAGTTTTCCAATAAAGATCGTGTTCCTGCTCGAGCACGCGGGCGGCAAGCACCTCCGGCGTATCATCGGGCAGAACGGGCACCTTCGCCTGGGCAAGGATGCGGCCCTGGTCGATTTCCTCGCTCACCAGGTGTACCGTAGCTCCGGATTCCTTCTCGTGCGCGGCGACCACCGCCTCGTGCACGTGGATTCCCCAGAATCCCTTGCCGCCGTACTTGGGCAACAGCGACGGATGAATATTCAGGATACGGTTTTCCATACGGCGTACGAAGCTCACCGGCAAAGCCTTCATGTAACCCGCAAGAATCAGCAGGTCCACGTTGTAGCGGTCAAGCACTTCAAGCAGAGCGGCCTCGTACGCGGCCTGCTCCGGATGGGTCTTGCCCGAAATATGGTAAACGGGAATCCCGTATTCTTCCGCATGCGCCACAGCGCCGCACGTTCCGTTGTTCGTAATCAGGAACTTGCACTGTGCTTCGAGGTCGCCCTCGCCGATATGGTCAATAATAGCCTTAAAATTGCTTCCGCCACCGGAAGCCATCACTCCGATTTTCAACATGCGGCCAAAGATAGTTATTTATGGTCGATTCCAGGAGGCGTGCGCAGGTAATAGATGACGCACGGAACCACGACCGCCAGCACATAGACCGCGGCGCTCAGGTAGACGAACCAGGACTCGAAGGTAACGTCGATGGGAACAAGGAAGTTTTTGACGGCCATGAAGGCGACAATGACCAACAGTCCCGGAATCATGTGGGCAACGAGCTTATTCATACGTTAAAAGATAACACAAAATACACGCTGGTAAACACTTTTTCTAATTTTAACCCGAAAATTAACCCTAATTTTATGGAATTCAATATGAGCATTAAAGAATACCTCGCCGGCGCCAAACAGGCCGGTTCCGTCCAGAAGCTGATGACCCCGGGCCTCGCCGTGGAATTTATCCAGCCCTGGTACACCCCGCTTTCTACGACTCCCTCTACCACGGGTATTGCTGTCGGCGGTATCGGCTCGACATTCACCGCCACGCCTGCTGGCACCACTCCCGTGATGAACGTGATGCCGGGCGTGCAGGTCCGCACCGAAAAGCCCGCTGACCTCCGCTTCAACAACTTCTTCTTCCGCGAATCCGTGATTGGCGCGAAGGCAGCGCTTGAAATCGGCGACTTCGCCGGCTTCACGCAGATGCTCGCCAAGTACCCGCTCGTTGACGCCAAGGGCGAAGCACTCTTTACCGCCGCTGAACTTGCCAACCAGAAAAAGGCCGAAGCCAAGCTCAACAAGGCCATCGCTGAAAAGGATTTCTTCAAGAACAACAAGGCCGCGTTTGAACGCTGGCACATCGAATGGAGCGACCGCACCGCCGCCCTCCTGAACAAGGCCGGTGCCGAACTCAACCGCAGCGCCGTCATCGACTTCTTCAACGGTGTCGTAGGCGAAAAGGTTGTGCGTCAGGGCGCCCTCACCGCCGCTTGGGCAAACGACAGCGAATTCTTGGGCCAGGCCGGTTACGATGCCGCCAAGATGCAGTACGCCGCCCTCTACCCGGTGAGCGAAACCAAGTACGAAGGCAAGGGCGTTCAGATTACCAAGACCCAGTCCAGCTACGTGACTCCGGGTGACGAACGCCTCTCCAGCCTCCCCGTGAACGCGACCGTGTTCACTCTCGAAAATACCACCAAGGAAACCCGCGAAATCACCATCGTGCAGGTGCAGGACTGCATCGCCGGTTACATGGCCAAGAAGGACCGCCAGGGCGTTCAGGACTCCAGCTTCGTGCTCGTGCCGTCTGCACGTTTCCCGAAGGGCGTCAAGTTCAGCAAGCAGGCCAAGGACGGCCGTGAAGTCCGCGGTCTCGAATTCTACAACGAAAAGCCGCTCGCCGAAAGCGACTTTAACGGTTGCATGGGCGTGTCTGTCGCTTGGAACAAGAAGGATAACCTGAACGTTTCCGTGAAGCCGATGTTCTACCAGGATGACGCCGCCTCTGTGCTGAAGGGCGCTCTCCGCAGCGGTCGCGTTTGCGAAGCCTGGGTCAAGAACGTCTACAGCGGCCGCGAAACGATGGCCGGTGCTGTTGCCGTTACCGCAGTTCTCAAGCCGAAGCAGAAGGTCAGCTTCCAGTTCAACCTGGTGCTCGACTTCCCCGAAATCAAGCTGAACAAGCTTACTTCCGCCAAGAAGTACACCACATTCTTCCCCGAAGCCTATGGCCGCGTGGGCGCTATCCTCGAAGAAGCCCTCGCCGCCGACAAGAACTTCGACGCACGCCTCAAGGCATTCGAAGCTCTCGTGCCGAAGAAGGCCGTGGCCAAGCTCTACAAGACTGCCGCCAAGCAGGACGAATTCAAGAGCCTCGCCATCAACACGCTCAGCTTCCTCGCCGAAGCCACCGTGTGGGACAAGGAAGACCGCTTCCTCGTTCGCGAATGCGCCGACTATCCGTTCTTCAACTCTCTCGACGTTTACTTCTACGGCAGCTTCAGCCTGATGGCCCTGATGCCGCGCCTCGACGGTGTGGTGATGAAGCGCTTCGGTGATGCGATTCTCGCCGTGAACGACAACCGTCGCCGTCACCACGAATACGTGAACCACCCGTTCGCCGACCTTCCGGATCCGAAGCTCGAAGGTCCGCGCGCCGTGCGTGGCGCCGTGATTCACGACCTCGGAAGCCCCTTCGACGCTGAACCCGATGCCTACGACTGGCACAACGTGAAGGAATGGAAGGATCTCGCTCCGAAGTATGTTTTGATGGTTCTCCGCCACTACGTGAAGACGCAGGACAAGCAGAACTTGCAGGATTGCAAGGAAGCTGTCTACGCCGCCATGCAGTACCTCGAAAAGATGGTGAACGAGGGCGAAAACTTCCCGCTCACCCACGGTACCGACGACACGTTCGACAACCTCTCCAGCCACGGCATTTCCGTGTACTGCGGTAGCCTCTGGATTGCAGGCCTCCGCGCCGCCGCCAAGATTGCCGAAATCCTCGGCGACAAGCAGCAGGCCGACACTTGGAACGCCAAGGCCGACGCCGCCAACAAGGAATTCGACGAAGCATTGTGGGACGAAGCCGAAGGCTACTACCACTTCTTCGTGACTCCGATGGAAGCGAAGGACGTTGTGGCTGACAAGCTCCCGCAACTCGCCGACGCCATCAAGGAAACGCTCGTTATCGACGGCACCAACGTGAAGGCCGCCCTCAAGGCCATCAATGAATGGCTCAACGCAGGCGTTATCCCGAGCGATGTGGAACTTTCCAAGAACGAACTCCGCGGCCTCAAGAAGGCTTGGCTCACCGCCCAGTGCAAGGAAGCCTTTACCGCCAGCTGGAACGCAAAGATTG
>CAMJQW010000041.1 GCA_946408125.1 uncultured Fibrobacter sp.
GTCGCCTTTTTCCACTTGTCGTTGTTGGTAGTCGACCAGCGGGAGAACAGGTCCACGAATGCAGGCAAGCTGTAGGAGGCATCGCCCCAGGTATTGTTGCCGTCGCTCGGCTGGAACGTGGCAATGTAGGACTGTTCGCTATACAGGGACTGTCCGTTACCCTTCCAGCAGGCCTTCAAAATGCTCTGCGCGTCCTTCATGTAGCCTTCGTCGTTCCAGCGGTGAGCTGCAAACAAGAGCGACATCATAAAGTAAATTTCGCCATCGGGAGCATTGCCCCAGTCGCGCACGGAACCGTCACGGTTTGCCTGCCAGGCGAAATAGCCGCTTCCGCCCGTAGCAGGGTCCTTCCACATGTGTTTCTTGGCCCAGTTCCAGAGCTTGTCGAATTGTTCCCTGTGGTTGGTCTGCACGGCAATCATCATGCCGTAGCTCATGCCCTCGGAACGGATGTCGTTGTTGTTGATGTCGACGATGTAGCCGCCATCGCGGTCTTCGTAGTATACGGTCTTGTCGTTCTGGCCACCGAAATAGTGGTTCCAGAGTTCGTCAATCTTGTCCTGGATGTCCTTGTCGGTCTTGCCCAGTAAGGTCTTGAACGGGCTCGTAAAATCGCCGGTGTAGTAGGCGCCTGTCGACTGTGTTCCATCCTTCTCGCAATCCGGGCCGTAATAAGATCCGGATTCGTCAAAGAATGTCCCCGTTAATATTTGCGAATCTGCCGCGAAAACGGCGGATGCAGTGGAAAACGCAATAAAAATTGCGGAAAGAGTTATACCCTTCATGTTCTACTCCTCAATACGTCACTAGAAAGATACCCTCGAAAAAGTGCGTTTTCCCCAAAGTAAACAAAATATGGTTGTAACAGAGTACAACGCGAAATCCCCGCCGCATTAAGCGGCGGGGTGCATTTTCCTCCCCAAAAAAGCTTTTTTTTGCCCTAATGGGCGCCTGCAGCCAGATTGAACGCCTCCGGATAGGCCTTTGCGGCGCAGTTATCGCAGAGTACGCGCATACGGGTCTCGGCAAGCGTATTCACGCGCATCTGCTCGCCGCAATGGGCGCACCGCGTAATGAACACGAGCGTTTTCGATTCGGTAGAAGTTTCGGGAATCGCCGCGACGGCCTTCTCGCCGAGGCGGGTCACGAAGCTGCGGAACGTCACGTGTCCCTCGGAGTCCTGCAGGACTTCGCGGGTCACGGAGCACTTAAAGCTGCGACCCTTGCGGTTTCGCATGCGAACCACAAAGCTGTGTTTCGATTCGTCCACACAGTCACGGAACGTTTCCCATTCCTTCAGGTACCGATAGAAATCGGTAATGTAATGCCATACCACCTCGGACTCGCTGTAGCCGAACATACGGCAGAAACGCCTGTTGCCCGAGAGGATGCGTCCATGGGCGTTGACTTCGAAGTACGCCACGTCGATCTTGTTATCGCCTTCCATCATCTTGCGCCTCCGTAATAGTTGTAGCGGTACCGCACATCGACAATCCTGAGCGGCTTCGAGCCGATACGCACTTGTTCCATACTAAGGTCCAGCATCGCATCACCAAAATGCATCGGGTCGTTTGTCGGCACGTTGGGGGCCGCGCCGGAATACGCCCTGGCAACCGCCTCGCCGTCCACGTAGAGCACCAGGATGCCCGTATCAAAGTCCCAAACTGCCGTGAGATAGGCCCAGCTGCCCAGACGGTATGCCGAGGGGTTCACCGCAACGTTGCCACAAGTGAAGCTGCCCGAGGCGTCGCCACGGAAGAATGCGAAGTGCGGACCCGAAACGTTACACATGCCGTCTATCACGGCAAGCGAGAACAGTCCAGCCCCGCCGCCCTGCTGCGGGTAAACACCTACGATGTTCAAGTTGTAGGGCTTATCGGCACCATCAACCGAATTAATCTTGACCCAGCCTTCCACCACCAGGGCTTCGGTGCTGTCGAACATCGCTCCGGCTTCCAGAATGTTGGCGAGCTTGCCACCCTGTATGGAATCCATGTCGAACTGATTGATCATGCCATAGTCAACCCCGTAAGGCATCTGCAGGCCCTGTTCGACACCCGAGTTCACCGGGGTGCCACCCATTCCCGAATCATCATTGATTTCCGGTTCGCTCGCATTCGACGAATCTCTTCCAACGCTGGGCAGTAACGTCGAGCTGCTAGAATAAATCCCGACAACGCCGGCCATCATTGAGCTGCTGCTTAAAGACTGGGTGATACGGCTCGATGAAAGGTTTTCAACGACCGTCGTCTCTGACAGCGAATCAATCGTAAAAGAAAGGGTCCTGTACGACTTGGTGTAAACCGGTTCGCTGAATTCCGACGATCCCGAATCGACAGACACTACGTATATCACGTCAGCATAGATCTTACCGTTGCTTTCAGCATAGACAGGCAAAATACCCTGCGGCACGCCTTCCATTTCGAAATTGCCATTCATATCGGACACGGCCTTCCACGGAGTCCCGATAACCGTCAGCTCGATTTCGGTTTTTGCCAAGGAAGCATCCATGCGGCCCTTGATAGTGCCCGTTCCAGACAGCCGAAGATTCACGGTAATGGGCGTGCCGACGTACTCCACGATGTCATAGAAAGCCTCGGATCCGGTGCTGCCGCTGAGGCCGTATTCACCCTGATGTTCAAGCACCATGCTAAACTGGCCGAATTCATCGGTAGTGGCCGCATAGACAATCGAGGCGGAATCACACGAGATGGCGGTAACCACCACGCCGGAAACAGGATTTCCGGATGCATCCTCCAGCGTGCCGACAAGCGCATTCTCCGCCGCGGGAATAACATCCTCGGGCAAGTCCCTATCGGGATTCGCTCCGGCGACGGTATTCGTTTCCTCGCCCACACCGCCGGCAAACATCTGGGAACACGCGGTAAGGGAAGCAACCGCGAACAGGACACTTACGGGAAGTGCGAACGCTTTTAAGCAGAGCTTAAGCATTTTGACCTCCCCTGAAATCCTTGGTGAGCGGGAAAAGCTGCACGTTCAGGCGGTACACGCGGTTTTCACCGGTATCTTCCATCACGATGGAGGAAATGCGCCTGCGGAAATCCGCGATTTCCTGCGAGATGCGGAAGAACGCGTTCTCGGAAACGCCGAGCGTAAGCCCGGAAATATCGCGTTCCTTTACCGGGATCTCGTCAAGGGCACGCACGGCGAGCTCGCCCATCTGGCGGTGCATTTCGCGAACCGAGAGGCTTGCAATTTCCAGGTTGCCCGTAGTAATAGATTTGGCGGCCTGCTCAAACCCCCTTTCCCCCTTCTTGAGCAGGCCGACCTTCTGAAGAAGTGACAGAGCCTTCTTGACCTCTGCCGTCTGCGTTCCAAATGCAATCTTGTCAGCGATCTGCGCCGGAGTGGCATCGCCCATCTGCGGGGCCATCTCGCGCACCACCGGATTCAGCCAGGATTCATAGTAGTCGAACTGGTCCTCGCCCACGATTTCCATGGAGCCTTCCTTGGCCACTTCGCGCATCTTCTTGAAAATAACCTTCTTCTTGGCGGAATCCTTCTCCTGGTTGAATTCCACGAGAAGACGGAAATACTGGAGGTCCACGCCCACAAGCCCCATGGCCGACGCCACGCGTTCCACGCCGACTTCACTCAGGTTGGACTTGCCGTCGCAAACCAGCTTGAGGAACACCGGAGACGAGTATCCCGCAGCCTTGGCGAAGTCGCGCCAAGTAAAGCCGGAACGGACCTTGCGCTCGGCATAGTAGTCGCGGATATACACGCGATAATTCTGGTATTCCATCACAGGTTTCATACGTCATTGAATATATATTCTGTTTCGACTTCGCGCAATAGTCTATGATACAAAAATACGATATTTTTTAAATATTCGGCATTTTTATCCATTTTTCGCTCATTTTTAAGCATATTTCAAGATACAAACGATACAAAAAGGAATGATTCAAGGCACAATATTCTGCCCTGAACCAGTCCGAAACAACTATAAGAAAGCGGGATTGCCTACTAGATATCCTTGACAACCATGATGCCGCTCTTCTCGATCTTGGGATACTGGCGCATCCCCTCGCCGCCCTTGCCGCTGTCGAGCACTTCCAGGAGGTCCCCCTTCGTATCGTAAAGGTGGAGTTCCCAGGGGCCGTTCGGGGCATTGAAGAATCCGGAGTTCTTCTGGACGTTGCGCTGGAAGGTCCGGTTAAGGCGGTCCGCAACGCTGCGGGCCTGGACCAAGCTCACATCGGCGAGCGTCCACGAAATCGGGGTGCCACCCATGTCGAAGATAAGGAGCGCCTCGGTGTCCGTATCCTCTTTCATCGTGAATTTCCAGCTGAAGTTCTGCCAGCTCGTACTCAAGTCAAGTATACGGCCGTTGGCATACGGCGTGTACACTTCGGAATCACGCTTGATATTCACGTTGAGCGTGCGCGGTTTCGCGGCCTTGGCTCGCATGCTGAAGATGTAGGTAATCCCGTTACGGAGCGTAAGACGCTGCTTGAACTGGAGTCCCCAAGTTTCCTTGCCGGCGTTCTTGATATCGAACCGGACTTCGCCATCCTTCGAGCTAACGGACGCGTCTCCACCCCAGAAGTCGGTCGTCCAGTGTTCCAGCGGATTTTCTTCACGAAAATCGCCATTCTGGATGATGTTCAGCCCGGTTCCCATGGTACCGGTAGTAAAATCCCTGTTCTGGATAAAGTTCGGGATAACGCTCGTATTCTGGATGCCGAGCGGGCTGTCGACGGCAACTTCCTTGCCCCACCCCACGAGCGTATTGTAGGAACTATGTTCCGTCATGTCCATTTCGGGACTGTCGAAGTTCCCCGGGCCGAAGCTCCAGCAGAGCCAACCGATTCCCAGGCGTTCGCATTCGCTCATGATATGCCTGTACGGAATCTCGCGTGCACCGCCCGCGGCAACCGGAGCGAATTCCCCGACGACAAGCGGGAGCTTCTTTTCGACAGAGCTCTCGAGACATGCCGTGATGCGTTCCTGAACGGAAGCAAACCCGGTCGCCTTCGCGTCGTGACGTTCGCTCGGCCACCACATGTGAATGGAGAAAAGCAGGTTGTGCTCGGGATCGGCCTGCAAAAGACGTGGGCCCACCTCGAGCAGGTTCTTCTCGCTCTGTCCCCAGTTGTCGGCATCGATCATGATGGGCACGCGGATACCGGCAGCACGCATCCTCGTCACGATGAGGTTGTACGTGTTGAAGAACACTTCCGCAGGTTGTTCGCGGTCGCCAGGTTCGTTCCCAACGTTCAAAATCATGTATTCCTGATGGTTCTGGATCATCTGGAGCGCTTCGTCGCGGAGCCAGTAATCCACCACGTCGGCCAGTCGGTCCCAATTGCCCGTCGTATCGTGGATTTCGGGAATGGGAATCATTCCGTTCGCAATGCAGAGGCCGATAATGTTGTCGAGATCGCTCACGCGGCCACGGGTATTCCAGACGATACGCACGCAGTTCGCACCCGTCTTGGCAATCTCGGGAACCGTTTTGCCTTCACGGTCCGTCCATATGAACATGTGGTTGATTCCACGGAGAACGACCTTTTCGTTGTCCTTGCTATACAGCTGGCCATCCTGGACAAAAAAACCTGGCTTCACGGTAACGATATTCATAAAATCAATCCTCCGTGTAAAAGATACTACTATTAATGCCTGCGGCGGCCGTATCCGTAACGATAATAGCCGTATCCATAGCCGTAGTGGCCCGAATCGTTTTCGCAATGGTTCATCACGAACGCACCAGGCTTCTTCGCATAGCGCTGCAATTTCTCCATGGTTTCCTTGATCTGGTCAATGGTATGCTTGCCGTAATGCAGCACATACAGACCAAAATCGGCCAGCGGGTAGACAAGCTCGGCATCGGTCACCAGGGTGAGCGGTGGCGTATCGATAATCACGAAGTCGAACTTGGAGCGGGCCTCTTCCACGAAATTGGCCATGGGTTCTCCACGCAACAATTCACAAGCCGAAGTATGGATCTTACCGCCGCCTATTACATACAAGTTATCTACAGAATTCTTGACCATGGCGGTCTCGATGGTCGCCATACCGCACAGGATTTCAGCTAGGCCGAAATCTCCCTTGCCGCTGAACACGCCCAGGCGCATATCGGCATCCACGAGCAACACCTTCTTACCACTTTCGGCCAGGAGTGCCGCAAGGTTCAACGAAACAAAGCTCTTGCCCACGCCGGGGATAAGGCCCGTGACCATCAATACCTTGTGGTCCACCTTGGAAAGCGAAAACTCGAGAGCGGTCTGCAGCGAGCGGAAAGCTTCGCTCACCGGATCGTCGGGATGGCTCACCACGAACGGGATACCGCGGTGCAGGTGCCACTTGCCCTTGCGCAAGCTGCTGCTGAACTGCGGAATCTTCGCGAACACGCTCATGTCGGTCGCGCGTTCCACCTCGAGGCTGCTGCGCACGCCGTTACGGAGCATGCGACGCAGGAATACCAAGAGAACACCGATCATGAAGCTTGCCGCAATCGCGCATATCAAAATATTGAACTTCTTGGGCTTGCTCTGGATTTGCTCAACCTGGGCGTAGTCCACTATGCGGACGTTCCCCACCTCACCCGCGCGCACCACGCGTAGCTGCTGGATGTTGTTGAGCATGTTCGTGTACACTTCGTTGTTGACCGCAACCTCTTCCTGCAGGCGCATGATTTCCTGCTGGGTAAGCGGCATGGTCTCGGCGGCCTTCTTGAGGCGCGAAAGTTCTCCGCGCAATTTGTCCTGCTGCTTGACGATAGTGCGGACCGTCGGATGCTCTTCCTTGAACAGGCGCATGGTAGCCTGACGCTGCTGTTCCAGTTCAAGAATCTGGCGCTGCAGGCTCAACTCCTTATCCAGGTGGGCCTTGGTTTCGCCAGTCATGTCCACGGAACCGATCTTGTAACGGTAGTCGGCAAGAATTTTCTCGGCGCTGTCGAGCTTGTTCTTGACGCCGGGCAGTTGCGACTCGAGGAATTCGAGAGTCTTCTGCGCTTCGGCACTGCGCATCTCGACGTTCTGGCGCAGGTACGTCCTCGCAATCGTATTCAGAATGGAAGCGGCACGGTCCGCATAGCGGTGGCTGAACTTGACACTGATGATACCCGTCTGCTTGCCCTTCTCGGCAACGTTGAGCGACTTGGCGAGGCCACGAGCCGCCACGAGCGGGTTACGCTGCGAAAGACGGAACATTTCCCCTTCGGAAGCGCGCATCAACTTTACACTGATTACGAGGGAATCTCCGGCATAGGGCGCGACCAGGCGGTCGCCCACCTTGCCTTCGACAAGCTTGGTTTCTTCCGGAGTGTAAACGGCATAGGTATTCGCGCCGGTCGCCATAGCCATCCAGCGTTCACCGCGTGCAATGGCAGGAATCGAAAGCTCCTCGATATCCATGCGACCCTCGCGATGCAAGAGGCGATTGAGCCAATCCACCGGAGTTGCACTATAGGAAAGGTGTTCTTCCTCCACCACGAAGTCGAGAACCATGCGGCTCTTGATGAGTTCGATCTCGGCATCGGCGGGGCTCGACATGTCGAGCAGAGCACCCATCTCGCCCATGGCCTTCGTAGCCTTGTTTCCACCCTTTACATTCACCTGCAGCAGCGCGTCGCTCGTGAACTGCGGACGGATCCACATACCGATGCCCGTTCCGACGAGAGCGCCTAAAATGACACAGAACGCGAGAAAGAACTTGTGACGCCAGAGAATGCCAAGAGCCTCTATGAGCGTGATGGTATTCTCTGTATGTCCCGGTTGCAACTGGGACAGGTTGATGGTCGTATTCTGGTCGATTTCAGCCATACAGGTTCCTGGAGATCTCTCGTAAAATTACTTTTCGAACGGGACCATCTCGACGCGGCGGTTCTTTTCGCGTCCGCCCTTCGCCTTGTTGTCCGCAATCGGCATGGTACGGCCATAACCAACGGCACGAAGGCGAGAACGATCGATACCCTTGCTGATCAGGTAACCCACGACCGTTTCCGCACGCTTCTGCGAAAGCTGCATATTGTATTCGTCGGTACCCTTGTCGTCGGTATGTCCCTGGACTTCGAGATTTGCGTTCGGGAACTTCTCCATCAATTTGGCAACATCGTCAAGTGTTCCAAAGCTCTTCTTGGTAAGCTTGGCGGAGTTGAGCTTGAACTGGATACCCTTCTTGAGTTCGTCGAGGTTTTCCTTTTTGTTGAGCGGGCAACCCACGGAGTCAATCGCAACACCCTGCAAGGTATTCGGGCACTTGTCCTTCATGTCGGGCACACCATCCTTGTCAAAATCCGGGAAGCAACCCAGAGAGTCGACCTGCATGCCTGCAGGCGTGCTCGGACACTTGTCCTTCACGTCGGGTACTCCGTCCTTGTCGGAATCCTTCGGGCAACCGATGCTGTCCACTTCCGTTCCCTGCGGAGTATTCGGGCACTTGTCGAACGTATCGAAGATGCCGTCGTTATCGGAATCCTTCGGGCAGCCAGTGCTATCCACTTCCACTCCCTCGACAGTATTCGGGCACTTGTCAAACGTATCGGGCACGCCGTCCTTATCAAAGTCCATCGGGCAACCCAAGGTGTCTACCGCGACACCGGCCTGAGTGTTCGGGCACTTGTCGAGGCTGTCGACAACGCCATCGTTGTCGAAATCAGTGCGGACCGGTTCAGTACGGGATGTGTCAACCATGATCACGACGACCGTATCGCGCTGAACCAGCGTATCGCGCTGCGGGAGTCCCTGCGGGGTTTCGCGTTCCGGAGCAGGTTCCGCACCGCCAAAGCGGATGCTGAGCATGGCGGCACCGGCCCAGAGCGGCGTAGGCGCATAGCAGAAGTTCGCGACATTGCCGCTTTCACCCTGGTATACCACCGGGACCTGGCTGCAGCCTTCCATTTCCTTCTTGTACTTGAAGCCGAGGTTCTTGAGCGTGCGTACCGCAATATCCATGCCCATCGCAAAGTCGACATTGCGAGTCAGGTGGAAACGCATACCCGGAGTAAGGAGCATCGGGTCAGCAAACGGAGCAAAGTCGATATCGCCCTTGGACTGCAGGCGCATTTCACCGCTAAAGTCGATGAAGAAATCCACGAAGCTGAGCGGGACAAAGTTCAGACCGGAGCTGTACTCGAGGGTAACCGCTTCGCCATCTTCAAGAGGAATCACGGCACCGCCGGCGAGGTTCCAACGGAGGGGAATGTTCTTCTTGGCAAAGTCGAAAGAAAGCGCAAGACCCGCACCGAAGGCCCAGTCATTGGCGGTGAACGGGTGTGTGTAGTCTTCGCCGTTCAAGTACCAGGCATGCCTCGGACGGACACCGGCCTGAGTTTCGCCGGTCGGTGCGTAGGCGTCGAGCAGGAGGGCTACGCTAAAGACATTGTTCGTGTCAAAAGGAGCACGGACCTTCGCGTTGATGTTCAGGTCACCGCGACCCACGGTCCACATGTTCATGGAACCAGCAGGTGTTTCCGGCGCATGGTCATAGTACATAGGCATGCTTACGCCGAGGTCCAAGAAGTCCAGGAGACCAATCGTCAAGAAAAAGTCGCCCGTCATTGCGAAGGCGTAATCGAGGAACGCATAGCGGTTCCCGTTCACTTCGTATCCGCCACCGCGGGTAAATGCCCAAGCATCGGCAGCGAACGTACCACCGGTACCGACAACCACGTTCCACTGTCCGAGGGTATGCGCGTTAACCTGGCGAAGGCCTTCCGTACCGCCGGCCACAATACCGGAATGGGCAAAAGAAAGTCCCGCGGCAAGAAGCGCAGAACAGACAACCTTGTTGATAAATTTCACGATACAATCTCCTTATTGGATTGTTTATAAAGTTTCAGAGCATATATAGTAAATTATCAGCCGCGATAACCGCGCGGATTGTTCTTTTGCCAGTTCCAGGCGTCACGGCACATCTCTTCGATGCCAAATTTAGCCTTCCAGCCCAATTCTTTGAATGCCTTTTCGGGATTGCAATAGCATGTGGCTATATCTCCCGCACGGCGCGGCTTAATGCTGTAGGGAACCTTAATCCCGTTAACCCGTTCAAAGGCCTTCACGACATCCAGAACGGAGTACCCGTGGCCCGTACCAAGGTTGTAGATGGCAAGCCCGCACTTGCGCTCGATAGCCTGGAGGGCACAGACATGGCCCGCCGCCAGGTCGCAAACATGGATATAGTCGCGAACGCCGGTACCGTCGGGAGTGTCATAATCGTTACCGAACACGCCGAGTTCCTTGCGGAGTCCAACCGCCGTCTGCGAAATATAGGGCATCAAGTTGTTGGGAATGCCGTTCGGGTCTTCACCGATAAGTCCACTCGGGTGGGCGCCGATCGGGTTGAAATAGCGGAGCAGGACGACATTCCATTCGGGGTCGGACTTCTGCAAATCCATCAGGACCTGTTCCAGCATGGACTTGGTCTGGCCATAGGGATTGGTGCATTGTCCCTTCGGACAATTCTCGGTGATGGGAATTTCGGCAGGATTGCCGTACACCGTCGCCGATGACGAGAAAATAATATTCTTCACGCCGTTCTTGCGCATCGCATCGAGCAGCACGAACGTCGCATTCATATTGTTCTCGTAATACTCGAGGGGCTTTTCCACCGACTCGCCCACCGCCTTGAGACCTGCAAAGTGGATGCAGGCGTCGAACTTGTGCTGCTTGAAAAGCTGGTCCATGGCAGCGGCATCGCGTACGTCCGCCTTCACGAAGGGAACTTCCTTCCCGATAATCTTCGAGACCCTACGGAGGGATTCCTCGCAGGAATTGACAAGGTTGTCGACGACAACGACGGAATGACCCGCCTTGTCGAGTTCGATAATCGTATGGCTCCCAATGTAGCCAGCACCACCGGTAACAGCAATATTCATCGATAATTCCTTTTTTTATGCAAGATAGAAATATTCCGTGATCTTCTTTACGAGAGAATCCATTGTCGTCTCGTCCGAAGTGACCGTTTCAAAGCCATGCTTGCGGGCGGCGGCTTCCGTCATACGGCCAATGCAGAAAGAAGTTTGAGGACGTGCGTCCGTCATCTTGACGAAATTCTCGACGGCGCTCGTACTTGCGAACACGACCGCATCGGCGCCGGCAACGGCTTCGCGCTTCCATTCGGGAAGTTCTGCCACGGGAAGCGTCTCGTAAACCACCCAGCGGGTCGCCTGCGGAAGGAGCTTGAGCAGGGTATCGTCGGCGAGGTTGCCCTGAAGGAGGAGAATGCGGGAATAATCCGCCGGGAGCGAAGCCAGCAACTTCCCGAGGCCTTCGCCGGTATGGTCTTCGGGCACGTAATCGCAGCGGATACCGTATTCGAGCAACTTCTTTTCGGTAATCTTCCCGACACTCGCAATCTTCTTGCCCGCAAGTTCGCGGATGTCGCGACCGGAGGCGAGCAATTGCTTGAAGAAGCTTTCCACGCCGTTCGTACTCGTGAAGGCGAGGATGTCGAAATTCGCAAGGGCATTTAGGTCGGGAGAAGAGATCCCCGCCGGAGCCTGCCCTGAGCCCGCCGAATGGGCGGGGATGACATCCCTAGTCTCGATCATCGGGGTCTCGATGACTTCGGCACCGAGGGCTGTCAAGCGGGCCGTAATCCCGCTGGCCTGCTTGGCGGCGCGAGTCACTACGAGACGCTTGCCCGAAAGCGGCAAGTTCTTTTTCCAGGCAAGAGACTTGCCGAGTTCCACGACGCCGCCCATGATCGTTATCGCAGGGGCAGTCACGTTTTCGGACACGATGGTCTCCCCCGCCGTTTCTAGCGTCGCCATGACGGTGCGCTGGTACGGAGTCGTCCCTTTCTCGATAAAGGCGAGAGGCGTTTTCGGGTCCTTGCCGCATTCCATCAGGCGCTTGGCAATGAAATCCATGTTGGCGATGCCCATCAAGAAGATGAGCGTGCCGGGGCAATGCGCGAGGGCGTCGAAATCGAGAGAGAGGGAATCGCCCGACTCGGCTTTCTCGTGCCCGGTGATGATATGGAAGCTCGTCGCGATGCCGCGATGGCTTACGGGGATACCCGCATAAGCCGGTACCGAGATAGCAGAGGTAATGCCAGGCACCACTTCGAATTCTACGCCGGCGGCCACCAGCTCCAAGGCTTCTTCACCGCCGCGCCCGAACACGAACGGATCGCCGCCCTTGAGACGCGCAATCACACCACCGGGAAATTCACCGGCGAATTGCACCAACAGCTTGTTGATTTCGGACTGCTTGACCTTGTGGTGCGTCGGCATCTTGCCTACATCCACCATCTTGGCCTTCGGGTTGCAGAATCCGAGAATCGCGGGCGAAACGAGGCGGTCATATACCACCACGTCGGCCTTCTCAATAATTTCCTTACCGCGGAGCGTTAAGAGTCCCGGGTCGCCGGGACCCGCACCGATCAGATAGACTTTTCCGAAACCGCTCATCCGTAGACCTTCATTATAGCTGTTCGCGAATCTTGCCCGCGAGCGCGATTCCCGCTTCGCGCGCCGCTTCGGCGGTTCCAACCGGGCAGCTGTACTCCGCGCGCAACAGGCGACGGCTGCCTTCGTCCCAATAGATTCCGCGGATTTTCATAACTTGCGGACCATTTTGAATTTGCGAATCATTCGCAAATTCAGCAAAACTCGCCACCGGGAACTGGCAGCCCGCATTGAGCGCCTTCAAAAAGGCCATCTCGGCAACGGCAATGCAATAAGTCGGAGCATCGTTTACACGAGAGAGGATTTCAGCAGGACTGGATCCTTCGTCGCTACACTCCTCAGGATGACGTTTCGCGACCTGCGCACTATCAGCCAGCGTCTCTATCGCCAAAATGCCCTGGCCGGAGGCGGGCAATACCTTGTCCGTATCGAAATATTCCGTCACCTGATCGGCGAGGCCCATGCGCTTGAGGCCTGCGGCGGCAAGCACGACGCCGTCGAGTTCTTCGAGCTTGGAAAGGCGCGTCTGGATGTTCCCGCGGATAGGCACGTACTCGATGTCGGGTCGGAGCGCCTTGAGCTGCACGACTCGACGGATGCTTCCGGTGCCGACGCGGGCACCCGAAGGCAGATCCATAAACTTGATGCCGGAAACTCCCCCGCGTGCAATAAACGCATCGCGCGGGTCTTCGCGGCGCATGACCGCGGCGAGCTTGAATTCCGGCAGGACTTCGGCGGGCATGTCCTTGAGGCTATGCACCGCAATATCAGCACGACCTTCGAGCAGGGCGACTTCGAGTTCCTTGATGAACACGCCCTTGCCGCCAAAGCTCGCCAACGACTTGTCGAGCCTTCGGTCGCCCTCGGTCGTCATCGTTACGAGTTCATACGAGATATCCGGACACAACGACACGAGGGCGTCGGCGACCAACTTCGTCTGCGCCACGGCAAGGGCGCTCTTGCGCGTCGCGATTCGTAGCACGCTAGGCATTGCCACCCTCCAGGCACTTGAGGAACACCTTCACGTCTTCGGGCGCATTTTCCGCCTTCACCTTGTACAGGTAATCGTTCGCCATCTTTTTCGCGAAACGCTCGTACATCATGGCGATGCGTTCGCGGTCCGCTTCGGGCAAGCCGGGCATCGAGCGCAAAAGCTTTTCGGATTCCTCGTTCGCCGTCGCGACCATCCTGTCCGCAATCACGCGGATATCCTTCGCGATATCGTCCATGCTGTACCACTGCAAGAATTCGTCGATACCTTCCTTCAAGATCTTCTGCGCGGTTTCAAGTTCCACCATGCGCAGGCGGCGGTTTTCAGAGACAATCTTTTCGAGGTCATCGACGCAAACGTACTGCACGCCGGGCAATTCCCCGATACTCGATTCCGCATTGCGCGGACTGCCGAGATCGATAATCAAACGCGGGACTGGATCCTTCGCGCTTTCGCGCTCAGGATGACGTAGCGAGGAACGCTCATCAGAAAGACACGCGTTTTCAAATTCATCTTTCGTAATAAGCGGTTCCTGACAGATGCTGCACAGGATGACCACGTCGCACTTGCCAAGCACCTCGTAGCGGTCTTCCAGCTTTACAGGCGTCAGCACATCCGCATACTTTTCGGCATTGGCGAACGTCCTGCTGCTCGCAAAAATCTTCGTCGTATTCTCCTGCACGTACTTGAGCATCAGCGAACCCATCTCGCCGAGGCCCACGATATAGACCGTGCGGTTTTCCAGGTCATCGAAAGTCTTCTGCACCTGTTTCATCGCGAGGAACGGAATGTTGCAACTGAGCTTGCTCAAATTCGTCTCCGTCTTGATGCGCTTGGTGGTATGAATCGCCCCCTGGAAGAGCTTGTTGAGGCTATTGCCCGTAGCGTGCAGCTGGTGCGCCGTCTCGTAAGCACGCCCTATCTGGTGCAGGATCTGGTCCTCGCCCACCGCCACGGAATCGAGCCCGGCACACACGTTCATCACGTGATGCACCACGTCTTCACCGGACTTGAAATAGAAGAATTTTGAAAAATTTTGGTATTGCTGGTGTGCAAGCCCGCATACGTACTGGACAAGTTCCGCTTCGCCGATTTCGCGGTCGGACGCCACATAAACCTCGGTGCGGTTGCACGTCGCGAGAATCAGGAGTTCGTCGAACGGAGAATGGCCGAGCGCATCCGTCTTCACATCCATCGGGATATAGAATTTCTCGCGGATTGCAATTTCGGCCACCTTGTGGCTCATGCCGGCCATGTAGATTTTACGCATAAGAGGCTATTGACCGTTATATGTCCCGAGGCTCATTATGTTGAACGTTCCCGTCGTGCCATCTTTTCCTTGAATCTTGAAATTAATCGAAGTCAGGTTATTTGCAGCTTCGGGTCCCGTAATTACAATACCATCCTCATCAAGTCCCCATCCATCCTGTACAAAATCGTCCCAAGTAGAGCACTTTTGCTTTGGTTGGAAAGTTTTAGCAAGCTTTATAGATGGAAGATCGAATTTTGCGGCTGCATCAATTTCATCACCTTGATGCAACTCAACTAGTATTTCAACATCAGAAGTGTATGTAATACACATTCCACCCCAACCAAGTCCATCCGCATGAGATAAATCTCCATTACGATCGGTTCCCGCGACATTGAAACCTATTCCGACAAGAGGATCATATGTTAGATTGCCCTTGTCAAGAACAAACGTTCCACACATTCCATTGCAGTATTCTATAATCGGTTGAAAAGATTCTGCAGAGTAACCGGTACCTCTTGGAACCGGCCACACGATTCTTGACGCCCCACCAGCAGCACTATCGCCATAGACATACCACCACCCTGATTGATCGGACCCATTATCAAGATGTGTATCAATTCGTTCAACATTATCTAATCCACACCACATATCATAATAACAGAGATCGCTTGAATAAACAATCGGTTCTGTAATCACGCCTTCACCCGAAGAGGAACTCTTCACCGACGAAGAAGATTTAACAGACGAAGAGGATTTGACTGACGAAGAACTCTTTACAGAAGAAGAACTCCTGACGGAAGAAGAAGACCTCTTTACGGACGAGGAGCTCCTCTTTATCGAAGATGAACTCAGGACGGCGATCTTGGAACCCTCCGGCGCAGGGACCACGGAAACCTTCGGACATTCGAGAGTCTCTACATTCGCTCCGGTGGCATCGCTCACAATGACCTTTGGAGCAAGGGATGTGCGAACATCCGGGTTCTTGTTGATAACAATCATCATCTCGTATCCCAAGCCCGAATATTCACCCGCAATGGCTCCGTTGACCAGGCTCATTCCTGCGGAGTTGTCGAAGACTTCGAAAAGGTTGTTTTTCTTGCACCCGTCGACATACCAGAAAATCGCGCCGTTACCCGTCGCGCAGTCGTAATAGAAGCTGGAAAAGTCTGCTTCGGGAGTCAAGTTTCCGCCATGAAGCGAGCAGAAGCAACCCGATTCCTTGCCGGTCTCGCCGACAACATCGTCGACACCCTGATGGAGCGCGACAAAATCGTCATGCGCATCACCGATTTCCTTGGCGTAGTCAGAACACGCCGTCAGCATGAACGAAGTCAAAAAAGCCATTCCTAGAATTATTTTTTTCATAATGACCTCAGAACAGGAATGAAAGCCCTATGCCAATCGCTCCGGCAATGGCGATTCCGATACCAATGGCTCTGTTTTGTTGGAAATCTTGAGCATTCTGCTCGTGATCATGGTAACCCGTATCGTCTCCCGCCGCCAGCTCGCTATCAAAGGCATCCTTTTCTTCTTTCGCCTTCTTGTTGTACATGAACGCCATAATGGAGCCGCCTATCAAGGCCGCAGCAGAAATCGTAAGCGGAATCCAGTGGATGCCGGACTCGCCATCACCTGCCTTGGCTGCATCGGAAGCGGCCTTGGCGGCCTGCGCCTTCTCGCGTTCCTGCTGGAGTTCGCGTTCCAGCTCGTCGGCACTCTCCCTCAAAGCGAGAGAGTCTTCGGCCGTCATCGTTTCGGATTCATCGGGCGACGCCTGAACAACTTCATCAGGCAGCTTTTCGGAATTCCATACCCAGCGGCCGATCATCTCGGGCCTCTTGAGCTTGGTAAACGTCTGGCGGCCCTTGAACGTTTCGATATTCGCATCCGTCGGCTGAATCAAGATCGCCTTCTTGTTCTTAATGTCGAACTTGAGGTGCGAAGAATTCTTGTCCGCCGACAAAGTCTTTTCAAACAGGCTCACGCCGTTCAGGTAATAGGCGCCCTGCACGGGGCGGCGCATATCGATGCGGATCGCGAGAATCTTCTTGTTGACCATCAGTTTCAAGTTGGAACCGGACTTCTTGAGAGAGTCGTTCTTCGCCTTGAGGGTCGCGATAAACACGGGCGCAAATTCTTCCCCCGACTGGCGCAAGATAATCGGGCCGCACTTCTCTATCCAGAGGTTCGCCAGGCGCTGTTGCTGGTTCAGCTTGGCCTGGTCGTAACCGAGAGTGAACTGGTACTCGGCGTCGAAGTCCCCTTCGAAATTGATCGGTTCGAGATAGACGTTACCCTGCAAGCGGAGCAACTGGTCTCGGCTCACAAGGATGCTCACCAGAGCGTCCGTACAGCTCCCCAGCTGGTGAATACGTTCCTGGAGGTTCGTCGCCATGTGCATGGAACCCAGGCGGATTTCACCGGTCAACTCCATGTACTTGTTTTCGAAGGCGGGCAATTCAACTTCATAGAAGTGTCCGCAAGTCGTGTCCAGGACTTCGTTAATCGAGACCATCGAGCATCGGTCGTTCATCTCGGCAATATAGTTCGCCCGCTTCAAGAGGGAGTCGACACTCGCATTCGAGCCACCGGCCACAGTCTGCAAGTTCTTCAAGTCATCCTGCAAGGCTCGGATATCTTCGGACTTCTTGACAAACACCGAAATCGTCGCGGAGCTGTCCGTAGCGACAGGCTTTTGAGCCACCGGCTGGGCAACAGGCTGTGCAACTGGCTGGGAAGCCGGCTGGGCTACAGGCTGGGAAGCCGGTTGAGGTGTTTCCTGGAATTCAAACGCCGAAGGAGCCTGTTGCTGCGCAAAAACGAACGCCACAGCAAGCAAGACAGGCGATAAACATTTCATCCATTGCATACGCAATCTCCGCATCTTTCTGTCCAAAAAGATATAAAAAAGAACCCCTAGTAGCGCCCGTCGATCCAGTTATACCGCCGCTCCATCCACGTTTTCATGGAATCTATCGCCTCGTCATAGGTATTGTACGGATCCTTGAGCGCCCAGTTTTCCTTGTTCTGCAGGATAGGCCAACGCCTGTACTCGTTGTCGATTGCCTTCGAGATGATTTTTTCGTATACCGGGATGCTGTCGATCAGCGCCTTGAAGAGCTTACGGTTGGCTTTCCAGAAGTCACGAGCACGGTCCCTGACTTCGGCATCCAAAAAGAAACGACGGTTCCAGCGATAGTTGCGTATATACCAATCCTCTGCAGGCTGGTTCTGCTCGTAGGACTCGTTACCGAACGCCAAATCGAAATCCCAAAGCGGTCCGAAATGGATAACTCCCCCCTTCTCCCAGGTCATGAAGATGCTCCGAGAGAAATTGCCGTCTTCGTTCTTCGAAAATTCCTGCACCCAGTAGTATAGAATGTAATCGTCCAGATCGATCCATTCTTCGAGATGGTTTTCCTGCGTCGAGCGCATGGACCGCAGGAAATCCTCAAAGTCGTTCAGATGATTCAGGAGCATCTTCTTCGACGATTCAGGGAGATTCTTCGGTGACTTGATATGGAAAGAGTTTCCCAAGTTCGTCGTCACGAAGGGCGGATCCAGCTTCTTTTCGCCTTCACGTTCGAACAGGAACGATGAATCGTTTTCGGGAATGTTCACGCGGTTCTTGGCCACCTTCACCGTTTCCGAAAGCAGGTACAATCCCATATATTTCTGATTCAGGTAGAGTTCCACGAACTGCATCCGCGGAGTATACTTTGCGCCAAGCCATTCCGAAAGGCGGGTCATCATGTAATTGCGCAGGTGCGTCTTGTCGCCGAAATTGGCGATGAGCGCCCAGTCACGGCTCTTGGGCATACCGAATAGGCTTACTTTGTCCTTAAATTCGAGTTTCATGCCGTACTTGGGCATCTTGAAACTCGAATTGCCGCGCCCACGCACCGTGAGTTCTAGGACATCCGTCTCGGGCACCGTATCGCCGTATATCTGGAAATAAGCCTGAAATTCGGTCTCGCGGTCACGCAGTTCCCTAAAATCTTCAGTCTCGATGACAACGCGCGGAAGCCCTGCATACGGGTAGCGCGAATCGTCCATGGCGAGGTAATCCGGGTCATCTTCGGGAGTCGCCCAGAAACAGCCGCCCAGCAGGAGCGGCGACACCAGGGAAGCGAGAAGGATTACCGAACAAATTCGCATATACGTCAATCTGAATATAATAAAAATGGAATAAAATGCGCCAGGATTTTCATATATTTGAAATGTGAAGTCAAGAGCTGCCTGGATACTAATTGCCCTGAGTCCCATCGCCGTATGGGCGACGGAAATCCTGCGCCCGGTCGAAGCCCCGGCCACGCGCTTCGCGGTTGCCGGCTTCGAGGAACTTGACGACGATGTTTACAGCACGGACATGGCCATTTCGGTAGAATACTCCCCCTTCAGGGCCTTCAGCGTCTATGCCGACGCTTCATTCAGGTTCATGAGCTACAGTTACGAGTACTCTACCGAGGGTTACATCCACAACTACTGCAACCTGCACGTAAACGGCTTCAACGAAACCTACATTGGTGCAAAATTCTTTTTCTTACCGAATTTCGGCCTGAATTTCAATTGGCGCGTTCCGCCGGGCGAAGGTTCGCAACAAGACCGGTTCCACCGCATGAACATGGAACCGTTCGCCCTTTTACGCTTCTCGCGAGACCTGACAATCGGGACAGCCCTACGGTACAATTCGTTCATCGAGGATAACCATTACAAGCCGGGCGACGAGATTGGCATCAAGACATCGTTCATATGGACGCTCGGCTGGAATGAAGCGCATCGTTCAGGATGGAAAATTTCGGAAACGTTCCTGTACCAGGCGCGATTCGAAGAGTCCGAAAACCGGAATCTTGCGAAACCCTACAGCAAGATGAAAGACGCCTACCGAGGCATGAAAATGAAGTTCGACGTGGCGCGCTATTTCAACATCCTCGGACTTCACACTGGATTCGGGCTGAATTACGAAATCCACGAAGGCACGCTCTTCGGCTTTGAAACCGGGCACCGCGTCGGAATCGAAATGAGGGTGAAGTAGGTGTTTAAGAATCTTTTTTGCGTTGTATTCCTCATATTACTGCTTGTATCACATGCTAGCGCAGGCGAAGCTGATCTTAATGTTGATTCAACATCAATTTCCGGTGAAAAAAAATTTAGGCATCACAGTTTGAGCGTTGAGTACAACCTTGGTACCTTTGTAGACTTTACCATTGGAATTGACAACAGCTATAGAAGGTCTGAAGGAGCAATTTCTATTGACTATGGCTATGTCCCTTTTGAAAATAGCGGCTTTGAAACGGGGCTTATTTTAAACTATTCTCTTTATAAAGATCCCATTATCACAGCTATGGCAAAGTTAAAGGGGAATTCCGATTTAGGAGAGCAAATTAGCTGCTATATTGAATTTGATTTTGGTGTCATGTACTATGACAGCATAATAATACCTACAGGGCATTTCACCGCACTCGGTATTGAATTAGGTTATCCCGCATCTCTTCGATTCCAGGTACCTCTTTTACTATGGGGACAGCGAGGCGTCACCTATATCGGCATGGGATACCGTTTCTAGAAATTAAACGAAAAATTTAAAACTCGTTTTCTTGAGTTCACGCACCGAACGCAAAACGACGTAATCAGGGTTGCCGATGGATTCGGCAGCCTCTTTAATTTGGCGGTCCAGTTCCTCGGCTGACTGGGCATGCATCATGGCGTAGAGCGTGTACGGGAATCCTTCGAAAGCCGGACGCTCATAGCAATGCGAAATGTAGGGCTTTTGCGC
>CAMJQW010000042.1 GCA_946408125.1 uncultured Fibrobacter sp.
GGAATACAAGATGGACCTCATCTCCAAGGGCAAGGAATCCCGCGAGAACTTCATGAAGGGCATCGTCGAGATGACCAAATCCATGGTGAAAAACATCAAGGGATTCAAGGAAGAAAACACGACCGGCGAAGCGAAGTTCAGTCCGGTGAACGGCAAGAAGGTGTTCGAGACCGTGAGCCGCTACACCACCGAAGACGGCATCGTCATCCGCAAGATTATCGGCGGCAAGCACCTTACCGAAGACGAAATCGTGGAACTCCTGACCCACCGGAAAATCGGCCCGCTCACAGGCTTCCGCAGCAAGAAGGGCGCTGAATTCTCGGCGGTGCTCACCATCAACGACCAGAACAAGATCGAGTTCATCTTTGAGGAAAAACCCGAAGAAATCGAGATCGGCGAAAAGGTCGGACAGTCCCCCGTTGACGGCACCGACGTGTTCGAAACACTCACCGGCTACGTGAGCCAGAGCTTCATCGACAAGAAGCCCTCCGGCATAACGCTCCCGAAGGTGCTCCTCGGCAAGGAAATCCCGTTCGAAGAAATCAAGAACCTGCTCGCAGGCAAGAAGACCGCGCTCATCAAGGGCTTCCGCAGCAACAAGACGCGTCGCCTCTTCGACGCCTACCTGATGCTCGAAAAGGGCAAGCTCAAGTTCGACTTCCCGCCCCGCGAATTCAAGCCGCGCCGTTTTACAAAGAAGAGTTCCTAGTTGTCGGTTAAGCAGGTGTGAAAGCCATTGCCATGTTGCGAATACTCCTAACAACATTAGCATTAGCTGCAGTCTGCGCAGCGAACCCTTACGGGCTTCCCGACAAGCTTATGCCCCTGTGGAATTCCCTTTCCATCAAGCAGAAAGCGGCCCAGATGGTGATGGTCTACATGACCCCCGCACACTTCATGCTGCAGCATGAATTCGGCGGCTACCTCGTGATGAAAAATCACCTGAAGCATCCCGAAAATTTCCGCGAGAACATCCAGACCGTAAACGACTCCATGAAAATTCCGCCGCTCGTCGCCACCGACCAGGAAGGCGGCCTCGTGAACCGCATTGCGGTTACCGACACGCAATGGCGGCACGCTCCCAGCGCAAAGCAGATGCGGGTTATGCCCGAAGATTCCATACAAGCGCTCGCCGCACGCATCGGCGTTTCCATGTACGAAAACGGCATCAACCTGAACCTCGCCCCCGTACTCGATCCGGCAGTGGACAGCCGCGGCAAGAATTCCTTCATGGAAGAATCCAAGCGTTCCTGGGGTTCGGATTCCGTCGGAGAATCCAAGGTCCGAGCCTTCGTGCAGGGCATGCGCCAGAGCAACGTGCTATGCGTCTCCAAGCACTTTCCCGGATACGACAGCTGGACCAATAGCGACCACCAGATTGCCGTTAGCGCAACCCCCAGGGAAAGAATCGCGGAGAACGTCAAGTTTTTCAAGGCGCTCTCAAACGACATCCCCGTCACGATGATGTCGAGCGTCAGGTTCATCCGCATTTCGAACAAGCCCGCCGTATTCGAACCGAGAATCGTGAAGATGGCTCGCGAGATGTCTCCCGAGACGGTCATCCTGACCGATGACCTGTGGGGCGTATCGCTACGCGCGTGGGTCAGTGGGACCGAACGCGTCACTTCGAAAAACTATCCCAGAAAAGACTTTCGGAAACTTATCCGTACCGCCCTCATGGCCGGAAACGACATGTTCATGATCACCTACCCGCAAAAGGCGGTAGAGATGGTCAACTACATGGAAGCCCTCTCCAAACAAAGCAACGCTTACAAGGAGAGGATCGAGGAATCTTGCGCCCGCATCCTGAAGATGAAGTACAACGCGGGACTGATCAAGTAGCGTCCTAGCGCGTTTTCGGCAAGTTCTTCACTTCTTTCAGAATCTTTTCCGGCCCGACCTTGTCGTAGGCGAGCTTCAGGATTTCCGCCGCGGCCATCGCATCGTCCAGGGCGCGGTGGTGATTGAATTCCGGAAGTTCCAGCGACCGCGCCAGGTTATGCAGGCTGTAGCTCGGGAGCCCCGGGAAGAACCGGCGCGAAATCTTCACCGTACAGAGCCGCGGCGGATCGTAGCTTATGCAACAGCGCTTGAACTCCGTACGCATCATCTTCACGTCGAACTGCACATTGTGCGCAACGAATATGCGGTCGCGCAGGAGCTCCGCCACCTCTTCGGCAATTTTTTGGAACTGGGGCTTTCCCTGAACCATCTCGTCGGTAATGCCAGTGAGTTTCTGGACAAACGGGCTTATGGTCGTCCCCGGATCGACAAGCGTATGGAACGTGCCCACGACTTCCGTATCGTCGAGAAGCACAATTCCAACTTCGGTAATGCGGTTCAAATCGCCCGCACCGCCGGTCGTTTCCACATCGACTACAGCAAAGCGCATCGATGGCCTATCGGAGAGGAATGTCTATATCGAGTGTCGCGTTCCCGCGTGTCATCTGCACTCGGGCCTTGAGCAGCTTGGATTTGGGTTTCTTTTCTACGGGCACCACCAGCAGGTTGCTGATGCCGTGCTCGCCACTCGGGGTCGCCTCGGAATCGGGTACCGTCTTCTTGAATATCGGCTTGCTGCCCTTGTCGAAAACGCTGTACGTGAGCTCGCGCGGCATACCCTTCTTGATCTGCTTCGTCGCGACCTGGAAATAAATCATTCCGCCCTTCGGAAGCCTGCGCAAGCTGTCCCTGATTTCCTCTTCGGTAGCGAGGTCAGCTTCCAGGGCCATGCGAGTATCCTTCTTCAGCTTGTCGTAGGAATCGTACACCACCGAGACGTTGAACTTCGCATCTTCGGGAATCGCGTCGGGGCGCACGTCACGGATTTTCGAGTTGTTCTGGTAATATTCCCAGCGGCCGTTATCGTGTAGAATGACAGTCGAACCGTTGGATGTCGTAGCGACGATATCGTCGGCAAAAGCTCCGGCTGCAAAAAGGAACAAACTGAGCAGGACGAACCTAAAAAATAGACCGGGCATGCGAACCATATTAACGCTCCATCGACGATATTCTTCTATTAGGAATATATAAACTTTTTCGATTATTATCTTTACAATATGCAGGGAAAAATTCGATTTGCCCCAAGTCCCACGGGGTATCTCCACGAAGGGCACCTCCTCTCGGCGCTCTATGTGTGGGCTGCATCACATAAATGGAATCTGCAGGTTCACCTGCGCATCGAAGATCACGACCGGAGCAGAGCCCGGGACGAATACATCAAGAGCATCTACGAAGACCTCGCCTGGTTCGGGTTCAAGTGGGATTCCCAGAGCATCCAGAGCGAACGCGATTCCGTTTACGTCCGCGCGCTCGATTCGCTCAAGGCACGCAACCTCGTGTACCCGTGCTACTGCAGCCGCAAGCAGCTCGAAGCCGAAAATCCCAAGAGCCCAAGCGGCGAAATCGTGTACCAGGGAAAGTGCTTTTTACAAACATCGTCATGGCGGGCTACGACCCGCCACCTAGATTCCGGCTCGGTGGCCGGAATGACGTGCAGCACAGAGAACAACGTTCCGCACAACCTGCGCGTCGTCATTCCTGACAAAGTAATCGAATGGCACGACATGCGCCTGGGCGACTTCCGCGAAAACCCGAAACTCCAATGCGGGGACTTCCCCATCCGGGACCGCGACGGCCAGTGGACATACCAGTTCGCCGTATGCGTCGACGACATCGACGAAAAAATCACTCACGTCGTCCGCGGCGAGGACCTCCGCGACTCCACCGCACGCCAGATCGCCCTGATGGAACTCCTCGGCCGTAACGAACCTCCCCAGTACCTCCACCACCCCCTCATCGTGGATCCTGCGGGCAAGAAACTTTCCAAACGCGAGATGGCACACAGCCTTCGCCAAGACCGGATTTCCGGTATGCAATCCGACAAACTCCTCGGCAGGGTATGCTTCAAGGCGGGCCTTGTCGGGTCTCAAGAGCCCCTATCGCTGGAACGGGCTTTATCTGCGGTCGAATCCCTATTGTAAAAGTTTCGTTCAGCGAAAAAAAGTATATTGAAAACATGACTCAGGTTAGCCCGTCAGAAATAGTCAACAAGATTTGTAAAGAAGCCGAGAACTTTGACTCCAAAGACCGCCTTTTGAACTTTTCGACTAAAGGCGATTTCCAGACGCCGTTGCTGCTGGAATCAGGCGACCAGTTTTACGAAAAATGGCTAAAGTCGGGCACCTCCCTCCCTCTTGACAATTTCCTGCCCGTATCGCAGACATTCACGGCCCAGCAGAAGACCGATACCGAAGAAAAATTCAGGACCGTCCTGCAGGGCAAGGCCGAGGACTTCCTTTGCACGGACCTGTTCCTGCTGATGGGCTTCCTCAAGTGGGACGGCAACGCGCTCGCCCCGAGCATTCTCGTGCCGCTCGATATTAGCCCCGACATGAAGTCGGTTTCCATATCGAACCGCGGGCCCATCGAGAACGTCATCCTCCGCAAGCGCCTCAAGGACATCGTACAGCTTCCGCGCACCGAAGATGCGACCATCAACGGCAAGTTCAGCATTCTGCTCTACTTCTCGCTCTTCGAGAAGGCCGTCGCCGCCGAAAAGAAGTGGAAGTTCACGCGCCACGGCGTCAGCCTTGCCTTCTTCAACACGAACCGCCTGCTGCTCAAGAAGCGCCTGGAACGCGGTTTCAACGAGAAGAAGGCCGACAATTCCACTTTCATTAAGGGACTCCTGGGCGACGAAGGTTTCCAGTTCAAGGAATCCGTCTTCGAGGAGGCCGACTTCGACCAGGTATACAACCCGGCCGACCATTACTTCCTGTACCCGACCGACTCGCATACGACCAAGGTCACGATTGACGCTCTCGACGAGAAGTCCTCCGCGTATGCAGTCCAAGCCCTGCCCGGCACATCCAAGATAAGCGTCGCCGCGAACATCGTTGCCGAATCCGTCTGCAAGAACAAGCGCACGCTCGTCGTTGCTCGCAGGGCCATCTCGATGCAGAGCTTCAAGAACGCGGTATTCCCCATGTTCCGCTCGTTCAACGGTCCGGAACGCGAAACCGTCATGGGCGGGCTCCGCAAGGCACGCAACGACTTTGCGCTCTACTACGGCATCGTCAACGACAAGATTCACGCCGACTGCGGGAGCCTTGCGGAAATCCTCCAGGAATTCCGCGACAATCCGCCACCCAAGGCCAAGTTCCCCGAATCGCTTTTCAAGGGTGTCGCAGACCTCGGATACGACCAGTACAAGGCCACCCTCGATACGCTCAAAAAACTTATCTCGCTCTATTTCGAGCACGACGGCATCAACGCAAGCAAGACTTTCGCGCAGATAAAGGCCCCGAGCCTCGACAAGGAGTCGAAGGAAAAAATCGCGAAGGAACTCGAGGCCGCGAACACGCTTTCGGAAACGGTCAAGTCGGCAGTCGACGCCTTCCAGGAGATGGGGCTCTTCCCCACCGGGACCTACCTCGCGACGCTATCCGACCTCATCGACCTCATCCAGATGTGCTTCGATGACAACACGCCCAATTTTGAAAGATGGGACCTGAGGTCGAACAACTGGGTCGCCTACAAGGAAACACTCCAGGCATTGCCCGAAGCGGGCGACAAGTGGGTGCGTTACCGCAGGCAGACATCCGACATCTATACCGATGACGCCGTCGACGAGAACATACTCTCCTCGCGCGAGGAATTCGCGGCAAGCCTCAAGACCAAGCTCAAGGGCCTTTCGGACCATTACCGCAACTCCCGCAAGCGCCTGTTCAAGGTTATCCGTAATCCGAAAACCGTTTCGACCGATGCGCAGCTGCTTGACCTTATCGACACGCTCATCGACTTGCAAGAAAACAAGCGCGCCTACAGGGATTCCTCCGTCCTCGGAGCCCACCTGCTCGGCAAGGACTGGCTCTACGAGAAGTCCAACTGGGTAGAGTTGAACAACAAGATCAACTTTATCTACAACTTCCGCGAGATCCACAAGAACGATCCGAAGCTCGACTACCTGCTGCTGATTCTCGAGAACTGGCACAACATCAGGCCCCTGCTGCCGGATATGGCGAATCTCAAGGACGCTGTCCAGAAGCTGACTGAATCCGTGCGCAACATTTCCAACGAACTTCGCCTGGAAACGCCGCTTGAAGGCCTAAACTTCGACAAATGGCTCGATGACATCCGTTCCTGGAACGAGCACTGGAACGAGCTTGACACGCACGTGAACCTCACGACGCTCCTCAAGCAAATTGATTCTACCAACTGCAAGGCGCTCGCCGAATACGTCCGCGACGTAGAAGCGATCAAGCCCGAAATTACGCAGGCCTTCGCGCAATACTGGTCACGCTACCAGATTCAGCAGGCCACCAAGAAATGCCCGGAACTGTTCAGCCTTCCGCCCAAGGAACGCTCGCTCAAGGGCAAGGCCTACCGCACCCTGCTCGACCAGTTCGCGAACGCGAACTTCCGCACCCTGCATGAGGCTGTCAAGGCGAAGCCCGAACTGCTGAGCATCGTTTCGCTTGAAGAAACCTACGACTTCGATGGTCAAAATTACGATGTCGCCATCATTCTCGATGCCGACAGCATCACCGTCGCCGAAGCGTTCTCGACCATCTGCGTTGCGAACAAGATAATTCTGATCGGCGACCCGCACATGCCCGCGCTTGAACCGCTTCCGTTCGATGCATTCCCGAACATACTGCCCCGCCAGAGCGCTTTCTTCCTCGAAAGCATTCTCGCGACAGCATTACGCAAGGGCATTCCGACCCGCGAACTCTGGTTTACGAACAGCTACGGCAACATCTCGCTCGTTAACTTCGCGAACGCCAAGATTTACAATTACGCCATCAAGCAGATGCCGCTTCCCAACCGCGAGAAATCGAACCGCGAAATGTTGAAGGTCGTACCCGAGAAGGTCATGGCCATCGCGAAGGCGGCCATCCAGCATGCCGAAAAGCGGCCGGGACAGACTCTCGGCATCATCGCTTTCCATCAGGCTCGCTGTTTCGAAATCGATGCCGCCATACGGGCGCTCCTCACCAAGGATTCACCCGCGGCAAAGTTCTTCGACCAGCAGAACCCGGCCATCCGCTATTACGTCAAGACGCCCGACCGCGCCGTAGACAAGTACCGCGACGTGGTATTCGTATGTATCGAATTCGAAGGCACCGACAAGATTTCGGCGGAGCACAAGCTCGCGCTCTGCTCCACGCTCGCCAAGCAAGAGCTCCAGGTATTCGTTTCGAAGGATGACATGGAGAAGCATGCCACCCCGAAGGCAAACCTCTTCTGGGATTGGATCAGCTTCCTCCAGAACGGCGGTCCGGTAGACCCGCCCGAGGTTCAGCACAACGAATCCCCGCTCACCCCGCAGGTCGCAGAAGTCCTGCAGAGCGAGAACATCCGTTTCGAACCCGCATTCGCCCCCGGAGGCATCGCTCTCGGGCCCGTCATCGTGGACGCCAACAATTCCAAGCGCTTCCTCGCCGTCGTCGAAGACGACTGCACCACGGAACGCTTCCGCGAATCCATCGAAGACCGCGAATACATCCGTCCGACCATTCTCAAGCAGTTGGGCTGGAAAGTCATCCACCTGTGGTTGCCGCTCTGGTACACGATGGAACGCGACGAGAGGGATCACCTGATTACGACCATCGCCATTGAGCAGAGTGTTGCTCCGCCGCCGCCCGAAGAAACCGGCGAGTCCGAAGAAATGCAGGCCGAAGAACCGGTTCAGGAACTGAACACCGTCCAGTACTCGTCGATCCACCCGAAAATCGAAGGAACGCCGCACGACAAGCCCATCGCGGAACTGCCTGCGACGGCACTCATTTCGCAGCTCAAGTTCTACGTCGATCACGAGTCCCCCATCCACGAGGAACTCCTGCTTTCGCGCCTGCTGGAACTGCACCATGTGGACCGCGCGGGCCCGATGATTCTCAAGGCGTTGAACGACGCCATCAAGCTCGGCTTCCAGAAGCAGAAGTTCATCAAGACCGGAAAGTTCTTCTATTCTACGAAGAACACGCCCGTCGTACTCAGGGACCGTAGCACGCGGCCCGATAACGAGCGCAAGATGCAGTTTGTATCTCCGGAGGAGCGCGCCTTGTTACCCGCGTCCATGGATGAGCGCGCCATCAAGCAGGCTTTGGGTTTACTTGAGTAAGTGTACGGGCCGCGTTAGCGGATCTTCACGACAAATGCGTTGATATTGTAGGCCGAAAGTTCGCGGGCCTTGTCATCGGCCGCTTTCTTGTTCGTCCATCCGCCGCCGCGCAGCTTGTAGAACGGAGCGTCGAACACGACCTGGATTGCAAAACCGGTACTTGCCGAAATCTGGGCTCTACGGCGCTGCGCCGCGTCGAAGTCGGCGACAGCTTCGAACTGAAGCATGTAGTAGCCTTCCGACTTATTGTTCGACTTCGCCGCGGCCTTACCCACGGCGGCTCCCTGAGACACGTTGGTCGTATCGCGCAGGGAAGCGTTCAACACGGGCTTGTATTCATTCCCGCGGAACAGAGAATCCAAATCAGTCGGTTCGCCAGCCCAAGCAAGGCCAGCCATCATAAGGGCAATTACCATCTTTCGCATGCCCCAAATCTAAAAAAAAAGAGGCGCCCCGAAGGGCACCTCTCGAATAGTCTTTGGTCAAACGGCTACTTCTTCTTGGGAGCGTGACGCACACCCCAGACTTCGGTACCGTCCATCTTGTTCTTCTTCTTGAACGCGTCGGTCAAGTACACGTAGGAATCCCACTTCACGATGTAGGCTCCGGTGCCCACCATGCGGTTCTTGTCGGACGTCATGTTCCAAGAGATGTAGAAGTTCTTGTTGCTCGAGAAGCAATTGTCGCCCTTGCCATCCGGGTCGAAAATCGGATCGTTGCAGTAGATCTTCTCGCTCTTGTGAGCCACGTAGGCGCCAAGGTTCGTGAAGATGGTAATTTCGTACTGGAAGTACACCTGTTCCGGATGGTTCTGAGCAGAAGAGAAGATCGTGCTGGAATTCATCAAAGACTTCAGGTCGGTCTGCAGGTACTTACCCAGCGTATTCGGGAAGTGAGTCTTGATGGAGTCGATGCTGTAATTCTGCGGAACGGTGAACACCTGAATCGGCGGCAGGTCCCTCTTGGTCGGGTCGATGTAACCGAAGTTCACGGACTTGTCCGTCACCTCGGCGGCACCTTCCAGGATTACCCACGGGCTAGCCAGGCGCACTCCGCCATCAAGATAATCCGTCGGAGAGTTCCAGTTCATCGCATCGTCGTTGGCACGCAGAGTATCGCTACCCGGCACGTTGATGTTGGCCGTATCCCTCCAGATGACGTTGTCGGCACGGAAGCGTACGTAGTCACCCACGTGCGGCGACGGAGCCTGCGGGTTGTCGTTCTGGAAGCGCAGGACGATGGTATCCTTCACGGTCGGACCGTTCTGGGACTTCACGTTGCGATACTTGGCACTCTGGGAAAGTTCGTTCGCGGAGTTCAGGAAGAAGCTGAAGGCTTCCATATTGAGCGATGCGTCGACAATTGCCGGTTCCGAAAGAACGAGCGTCAGCTTGTCGTAAGAACTTCCTTCCTGTTCCGGCATGATGAGCGCACCCTTGATAACCGGAGCCATACGGTCGGTAATCTTGCCAGCGAATGCCTGCGAAATGAAGTGGCCCTTGTCTTCGAAGTGGGCCCAGGAGCTGGCCTCGTTGGCAGCCGTACCCGCGGTCTTGATTCCCTTCGAGAACTTGTATCCCTTGCCCTTACCGCCAATCTGGACCAGCGGCTTACAGTATTCCACCTGCTTTGTCGTGCCATCCGGCAGTTCGATGGTCTTGGTAATACCACAAGATGCGCCAGCAACGATATCAGCATGTTCAATCTTCACAGAATCGGTACCCTCATCCCAGTGGACGAACACAGAGTCCGGCAGGGAGTCCTTCGCGATATCACGGTTATAGTAGATGGCGAGGGAGTCACCGATACCGTCGAGGTACTGCTGACCTTCGAGGGCGTAATCACCCGGCAGGGAAAGCTTGCTCTTCGGCTCGGCACCATCGACATCGAAGATATCGACGAGCACCGGAGTCGGCACAGGAGGTTCGCGGAAGTAGACCGGCTTGTACATCGCCGACGTCAAGTTCGGGTTTTCGCCCGTGACATGGATGGTCGCCGGGTTCCTCAACGACGGATTGTCATCCGTGCGGTATTCAACCAAGGAGCGGACGCTAATCAAGCCGCGGCCGTTCACGATGGAGATGGAATCGGTCAGGAGTTCAATCTTCGGGGATGTCATCGAGCCCAGCAACAGGGCGAAGTTACATTCCTCGCAGAAACTCATCGTTCCGTCAGCATTCGGCTTGAATGCGGCAAGATAGAAGTCATAGTAAGTTCCCACCCAGCGTTCGTAAGTGTCCGGATCGCCAGAAATAGGTTGTTTAACGGAGGAAGCCTGAATTGTTCCATCTGGCAAGGTATCTGGCGGAACAAAAAGGATGGTCGGGGCGAAGAACGTAACGGCAGCCTTCGCACGACCCGTAACGCCGATTTGGTACGTCGTCGGGTTCTGCATCATACCGATGAGAGCCGCAGTCACGTAAACGGTATCGACGCCGGCAGGGCCGATGGTCCTCGAAGTACCGGCAGGCAGCACCTCGAGCTGCCCGGCAGCATTCATCACGTAAACCGTCAAGCCCTGATCCACTTCAAGCGTGTAAGCCTGGCCCGGAGCGCTAGAAGCATCCATTTCGAGCGGGTCGGCACAAGCCGCATTGCCCTGGCACGGATCAGCGATAGCAGAAATGTAAAGCGGGATGAATTCGCCACCCATGGCCGCCTTGGTAAACGTGTAGTTGCCACCCGGAATTGCAGTTCCATTCGAGTCAATGGCAACAGCATCCCTAGTCGCGATGTCAAGTTCGCCGTTCACCTTGAAATTGATCTTCTTGGACTTGCCTTCGACCGTCGCAATGAGGTAGTAACGGCCGGGGCCGAGCGTACACTTGTCCTTCGTAATCACCGGGCTAGCGGGCGTCGACAGGTCAATGCAACCCTTGGAAATGGCGCCGGGACCCACCGGTAGATTGTCCATCACCAAGTCACCATTGGCGCGGGTCAACGAATAGGTAGGAATAATATTGCAAAGCGTATCGACCTTGGAGCCGCCGGAAAGCTGCGAAGCACATCCGCCGTCACCTGTCTTGACGAGGCAGAGTTCGTGTGTTTCCTTGGCACCCTGCTTGGAAATCTTGTCGGTAATACCAGTCTTCTGCATGATGTACATGTTCGTCTTGATACGCACGTTACTCATCGTGGTACGGCGGTCACAGAAGAACACGTCAATATCGTATTGACGGCCAACCTCAAGCAACTGGCCATTCTTACCCTTGAATTTATCCAAGTTCACGTAACCCGGGGCCGCAAGGTGCGTACCGCCGAGGTCCACAGCCAACTTGTTGTCGATGAACACCCAGATGTCATCATCACCGCGGAAGCTGAAGCGCAGACCCGGTTTGTGGATGAAGTTCGCATGGGATTCGAAGCAGAACTGCTGGTTACGCCTAACATCGTCATCAGCTTCAGCTTCCTTGTCGGTTCCCCAACGAGGCGTTCCTATTTCGGTATTAGTAGTCTTCGTGCCAGTTCCTTCAATATAAAGAGGCCATCCATCCGGAGCATCGCCATTGCAGTATTGGCCCCAACACCAGACATCTTCATATGTTGCGCCAGTTTTTGTATTGGGATACAAGTCATTAAGGTCTCCACCTCCAGCATAACGTCCCTTGCAATCAGCACCACCATCCCAACTAGAGCTATTGCAAACCAAGTCCATGCGCGGAGCTTCTTCACCACTGGCCGGATCAATCTTTCTCATATAAGGCGTCATGAACACTGGGCCCTGCGCCGTATGCTTTGTACGAGCCGCTGCAACAGGAGTCTGTGTAGAATCCGCTTTCAAAATGGAATCATTGGTTGTCAGTTCCACAGGATAGAAGCCACCCCTGACAGTCGTTCCCGGGCTCGTAAACTTGTCGGAATCGAATTCCCAGCGGTTGTCATCGGCGCGGCCGAACGGCATGTTAAAGCAGGACATCTCGTTCACGCCCGGAGTATGCGTAAACAACATATCAAAGAGTTGAGCCGTACCGAAGCACTTCACGCCATTTCCCGTCGCAGCCGTATTGAGGTGCGGTTTCTTGTCAGGGCCCAAGGTATCGACAACAATGCCGGGAGTAACACCAATGCAACTCTTTACACGGGTCATGGCCGTAGCTTCATCGACGCCAAGTGCAGCAACGCCTTTCTGACACCCTTCGTTAAACTGGCCTGCAGCCGTATAGTAGTCACAAGAGAATGCCGGATGCAGCTGAGCGTCCGAATCATAAATAATGGCGGCAAGGGTATAGCTGCAGGAGCCTTCCACCATCGGATCGGTATCGTAGAAGCCGATATCGTCATCGCCACCCAATCTCAGTTCGGGAACCGGAATATAATACAAAATGTTCGTTTCGTTGAAAGCCGCGTAGTAGGTCAGCAGCGGAATCGGTTGAGCCTGGTCAGCATCTTCAACAGTTCCATTTACACCGATTGCATGTTCCAGGTCCTGGGCATCGTCGCGCATAAACACGACATTGTCAGAAACAGGCTGACCAAACCAAACATAATAGAACCAACCGCAACGGTCGGGGTCGGCCTGCATACGCACTGCAGTCTGACCACCGTCCAAGCTAACCATCGGGATGGCAGCCATCCAGTCGTCGTCTTCAGGAGGAACCAAGAAATAGATATACTTGGCATCAGGAGGATCATAAGACACAACCGTCTTTCCCGGACTTGCCGGATTTTCAAGGATGTAAAGAGTCTTGCCGTCTCCGGGGCATTGGAAAATCTGATTATTCTGAAGGAAACTAGCGTCTCCCGCTTCAGTGGCAATCCAGTCCGTTTCAGTAATGTATTGCACCGGCTTAGTAATTGAGTTACCGATACTGAAGCCCTTCACCTGATAACTTTCCTGTGGCCAAGTATCCAATTCAGCCACGTAGTACCCTGTCGTAGGATCCTTTGTCATCTTGGCAGCCGCATGGTTCTGGGTCGCAAGATAAACTGTACTCCAGCTATCCGGAGCCTTGAAGTAAATGGTACCCAGACATCCAGCAGCACCAGCCCATTGCACCCCTGCAACGAGCAGCATCATACCCAACAAACGTCCCATCAGAGACACTTTATGTTTTTTCATAATTACTTTATCCATTTAGGTTCTCCAGCCTTGGCATAACAAAAAGACCTGGCTTCTCGCGATGCCACACCGCATTGAAATTTACCCTTTTCTTGGAGAAATGGGGTGATTTTTTTTAAATTTAAATATTAAATATCGTTTACAATAAGTAAAATGTGATATTATATAAGTATCCGCGACCTAAATCACGCTTTTTTGACCCGAATAGGTAAATTTTGTTTTACTTGGTGTCTCGATAGGGCCCGCCCGTTACCCGTTCCGTACATTTTTTAACTAGATTTCATAGTACAATTGGAGATTCCGAATGCAGGATTTTGACCAGACCATCGCGACACCGGGAAAGACCATCCAGTTCAAGAAGTTCGAACTGAGGCCGCACCTGATTGTACTGTACCCGCAGGCCCAATTCAAGCAGATTCCGCTCGAGAAGGGGTCCGTCGTGCTCGGTCGCGGGCAGGATGCCGACATCCGCCTGGACGACGAGCTGGTCAGCCGCAAGCACTGCACGCTCACATTCGACGGCAAGTCAGTGACTGTCAAGGACTTAGGAAGTACAAACGGTACCTACGTGGATGGTCAACCCGTCACGGAACTCGTACTGGAACCGGACAACCGACTGCAAATCGGCAAGATGGTCCTGAAAATCGACTTCAAGGACCAGAACGAGGAAGCCTTCGACCGCGAGCTCTTCGAGGCCGCCACGATGGACCCGCTCACGAAAATTTCGAATAGGCGCACGTTCTTCGACCGCGGCCTCGGCGAACTCGCGCTCGCGCGCCGCAACAACTTCTACGTCCACACCATCATGGTAGACGCGGACCACTTCAAGCGCGTAAACGACACCTGGGGCCACCAGTGCGGAGACATGGTGCTCAAGGAAATCGCGCGCCTCCTGAAAGACGAAAAGAGGGAATCGGACCTGCTCGCCCGCTACGGCGGAGAGGAATTCGTCCTGCTGCTTGCAGGCATCGGTCCCGAAGATGCGAAGCGCAGCGCCGAACGCCTGCGCATGGCCGTGGAACGCCACCGTTTCTCCTGGAAGGACACCGTCATTCCCGTCACGATTTCGCTTGGGCTCGCAAGCAAAGTCGGAGCTGAAATTCCGACACTCGAAGAGATGATTGCCGAATGCGACAAGCTGCTTTATATCGCCAAGGAAAACGGCAGGAACCAAGTCGCAACCGCCTAATTTGTATATTGAAATCATGAAGAAACTCGTTCACGACAGAAAGTCTTGCCTCGCCTGCGCGGGCTGCGTGGGGATCTGCCCCAAGATGGCGCTCGACATGTACGGGCTGGACCTCCAGATTGATTCCGAAAAGTGCGTAAAATGCGGCATCTGCACAAAGGCATGCCCCGTGGGCGCACTCACGATTACGGAGGTGAACGATGCTTGATTCCCGTTACGATGTCGTCGTGATTGGCGCAGGTCCCGGTGGCTCCGTGGCCGCAAGGAACCTGGCTCGCGCCGGCCACAAGGTTTTGCTGCTCGAAAAGCGCGAGCGCATCGGTTTCCCGGTACGCTGCGGTGAAGCGAGCACTACGCTTGCCGACCTGCAGACCTACGGTCCGATTGATGACAGCTGCATCGAGAGCATCATCAACGGATTATTCATTTACGGCCCCGCCGGCGTGAACATCGAAGTTCCTCAGCCGGGTACCGGAATCATGCTCAACCGCGAAGTATTCGACCCGTGGCTAGCGAAGCTCGCCGCGGACGACGGCGCACAGGTCGAGACCTGCGCACGCGCCGAATTCGTGGGCGACGTAAATGGCGGCGAGCGCATGGTGCGTGTCGTTCTCGGCAAGGGAAACGGTGACGGGAGCGTCACCGAAACGGGCACGCAGGAAATTTTTTCGAAGATGGTCATCGCGGCCGACGGCGTAGAAAGCCGTATTGGCCGCATGGTAGGCCTCAACAGCGCCCAGAACCCGCGTGAAACATGCACGGGCGTCGACATCCAGGTAGAGGGACTTCTCACGAAGCCCGACTACCTCACCTTCTGGCAGGGTCACGACTTTATCAACGACGGCTACATCTGGAGTTTCCCGAAGCAAAAATCGAATGTCACGAACTTCGGTGCGGGATTCCTGGCCTCGAGCAAGCACGCGGGCAATATCCTCGAAGTGACGACGGAATGGCTCGAGAAACTGTTCCCGGGAGCAAAGATCAACCATACCGTCGGCGGGCTCGTTCCCGTATCGAGCACTCTCAAGGACTACACGCTCGACCGCTTTGCGCTGGTAGGCGACGCCGCCCACCACACGAACCCGCTCACCGGAGGCGGCATCGCCGCCGCAATGCGGGCGGGCCGCTTCTGCGCCCAATACGTGGACGAGGGCCTCAAGGCTGGAAACCTCTCGAAGGCGTTCCTCAAGCAGTACGAACGCCGCTGCTACGAATACTTCGGCAAGATGCACGATTTCGAATACAAGTTCCGCCGGTTCCTGCTCGCCATCAACCGCGAAGACCAGATCGGACTCTACAAGGTACTGCAGGGATTCGCGCTCAGCGGGTACAAGAAGACCGCGTTCCTCAAGACGCCCTTCCAGACCGCAAAATACCTCATCAAATTCGCGAAATTCAAGTAGCCGCCTGTTATCAACCGGTCATTTGTCGCTAATCACAACAACGGGACATAAAAGCATCATTTTCAAAAAAAATGCTCATAGCACTCTGATATAATATATTTTTATTACCGGAAGCTTGCACTTCCATTTTGTCCTTATCAAAGAGTAGCATTATGATTAGAAAGAACGGCTTCACCCTTATCGAGGTTATGGTGGTAGTCGTCATCTTGGGCGCACTCGCAGCAGTCGCCGTGCCCAAGATTTTCGGCATGGTCGCCAAGGCTCAAGCGGCAGAAATACCCACAGCCGCAGGTTCCTATGTCCATATGCAAGAAGCCTACATTCATCATGAGCACAGCATCGGCACCTGGAAGGACATCGGGTACGGAGCCCCGGGGAACGGAAAATCAAAGAACTTCGAATACGGCGACTGCATCCACGAAAAGATACCCCTGAGCAACAACGCCGAAAGCATCCTGGGCTGGCGGGCTTCCAATATGTACAAACTAAACGATTGCCTCGCGCACAGCTCCTGGGGTATAGTTCTCATCGCTGTCGATGACAACAAAGTGAACTACAGACAGGTCGTTTCCACGACGGAATGCGGTGCGCTCACGGCAAACTGGAATGTCGAGAACATCGATGCCAGCGCCTGCAATAACGGCAATTAGCCCTTTACAAGAATCCTGTTATAGATTATCCGTTTGCCCTTCACGCCATCGGTCGCGCACACATGATCGAAAGGCGGTTTGAGCATCGAGGCTACCAGGTGCGCGGCGACGCTTTCCGCATACACCGGGCGGAGCCGCGCAGGAATGATTTCCGGATGGCGGCCGAGCAGTTTCTGCAACAGTTCCTCGCCGAGCCGCCTGTCCTTATGCTTCCCGAGCAACAGCGAAGGCCGCGCGAGCGTGAGCGCCTCGAAGTTCATCATCGTGAGGCCCTCTTCGAGCATTCCCTTCAAACGGTTATAGAAAAACGGCGAATGCGAATTCGCGCCCTGCGCGCTCACGCAAAGAAAATGCTTCACACCCGCCTTTTTTGCAATGGCGGCAAGCGATAGCGGGAGCCTTACGTCAATTTTTTCTTGTGCGGGCTTGCTTCCTGCCTGCTTGAGGGTCGTCCCGAGGCAGCAGATTACGGCATCGAGGCCCGAAAATTTTTCGCGCAACTTGCGCAGTTCGTCATTGTCGGCATCGGGCGACTTGCTTATAACTTGTTCGAAATCAATTTTTTCGAAGTCAATCTTCGACGAGCCTTCCAAGATGCCGATTTCCGCAAGTGCGGGCTCGCTTCGCACGGGGCAGTACACCCTCGAAACTTCGGGCAAGCGCACCAGCAACTTGAGGGCATTCACACCGATTAACCCGGTGGAACCAAGAAGCGCCACTTCCATAACGCGGGCTTATTCTTCCTGCTTCACGTAGTACATCCAGCCGAGGTCCGCACCGCGCACGGGGAACAGGCTCACCGCGCCCGCCTCGTTCACGACGACCGCAATGCCGGCCATGTAGTTGATCCACTTTCCGCCATCGTAGAACTTGAGGTCAATCTGCCTGTTCGTCGCATAGACCGTGAGGGCTTCCAGCAAGATATCATGGCTCACCAGGAAGTTCACGCGCTTCCATCCGGGGAGGTTCAGGAGCACGACCTCGTTCACGAAGCGGTGACCGCGTTCGAACAGGTCGTACATGAAATCGTCAATGACGTTCGCGACAAAGCGGTTCGTAATCGTCGCACCGTATGCCCACTGCGAAAGGTTCTTCCAGGAACCGCCGCGCTTCTTGAGCAAGGTGTCGAGTTCGTCCGTAGGGACCTTGACAAAGTAACCGCCGTTGATTCCGGACCACGTGTAGGTGTGGTAGCCGGCTTCGCCACGGCCGATGGCGATGTTGTTACAGGTTTCGCGGGTGCGAATGAAATCCGTAGAAGCATAGAAGAAGCTTTCTTCGCTCAACATATCGGCACCGAGCTTCTGCGCCATCTGAACGCCGTTCTCCGTGAGCTGCGACTCCTGGCCTTCGCTCGCACCGCGTTCGGAATGGCGAAGCACGAATACGACCTTGCTCGTAGCGGGCAATGCCTTGTAGATGTCCGCGACATAGTAGAAGCCGTTGGAATCCGGGGTCACCGCAAGTGTCGGGTCAATCGTGTAGAGGAGATCTTCCGGATTGGTCGGAGGGACATACGTGGACGTCGCGGGGTCGACGAAGGGACCTTCCTCGGCAGCCGCACTCGATTCGGGAACGACAGTCGACGAAGAGCTGACATCGACAACGGCACCGGAACTTGCCACAAGCGCATCGGAAGATGCGGGCACGGTCGCGCTCGATACGCCCGGGTTGGTCTGGGCATCGCTGCTGGCCGGAACGGGTTCCGAGGTTTCAGGGCTGGTCGTGCTGGACGAATCTCCACCGCAGCCGGCAAGCAGGCTGACGACGGCAAGAGCCCCGAAAACGAGACCGAATTTTTGGGCACGGGAATAAGCGATATGCATAGGCGCTCCTCTGCGACGATTACACTCCACAATTTAATTATTTCTTTTGCCACACCCCGTAAAAATTTCTAAACTTGAAACGAAAATTTTCAACCACCCAAGGTGTAACATGGCAAAAGCAATCAAGAAAGCAGAAGAAGTCGAAGTGCTCGGCACCGATGCGGAATCTTTCCGCAAGGCGTTCACCGACCACATCCACCATACGCTCGCCCGTAACAAGGTGACCGTGACTGACCACGAGAAGTTCCTCGCCGTCGCATACGCCGTGCGCGACCGCCTCGTCGATCGCTGGATCAAGACGCAGGAGACCTACTACAAGCAGGACGTGAAGCGCGTCTACTACCTCTCCCTCGAATTTTTGATTGGCCGTACGCTCGGCAACTCCGTGCTGAACCTCGACGTCGAAAGCGCCGTGACCGAAGCTCTTGACGAAATCGGCATGACCCTCGAAGAACTCCGCGAACAGGAAGTGGACGCGGGTCTCGGTAACGGCGGTCTTGGCCGCCTCGCCGCCTGCTTCTTGGACTCCATGGCAACTCTCGAACTCCCGGCCACCGGCATGGGTATCCGCTACGAATACGGCATGTTCAGCCAGAAGATCGTAAACGGCGAACAGGAAGAACAGCCGGACAACTGGCTGCGTCTCCCGAACCCCTGGGAAATCGCCCGTCCGGCCAACGCCATCAAGGTCCCGTTCTACGGCTACGTGGTGAGCTGGGTCGACGACAAGGGCAAGCTCCGCAACCGCTGGGAAACGAAGGACTACGTGCTCGCCCTCCCGTACGACACCCCGATTCCGGGCTACAAGAACAACACCGTGAACAACCTGCGCCTCTGGAGCGCGAAGTCCACCGACGACTTCGGCCTCAGCTACTTCAACAACGGCGACTACATCGCCGCCGTGCAGGACATGGAACTCTCCGAGACCATCTCCAAGGTGCTGTACCCGAACGACTCCTCCATGAACGGTAAGGAACTGCGCCTCAAGCAGCAGTACTTCCTGTGCTCCGCCTCCCTGCAGGATATCATCAAGCGCTTCAAGAAGCTCCATGACGGCGATTGGAAGAAATTCCCCGAGAAGGTCGCCATCCAGCTGAACGATACGCACCCGGCAATCTCCATCGCCGAAATGA
>CAMJQW010000043.1 GCA_946408125.1 uncultured Fibrobacter sp.
ACCGCCGTCAGGACGAACTCGGCACGCCGTTCTGCGTGACCGTCGACTTCGACACGGTGGGCGAGGGTGAATCCGATCCGGCCAAGCTGGGCTATGTGACGGTCCGCGAACGCGACTCCATGAAGCAGGAACTGGTGAAGATCGACGAACTCGAAGCTTACCTGTCCGCTAAACTCGGCTGCTAGTCCCCATATTGTCATCCCCGCGCAGGCGGGGATCTCCAAAGGAACCCGTTCGCGGGTTCTTTTTTTTGCAAATAAATTATATTTCAGTTATGCCTCTCTCTAACATCAAAAAAGCTATGCCGGCCGCGCTTTGCTGCGTGTCGGTTTTTCTTGTAGCCCTTACGCTATCCGCCTGCGCGACCTCAAAGGTCGTGGGCGGGGGAGTCGCGGACAACGCCCCGCTGGATTCGCTTTCTGTGGTTGCGTTCGTGAACGCGCGCGACATTCCCGTAGTTCCCGACGATGCCGTCTACAAGGGAACCATCGAGACGGATGCCGACCATGCCTGCCAAACAGCGGCCAACGTCGCATTGCTCGAAGACAGGGCCCGCAAGGTTGGCGGAAACCTGCTATTTGTCAAGGAAATCACGCAGTACAATGACCCGACTGTCATCGCGGCCGCAGGCGTTGTCGTCACCTCGAACCGCACCTGCATCAGGATGATTGCCGACGTGTACTATTCCGAACGCGGGGCCATCAAGCGTGCCGACGCTGAATTCAAGGCCCAGCTGTCGAAGGGCGAAGTTTCTCCGGAGGGGTTGTAATGAAAAAGACTCTTGCAACACTCCTTTTTGCGGGCATTCTTGCCACGCCGGCCTTTTCTGACGAGCTCAACTCTTTCGAAAAATCTCTCCTTACGAAGACGGAAAGCGCCTCTGACGAAAATTCGAGCCAGGATGAATTCGAAAAGACTCTGATTGCCGACCAGCAATCCGAAATGGGCCCCATTTACAAGCTCAGGGAAAGCCTGCTCGAAAGCGTAAACGAGGGCGATACGGCTCGAATCGCATCGTTGATTGCCGAAATCGAAAGCCAGAAGACGCGCAAGATCATGCCCATCCAGGAAGTCGAAAAGGGCTACCTCTATGTAGAAAACAAGATGTTCAACCGCCTGCGCGAACATATCGTGCGCTTCTACAAGACTAGCTACGACACTCTCGAAATGGACGAAGGTTTCAGGGAAGCGAAGGACGACGGCCTCGCGCTCCATGTAATGGAGGGACTCAAGAAGCGCGACCGGAACCAGAACCTGTATTACAGCCTTGCCGCGGATATCGAGAAGGCGAACATGAGTACCGCCGACAAGGAAGAACTCGCCCTGTTGCTTTTACTCTCGGATGCATACAAGGACAAGGAATCCAGAACGGACGTCCAGACTAGGGCAGCCAAGTTCGTGGAAGCCCATCCCGACCATCCGGATGCGGAATGGATCAAGAAGTCCGTGCTTTTCCCGCTCGAGCACATGGATGTACGCAAGATGTACTCGGAACAGCGTGGCGCGATGAAGGAAAAGACGATTTCCGACAAGCTTTACACGGGCGGTTTCGGCCTGAACGTGTTCCTGCTTGACGGCGGATTTTCGTCGATAGATCCCGATTACAATGACGACCTCGTTAGGCCGCAGGGACCGATCCATTTCGAGCTTTACTTCCAGATTATGCGCTTTGCGTTCTTCTTCGAGAACAGGCCTACCGGCGCCGAAGGCATCACGAGTGCGGATATCGGTTTCGGATACGTGGTGTTCGACAGCCGTTACCTCAAGGTAAGGCCGTACCTAGCGTTCTCTTCGCCAGCAACCTCGCTCAGGGTCCGCAAGGAATTCGATATCGTCGACGGCGACCCGGACGACCCGGACGCTGACGTGACGCATTACACGGGCGGCGACGAAATCGACGAAATGTCCGACGAATCCGTAGGTTATACGCTCGGCGTGAACGTGGATTTCAAGTTCCTCACGACCTTCCTGTTCACCTCGGATTCCAAGCTGAGCTCGTTCTCGCTCGTCGGGCAGTTCGGAATCTCGTACCTGGATGTCGACGACGTGTTCAACAAGGATAGCGGTGTCGCTGGGTTCTTTGGCATTGGCCTCGGCATCTACTTCTGGTAAGCCATGAAAATGCGGTTCCTGCTATGCCTGCTCGCCATGCTCCTCTGCGCCGGGACAGCGTTCGCCGACCCGGACGAAGGAACGTCCGAAACCACCTCCGTGAACGTTTCCAAGAAGGAACTCTTCGACCGTGCGCGCGATGCGCTCAAGACTGCGCTCGAGACGGGCGACCGTGACCGCGCCGACCAGGCGTTCGACTACCTGAAATCGCACGTGAAGGAGGGCGCCCCTCTCACGCGCTTCGAGGAATACCTCATAAACATGGAACTCAAGAATTTCGGGAACGCCATCGAGATTTACGCGGACCTGCGCCGTTCGCTGCTCGATTCCACGTACAAGCCGGAATGGGAAAACCGAATCACGGCCCAGGACGCGCTCTCGTTCTACCTGTACCGCGGTCTCTTCCCGTTTACCGTCAATACGGCGGATTCCCTCTGCGCCCGCGTAGACAGCTCGGACATCTCCGACGAGTACAAGGAACTCTACAGGCTGTTGCTCTATTCTGAAATCGCGATTGCCTGGAGAAAGGTAGTCTTCCACGGGTACCCGGTCTACTGGCAAGAAGTCAAGGATACCACGAGCGCGGGTATGTTCCTGGATCGCGGCAAGTCATTCGTCAAGGCGCACCCGACGTCGCCCTATGTGAAATTTCTCGGCGAACAGACCATCCCGTTTGTAGAGAGGGTCATGATTCCGCTGCGTGAATTCCGGGTCGACCCGTTCAAGCACAAGTACTATACCGGCGGCTTCGGCGTTTATCTTTACAAGTGGCTAGGGTTCCTTGGCGGCGATGTGACGGACTACGTCGACGACAAGATGGGCTCGTCGTTCATGGGGGAGGTCAACACCCGCTTTTGGCGCATCAGCCTGGGCCTCTTCTGGGCGTACGGCATCGTCTCGGCTCCCAAGGAACTCCCGACATGGTACAGCGAAGAGAATGAATCCGAGGACGAATCGATGGGACTTACCCTCGGCTTTACCGTTTTCGATTCCAGGTTCCTGCGCGTAGAGCCCTTCCTGGGCGTCTCGGAAACGGATTACATGGCCATGGACGCCATCTCGAATACGGAATTCCTCCTTGGCAGCAACGTGGATGTCCGCCTGCTAGCTTCGAGGCCCAAGAAACTCCGCGACGTTTCCTTCGTGTTGGACCTGCGCCTGAAATATATGCTCCAGATCGGTTCGGTCAGCGACCGCGCCACCTTCGGCGACGAAGACGAAAAAACGGTCGGGGCGCTGCGCCATACGTTCGCCCTCGGCCTCGGATTTGAAATCTGGTAAACAGAAGAATTGAGAAAACGAAAAGCCCTCTCAAAACGAGAGGGCTTTTTCGCGGGATAGACGAGGCTTGAACTCGCAACCTCCGGCGTGACAGGCCGGTGCTCTAACCAAAATTGAGCTACCACCCCAGTGGTAGCCCAAATATATAAAAACGATTGTGTTATGTCAAGGGGATTTTTGGTGTTTTTTGAGTTTTTTTCGCCTTTTTTAGAGCTATTGGTCCTTTACGCAGCGGGCTCCCAGGTAGGAATCGATGTGCATTGAGACATATTCCTGCGTACGCTGGTACGTATGGTGGATGGTCATGGAGTGATGCAGGTCGACGACATCCATTGTCCAGAGGTAGGAATCGCGCATGCTGTTCTCGCAATTTCCATTGGTATCGCAATAGCCGACCCCGTAAATGTTGATTCCATAGGCATCGTCAAGGCTGTTGCCCGAAGTGCCCTGCCAGGCGGAGGGGCTCGCATCGAAGATGTCGACGGAATAGAGATGTCCGGAATAGGTTTTGGCAGCCTTGGCGATGGTGTTGAATTCGGTTGTGTCCATCATGTGCCAACCGGTGGGGCAAATCTCGTAGGCTTCTACGAATTGGTACAACCGGCCATGTGTGCAATCCTCGTTGTTGTTGCCTTTGTAGCACTTGGAATTTTGTGTCGGGACCTTGACGTTTTCGGCAAGGAATGTCAAGCCGGCAAACTGGACTGTCTTGTGGGCCACGCCTTTGATGTCGAGTGTCCCGTATTGCACGGTCCACTTGCCGCCCGAACAGACGGTGGTCTGCGTTGCGTACACGACTTTCTGGCCTTCGTTTGCAGAGGTGCATGCTCCCAGGGCTTCCGGTTTCGATGCCCAGTCCCAATAGCTGGCGTTGTTGAGGTCCTTGGGCACGACGCAAACGTACTTGAGGCTCGAATTGGGCATTTCTCCGATTTTCCCTTCTGTAGCGGGGGAGCAGACGCCCATGGTGGAATCTTCCTTGGTCATTAGACGCCAGGTGGCATATCGCTCATAAGATCTGTAATACTTGTTGACGCAGACAAAGTTCCTATTATCGCCTTCCGGCATTTTCTTAATTTCGCCATACCGGCTGGCATCACAAGATTCGATATCGTCCATTGTGGCTGTTCTCCAGCTGTAATTCTCGCATATTCTGTTGACATTGTCAAAGAAGTCATATACGACAGGGCCCGCATCGTGGGTTGAACAACCCCCGAAATAGCTTCCGAACGTGGCCACAACCCACTTACCGGTGACGCTACAAAAGTACAGGGTATCCCTATAGCGTGCCGTATCCTTTACGTTGGCAGAAGTGCATTGCCCCAAGACATCAGCCATTGTCGCTGCAACCCACGTTTCGCCATTGCAGTAATAGTCCTTCTTGTCGCGATGCGTTTTTACTTTCTGGTAGTTCTCCGATCCCGTTGAACAAAAACCCAGGAAGTAATTGAGCGAATCAGTACGGACCCACTTGCGATTCTTGCAGAGGTAATAGGAGGCAAGGCTATTGCTCGGCCGACCGGTCTGTCCTTCCTTTTCCTCGTTACAGAGTCCAAGTTTTAACTCCTGGTAATCCATCTCTCGCCACTTCAGCGTGTCGACATCGCAAACAAAAGTATGATTCAATGTCTTGTAAACAGAATCAAGATGGGCTTTGTCACAGGAAACAGGGAATTCGTCAAGTGAAGGCTCTGTCCAAAAGCCATTCTTGCAGATATAGTAGTATACCGAATCCTTGACAAGCTTATTCTCGAGATCCTTTGTGCAGAATCCCTGACGTTTTTCTGTTTTATTCGGTTCTCTCCAGCCGGTGTCTGCGCAGATGAACGTATAAGTTGTTGGGGAGCTCGTGTAGCCGGTTATATACGATCCAACTTCACCGCGGCGCGCCGACGTGCACTTGCCGAAATAATCCTCGTATGTGGAGCAAGCGACCCATTCGCTGTTCTTGCAAACAAAATTATAGTAGTACGGATGGGGAGCAGGCAACTCAAACAGTCCTGTTTCAACAGTTCCGCCAAGCAAAATCGTATTGTAAATTCCCTCTACAAGAGCCGTATCGCCTTCCATCTGCTCGTTACAGAAGCCGCGCGCCTTTTCGACTACGGTAAGCGTATCCCACTTGCCGTTCTTGCACCTGTAATCAACGCCGGTGTAAGAGACAACCCGGTGCGAACTTCCACTGCATTCTCCGTAGAGGTCCTCAATCGTCTTGCGGGTCCATTCATACGATTCACACACATAAACTTTGCTAGCGAACACTATCGTGTCCTTCTCGTTCTTCTCGGTACAAAGTCCATTTAACCTTGCGATGTAGGGAATCGTATCAATCTTGCCTCCATTGCATATGAAGTCCGCGGACTGCTTACGATAACGCTTGCCATTTTCACTGGAAGAACACGATTTGGGGAGTGTGTCCCTGACTTCGGCCCATACGCTATCATTCGTACATTCATACATGTAGCCCTTTTCGGCTACCTCGAAAGTCTTCGAAGGTATGCACAGCGAATCAATCTCGCTTAATTTCTGGACTTCTGTCGCCGGCTGCACGCACCTCAAGGAAACACGTACGGAGTCCTTCTCGTTGATGGAGTGCCACTCCAGGCTGTCCTTGCCCGGCTTGAACGTCACGTAGCCCCTCGTTTCGCCCTTCTGTGCAAAGAAGTTCGCCTCGGTATGGATTCCGCTGCACTTGTCGCCGATGCATATACCGCCGGGAAGCATGGAAAATCCGACAGCGTCCTTTCCGAGGATAGCTTCGCCCTTCGAATTTTCCCACAGGTTCTTGGACATGAGCACGTTGGCACCGCCCGCGACCTTCAGGAGCTGGTTCCAGTCCTCGACCGTGGGAACATTGAAATCGGCGGGGCACAGCCCGCTCGTGCTCGCGTAAAGGCTGCTATAGGTCTCACAATAGCTTTCCTTGTCCTCGTAGCACTTGGCCGTCTTGGCACTGCGGCGCACGTTCTCGCCGAGCCAGACCTGCAGGCCTACCTGCACCGTCCTGTAGTCGTAGTTGATAAGGGCGTCATGGAACTTGCGGGTCGCGATCGTCGCCTTGCGCGTGGAATCGTAATGGAACTCGATGAACGTACGGGACGCCACTTCGGCTGGTTCCTCTTCCGAGGAATAGGCATTCGCGCTGGAACTGGAACTCTTAGACTTGGAACCCGAGGACTTGTCGAGCCCGTTGCTCGAACCGTCAGCCATATCCTCGAATTCGTCAATCATCTGCTTCATGCCGAACAAGTCATCATCATCGTCGCTTCCACAAGCTGTCAGCGACATAGCGACTAGCAGAGAACAGATGGCCAAGCCGTATTTCATGGAGCCTCCCTTCGATATCCCAAAAAACATTACATCCATAAATATATATAAAAAAAGAACCTTCCGAAGAAGGTTCTTTCGCGGGATAGACGAGGCTTGAACTCGCAACCTCCGGCGTGACAGGCCGGTGCTCTAACCAAAATTGAGCTACCACCCCAAATCGTTTCCGATTTTCGGTAGTGGGCGATAACGGATTCGAACCGCTGACATTCTGCTTGTAAGGCAGACGCTCTGAACCAACTGAGCTAATCGCCCGGGATTTTTACTTGTCCTGCTTCTTGCCGCCGAAGAGAATCCCGAGGGGAATCACGACGATGTAGGCAATCACCAGGATAAGCGGAGCAACCGTAAGGCTTACCGGATTGTCCGCGGGGCCAGTGGCGAGGCAGATGAATCCGATAACAAGCAGTAAAACGCCGATTGCAACAAGAATGATGTTCTTTTTATTCAACATTTTTGCCGTCCTTAAGATTACACGCCAAATATACAAAGTTTATGGCCATTGTCAACCGAAATTTGGCGTTTTTTGAACAAAAACTACTTCTGGCCGGGGTACTTCACGCGCGTATGGTACGTACCGTCGAGGCTGTGGAGGAACGCCTTCTCGAGCTTGAACAGCTCGCGGATTGAAAGGTCGCATTCGCTGAACTGGCCCTCGTGGAAACGCCCCTCGATGGTCTTGTGTATCATGTCGGCAAGCGCATCGGCAGACTGGTCCGCCATCGAACGGCTCGTCGCCTCGATGATGTCGGCAAGCATGAGGATAGCCGTTTCCTTGCTTTGCGGCTTCGGGCCACTATAGCGGAAGTCGTCTTCGTTGACAGCAACGCCCGCATCCACCGCCTTAGCATAGAAATACTGAATAAGCGTCGTCCCGTGGTGTTCGCGGATGCCTGCCGCGACAACTTCGGGAATCTTGTAATCCTTCGCAAGGACCGCCCCCTGCTCTACGTGGCCCACGATAATCTTTGCGGACTGGAGCGGATCCAGGTTGTTGTGCGGATTCACGCCCTGCTTCTGGTTCTCGGTAAAGTATTCCGGACGCATCGTCTTGCCGATATCGTGGTAGAGCGCCATGACACGCACCAAAAGCGAATTCGCGCCGATGCTGTCAGCGACCTTTTCGGCTAGATTAGAAACCTGGATGCTATGGTGGAACGTTCCAGGAGCAAGTTCGGAGATTCGCTTGAGGGCCGGACGGTTGAAGTCGGACATTTCCATGAGCGTAAGCACTGTCGTAATACCGAAAACGCGTTCTATCAAGTGGATGAACAGCACGGAGGCAAGTGCGGTGCAGGCGACGATGTTGATGCTGCCCGCAATCAAGGTCATGTAGAACGGCTCGATTCCCATACGGTTACGCAACAGGAACATGATGCTTATAGCCGCGGCGATGGCCGCGATTCCGGCAAAGATGCTCCAGACGAACTGCACCCTGTAACGCATGCGCACCAGCGGCTGGGTAAGCAAAAGAGTCACGCCGAGCACCATCACCGTGGCCGCGAGGTCATAACCGTTCAGCACGCCGAAAATAACCGACGAGAATACGGAGAACGCAATGCCGAAGCGGTGGTCATAAAGCACCGTAGCAATCACAGGCGCAAGCGCGAACGGGTAGATCCACATCATGTCAATCGCTTCGGGAATCAGGTTGCCCTCGGCCTTGCTGATGTAACCCGTAAAGTAGTGCATGCCCCAATAGGCCAAAAGCTGCAAGGCGGCGAGGGCAACGAGGCTCCAGAGCTGGCGTGCCGTCTTGAGGGTCTTGGTCGCCTGGGAGAACATGAAGAAAAGGAACAGGATGGAAATGATGACGAAGAACACGAGCGCCTGTCCATAGGGGGCGGTCAGCATTCGGGAATTTTCTTCCTTCTGCTGGGCCTGCTGGAGCGCATCGATTTTTTCAAGAATGTCTTTGGTCACGGGAGCGCCCTGCGTCACGATTTCCATGCCGCGGGGAACCATGCCCTTGATGAGGGTGACCTTGTTGCGGGCCTCCTGCTTGCGGGACTCGGTTTCCTTATCGAGGTAGAACACGTTCGGGAGCGCGAACACGTAAAGCACTTCGTAGAAGGCACTCTGCAAGGCCTGCTCGGTGGGGAAGGCGCTCTGCAGCTGGCTGAACGCTTCGTCGATGCGGCGCTGGAGCGGCTGGATTTCACTTGCCTCGAGCGTATTCTCTTCGCTATCCTTGATAATCGAGACCGTCGGCTTGTTGTAGATGAGGGACTTGACGTTCTGGATATTGTAGTTGTTGATGAACAGCTGGACTTCGGTTTCCGTCTTCGCGACAAGCGTATTGGAAATGCCCTTTTCGAGCATGCGGCTGAACGCGGCAAATACGGAATCACGCGCCTTGGAGTTCTGGCTCAAAGGCTTGATGGCCGTGATGGAGAGGCGCTGCTTGAGCACTTCGTAGAGGCGCGAAGCCTGCGTCACCTTGCGCTGCACGGAGCTGTCCATGTCGTCGGACTGGTAGGCACCGCTGATCTGCGCCTGCAGAGCGCCGTACTGTCCGAGCTTGTGCAGGTACTGCTTCAGGTCGTCGCTGATGCGGTTCGTCTCGTCGGAGTTGAACTCGAAGATGGCGCTCACCTTCTCGGCGGCACGGGCACGCTCGGCCTCGATTTCCTGCTTGGACTTGGGAATGTCGAAGTTGATGGGCGAGATAATCGTGCGGGTACTCAACTGCCCGAGGTGCGGGTGTTCGGCCTGCAGGGCGATGTTCTTGTCGGGGAACAGCGCGATGGCGACCGCGGCGATGATAATCCAGCCAATAAAGAGGTGTATCTTCTTTTTTCTCTTCTTCATTTTTTCTTGTCCTTCTGCGCGTAGGCAAGCAAAATATCTTTCACGAGGTGGTGGCGGAGCACATCCGTCGCGGTGAATTCCACCTGGGCAATCCCGCGGATGCCCTTCAGGATCTTCATCGCGTGCTCGAGGCCCGAAGTCTGCCCCTTGGCGAGGTCCACCTGGCTCGTATCACCCGTAATGATAGCTTTACTGTGCGGCCCCATACGGGTGAGGAACATCTTCATCTGTGCAATCGTGGTGTTCTGCGCTTCGTCCAGGATGATGAAGGCGCGTTTGAGGGTGCGGCCGCGCATGTAGGCGAGGGGAGCGACCTCGATCGCGCCGGTCTCCTCGTAACGGCGGAGCTTCTCGGCGGGCAGCAGCTCGGAGAGGCTGTCGTGGATAGGGCGAAGGTACGGGGCAATCTTTTCCTTCAGGTCACCGGGCAAGAATCCCAAGGATTCGCCCGCCTCGACTGCCGGGCGTACAAGGCAGATGCGTTCGGCCTCATGGCGCTCGAGGCTTGCGACAGCAAGCGTCACCGCGAGGAAGGTCTTGCCGGTACCGGCAGGGCCTTTCGCAAAGATGATATCATTTTTCCCGACCGCCTTCACCAGTTCGGCCTGGGCCGACGTCTTCGCGGAGACGGCAACGCCGAAGCGGTTCCTGAATATGGGGGCGTCCGGGATAGCTTCACCCAGTTCCCGCACCTCCGGTCCAAGAAGCCTTTCCACGTCGGAAGCCGTAAGCACGTCACCGTTCCGGGCCGCCATCTTGAGCTGGTCCAGCACCGAAAGGACGCCTTCGATATCGGCGTTCTTGCGCGGCTTGATGGAAAGACCCGGCAGGCGGGTCTGTATCTCAACGCAAAAACGGCTCTCCAATAGCCGGAAAACCGTTTCGCGTTCACCCGAAACAATCCGCTTCAGGTTGTCAGATATGGAATAACGAGTTAATTCACTCATTCATTATTCAGCTGCAGCCGGAGCGTCGTCCGTCGGACGGTCGACCGGAATGCCGAGCTTGTTCTTCGCCTCGAAGATTTCCTTGCGGAGCTTGTGGTTTTCTTCGGTGATATCCATAGCTTCCTTTTCGGTCTTCTTCAGCTTGTCTTCGTCGACATGTTCCTTAGGAGCAGACCTGGAACCGCCACCGGCGTATTCGGAATCGTCACCGGAGGAGTAGTCGTCGCTACCACCCGAGGAGCCGGCGCAAGCAGTGAAAAGGGCAACGGAAAGGGTTGCAAGGATAAGCTTCCAATTCTTTAAAAGAGACATTATTTTGAACTCCATTCTAGTCTTTGATGGCTAAAATATATATAGTTATTTCCAAAAAAAAGAAAAAAAAGGTAAAAAATCCCGATGCAAAAGCAAAAAAACAATAAAGAAGCCTATTCGCAGGTGTTTATTTCGTCCAAAACGGGCGATTCAAAGAGAATTTATGCAAAAAGACGCCGGGAACTTATGTGCAAGCTCGACTCGTTCTGCGTTTTCGCAGGCATGCAGGTCGAACCGGGATGCGAGGAAGCTTTCGTACAAACTTGGACAAAAATGGTGCAGGAACCATCGTTCCTCTACCTCACGGGCATAAACCAAGCCGGCTGTTACCTTGTACTGGACCCGGCGCGCAAGAAGGAAACGCTCTTCGTCCCAAGAAAGGACCCGTTCAAGGAATTCTGGGTAGGCCTTAGACTTGGTTACGCGGGTGGGAAAGCGGAAATTTCAGGCCTCACGGGAATTGCCGACGTACGTCCGATCGACGAGCTCTGGCCATTCGTCTCAGACCTCGCCAGGCGGTACAGTTCGGGCAGGGGAGGCGTCCGCCATGCGTACGCGTTCTTTTTCCCGAAGTTCACGGGCGACCACAACAGCAAGCTCGCCAGCGACCTCCGGAAACAACTCCGCCCCTTCGGAATGGAAGTCAAAAGCTGTGCGGAAAAACATTTTGAAGACCGGCTCGTGCTCGGTCCGGAGCGCATCGCCGAGGCGAAGCGCGCCCAGAAGGCTACCGAGCTTGCATTCCGAGAAATGCTTGCGAACATGCGTAACTTCAAGACGGAACGCGACCTCATGCTATTCCTGAACTACGGCATGCAAAAGAGGAGCGACGGCGATCTCGCGTTCCCGACCATCTGCGCGGGCGGCGAGAACGCCTGCTGCCTGCACTACGTCAAGAATGACGAACCTCTCCGTGGAGGGAGCCTCGTGCTTCTGGACTTTGGCGTGCGGTACGGCACCCTCCACAGCGACATCTCGCGCACGATTCCCGTGAACGGCAAGTTCGACCCGCTCCAGGCACTCCTCTACCAGATCGTGCTCGATTCCGCGGAAGCATACAAGAAGGCGGTACGGCCGGGAGTCTCGCTCAAGGAAATCGGGAACATCCCGTGGGACTTTATCATGGAGGCGCTCGACACCCGCCTCGTACGTGCCCATTCGGGCAAGTTCAAGCTGCTCTACGACAGGCGTCCGCACGGCGTGAGCCACTTCATCGGGGAACAGATTCACGAAGGGATCGCTGGCACGCGCTCGCTCGACACCGTGCTTCGGCCTGGCATGTTCATCTCGTGCGAACCCGGAATTTATGGCGAATTTTCGGGAATTTTCGACGGAAAACGCATTTCTGCAAAAATCGGCATCCGCATCGAGGACGACCTGCTCATTACGGCATCGGGCTTCCGCAACCTCTCGGCCTCCATCCCGAAGAGCGTGGACGAGCTGGAACGCTTGATGCGGCCTGCCTGCGAGTGACGATATTTCTAAATTTGTATCCATAATTAAAGTTACTGCTGCATTTTAAAGCGGCAGGTTAGATAAAGGATCTATAATGTGGAAAGTTAAAGGTTCCGTCCGCTATTTCCTATCGATTCTTGCGACGGTCTTTGTTCAGATGGGCGTGTTCATCTATGCCCAGAAAATCCTGTCGGGTTCATTTTCGGACGCCAGCACCGGCCAGACCTGGCAGACCTTCATGCTCCAGATATTCTTCATCGCGCCTTTCGTGCTGATGATCTGGCCCGCCGGGTTCTTCACGAACCGCTTCTCGAAGAACAAGATTCTGGCGTGGTCATCGCTCTTTATGACGGCGTTCGTCATCGCCCAATCCATCCTTGTCTCCTGCCATTGCCCGCGTGTAGCCTTCTGGCTTTCCATTGGCCTTTCTTGCGGTTTTGCAGTCCATAGTACCGCGAAGTACGCTATCATTCGCGAAATGTTCGGCGTACGCCACCTGAGCTATGCCAACGCCTTCTTGCAGATTTTCTCGCTGATCGGCATTATCGCTTCCAGCTGGCTTGTCATCGTCGGCGTGAACCTCATCGACCTGGAATCCCTCATCAGTTACGAAGCTGTCGGCTACATCATCAAGAACTCGGTTGTCATCCCGTGGATTCTTACCGGCGTGAGCGTCCTTGGCACTATCGCGAGCTTCTTGATTCCCAAGGTCCGCTACGAAGACAAGAACATCAAGTTCTCCGTGGCCCGCCGCCGCCTAAGTTTCGGCTGGCGTCACCGTACCCTCCGTGCCGCCATTATCGCCCTTTCGATGTTCTGGGCCATGGCCCAGGTGTTCGCCCTCGTGTTCCAGGACGTTTCGGGTTCCCAGTCCGTCAGCATGCTGCAGAACTACCTCGCGTTCGCCGTTGCTGGCCTCATGGTGGGCACCATTATCGCGGCGCACAATTCCAGGGACTTCATCGAGACGGGTTTTGTCCCGCTCGGCATGATTGGCGCATCCCTCAGCATGTTCCTTATCCCGGTGATGGTGCATCCGGTCGCCCTGGCCATTCTCTATACGGCCGTCGGTATTTTTGGCGGTATGGTGCTGGTGCCGGTGAACGCCCTGTTGCAGTATAATACGCGCCCCAACAATTCGGGCTGGGTCATCGCGCTTGCGAACTTGATCCAGGCGGTAGTGCTCATCATCTTCCTGTTCATCTATTCGACCCTCATCCGCTACACGTCCGTGCGCCCGCAGGTCTACTTTATCGGTCTCGCGGTCATTTCTATCGGCGTGTTCTACTGGTCCATCTTGAACCTTCCGCAGGCGCTTGTCCGCTCGCTGTTGCGCCTCGTTTTCAGCCGTTACAAGATTCGCGTGCTCAACGTGGGCAACATCCCGAACGACGGCCCGGTTCTTTTGGTCGGTAACCACCACAGCTTTATCGACTGGGCCATGGTGCAGATGGCCTGCCCGCGTCCGCTCTGTATCGCGAGCAACAAGGACCACTTCGAAAAATGGTACCTCCGAGCCATCCTGAAGCGTTTGGGCATCATCCGTATCGACAACCGCCACCCCGAAGACGCGATGGAACGCATCCACCAGCAGTTGCTCGGTGGCCATGCGGTCGCGATTTTCCCGACGGGGGAGGTGTCCCGCTCTCCGCACGTCGAACCGTTCAGCATCGACTATTCCAAGGCAGTCGAAGGTACAGAAGCCCAGGTGGTACCGTTCTATATCCAGGGCCTCTGGGGTTCGAACTTCAGCTATAGCGGCTCCAACATGTACGGTGCAAGTGCCGAACGTGCCGTGACGGTCGCCTTTGGCGAACCCATCCCGGCGACGACTCCCGCCAACGAAGTCCGTACGATTATCCGCAAGATTTCCATTTCGGCCTGGGATTACGCCGTTTCGTTCGTGAAGCCCGTGGGCGACAGCTGGATACGCACCTACAAGAAGTTCGTGAAGCACGGCCCGGCCATTTACAATCCCGACGGTGGCCATTTCTCCGGTTTCAAGCTCATGGGTGCCGTCATCGCGTTCAGCAAGCACTTGAAGAAGATTCTTGGCCCCGACGAGAAGAACGTAGGCATCATGCTCCCGCCGAGCCCGGCCGGTGTCATCGTGAACTTGGCACTCTGGCTCCTGGGCAAGACGAACGTGAACCTGAACTACACTTCGTCTGTAGACAACGTGAAATACTGTGCGGCCCGCGCCGACGTGAAGTCCGTGATTACGAGCCGCATGTTCGTCGAGAAGCTCAAAGGGCGCGGCAACGACTATTCCAAGATTGAAAGCGAGAACCTCCGCATCTTCTACGCCGAAGACTTCATGAAGGTCATCCCGAAGGCGAAGATTGCGTTCTACCTGGTGTTCTGCATTATTGCACCGTGCTGGCTCATCAAGTTCTGCTTCCGCAAGCGCGTCAAGCTCGACGATATCGCGGCCATCATGTTCAGTTCGGGCTCCGAAGGAACCCCGAAGGGCGTGATGCTCAGCCACCGTAACCTCATGGGCAACATCCAGCAGCTCGCGTGCATCTTCAACGTGACCCGCGCCGACGTGATGCTTTCGGAACTCCCGCTGTTCCACAGCTTCGGCCTCACGGTGACGACGCTTTTGAACCTCACGGAAGGCTGCCCGATCGTAACGGTGGCCGACCCGACCGACGTGAAGACCATGGCTCGCGTCTGTGCGGAATTCCGCGTCACGGCATTTGTCGCGACCCCGACGTTCCTGCGTGCGTTTACGATTAGCCGTTACGTGCACCCGATGGCGCTCAAGTACGTGCGCCTGATTATCGCCGGTGCCGAGGCACTTCGTCCGGAACTTGCGACCGCGTTCCGCCTCAAGTTCGGCAAGGAAATCTACGAAGGCTACGGCTGCACCGAAACCGCTCCGGTGGCCTCCATCAATACCGAGAACAACCTGCACAGCGACTACATGACCATGCAGGTGAACAACAAGCCGGGTACCGTGGGCATGGCGCTCCCGGGTTCGCAGTTCCTGATTGTGGATCCCGAAACGAACAAGCCGCTGCCGACGGGCGAGGCGGGCATGATCCTCATCGGCGGCTGCCAGGTGATGGTCGGCTACCTCAAGGACGAAGACCGCACCAAGAGCGTGATTACGATGGTCAATGGCAAACGCTTCTACCGCACGGGCGACAAGGGCTACCTCGACGAGGACGGCTTCCTCACGATTGTGGACCGCTACAGCCGATTCGCCAAGCTCGGCGGCGAGATGGTGAGCCTCGGTGCCGTCGAGAAGAAGATTCAGGATACGCCGGTGCTCGAGGGTTGCGACTACGTGGTGACCTCGATTCCGGATTCCGCGAAGGGCGAGAAGATTGTGCTCCTGTACCAGGGAGAAAAGGACCCGAAGGACGTGCTTTCTGAACTGCGCGCGAGCGGGTTCCCGCCGATTATGTTACCTGCGGTGGCGTTCGCGGTGGAGAAGGTGCCGAAACTCGGTACCGGCAAGGCTGACTTTACGACCGCGAAGAAACTCGCGAAGGAGCTCGCGGGAGTAAAGTAATGTGAGATGTGTGGTGTGGGGTGTGAAATTTTATAATTTAACATTAAACATCTCACACTTCACATTAGAACTAGCCTATGAGTGATGAACACAAAAACACTGGTTTGGCTCCGGAAAGGACCGCGCGCCTTATCGCCTCGCTTGTCGCCTTGACGGGCATGGTGTTCCTGTTCCTGGAACGAGTGCTTTCGGCAGTCCTCGTGATGGCCTCCGACGGCGTCAAGCTCGGGCTTGCCCGCTACAACAACTTTACCGGTCAGTTCGCCGCCCAGAATTTCGCCGAAGACAAGAAGCTTCTCGGCCTCCTCAAGGAAGTCCAATCCATCTTGCCGACGGCCGAAAGCGCCCTCACGATCTTTATGATTGTAGCGATTGTCCTCCTGGTCATCGCCGCAATCGGATTCGCCCTACCGCGCCAGATGGTCCATGTGCTCGTGGCCCTCAAGCTGCTCAAGTGGCAGTCCGGAGAAGTCGTGGAAGGTGCCGGAGCCAGTTTCCGCGAAGTTATCGAAAAGGTGGGCAACATCCCGCTCAAAAAGCTCGCGATTCCCTGTGCCGTGATTCTCGCTATCGTTATTGGCACCGTGATAGTCCGCAGTTGCCATGAGGGCGTGTTGCAGGCATCCGTCGATTCTGCCTTGGAAGACCTTAAGCAGAACACTTCGGCCTATATCGATGCACAAAAGGCGTACTTCGGCAAGAACAAGGTTATTGGCGGACCCAAGGCCCTTCAGCTGCCCGACTCGGCTTCCACCGACTATTTCGACTACAAGATTACCGCGACAAAGTTCGTCGCCACATCGAAGGTCCAGCTCGAGAATTGCCCTGCCGGAACCAAGTGGAGCGTCTTCTCCAATACCAAGGGCCTGTTCGACAAGGAACTCACGCTTTACCGCAAGCCCCCGCAAGACACGGCCTGCGTCAAGCTGTTGCTTGAATTCAAGAATCTCGGCCGAAACGGAGTGCCGCAAAAGCCCGAAAAGCCCTAATTTAAAGCGTGTTGCAAGGCACTCATCGTCAGACAACGCATTTTATATTTTAGTGGACCTTTTTCATTAAACTCGGTTTATATTTAGAACGATGCCCGTTTTGGGTTTTGTTTGGAATGTGGGAGATTATTATGAAAAAGGGCTTTTTAGCCGTTTTACTTGCGGCAGCCGGTATGAATGCCGCCGCTATTGAATGGGTAAATCAGTGTGCCAGTAACGGCTTTACGCTGATTGCGGAATCGGATCACTTTGAAGTTTGCAAGAAGCCGACGACAGACGACGGCCAGGCGAACAACGTCTCGATTCCGAATGCGGATGCGCAAGGAGTTCTGCAGTCGCTCGAAAAAGTTTTTTCGTTCTATACCGATTCGCTCGGCTGGATGTTGCCCTTCCCGAAAAGCCCGGATAAAAAGCTCAAGAGCAACATCTACGTGTTCGACAATTCCGTGATGGCGGCGCTCTACGGCGGGCAGGACTACGTGAAAGGCTTGAACAACGAATTCGGACCGGGCATGTGGATTGGCGTGGGCTCGCTCAAAGATTATTGGGGAACATCCCACGAATTTGCGCACGGTCTGCAGGGAGTCGCCGGCTGGATGGGCAACAACAGCCATTCGGGCTGGTTCGCCGAAAGCCACGCGAACTGGATGGCGCACCAGTACAATCCGAACGACGCCCACTGCGCCGAATACCTCATCAATTACCCGTACTTGTATTATGGTTCCACACGCGACCGCTACTGCAACTGGCAATTCCTGGAACACCTCAAGGAAGAATTCGGCGGCGGCAACAAGGGCGCACACGAGGTGAACCGAATTTGGATGGAATCGATTCGCGACGGGGAAGACGGCCGCATGGAACAGACGCCGTTTACCGCCATGATGATGGTTTACGGCTGGTCGCTCGATAGCTTGAACCAGCAGTTCGGCAAGTTCGCGATGAAGAACGCGACGCTCGAGTATGCTCCCGCGAAAAAGACTTTGTACAAGAAGTCCTGGGGCGATTATGAATTCAAGACGCGTCGTGACGCCAGCTGGGGCGACAATTACCGCAGGCATACGCGCGTGACCATGCTGAACAAGATTCCGTGTCCGGATTATTCCCCTCGCGAAGGCGTAGAAGAGGAATGCCCGGATCAATACATTTCGCCCTCCTACTGGGCGCCGCAGCGCTGGGGCTATAACCTCGTTCACATCTACCCCGAAAAGGCGGGGAAGGTGACAGTCAAGTTCCGCGGAATCGTGCAAGACAAGCCGACGGTCTCCGGCTACACCTGCTTTGGCGACAACACCGACAACTACAAGGGAAAAACGTACAAGTGGTGCAACTACGCGCCCGACAAGCTGCCCGACCCGGCTTCGGGTTGGACGGTCGGGCTAGTCGCGGAGGGCGCGGACGGGACGCCCCGCTACAGCGAGATGAAGCACGGTACCGGATTCAACCTGGAAATCGAGACCAAGGACAGCGACAAGGCTCTCTGGCTCGCCGTCACGGCGACCCCGACCGAAATGCAGACGATTCTCTGGGACCAGTTCTACTACAGCATCTACCGCTACCCGTACATGATCGAAGTCGAGAACGGCGCTCCCGAAGGCTACAACAAGGATTTCTGGAAACCCGCGGGCTATAACGGGACGTCCGCTTCGGGATACTCGCAGCACAGCAACGGCGGGGGCTGGGTGAGCAGCAAGGCGAAAGTGGACGAAACCGCCTACGTAGGCCCCGATGCGGTCGTGAACGGCGGGACGATTTCCGGAAACGCGCGCGTCGAGGACTTCGCGGTCATTAACGGCGGGACCATCAGCGGGAACGCGATTGTCCGCGGGCGCGCGCTCGTAACCGCCGGCACGGTCGGCGACGATGCCATCCTGGAAGAAGACGCCTGGCTCGTGAGCGGGAGCATTACCGGCAAGGCAAAAGTCGGTGCCCTCTCGATTATCGTGAACACGACGGTAACGGACAACGCGCAAGTTTACGGCGTCATGTGGGCCGTCGCCGACAAGAAGCTCTCCGGCACGGCACAATTGCGCGGCGACCTTGAGAATAACTTCACCAAGGAAATCTCGAAGGGAATCTTCTACGGCATGGTCGACGACGGCATGCTCTCTAATGCAAACTATGGAGCGGACCTCACAGAACCGCCCACCGATGCAACCGCGAGCATCGAGAATGCCACATGGTATGCCGTGGCCGACGATTCAACGGATTCAGACAGCATCACAACCGCTATCGGGCATTTGCCGCAAGTGCGTTCTCTCGGTACAAGCGAGCCCAAGCTGTTCTTCGACAAGAAGGAGCAGTCGGTGTTTATCCGCTACAAGAAAAACGGGCGTGAATTCCGCTACCGTGTGACGGGCAGAAAGAACTAAGGAATTCCCCGCAATAAGAAAAGCCCCGGATTCAAATCCGGGGCCTTTTCGCGATGACAAATTAGGGATTAACCCTGAACCTGCGGAAGCTGGGCGAGGCTCTTGGCGATGTCTTCATCCGTCGGGATGTAGTCGCTCATTTCGCCGTCGTTGAACTTCTGGTAGGCAACCATGTCGAAGTAACCCGTACCGGTGAGGCCGAACACGATGTTCTTGGCCT
>CAMJQW010000044.1 GCA_946408125.1 uncultured Fibrobacter sp.
TGAATTTCGTTTACAGCAAGGGCGAAGAACCGAAAATCGTGATGGCCGACCGCATTGGCGGCGACCGCAGCGGAACGGGCGACGTAATCAGTGCTGTAATCGCCGGCATGTACCTGAACGGCCACGATTTTTACGAATCGGTAAAGAAGGCCGCCGAATTTGCGTCCAAGTGCATCGAGTACTGCGAACAGAATAATGTTCCCGACCATTGGGGCCTGAGTGTCGAAATGTACCTTCGCGACCTCATAGAAGATTAAAGGGGGTTGAATGATAGTTTATACTGTAACAGGAAAGGTCGGGCAGGCGGGCTATTTGGATATCGCCAACAGTGGCGACATTACCGGCAAGAACATCTATGTGAACATGACGAACCGTTGCCCGTGCAACTGCGTGTTTTGCCTGCGCCAGACGAAGAAGATGATGGAAGGCAATACGCTTTGGCTCAAGGGCGGTGACCCGAGTGTTGACCAGGTGATGGAAATTTTCGATGCCTATGATCTCTCCGTTATCAACGAACTGATTTTTTGCGGATACGGTGAACCGCTCGAACGCCTGTATGACGTGTGCGAGGTGATTGACAGGCTCAAGGCGAAGTACCCGAAGCTTAGGGTGCGCGTGAACACGAACGGGCTTGCGAACCTGATTCACAATAGGGACATAACGCCGGAACTCAAGGGCCGTTTTGATTCCGTATCCATTTCGCTGAACGCCCCGGACGCCGAGGAATTCTTGGCACTCACGCGTTCTAAGTTCGGCATCAAGTCCTATGATGCGCTCAAGGAATTCGCCGTGCTCGCGAAGGCTCACGTGAAGAACGTGGTCATGACGGTGGTCGAGAAGGTAATGCCCGAAGAGAAGATTGATGCCTGCCGCAAGATTTGCGAAGAGCTGGGCGTTACGCTTCGCGTGCGTCCGTTCGAGGAATAATCCATGCTTAAGATTAACGGTGAAAATGTAGATGCGGCCGGCAAGACTCTCGCCCAATACCTTGCAGAGGCGGGATTTAACCAGGTTCGCATCGCTGTCGAGCGCAACGGGGAAATCGTTCCCAAGGCAAAGTACGGCGAGACGGTGCTTGCGGAAGGCGACTGCGTCGAGGTCGTGAACTTTGTAGGTGGCGGGTAACATGAACTGCCGTCCGGTTCCTTCGCGCGAAGAAATCCTTGCCGCCCTCGAGAAAAAGCAGGGGAGCGTTGCGACTGCAAAACTGCAGGCGGCGGTGGTCGCTGTTTGCGGGCTCGGCGGGCTCGGCTCGAACATCGCCATCTCGCTCGCGCGTTCCGGAATCGGGAAACTGATCCTGATTGATTTCGATACGGTCGATATCACGAACCTGCATCGCCAGCAGTACAAGTCCAGCCAGGTCGGGCTCCCGAAGGCGGAGGCGCTGCTTGAAAACCTGAAGGAAGTCGCTCCCTACGTCCAGTATGAGGTCCATAACGAGAAGGTGACTGCTGAAAATGCGGTCCGGCTCCTGCAGAAAGCGGATATCGTGTGCGAGGCATTCGACAAGGCCGATGCGAAGTCGATGCTCGTGGATGTGGTTCTGGAACAGCTCCCGCAAAAGACGCTTGTCGCCGCGAGCGGCATGGCGGGTTTTGACAGCGGGAACGCAATTCGCACCCGCAAGTTGACCGAGCGCTTCTACCTCTGCGGCGACGGCAAGAGCGACGTGGACCAGGGTATCGGGCTCTCCGCACCCCGCGTGATGCTCTGCGCCGCACACCAGGCCCTGACTGTCATCCGACTCATTCTTGGCGAAAAAGACGCCTAGACGGCAAAATGCGGTTTATAACCACTTGCCAAATATATAGTTTTAATCTATATTTATTCCTACTGATTAGATAGGGAATATAAAAAACGAGAAATTATGACTCTCCAGCAACTTCGTTACGCCATCGGCATCGCAGAAACCGGCTCCTTCAACAAGGCCGCCGAAAAGCTCTACATTTCGCAGCCCTCGCTCACCGCGGCCATCCGCGACCTTGAAGATGAACTGAATATCCTCATTTTTAACCGCACGAGCCGCGGCGTGAAACTCACGAGCGAAGGCGAGGAATTCATCGCGTACGCGCGCGAACTCTATCATCATTACGAAACGGTGCTCGACAAGTACGGCAAGATTGGCAAGCGCAAGAAGAAGTTCGGAGTCTCCACACAGCATTATTCTTTTGCGGTCAAGAGCTTCGTCGAAACCGTTAAGTTGTTCGATACCGAAAAGTACGAGTTCGCCATCCGCGAAACGCGCACCAAGGAAGTCATCGAGGACGTGGCTTCGTTCAAGAGCGATATCGGCATCCTCTACCTGAGCGATTTCAACCGCAAGATCATCATGAACCTGCTGAACGCCCGTGACCTCGCGTTCCACAAGCTCATTGAATGCAAGGCGTACGTTTACCTGTGGAAGGGTCATCCGCTTGCAAAGAACAAGTTCATCACGCTCGAGGAACTGGATGAATATCCGTGCCTCTCCTTCGAGCAGGGCGACAACGGCTCCTTCTATTTTGCCGAAGAAATCTTGAGTACGAACGAATACAAGCGTACCATCAAGGCGAACGACCGCGCCACCATGCTGAACTTGATGATTGGCCTCAATGGTTACACGCTCTGCTCCGGCATCATCTGCGAGGAACTGAACGGCGGAGACTACCTGGCCGTGCCCTTCAAGGACAAGAGCGAGGAATCGCGCCGTGTCATGGAAATCGGCTACATCGCGAAGCGCAACATGCTTCTCGGACTTGTGGGTGAGCGCTATGTCGAGGAACTGCAGCGCTACCTCGCGACCTGCTCGTCGTAAAAAATTCCTACATTTGCCGTTCAGGCAACATGGATTAAAGGAACCCGATGAGCGAAGACATTTTGGCGAAAATTGTACGGATGCGCCGCGAGGATATCGAGCGGCTGGGCCTGAATTTCGGGATTGAAATTCCTGAAAAGCGTCGTCGCGGGCATATCGAGTTCCTCGGGACGCCCGGCGCCATTCTCGAAGTCAAGCGTGCATCGCCTTCGAAGGGCGATATCGCTCCGGACCTGGATCCGGTGGGCCTTGCGGCCACGTATGCGGATGCCAACGCGCAGGCGGTTTCGGTGCTGACCGAAGGAAATTTCTTCAAGGGCTCGCTTCGCGACCTGATTGCCGTTGCCGATTCCATGGAAGAACGCGCCAGGCGGGGCTTGCATGCTTGTGCGGTTCTCCGAAAAGACTTTCTCCTGTTTGAAGATGAAATCGATATCGCGTATCGCTGCGGTGCCGACGCGGTTCTGTTGATTGCGCGCATCCTTGATGACGAACAGCTCGTGAAAATGGCAAAGCGTGCGCAGTCCTTTGATATGCAGGCTTTCGTGGAAGTCCGCGAAGTCGATGACCTGCGCAAACTGAAGGTCGTGACCGAGGCGCTCGGGGATGCGGCTGCGAAGACGATTGTCGCGGGCGTGAACTCGCGTGACCTTGCGACATTCCATACCGATCCGCTCGTTCCGGCAGGCATCCGCAACAAGTTGCCCGCCAAGGCGGTCTTTGAATCGGGAATCCACACGCCCGCCGATGCGGCGTACGCAAGGAACCTTGGATTCACGGGAATCCTTGTGGGGGAGGCGGTCGCGAAGAATCCGCCGCTCGCCAGGGAAGTCGCTTTTTCTTTCGGTTCTTCCTGTGTGAATGCCCGCGGAAACTTCTGGAAAAAGATTGCGGAGCTTCGCGATACCAAGCCTTTTGTCGAAGGCAATGGAATGCGTCGCCCGCTGGTGAAAATTTGCGGAATCACGCGCGTGGAAGATGGCCTTTGCGCCGTCGAAGCGGGCGCGGACCTGCTCGGGTTCGTCTTCAGCAATACCAAGCGTCTGACGACGGAAAAGCTTGTACGCGAAATGTCTGCTGCATTGCCGTCCCCGAAGCCGCTTCTCGTCGGAGTCATCACGGATCCCGAATCCGAAGAAGGCCGTACTGCTATCAAGCTTGCGCACGAAGGAATTCTCGATGCGGTTCAGTTCCACGGAGTTGAACCTGGCGATGCCGGGTGTGCCTATTACTGCGCCGCCCGCGTCGGCGAACCCGAGGACTTCGAGCGTGTCGTCGCACTCCGCAAGGACGGAGAGCCCCGCATTTTGCTGGATGCGAAGGTGGAGGGCATTCCCGGCGGGACCGGCAAGACCATACCGGAATCGTTGCTACGAGAAAAAGCGGGCGATTTGCCGCTCTGGCTTGCAGGCGGAATCAACCCCGAGAATGTTTCCGCGATTTGCGAAAAATTCCATCCGGAACTGATCGATGTTTCGAGCGGCGTCGAAGACGCCCCCGGCATCAAGAATCCGGAGAAAATCAGAAAATTGTTCGAAAAGGTTCTTTAGAACCTTACTTGTTGTTCGCGCGGATGAGGTTGAGGGCGGAACCCGCCTTGAACCATGCCCACTGCTGTTCGTTGTAGGTGTGGCTGAGGGCGATGTTGTCGACAGAGCCATCCTTGTGGTGGGCGACGAGCGTGAACTCGGAACCCGGAGCGAACTTGGTGAGACCAACGATGTCGAACACATCCTGTTCCTGGATCTTGTCGTAGTCGGCAGCGTTCTTGAAGGTGAGGGCGAGCATGCCCTGCTTCTTGAGGTTCGTTTCGTGAATGCGGGCGAAGCTCTTCACGATCACGGCCTTCACGCCGAGGAAGCGCGGTTCCATGGCGGCATGTTCGCGGCTGGAGCCTTCGCCGTAGTTTTCGTCACCGATGACGATGGAGCCCGTGCCCTTGGCCTTGTAAATCTTCGCAAGTTCCGGGACTTCCTTGTATTCACCGCACTGGCAGAGGACCTTGTTCGTTTCGCCGTTGAAAGCGTTCACGGCGCCGATGAGCATGTTGTTCGAAATGTTTTCGAGGTGACCGCGGTAGTTGAGCCACGGACCGGCCATGGAGATGTGGTCGGTGGTGCACTTGCCCTTGGCCTTGATGAGGAGCGGGGCGCCCGCGATGTCCTTGCCGTCCCAAGCCGCGAACGGAGCGAGAGCCTGGAGGCGCTTGCTTTCGGGGTTGATGGAAACGGTAATCTTGGAACCGTCTTCGGCCGGAGCCTGGTAGCCGGCGTCCTTGACTTCGAAGCCCTTCGGCGGGAGTTCGCACTGTTCCGGCGGGTCGAGCTTCACGGCCTTGCCTTCGTTGTTCACGAGGGTGTCGGTCATCGGGTTGAAGCGGATGTCGCCGCTGAGGGCTGCAATCACGGCCATGAGCGGGGAGGCAACGAATGCGTGCGTGTTCGGGTTGCCATCGGCGCGCTTCGCAAAGTTGCGGTTAAAGCTGTGGACGATGGTGTTGAGTTCCTTCTTGTCGGCACCGGCGCGGTCCCAGCGGCCAATGCAAGGACCGCAGGCGTTCGTCATGATGGTTGCACCGAACTGCTTGAACAAGTCGATGAGGCCGTCGCGTTCGGCGGTGTAGCGCACCTGTTCGGAACCCGGGTTGATGAGGAGCGGGCACTTCGGGGTAAGTCCCTTCGCGAGGGCCTGCTTGATCATGTTGGCTGCCATGAAGAGGTCTTCGTAGCTGGAGTTCGTGCAAGAACCGATGAGGGCGGCGCTTACGACCGGAGTAGATTCCGGCTTGGTTTCGGTGGCCTTGAGGCTTTCGGCCATGTCGGTCACGGCGTAGGCGCGGTCCGGGCTGAACGGGCCGTTGAAGTGCGGCACGAGCGTGCTCAGGTCGATTTCCACGACGCGGTCAAAGTACTTTTCCGGATTTGCTTCGACTTCGGGGTCGGCCTTGAGGTGTTCTGCAATCTTGTCGGCGGCGGCGGCGACGTCGGCACGGCCGGTCACCTTGAGGTAGCGGCTCATGGAGTCGTCGTAGCTGAAGGTGGAGCAGGTAGCGCCCACTTCGGCACCCATGTTGGCAATCGTTGCCTTGCCGGTAGCGGAGAGGCTGCGTGCGCCTTCGCCGAAGTATTCGATAATGGCGTTGGTGCCACCCTTAACAGTGAGGATGCCAGCGAGCTTGAGGATGATGTCCTTGGCGGTAGCGAAGCCCTGGAGCTTGCCGGTGAGCTTCACGCCGATCATCTTCGGGTACTTGAGTTCCCACGGGAGGCCGACCATGGCGTCCACGGCGTCTGCACCGCCCACGCCAATCGCGAGCATGCCGAGGCCGCCTGCGTTCACGGTGTGGGAGTCGGTACCGATCATCATTCCGCCCGGGAAGGCGTAGTTTTCGAGCACCACCTGGTGGATGATGCCTGCACCCGGGAGCCAGCAGTCAATGCCGTACTTGGCAGAGACGGACTGCAAGAAGTCGTACACTTCCTTGCTTTCTTCCTTAGCGCGCGGGAGGTCCTTTTCGACACCTTCGCGAGCGATAATCAAGTGGTCGCAGTGCACGGAGCTCGGCACGGCCACGCGGGCCTTACCGGCGGTGGTGAACTGCAAAAGGGCCATCTGGGCGGTTGCGTCCTGCATGGCCACGCGGTCGGGGTGGAATTCGGCAAAATCCTTGCCGCGTTCATAGGTCCTGTTCTCGGCGCCATCGATCAGGTGGCTGTAGATAATCTTTTCGGCGAGGGTGAGCGGACGGCCCAGCTGCTTGCGGGCAGCTTCAACGCGGGCAGGAATGCGGGCGTAGACGCCCTGGATCATGTCGAAATTGAAAAGCATAGTCTCTTTGGGTTATAGGTTGAATTTTCGGGCGTAAAGATAGAAAAATAGACAGGATTTAGTCTTTTACGCAACGCAGGCTGCGGCCCCGAACAAGCAGGGTCCCTTCATCAACTCTGAACCAGTCCTTGCCAGTGGTTGCAAAGACGTGGTAAGCTAATGCATGGTTGTTTGCGCAATAGTCACAATAGTTGGCGGTAGATGTCCAGACATATGCGCGCCTTCCGTTGGGGAAAAGTTCCGGGCCGTCGGTGTTACTGACAGGGAGGAGGGCAAATCCCGACTCGTTTGTCGCAATGTCTTCGTTCCCGTCAGAGTCGTATTCCCATCCGCAGGTGGATCTCAGTTTTATGATGCCTCCCGTGCAATCTGGGAAACTTGTCTGGTTCTCGTCTTCGCATTCCGCGCCAACGGCCTTGCCCAAAGTCATCCATTCAGAAACTGTGGGAACATGCCAACCGCTAGGACAAATTCCCTGCTGGGGATTTTCCCATGTTCCGAAAAGGGTGTCCTTTATAAAAGGCCCTTCCATCATCTCTTCGGTATTGAAATTCATGACGCTCATGAAATTATAGAGCTGCCCGTACAGGGCGCAACTGTCTGCATCCGCATCGCACCAATGGCCGCCTACCAGGTTGGGTGTTTTTTCTTCGTCGGCGTAAGCCAGGTTTTCCGCCATCCAGGTCTGTTCTCCGATTTTAACGGTGGCGTAGAACTGATTGTCGCGTTCGTCCACTAGGCAGTGGTATTCGACGTCCGGGTTCAGGAATTTCCAACTGGGCTTCGACTTCCCTTCACAGCCAATAACTGTGGGAGCCTTGTCGTAAAGGTGGCAGGATTTCTGCACCGCTGAAGATGAAATTGCACTTGAAGATGAAGACTTAGGAGATTCCGAAGAAGAACTGCTTTTCTCGGTTCCTGCAGGGCAGGGCTTGACTATTTCGGGATACCAGCTTCCGTCCTTGCAGGTGGCTAATATCTTGCTGTCTTCCGTCAGCAGGATGTAACCTTCTTTATCGCAGTTGTTGCCTTTAAATGCAAGATACTCTTCCCAGGAGGGAATGATTTCGTTGTAGCGGACGCTCGTGACGCATTCCTTCATCGTGGGAATGGTGCTGGAATTGCTTTGGACACTTGAAGATGAATTTTTTTCATTGTTTTTCGCGGAACTTTTGCCTTGTTCTGAGCCTGCCTTGTCAGATGCTGAACTCGAAGACTCATTTAGGTTGGATTCTTTTGCACTGCTGGAAACTTCGGAAAGTTCTTGTGCTGGCGATGTGCTGGATTCGTCATCTCCACAGGCGATAAACATGAAGAATATGAGACAAATGAATATTTTTTTCATCATTTTTTCCTCGTATGTTTTATAACAAAAGATAGAAAATAATCGTGCTACGATACGGTGGGGGCTAAAGAGGGAGAACCGGCTCCGTTTAGTCGAGCTAAAATGCTATCTTTGGGCGCATGGATAGAGCACGCCGCCGCAAATTCGGTCAGAATTTTTTGGATGAACCTACCGCGAAACTGATCGCGGGTGACTTGCCTGCGGCGGCGGGCGAGCACGTGCTGGAAATCGGCCCTGGGCACGGCGCCCTGACCGAGCACCTGCTGGACCGCGCCGTGCAACTCACTGCCGTCGAAATCGACGAGCAGTGCGTCGAATTTTTGTGCCAAAAATTCCAGGGCCGCGAGAATTTCCACATCGAGAACATCGACTTCCTGAAGTTCGACCTGCAGGCTTTTCTGAATGCTCATTCGAAGCCCTGGGTCACCGGGAACCTGCCGTACAACGTCTCGACCGCCATCATCGCGGGCCTCATGCCGAGACTCCACCTCACGAAGGGGTTCATGGGCATGGTCCAGCTCGAGGTCGCCGAACGCATTTGCGCGGCCCCGTGCAGCAGCAATTACGGAAGCCTCTCCGTGCTCGTGTCCGCCTTCGCCGACACGCAGATATTGCGGAAAATCGGGCCCGAGCATTTTACGCCGCGCCCGAACGTGGACAGTGCCACGATGCTCCTTACGCCTAAGGCGAACCCGCTCGAGGCTCCCGAAGGCTTTTTCGACTTTGTCCGCGCCGCTTTTACGCAAAAGCGCAAGACGCTTGCCAACTCGTTCGGCCGCAACTACGATAAGAAAAAAATCCAGGAAGCCATCGAACTCCTGGATTACCCGACCACGGTGCGTGCCGAAGAACTCTCTCCGGCGCAGTTCCTTGAATTCTACCGCGTTATCGTGGGGTAGGCTTTACCTCTAATTTTCCCTAGCAGCTGACGAGCAGCGCCACGAGGCCTGCGAACATCGCAACTTTCACGAGCCTCTGGGAACGGCGGTAGTTTTGCCTGTGCGCGAACGTGATGATGAGTATGACGCACGGCGTGATGATGGTACATGCGACAATCAGGAACATCGTGGGATAAAAGCCTTGCACCACGGGGAGCGGGAGCAAAGCCCAGCAGAACAGCGTGATGAATCCGGCGAGTCGCCTCGCTACATCGGAACCGGCAATCAGCGGGAAAGTCATGATGCCCGCCTTGAGGTCGCCTGTCTCGTCTTCCAAATCCTTGTAGATTTCGCGAGCGGTTGTCAGTAAAAAAGCGAACAACATAGCTGGGTATAGATAACCGATTTTGTCGGCGAGGCCCAGCGAGAAAGTCTCGGTTTCGCGAAGGCCGGTGGGATAGAAAAGGCAAAGGAAGAGCGGGGTCGCGCACATGAGGGCGACCGTCATGTTCTTTAAGAGCGGGATGTGCTTGAGCCACTTGTTGTAGGCGACCAGGAGCACCGTGAGTAATACGAAGAAAATCGCGGAGGTGAAGCCGGTCTCGGTGACGAGGCTTTCGGCAATCCCGCACGTGATTCCGAGGACGAGCAGGACAATCCAGGATATTTTAGCGACGCCCATCGGGACCTTGCCGGTTACGAGCGGGCGTTCCGGGCGGTTCACGCGGTCTGTTTCCAGGTCCCAGATGTCGTTCTGGATGTTCGCGAATCCGATTGCACACGCGAAGCCCAGTGTCTGTAGCACAAGTGTCGTCCAGCTGATTCCCATGTCCTGTGTGGGCATGGCCGAGAGCAGGTAGTAACCGATGGAAAGCGTCACCATCGCGATGACGATATTGACAGGCCGGGCCATTTTGAAAAGGTGCAGAAGCATGGTATAAATATACATTAGATTTAACGTTACAGCGAAAAAACTATATTTACCCTATGCCGTTTTTTACCAAAAGCAACCTTGTGGACTTGCGTGCGGAAGCCGAACAGCTTTCGATATGCGTGGAGCATTTCCTGTACGCTTCGGAGCATATCAACGAAGGCGACTACAAGACGAAGGGCTTTTACGACAATTGCATCGAAAAGTGCAACGGACGCCTCAAGGCAATCCATTTCTTGATGGAATCGATTCGTCAGAACAGACCCGTCACGGAAGAAGAACTCGAGAAGACGTTGCCCGATTTTCTAAATTGCAAGAAAGATGCTAAATAACGAATTCGATGACGAACCGGAACCGCTCCGTCGCGTAAAGCCGACCCGCCGCGATCACCGCAGCAGGCGTATTGACGTGATGCGTGAATTGGAATCGGGCGTGGTAGACGAGCGCCCGGTCAAGGAGCGTTTCAGTCGCGAATTCAAGAATCCCCGTATCAAGAAAATCAAGGACCCGCTCGAAAAGATCGACGAGAAGGATTGCGTCGAGGGCCTGGTGGTCGAAGTGCACCGCCGCACTTGCGAAGTGAGATTGCCGGAAGAGGGAACCGTCACCGCCATGTACCGCGCGACGACGTCGAAGGCGCTAGGGGAATTCCCGGCGGTGGGCGACCGCGTGCTTCTGGGCCAGGTGAACGAAGACGAAGATTCTGGCGAAGGCGTGGGCTCGCAGAAGTATTGCGTGGTGCGCGTGCTCCCGCGAAAGAGTGAACTCAAGCGCCCCGGCCCCCGCGACAGCTTTAGGCGCAAGCTCACCCTGGCCGCGAATATCGACCAGGTGGTGATTGTCGCGAGCGTGACGCAGCCGGAGTTCAACTACGGGTTCATGGACCGCTTCTTGCTGGCGGCGAACCTGAACAACCTGCCGTTCGTGCTGGTGCTGACCAAGATGGACTTGTTGCCGAACGGCGAGGCCGACCTGAACGACGATATCCGCGACTTCATGAGCATCGTGGACAAGGTGATTCCCGTGAGCGTGAAGACGGGTGTGGGCTTGGAACGCCTGCGCGAGGAACTGTTGGGCAAGTCATCGGTGTTCAGCGGGCAGAGCGGCGTGGGCAAGTCTACGCTGGTGAATGCCTTGGTGCCGGGTGCGGAACTCGAGACGGGCGCCGTGCGCGAACGCGACGGGAAGGGAAGGCATACGACGACTTCTTCGAGCCTGTTTGACTTTCCGGGTGGCGGTTACGTAATCGATACGCCGGGGATCAGGAGCATCGGCATTGCGGACGGCGACGACGACATGGATGGCGAGACCCTGGCGAAGATTTTCCCGGGATTTTTCGAGGGCGACCTGTTCACCTGCAAGTACAGCAACTGCAAGCACCTGAAGGAACCGGGCTGCTCGGTGCGTGCGGCGGTGGAGTCGGGCAAGCTTTCGCGGGCGCGCTACGCGAGCTACTTGAGAATTTTGAATTCTAGAAACTAGGTGTGGGTGTAATGGATATTGCAACAAAGATTACCTTGATCGCGTCCCTCATCTTGATGGGGTACAACATCTCTGAATTTGTGTTGAGCTATGAATCCGTTTGCGAAAAGACGGAAGAATTCAAGAAGATGGTCGGCGATGTACAGGAAAGTACGATCCGCCGTTCCAATTTGCTGCTGTCGCTTTTCCTGTCGATTGCTTTCATTTCGCTCACTTATTGGTCCGGTTTGGCTCTCTGGGTGACGATTGTGGTCGCCGCGAAGCTCGTTTTTACGCTTTGTTGCTCTGATTTGACGCTTCTCCACGTGTTACGCGTGGGTGAACTCACGAAAAAATTCTATATGCTTACCAAGGTTGATGCGCTGGTCAACGCGGCGCTGGGCTTCGGTATAGCCCTGATCATGGTTGTTTGATATGAAAAAGATGAAGAAAATCTTTAGTCTGACGAAGGTTCTGGTGATTGCGCTGGGCCTCTGCATTGCGTCTGTTTCCGCGCAGGAATCTCCTGTCGGCGGAGTCGCTCCCGTTTCCGGAGCGAATGCCATCCAAACGCCTCTCTTCTTGGGTGCGTCCCTCGGTTTCGGTTCCGGTACGGGCGTGGGTACGGAACGCGGCCTCGGGCTCAGGCAGATTGAACCCATGCTGGGCGTATGGCTCCCGGGTCTCGCCTTTGCGCGCGTAGGCTACGGGTTCTTCGATTTTAACGAGGAGGCCGATGACGGCGACGATTACGAGGTGGAACATTCCGACTTCGATATCGAGGTGGGCGTCCACCTGCTCGGACAACTTTACCTTGTCGGTAATTATTCCCGCGTCAAGGAACTGAGCGATTTGGGCGACGTGGCCTGGAACGAATGGGGCGCCGGTTTCGGCTCCCTGCTGCACCTCTTCGGCAAGGGCGTCCTCTTTGCGGAGGTGAGCTACCGCTGGGTGCTGGAACATTACGATCCCTTTGTCAACAAGAAGGTTTCGGGAAGCCGCCTGCAGTTCAATATCGGATTCTTCACCTATGTCTTCTAGCGGTCGCAAGAATGTGGCCGTGCTGGGCGGCGCGTTCGACCCGGTGCACAGGGATCACGTGACGGTCGCGAAGACTTGCCTCGACCGCGGTTTTTGCGACGAGGTGTGGTTCATGCCGAGTCCCGACCGCTGGGACAAGACCCTCAACGCAAGCCCCGAGGACCGCTTCGCCATGCTGGAGCTCGCGTTCTCCGGCGACAAGCGTCTGGTGCTTTCGGATTTGGAAATCCGTCAGGGCGACTACCGCGGTTCGTACATCTTCTTGATGGGGCTCAAGGAAGAATTTCCGGACATCAATTTCCGCCTACTGACCGGTGCGGATACTTACGACGGCATTCCGCGCTGGCGCGACCCGCTCAACTTTTACGGGACGAACTACAATGGCCATCTGCTCTTGCGCGATATCGAACTGATCGTATTCGCACGCAAGGGCTACGGCAAGCCCGACCTGGAACAGCACAAGGCCAACGGCTATGCGCCCCTGCTGTGGCTTGGGCCCGAGGAAGGTTTCAACGGGAAGTATTCGAGCACCGAAATCCGCCGTTCGCTTTTGAAGAACCGCGAAAAATGCCCCGAAGGCCTGGAACCTTCGGTGTACCGTTACATCATCGACAACGATTTGTACCGCGCGTAAGGGCTAGCGCAGCGGGAATTCCTTGTAGTCCTGCACGCCGAATTCCTGGCGCAGGTAATCCCAGCGCACCAGGCGGTTTTTCCAGTAGTACTTGCGGTACAGGCGGCGTGCCACGCGGCTCGTGAGTTCGTACGGGATGGTGTGGTGGTCGTCGGCGACGCTTTCCATCGAGATGCGGAAGTCCAGTTCGCCATTCACGACGTCCACCGTTTCGCCGACCTGTACATCGGGAATGTGGCTCACGTCGACCATCGTGGCGTCCATGCACACGCGCCCGAGAATCGGGCACAGCTGCCCGCGGATAAAGACGAATCCCTTGTTGTATTCGCCGCGCAGGTAACCGTCGCCGTAACCGATGGCGATGGTCGCGATGCGCGTGGGCTGCTGGGCCATCCAGTAACCGCCGTAGCTCACCGTCTCGCCGGGCTTCACGTCGTGGATGTGGCGGATGGTGGACTTGATTTTCATGACGGGCTTGATGGGCCACGGGGAAGGTGCAGCACCCATGCAGTTGTAGCCGTAGAGCGCAAGGCCCGGGCGTACCATGTCAAAATGGCTCTCGGGGCGCGTGAGCGTACCCGCGGAACTGGAGCAGTGGCAGATTTCGGGACGGAGACCTTCGGCTTCCAGCACGTCGACAAGGCGCGTGAAACGCTGGATCTGGATGTCCGTCTTCGGGTTCCCCGGCATGTCGGCCGTGGCGAGGTGCGTGAACATCCCTTCAAAATGCAGGCACTTGAGGGTGAGTGCCGCGCGGATGTTGTTGAAGTCCTCGGCGTCGAAGCCGTAGCGGTTCATGCCCGTATCGATGGCGAGGTGCGCCTTGCAGGTCGTCCCCGTTTCCTTGAGGTACTGGTCGAACGCCATGGCGGTACGGATGTCCGTGATGGCGGCGGTCAGCTGGAACTCGACGAAGTAGGCGAAGTCCGCGGGAGTGCAGGGGCCGAGTACGAGAATCGGCAGGTCCATACCGTACTGGCGGAGCAGCATTCCTTCGCTGATGTGGGCCACTCCCAGGTAGTCGGCACCGCCGAACTTGGCGGCAAACGAGCAGGCGAGGCTCCCGTGGCCGTAAGAATCGGCCTTGACGGGCAAAAGGATCTTGGTGTTCGCAGGAATCTGGCTGCGGATAAATTGGATGTTGTTGCAGAGGGCGTCTAGGTTGATTTCAATCCAGTTCGGGCGAGCAATCTTGTTCAGGTCGGGAGGAGTAGCTAAAAGTTTCATGATGAGAAAAATATAAGTATTTTCGAATGCAAATTGCTATTTTATGGGGGCAAAAGGAGTTTTTAGAATGACCGACCCACGCATTACGAAACTGGCAGAGAACCTGATCAACAACGCGATTGCCCTCAAGGCGGGCGAGAATATACTTATCGAGACGACGGATGTGCCCGAAGAGGTCCCCGTGGAACTTGTCAAGGCCGTTGAGAAAGCGGGTGGGAATGCCTTCGTGCATACTTCGAGCGGTCGCGTGCGCAGACAGCTCATCAAGTCCGCTAGCGACGAACAGTTGAAGCTCCATGCGGAACTTTCGCTCGCCGAAATGAAGAAAATGCAGGCCTACATCGCCATCCGCGGCGCCGACAACGCGATGGAGACCAGCGATATCGACGACGCGAAGATGCTCAAGTACCGCATGGCGACGAAGGAGACCCTCGACTACCGCGTGAAAAAGACCCGCTGGTGCGTACTCCGCTGGCCGAACCCATCGATGGCGCAGGGCGCCAAGATGAGTACCGAGGCGTTCGAGGACTTCTATTTCAAGGCATGCCTCGCCGATTACCCCAAGATGGCCAAGTCTGCGCAGGCCCTGGTGGACCTGATGAACAAGACGGAAAAGGTGCGCCTCGTGGCCAAGGATACCGACATCAGCTTCAGCATCAAGGATATCCCGGCGGTGCCGTGCTGCGGCAACATGAACATCCCCGACGGCGAAGTCTATACCGCACCGGTGCAGGGAAGCATCGAGGGCGTCATCCACTACAATACGCCGACGCTTTACGAAGGCAAGTTCTTCAGCGGCGTGCGCCTGGAATTCAAGAAAGGCAAGATCGTCAAGGCCACCTGCGAGCAGGGCGACGAGAAGAGCCTCAACGCCATCTTCGATACCGACGAGGGTGCCCGTTACGTGGGCGAGTTCGCCATAGGCTTCAACCCGTTCGTGAAAGAAGCCATGTGCGATATTCTGTTTGACGAAAAGATTGCGGGTTCCATCCACTTTACGCCGGGCATGTGCTACGACGATGCCTACAACGGAAACCAGAGTGCCATCCACTGGGATCTGGTGCTCATCATGCGTCCGGAATTCGGCGGCGGTGAAATCTGGTTCGACGACAAGCTCATCCGCAAGGACGGCCTGTTCGTCGTCGATGAACTCAAGAGCCTCAACCCAGACCAGCTGGGTTAAAGGCCTTGATGCTGCCGGGGATTAAACGCCCAGGCAGTTGTCCATCGCTGCAATAATCTTCTTCTTGTCCATGTGCTGGCCGATGAAGACGAGACGGATGATGCGGTCTCCGTATTCGGCGTCCCATACCTTCAGCAGGTCGGGATTCTCGCGCAATATCCTCTTCTGTTCCTCTTCGCTTTCGCTGGCGAACCACGGCCCGAAATTCTGTGCGGAAGCCTGCTTACCCGCTTGCTCAAAAAGGTAGCTGTTGTTGCGTTCGTCTTCGAACCACACGAGTCCCTTGGTACGGATGATGCTCGTGGGGTAGTTGTCGAGGAACGTCTCGAACTTGTCGCGGACTAGCGGGCGGCGGCGTTCGTACACGAAAGTACCGATGCCGTATTCGTCGCCGTGCGGATGATCCTTGTCGTGGTGGTGGCCGCAATGGCACACGCCATGCTCGTGGTCGCAGTGGCTATGGTCTTCATGATCATGGTCGTGGTCATCATCGTCATCGTCGTGATGGTGGTGATGATGCTCGTGCTCGTCATGATCATCATCGTCATCTTCGTCTTCGGGCTTCGTCTCCTTCATGAGTTCCTTGGCCCAGGCGGCGGAGTTCCCGACCTTCTCGAAGTCGAACTGCTTGGTGTCGAGGATGTCCTTCATCTCGACCTTGCCGTAGTTCGTCTCGATCATCTTGGCTTCGGGCTGCAGCGCGCGGACCACCGCCTTCACGTGCTCGAGGTCGTTCTTGCTGATGGAATCGACCTTGTTCATGATGATGGTGTTGCAGAATTCAATCTGCTGGATGAGGAGGTTAGCGATGTCCTCTTCTTCGATGTCCTTCGCGAGGAGCTTCTGGCCGCCGGCGAATTCATCGGCGAGGCGTGCGACGTCTACCACCGATACGATGTTGTCGAGGTGACAGGCGAGGGGGCGACCGTCGCGGCTCTGCAGCTGGCTACCCGCCATGCAGATGGTCTGCGCGATAGGCACGGGCTCGCAAATACCGCTAGCCTCGATGAGGATGTAGTCGAACTTGTTCATCTCGAGGAGTTCGGCAATCTGTTCCAGAAGGTCGGTCTTCAAGGAGCAGCAGATGCACCCGTTCGAAAGCGGCACCACCTTGCCGGAATCTTCCTTCGTGATATTCCCGCCTTTTTCGATGAGCGTCTGGTCGATGTTCACTTCGCCGATGTCGTTCACGATGACGGCGACGTGGTAACCCTGCTGGTTGTTGAGCACGAAGTTCAGGAGGGTCGTCTTTCCGGCTCCGAGGTAACCGGTGAGCAGCGTTATAGGTACAGATTTCATTTTTATATCCTTCGGATGAAAGTTTTTCTCTTTTAAAAAGGTCGCAGGCCCTGGAGCCGACGACCTGAAAATACGTTTTGTGCGAACAGCGGTCGCCTTGTGAGCGATAAACGCCTGGTATTAACTAGGCGCGGTCGCGAGAGTGAGCGCAGACCGGAGAATAATTCCCCGAGTCTAGCGCGAACGGTCGCATTACAATTCCGGCTGCTTGCCGGTGAGGCGCACGAAGATTTCTTCGTACTTGGCGAGCGTGTTCTTCACGACTTCAGGCGGAATTTCCGGACCCGGGTAGGTCTTGCCCCAGTCGAGCGTTTCGAGCCAGTCACGGACGTACTGCTTGTCGAAGCTTTCCTGGTTCTTGCCCACCTGGTACTTGTCGGCCGGCCAGTAGCGGCTGGAATCCGGCGTGAGCACTTCGTCGATGAGGATGGTTTCGCCATCGATTTCACCGAATTCGAACTTGGTGTCGGCGAGGATGATGCCCTTGGAGGCGGCGTAGTCGCGGGCCTTCGTGTAGATGTCGAGGGACATGTCACGGAGCGTCGTGGCGACCTTTTCGCCAACGATGTCGAAAGTCTGTTCGAAGCTGATGTTCTCGTCGTGGC
>CAMJQW010000045.1 GCA_946408125.1 uncultured Fibrobacter sp.
CAGGGGCGGCCTTCTTCGCAGGGGCGGCCTTCTTCGCAGGGGCGGCCTTCTTCGCAGGGGCGGCCTTCTTCGCGGGAGCAGCCTTCTTCGCGGGAGCAGCCTTCTTCGCAGGAGCGGCCTTCTTCGCGGGAGCGGCCTTCTTTGCAGGAGCAGCCTTCTTTACAACTTTCTTCGCACTCATAGATTACTTCTTTTCCACGATTTTGATGTTAATAATGGGATCGTTCGGCTCGATACGGCAGACAACGTCCTGCCCTTCGAGCACCTTGCCGAAAACGGTATGCTTGCCGTCGAGATGCGGCTGCGCATACTGCGTAATAAAGAACTGCGAGCCGGCCGTATTCGGGCCACGGTTCGCCATGGAGATGACGCCCACCTCGTGCTTCAGCTTGTTCGGTTCATCATCGATGGTATAGCCCGGACCGCCCGTGCCGTTTCCTTCGGGGTCGCCACCCTGGATCATGAATCCGGAAATGACGCGATGGAACCTGAGCCCGTCATAGAAACCCTTGCTTGCGAGATCCACGAAGTTCGCCACGGTATTCGGGGCTTCCTTGAAGTTGAGGTCCACGACAATCACGCCTTCGTGCGTGGTGATGGTGGCCTCTATCGCGGTAATTCCCGTGTAATCCTTGTTGAAGACCTTCCCTTCGGAAAATCCATTGCTGAAAAAGCAGAGTATGAGAGCGATAAAAATTAACGGTCTTTTCATATTTCTATCGCTAATATAGCTTTTTTTGCCAAAGCCCTTTTCCGCATTTTCTATATTTAGCCCGAAAAAAGCATTATTCACCCGGTTATTTTACCCGATACTCTTATCGTCCCTATGCCGCAAAACGACAACATCAGAAATTTCAGTATCATCGCCCATATCGACCACGGCAAGTCTACCCTCGCCGACCGCATGATCGAACTGACCAAGACCGTCGCGAAGAACGAGATGACGAACCAGCTCCTGGACGACATGGACCTTGAACGCGAACGCGGCATCACCATCAAGGCGCACGCCATCCGCATGGTGTACGAGAAGGACGGCAAGGAATACATCCTGAACATGATCGACACGCCGGGGCACGTGGACTTTACCTACGAGGTGAGCCGCTCGCTGGCCGCCTGCGAAGGGGCCATCCTGGTGGTGGACGCTAGCCAGGGCATCGAAGCGCAGACGCTTTCGAACCTCTACCTCGCCATCGAAAACGACCTCACGGTCATCCCGGTCTTGAACAAGGTGGACCTGCCGGGCGCACAGCCCGACCACATCGCAGAACTCGTGGGCGACCTGCTGGGCTACGACCCCGACAAGATTCCGCGCATTTCCGCCAAGACGGGCCTCAACGTGGAGCAGGTGCTCGACAAGATCGTCGACGAAATCCCCGCCCCCACGGGCGACATCGGCAAGCCCCTCAAGGCGCTCATATTCGACTCGGTCTACGATTCCTACCGCGGCGTCATCAACTACATCCGCGTGGTGGAAGGCTCCATCCGCGCCGGCATGAAAATCAAGATGATGAAGACCGGCGCCGAATACATGGTCACCGAAGTCGGTACCTTCAGCATGCGCCGCGACCCGCGCGACGAACTTTCCGAAGGCATGGTGGGCTACGTACTCGCGAACGTGAAGACGATCAGCGACGTGAAAATCGGCGACACCCTCACCGACGCGGCAAATCCCGCCGCAGAGCCTCTTCCGGGCTACAAGGATATCTTGCCGATGATCTATTCCGGCATCTACCCCATCAACCCGGAAGACTACAAGGACCTGCGCGAAGCACTCGAGAAACTCCGCCTCAACGATTCCGCCATCAGCTGGGAACCCGAAACTTCCGAAGCACTCGGATTCGGCTTCCGCACCGGATTCCTCGGGCTCTTGCACATGGAAATCGTGCAGGAACGCCTGGACCGCGAATTCAACGTGGACATCATCACGACCGTTCCGAACGTGGAATACCACGTGTACATGAGCGACGGCTCGATGGTGAAAATCGAAAGCCCCTCCAAGCTCCCCGATGCGAGCCGCTACGACCACATCGAAGAGCCATACGTGAAGGCGCAGATCTTTACGCCCAAGGATTACGTGGGCGCGCTCATGACGCTGTGCGACGAGAAGCGCGGCGAGTTCGAGACGATGGAATACCTCGACGAAGAGAAGGTCATCCTCAAGTACAACCTCCCGCTCGCCGAAATCATGTTCGACTTCTATGACCGCCTCAAGTCCGTGAGCCGCGGTTACGCGGGCCTCGACTACGCCCCGAGCGAATACAGGCGCAACAACCTCGTCAAGCTCGACATCCTCCTGAACGGTGACCCGGTCGACGCCTTCTCCGTGATTATCCACCGCGACAAGGCGAACACCTACGCGAACGCCATCTGCGTGAAGCTCAAGGACCTCATCCCGCGCCAGCAGTTCGACGTGGCCATCCAGGGCGCCATCGGCGGCAAGATCATCAGCCGCTCCACCGTGAAGGCGGTGCGCAAGGACGTGCTCGCCAAGTGCTACGGCGGCGACATCACCCGCAAGCGCAAGCTCCTCGAAAAGCAGAAGGAAGGCAAGAAGAGAATGAAGAGCATCGGCTCCGTGGAAGTGCCGCAGAAGGCGTTCCTCGCCGTGCTTTCGCTCTCCGACGATTCCAACGGCAACGGAGACTAAGGATGGCTAGCCTCAAGCACACCGTAAGCAACCTGCAGCAGAAGAACTCGATGTCACACGTGTTCTTCCTCGTGGTGTTGCTCGTGCTTGTCTTCGCAGGAGCTATTGCGCTCCGCTATTACGCCATCGAACCCATCAAAATGGTGAACGCTTCCATGGCCCCGTGGCACAAGGAAAATAGTTGGCTGTGGGTGTGCAAGCTACCGCAGTGCATCGATCAGGTCAAGAAAGACGAAACCGTCTGGGCGGAATTGCGCAACCAGGAAACTCTCGTCCGCAGGATCATCGCGATGCCGGGCGACACGCTCTCGATTTCGGACAACGGTAAAGTTTCGTCGGGCAAACTGAAGTTCCGCTGGCGCGGCGAAAACGCATTCATCGAGAGCCGCAAGATTTACGTTCCCAAAAAAGGCGACACGCTCTACTTCGCGAAATTGAACGACGTGGAGCAGGACTACGCCATCTCGCTCCTCAGCGAACAGGGAATCCCGTTCTTCATCAAGACGACCCTCTGGCAGGGCGAGCGCGAAATCAGCGTCGAACAGATCGGTTCGACCAAGCTCGGAAACCGCCAGGTGAGCCTCAAGGAAATCGATCTGCTCCCGTGGCAGGACCGCATCCTCATCGAGCTGCAGATCAGGCAGAGCGAGCCCGGAAACGCGCCCATCAAAATCAAGCGCGAAATCTACAACGAGGATTCCACGCTCATCGAGAAATTCGTCGTCGAAGACGACTGCTACTACCTCGCGTGCGGACGCGGCAGCCACTGCGTCGATTCACGCGAAACGGGTTACTTTACGAAGTCACGCATGCTCGGCCGCTACATGCCCGAACCCGACAGGGTCAAGAAGGCCATCACCGACGTGGCGAGGAAGCATTTCGGGAAGTTTATCGCCCCGAAGAAGAAACAAAACCAAGCCGACCCTCCCCGCTCCTGATGAATTCATCCATGTAGGCCTTCGCGGCCTCGCATGATTCGAGCAGGGATTTTCCACACGCGATATTTGCAAGGATGGCACTGCCGAGGTGGCATCCGGTACCGTGCTTATCGGCCCCGGGCACGCGGGGAGATACAAACTTGTGCTGCGTGCCATCGCGGGTCCAGAGCGTATCGACGGCATTCTTCCCTTTCGCGTGGCCGCCCTTCAGGAGCACCGCGAAATCGCGCCCGAGTTCAAGTTCCCCGCGGGATGCGGAAAGCCCGAGCCCAAGCAATGCGAACTCGTCCTGGTTCGGCGTAATCAAATCGATCATCTTCATGACCGGCACGAAATCTTCCTGTTCGGCATCGCGCATAAAGTGGTATCCGGCGGAAGCACTCGCGATGGGATCCCACAGGATAAAGGCATCCGGAGAACGATCACGGATAAATTCGACGATGCGCTTCAAAATCTTCGCCTTCTCGACGAGGCCAATCTTCACATACTTGAAATTATGCTTGCGGTACAGGGTTTCCAGTTGGGCTTCGATGCGTTCCCATATCACCCAGCCGGGGGCGACAAACTCGTCCTCGTTCTGCTCGGTCAGCGCCGTGCACACGGACTGCGCGTAGACGCCGAAATGGGCCATCGTCAAGGCATCTGCCAGCACTCCCGCACCGGCACTGCCGTCGAACCCGCCGACGCACAACGCATATTTCATCGGATTACTCATTAAACACCCGCATCTAGGTAAATTTATATAAAATACACCTTAAAGTCACGCCCTATTTTGTAAAAAAACTAACCGACAAGGTAAAAGCCGATAAGGGCGCCGATAACGCCGCAAATGAGCAATACCGCGGGAACGATGGACTTGCGCATCGATTTCGCACCGAGGAAAAATACGAGCGCACCCTTGGTAATCGTATTCGCAATGCTTGCGAACAACAACGCAAGAACGAGCTCGCGATTCTCGATAGTCGCCTTGACGCTCATGTCAATCAGCGAGAACGCGACCGCATCCATCTCGGCGGCACCGCCCAAAAAACTGCAGCCGACAAGCGCACCGTTGCCCAAGTACACGCGCGCCGCATTCGCGACAAACATCACCGCGGTAAACACGAGCCCGAACTTGATGGCAGGCAGAAGCCTGAACGGGTTCGAGAAATCGGAACTCTTCTCGGCATGGTCATGCGAAGTGCGCACCTTCATAAATAGCGCATAGCCGAGGCTCGGGAGCACCGGAACGAGCAACGGAAGGGCAAGCGGGCCCGCCAATGCCGGATTCAGGAAAATACAGATAAGGTAAAGGCGCGCGAACATGACCGCCCAGCTGAGCACGATGCTCATCGTGAAATCGCCCGCGTAGCTCTCGTTGTCGCGGCTGCGGGCCGCCATGTTGAGCGTGAGCGCGGTACTGCTCGCAAGCCCGCCGAAGAGTCCGGTAAGCCAGATGCCCTTGCCGGGCCCGATAATCTTGATGAGCACGTAACTCACGAAACCGATGCCCGAGATGAACACCACGAAAAGCCAGATGGTATGCGGGTTCAGCACTTCGAGCCCGGCCGGGCCGAACGCGCGGTTCGGCAAGAACGGAAGCACCATCAGCGTGATGACCGCGAACTTCACGGTCGCAATGATATCCTCCGCGGAGATGCGCGTCGCGAAATCGTGGAGCTGCTTCTTGGAATTGAGCAGCAGAAGTAGCACCACCATGCCCACGCAGGATTCGAGCAGGCGCCCGTACCAGCAGAACGATCCGAGCAGGTACACCACGAGAACCGCAAAGCTTGTGGTGATGCCGTCACTGCCAACGCCGGGCTGGCCTTCCTGCGGGCGGTGCGAAATGGCGAACGAAATATGCGAGGCGACAAGCAAAAGCCCCACGACCACGAATCCCGTCACGAACGGAGCCATTCCGCCCATCTGGTCGGAAAGCATCGCCGTCATTGCACCTACGAGGCCCACGAGCGTAAACGAGCGGACACCGGCCGGATGGCGATCCGACTGGTCCGAATACGTATGCTCGCGCTGCATGCCGATAATAAGGCCGATGCTTATCGCTGCAGCCAGGCGGTAGAATACATTAAAGTCCAACATACGATTAATCTATACAAAAAAGAACTCCCCGACAAAAATCGGGGAAGTCAAAAGCTATTCCAAGTTGTAGCACCGATGGCGCGGTTATTCCCGTTCCCAGACTTCGAATACTGTCGGGAAATCGTTCTTCTCGTCGGCAGCGAAGGATTCCTCGCTCACCTTGCGCCAGCCCTCGCCCCATTCCGGGAAGAGCACGTCGCCCTGCACATCGGCCATCACGCGGGTCACGTACAACTTCTTCACGAGCGGCATCGCGTCGCGGTATACGGCGGCGCCGCCGATGATGAAGCATTCCGATTCGCCGGCGGCGCGGGCCTTGTCCAAGGCCTCTTCGAGGCTCCGGCACACGATGCATCCCGGCGCCTCGAAGGCCGTATTCCGCGAGAGCACGTAGTTCGTGCGGTTCGGCAGCGGACGCCCGATGTCGTCGTAGTTCTTGCGGCCAAGCACAATGGAATGCCCGGTCGTGATGGCCTTGAAGCGCTTGAGGTCGGCGGACAGGTGCCACGGAAGGTGGCCGTCACGACCGATGACGTTGTTTTGAGAAATAGCGACAATAGCGGAGATAAGCATAATTACACCGCAATCGGGGCCTTGATGGTCGGCCACGGATCGTAATCGACGAGCTCGAAGTCCTCGAACTTGAACTGGAACAAGTCCTTCACGTCGGGATTCACCTTCATGGTCGGGAGCTTGCGCGGTTCACGCGAGAGCTGCTCGCGGGCCTGGTCGAAGTGGTTGCTGTACAAATGAAGGTCGCCGAAGGTATGCACGAACTCGCCCGGTTCGTAATCGCACACCTGCGCAAGCATCAGGGTCAGCAGCGAATAGGACGCGATATTGAACGGCACGCCGAGGAACATGTCGGCGCTACGCTGGTAGAGCTGGCAGCTGAGCTTGCGCTTGCCAGATGCACCCACGCCGCCCACATAGAACTGGAACAGGCAGTGGCAGGGCGGCAGCGCCATCTTGTCGACTTCGGCCACGTTCCAGGCGCACACGAGGTGACGGCGCGAATCGGGATTGTTCTTGAGGCTGTTGATCAGGTTCTGGATCTGGTCGATGTGCCCGCCATCGGGAGTCGGCCAGCTGCGCCACTGGTGACCGTACACCGGGCCCAGATCGCCGTTCTCGTCGGCCCATTCGTCCCAGATGGTCACCTTGTTGTCGTGCAGGTACTTGATATTCGTGTCGCCCATCAGGAACCACAGCAGTTCATGGATGATGGAACGCAAATGCAGTTTCTTGGTCGTGAGGCACGGGAAACCCTTCGAGAGGTCGAAGCGGGTCTGGCGGCCAAAAACGGAACGCGTGCCGGTGCCCGTACGGTCGGAGCGGTCCACGCCGTTGTCGATAATGTCTTGGAGTAAGTCGAGGTACTGTCGCATATCTGTAATTTAATAAAAAAGTTCACTCCCCGAAAAGTTCCACCCGCTTGTACTGCTTCGCGGTGCCATCGCCGTCGGCAGCCACCTGCCGGAGCAGCATGTTCAGGGCCTGCGTAATGAGGTCCTGCGTGTGCTTGGGAACGGGCTTCTTGCCGAGACGCGCCTTCTGCACCATCTTGTGATTCAGGTTCGCAGGCATCATCTCGACCAGGGCATGGTTAGGCGCGTCGAGGGCGCTCAGGATTTCGTCCAACTTGGTCATGACCACAATGTAGAAAAACCCCCGGCGGGTGCCGGGGGTTTTTCAGTCAAGCTTGTTCTAAAGGACTATTCCTGTCCGAACGGGCTGTCACACTTGGTACCGTCGTTGTCCGGCGTCACGAAGTGCATTTCGATACGGCGGTTCATCTCGCGGCCGTCCGCAGTGGAGTTGTCGTCCACCGGGCAGCTGGAGCCCATACCGATAGCCTTGATGCGCTTCTTGTCCACACCGAACTTGGCGAGGGTATTCATCACTTCCTTGGCGCGGTTCTCGGAGAGCTTCTGGTTGCTCTTTTCCTTACCCACGTTGTCGGTGTGACCCTGGATGACAATCTTCAGATCCTTGTAAGAATCATCCGAGACGAGCTTCTTGGCGACGCCCTTCAGGATGTTCTTGGCGTTGGATTCGAGAGTGGCCTTGCCGCTCTTGAAGGTCACGCCGTCAAGCTTTTCTGCAGCCTTCTTCGGGCAGCCGTGGCCGTCGTCGCCAGCCACATCCGGGCAGCGGTCAATGCCGGTGCAGGTGCCTTCGAACTGCTTCTGGAGCTTCTTGTTGGAGACCCATTCAGAGCAGACGCCGTCCTTATCAGCATCCGGATCGTCGTCCATCGGGCAACCCTTGTTCCATTCCGGACCCGGTTCGTCTTCGCAGCGGTCGTAACCCTTACAGATATCCTTGAACTGGTCGAGCATCTTCTGCTTCGTGACCCACGGAGAGCAGAGGCTGTCGCCATCGGGGTCCGGATTCTCGGCCGGGCAACCCTTGTTCCATTCCGGACCATTTTCAGCCGGGCACTTGTCGACACCATGACAGATGGAGGCAAAGTCCTTGGTCATACCCTTCTCGGAGACCCACGGAGCGCAGAGGCTGTCGCCGTCGGCATCCGGATTGTCCATCGGGCAACCCTGGGCGAAGGCTTCACCCGGTTCGGTCGGGCACTTGTCGACGCCAGTGCAGATGCCGTCGTACTGTTCGAGCAGGTTCTTCTCGGTCACCCAAGCGTCGCAGATGCCGTCCTTGTCGGTATCCGGTTCGCCGAGCGGGCAGCCTTCGTTACCGGCCGGACCGAATTCGGTCGGGCACTTGTCGATACCCTTACAGGTCTTGTCGATGAACCATTCGTTCTTGATCTTGTCGTCTTCGGCAGCCTTTTCGAAGTAGTAGCCCATCTTCTTCTGGGTCACCCATTCGTCGCAGAGGCCGTCACCGTCGCTATCCGGATCATCCCACGGGCAGCCCTTGTTGGCCTTCGGACCCGCTTCACCCGGACACATGTCGTAACCCTTACAGATATCGGCGAAGTCACCGAGCTTGCCCTTGTCGGTCACCCACGGAGAGCACATGCCGTCTTCATCCGGGTCCGGATTGTCTTCCGGGCAACCCATGTTGGTCGCCGGGCCGGCCTGAGTCGGACAGCTGTCGATACCTTCACAGACATCCTTGAACTTCTTGCTCATCTTCTTCTGGCTTACCCAAGCGTCGCAGACACCGTCCTTATCCGGATCCGGTTCGTCGAGCGGGCAGCCATCTTCGCCTTCACCCGGTTCGTTCGGGCATTCATCAATACCTTCACAGACATCGGCGAAGTCATCGCCCACGCCCTTCTCGTTGACCCACGCATCGCAAACGCCGTCTTCGTCGGCGTCAGGATTGCCGAGCGGGCAACCCTTGTTGAGGCGGTGGCCATAATCATCCGGGCAATCGTCTTCATCATCCGTCACGCCATCGCCGTCGCGGTCCTGGGCCAGCAGGAATCCACCCCAGGTAAGGCCGCCGTAAAGCGTGTATTCCGGGTTCACGCGGGTCTTGTAGACCATGGCACCGGCCGGACGGTCGGCATTCTCCATGACGTACTTGCCCGTAACAAACTTGTCGTCGCCGAGGTAGTAAGATCCACCGATGTGGATGTCGAGACCGATCGGCAGGTGGAACACGAGGGCACCGGTCAACTGCTTCATGTCGAGCGATTCATTATAGATAACGCCGGTGTACTGGTTCTTGTACTTGAAATCGTCAAGCTGGATATCCCAGTAGTATTCCACGAACAAGGAGAGGAAGTCCATGAAGTACATGTCCAAGGCGGCGCTCATGAACGGGAGCGAGATGTAGTCGCTGTTGGTCGTGTAGCGGTAACCGCCGTTCAACATAATGACGACCGGGATGGCGTCGATCTTGTCGAAGTCGGCGCTCACGGCAAGGCCTGCCGTAATGGTCGTGTTCTTGGAACCGAACGGGAAGGACATGCCCGGGTTCGGGATGTCCGGATTGTTGTTGATGTATTCCGGTTCACGGATCCAGATACCCTGCTTCTCGTTATTGGCAGTACCGGCGGCAAGACGGCCGAAAACGGCGATGTCCATGGGCTGGTCTTCGGGGAGCGGGAACCTGGCCTTCAAGTCGGCACGGAGGTTACCGATGTAGCCGTTCTTGGTAGAGGCGATCGGAGCCGGGTCGCAAGGAGGAGTGCTGAGGTTGAATACGGACGGATAGATGTCATAGTCCGTACAGCCCGTCTGACCGGTAAACTGGTCGTAGTAAATGGGGAGCGTAGCGGCAAGGTCGAAGTAGTGCCAGATGCCGATACCGAAGCCCACGTAGGCGTTTGCCGCCGTGAAGTCGTTCACGGTCGCCTTCTGCGGAAGACCCGAAGCGGAATAATCCATGATGGCAAACGACGAACCTGTCGTCTGGTCCACCATGACGGGGAACATGTCATTGCCGAAGGTCGCATCGCCGAGCAACGTAAACACGAGCTTGGAATGACCTAGCGACTGGGCCGACTGGGTCTTGTTGACACCAACCATGCCGAATTTGTTTATTGTCTGCGGATGGTCGGCACTGGCAGCGACTGCGAGCGCCATAACCAAACCAACGAATACTCGTTTCATAGAGTCTCCTTAATAAATAGGGTTTTCCCTAAAAACCTTTTACATAAAATATAGCTCTAACGAGCACCGCAGATGCCCGAAATCGACCGAAAATGAGATTTATTTCACACTTTTGACCCCTTCAGGGGCGTTTGTCAACATTTTTTTACATCTTCGGGCAAATTTGCCTCAAATATTTCCGGACATTCCCTGCAGAGACTCGTGATGCCGCTCTTGCCCACAATGACGTGGTCGATGACCGGAATCTGGATAATCTTGCCCGCCGCGCACAGGACTCGGGTGATCCCGTAATCCTCGGGGCTCGGCTCGGTATTCCCCGAAGGATGGTTGTGCGCGAATATCACTGCGACCGCCCGGTCCTCGATGGCCTTCGCGAAGGCCTCCCGCGGGTGGACCGGGGTCTGGTTCACGAGCCCGAGCGTCAGGTTGTGCACCTTGATTATGTTGTTCGCAGAATCGAGCGAGATGAGCACGAAGTGTTCCTGCCGCTCGTACTTGAGGTAAGCGAGGCGCTTGGCCAGGTCCTCCGGGCTCTTCACGGGATTCACCTTGCCTCCCAGGATGTAGCGGGCCGAGAGTTCGAGGCACGCGAGGACCTGCGTCGCCTTGGCCATCCCGAGGCCGCGTATCTTGACCAGCGATTCGAAAGACGGGAACTCGTTTGCCCTCGACAAGTATTCCGAGAGCTGTCTCGACAGTTCGAGCACACCGCAGTTCTGCGTGCCGCTCCCGAGGATCAGCGCGAGGAGTTCCTCGTTGCTGAGGGCCTTCGGTCCCAATTTCTGGATTTTTTCGCGGGGCATCAGTTCCCCTTTCACGATAAAGGCTTTTCCGTCCATCTTGATTTCCTTTTTTAGAATGTTTCCTACCCTTAAAACGGATTTTTCCTCGAAAACGTTCCCTCCGCCACGAAAAAAAGTTCCCCAAAGTTCCAAAAAGGGCAACTTCGTCATTCAAAACACAGATTTTCAAAGTAAGCCAAGCAAAATTGACAAGATTTACGTCCAAAAACACAAGATTTTCAGATTGCAAACCCACTTAACCGTAAAAACAGAATCAAAATCAGTCAATCTTGAAAGTATTTTCAAAAAGCTTTTCCAAAACTCGCCTGTTTTTTATCACATTTTTTGAAATTTTTGGACTCATCGGTTGCCACGGGTATGCAATCATTCTATATTTTCGGCATAAAATTCAAAATTCAACCAACCTAAACAGGAAAAACTATGGCAAATAAAACCTTGAGCGGTGCCGAAGTGATTATCGAATGCCTGAAACGCGAAGGCATCGACACCATTTTCGGCTATCCCGGTGGATCCGCCATCCCGATGTTCGACGCGATTCTCGATTCCAATATTAAAGTAGTCCTCTCCCGCCACGAACAGGGCGCTACCCACATGGCAGACGGCTACGCACGCCAGACCGGCAAGGTCGGCGTCGCCCTCGTGACTTCGGGCCCGGGCGCTACCAATACCTTTACCGGCATCTACACCGCCCTCATGGATTCCAGCCCGATCGTTGTGCTCGCCGCCCAGACGACGACCCCGAACCTCGGCAAGGACGCCTTCCAGGAATGCGATACGAGCGGCATGACGTTCGCGGCCGTCAAGCATTCTTACCTGGTGAAGGATTCTAACGACCTCCCGCGCATCATGAAGGAAGCTTTCCACATCGCGCGCAGCGGCCGTCCGGGTCCCGTGCTCATCGACCTTCCGAAGGACGTGACTGCAGGTCCCTGCACCGCCCCGTTCACCGACCAGATGGATTTGCCCGGCTACAAGATCCCGACGTACGCCTCTGCCGAGAGCGTCGAGAAGGCCGCCGAATACCTCAAGAATTCCAAGAAGCCGCTGCTGCTCGTGGGCCACGGTGCCATGATCAGCGGGGCCAGCCGCCAGGTGAAGGAACTCGCCGAAAAGATCGGCGCTCCGGTTTGCTGCACCATGCTCGGCCTCGGCGCCTTCCCCACCGATCACGAGCTTTCGCTCGGCATGCTCGGCATGCACGGCACCGTGTACGCGAACAAGGCCGTGCTCGACTGCGACTTGATCCTCTCCATCGGTAGCCGCTGGGATGACCGCATTACCGGCAAGCTCGAAGTCTTCTGCAAGGACGCCATCAAGATGCACATCGACATCGACCCCGCCGAAGAAGGCAAGGTGCTGCAGCCGGATGTGTTCATGTGCGGCGACGCGAAGCTCGTGCTCGAACAGCTTTTGCCGATGGTCCACAAGCTCGATACCGCCGACTGGATCAAGACTTGCCAGACCTGGAAGAAGCGCTTCCCGCTCACCTACCCCAAGCAGGGCGGCCTCCGCATGCAGCACGTGATTGCGACTGCAAGCAAGCTCACCGGCGGCAAGGCCATCGTCACGACCGACGTGGGCCAGCACCAGATGTGGGTCGCACAGTTCTTCGACATCAACTACCCGCGCCAGCTGCACTCCAGCGGTGGCGCAGGCACCATGGGCTTCGGCTTCCCCGCAGCCATCGGCGCCGCGTTCGGCAACGAGACCGGTTGGCCGGTTTTGAGCTTCAGCGGTGACGGCGGTTTCCAGATGACGGAAGCGGAACTCGCGACCGCGGCCATCCACAAGCTCCCCATCAAGATCTTCGTGATGGACAACAAGTACCTCGGCATGGTGCGCCAGTGGCAGGAACTCTTCTACGACCACCGCTACTCCAGCGTGGACATGGTGGGCAACCCCGACTTCGTGAAGCTCGCCGAAGCCTATGGCATCCCGGGTCTTCGCATCAAGCGCGCCGCCGACGCCGAACGCGTCATCCAGAAGGCGCTCGAATACAAGGACGGCCCGATCCTCATCCACTGCGAATGCGAGAAGGAAGACAACGTGTTCCCGATGATTCCGGCGGGTGCGCCCATCACCAGCATGATTACCGAACCGCCCAAGGCTAAACTCGAAAAGCCCACGGGATCGACCTAATAGGAGGACATTACCATGATCGATAAAGGACATTCCATTAGTTTGTTGGTGGCGAACCGCCCGGGCGTGCTCGTGCGTATCGCCCTCGTGTTCTCCCGCCGTGGCTACAACATCGATTCCCTCGTTGTCTCCCCCACGCTCGACCCGAACTTCAGCCGCATGAACATCATCGCGCACGGCAATCCCGAAATCTTGATGCAGATCATCAAGCAGCTCGAGAAGCTCGTGGACGTGGTGCAGGCGAAGGACCATACCGGCACGGACGCCGTCGAAAAGGAACTCGCACTCATCAAGGTGCGTTGCACTCCGGACCAGCGTACCGAAATCCTGCAGCTGTGCGACCATTTCCACGCCAATACCGTGGACATGACCGCCACTTCGATGATCATCCAGATTACCGGAAACAGCATGAAGGTCGATACCCTCAAGAGCCTGTTGCAGAAGTTCGAGATTGTCGAATACATCCGCACGGGTAAGGTCATCATGCTCCGCGGCGAAGATAAGACTTAAGCGACCGTTCGCGCTAAACTCGGGAACAGCTTCTCTGGTAGGCGCTCACTCTCGCAACCGCCCCTGGTTAATACCAGGGGCTTTGTTGCTCACGGGCGACAAGGGAGGGCGCCTGACGGCGCAAAATCGCAGAATTTTCATGTTTTTGGTCACGGAATATTGCATTCCTTTTTTTTACAGCCGTTTTCCCTCAAAAAAATGTATTTTCGTACAAAGTGTGGAGGTATTAGTGAAAATCGAAAAAAGGAAGGTGAGCAGCGCCATAGCTGCCACACTCGGTATAACGGCTTCGTTCGCATTGAGCGCCTGCGACAACAGTTCTTCACCCACCTCCGACCAAGTTGTCGAACCCATCCCCGACTCCGTCAATTCGCCAGAAACCATAAGCAGTTCGAGCCAGACGGAAGGGCCAGCAAGTTCAAGCCAGGCAGAAGCAAATCCGGCCGCTTCAAGCAGTTCCATCAACATTCCCATGAGCCAGGAACCCGTAAGCAGTTCCCTTATGGAAGCAATTTCGTCTGCGCTGGAGTCAAGCAGCTCCGCCGCAGAACCGGCAAGTTCCGATGCCATCGAGCCCACAAGCTCTGAATCAGTCGAACCGGCAAGTTCGTCCAGCGAACCCACTGAAGAGGATATCAAAAACGCATGCCAGGGATGGTCGGGAGGAGCCACTTCTGTAACCATTGGCGGCCAAGTGTACCTCTGTCCCGATTCAAGCGGCGAAACGGTAATGTTCAGCATGGTTTCCACCTATGAAAGGACGGACACGGAAGTTTAAAAAGGAGAAAAAAAATGAAAATCGAGAAGAAAAAGGTTTCTACCGCCATCACAGCGACATTCGGCATCGCGGCCGCATTCACGCTGAGCGCCTGTGACGACAGCATGTCGGCAACCGGAGATGCCGTTACTCCCGACAACAACACACCCAATTCCGTTGAAAGCGTCCCCGGCTCCGCCGACTCGCAGGGACCCGCCAGCAGCGCCGATGCGAATGTTCCCACCAGCGACGCATCCGCCACTTCCAGCGAGACCCTGACGCCCTCAAGTTCGAGCCAGGCCGTCGACATTCCCCTGAGCCACGAATCCCTGAGCAGCGAAGCGGTCGAAGCCCTCTCCGCAGCCGCGGAATCCAGCAGCTCCGAAGCCGTTGCGGCAAGTTCCGCAGATGCTCCCGTCAGTTCCGCCGACGCTTCAGTAGGTTCTTCCGCTGATGCGACAAGTTCGGAAACAGCCCCGACGAGTTCCGCAGTCACACCGGAATCTTCCAGCGAAGCCCAGACGCCCTCAAGTTCATCGCATTCCGGATGGAACAGCGGATGGGATCAGCCCTATTCCTCCTCGGGAAGCCTTGAAGATGTTTGCCCCGAAAACGACACGCGGTGCTACCAGATACACATGTGTGAAAACCAGGTCGGCTGCATGGCGGCCAGCATGGTCACCACTTTCGAACGCGACGACATCACGGGATGAACCTAGTCCTATGCCTTACGGAACAGTGCAATTTGCGCTGTTCCTATTGCTATTATAAAGAAACGCAGGCCTGCCGCCATGCGGTCATGGATAATGCGACTCTTGAACAGGCAATACGCACAGGACTCGAGCGGACCATTTCGTTCAAGCAAAAACACCTCATCGTTTCATTTTTCGGAGGCGAACCGCTCCTGCGCAAAGACGCCATCATGGGCGGCGTCGGCTTCGCAAAAGCTCTAGTTGCCGAAGCCATGGAGCAAAACCGCATCGGCACCGACTTCCGGCTGAGTTTCGTGATCAATACGAACGGGACATTGTTCGACGACGCTTTCCTGGATTTTTGCGAAAGGGAGAAGTTCACCATTTTCCTCTCGCTCGACGGTCCCGGATACCACCACGACATCGCGCGCCGCACCACCGACGGGCGCGGGAGTTTCAGGGATATCGAAAGGAACATCCCGAGGCTTATAAAGCTCGGCGCCACCGCGCTCAGCACCATCACGCGAGCGCATGTGGGCACGCTTGCCGAAAGCATCAAGTGGCTGCACCGGCAGGGATTCAAGAGCATCGCTACCGCAGTGGACTTTGACGGCAAATGGACCGGAAACGAATTCGAGAACCTCGCCGACCAATACCGCGAAATGGCGCAGTACTGGCTCGAATGCCGCAAGGCGGGCGAAAAATTCTTCCTCGGGACGATTCAGGACAAAGTAAAACTCCTGGTTCTGGGAAAAAGATTCAGGCAGTACTCCTGCCACGTTTACGACGGCACCATCGGCGTCGCGACGAACGGCAACATTTTCCCGTGCTCGCGGTTCATCACCTCGAAGGAGGACGCGCCGTACCTGCAGGGGAACGTATTTACCGGATTTGACGAAGGCGCCTGCAAGAAGCTACGCGATTTCCTGGAAAGCGACAAGCAGGAATGCGAAGGATGCGCCATCCGCTACCGCTGTTGCATGCACGAATGCGCGTGCACGTCGTTCTACACCACAGGCACTTTGGAAGGCGTCTCGGCAGAAGTCTGCACGCACGAACGGATGCTCGCGGAGGTATGCGATAAAATTGCGATTAGCGGTTAAAATCCCAAAACAGCTTCGGAGATTTCGTTGGCTTCGTCGGAGTAGTCGTCTGCGAAGTCGGCGATGAACTCGCCCCAGCCTTCGCTCACGCCGCAACCGACGCCCACTTCCATCGACGACCACTTGAATATGCCGTACACGCGCTCGAAGCGTTCAAGCAGTTCCGCGAAAAAGTCCTCGGGCAGGTCGCCCTCGACAAGCACGGAGCCGTCCATCGCAAGGAGTTCCTCTTCAGGGAGTTCCTCGAAGCGGCATTCGTATTCGTCGCGCATCACGTCGTCCACGGAATACCAGTCGCCGGAATCCTCGCTAGGGAGTTCCGCTTCCGGGTAGGCGGCAATAACTTCGTCCCAGATCTGGGAAAGGGAGTCCCTCTCCCCCACAAAGCGCATGAGCATTCGGTATTCCATGCGTAATAATATACAAAAAGGGAGCCCACCGAGTGGGCTCCCCTATTTCTGGAGGTGAGGGGAGTCGAACCCCTGTCCAAAATCACGTCCATGTCCATTCCTACAAGCTTTCCCTTCGTATTTAAGATCTCGTCTTATCCACGCCCAAGAAGGTCGGCGCAGAGTTTGACCAGCCTAGTAAATCTCGAACGCATTCCCCAGGCATGGATGCATCCTATCCCATATTGCGACCGGACGTTCACCCCGATGGGAGCGGAATGAGGCCCGGCGTTGCCGTTAATTAGGCAGCGAGTG
>CAMJQW010000046.1 GCA_946408125.1 uncultured Fibrobacter sp.
GCGGCCATGTGGATGCTGATGTCCTTGGAAGAAGAAAGTTCAACCTTGCCCCACTGACCATTGCGGTAGTAGCAGCGGACATTGTAATCGGTATCGTAATAACCGAAGGGGAGCGTCTTCCAATCGACAGTGTTCAAATCAAGCATAATTTAACCTTTTTTTGCAGTTTGTGCATTTTTAAAGGTATCGTTCGGTACCGCACAGAAAAATACAATTATCGCAGGGATTTTGGCTTGCTTTCTGGAGAAAATAAGTCTTTTTTAACATGGCGAATCCAGCATTCTTGTTACAGAAAATGAAAACTTGAAAACTCCCCCTAAAAAAACTATCTTTGCGCGCGGAATTTTTAACAGGACCAAGGTCATGAGCTACAATCCTCTCGCCGAACAGGCAAACGCGGAACTCTCCGCAAACGGCTGCAACGTTCTCTCCATGCTTTCCGAAAGGGGCAAGGCGATCTTCTTCCCGCGCAAGGGCATTCTGGGCCAGGGCGCCGAAGCCAAGGGCTCCGAAATCAACGCGACTATCGGCACCGCCCTCGAAGACGACGGGAGCCCGCTCGTGCTCGACTGCGTGCTCAAGAGCTTGAACCTCCCCAAGCAATCGTTCCTGTACGCCCCGAGCTTCGGTAACCCCGACCTCCGCAAGGCCTGGAAGGAACAGATTATCCGCAAGAATCCGAGCCTCGCCACGAAGGAATTCAGCAACCCGGTCGTGACCGCGGCCCTCACCCACGCCATCAGCTGCGCGGGCTACCTCTTCCTGGATGCCGGTGACGAAGTCATCATTCCCGACCTGTACTGGGACAATTACGAGCTCGTGTTCGAAAACAGCTGCGGCGCGAAGATCAAGACGTTCAACACCTTCAAGGACGGCGGTTTCGATACCGAAGCCCTCAAGAAGGCTCTCGCCGAATGCAAGAGCGACAAGAAGGTCGTGCTCCTGAACTTCCCGAACAACCCGACCGGCTACACCGCTACCGAGAAGGAAGCCGTCGAAATCGCGAAGATCCTCACCGAATGCGCCGCCGCCGGCAACAAAGTCGTGGCCCTGCTCGATGACGCCTACTTCGGACTCGTCTACGAAGATGGCGTGACCAAGGAATCCATCTTCACAAAGATTGTCGACGCCCACGAGAACCTACTCGCCGTCAAGCTCGACGGCCCGACCAAGGAAGACTACGTCTGGGGCTTCCGCGTCGGTTTCATGAGCTTCGGTTTCAAGGGTGCCACCGCCGCCCAGCTCAAGGCCCTCGAAGACAAGGCCGCCGGTACGGTCCGCGGCAACATCTCTAACGCTCCGAGCATCAGCCAGAAGATTTTGCTCGCCGCCTTCCAGAGTCCGGAATACCTGCAGCAGAAGCAGGAAAAATACGAAACGCTCAAGAAGCGCTTCGACATCATCAAGCAGGAATTCGCCGCACACCCGGAATACAAGGACGCCTTCGAGCCCATGCCGTGCAACAGCGGCTACTTCATGTGCATCAAGCCGAAGGGCGTGGATGCCGAAGAACTGCGCCAGAAGCTCATCAAGGACTACAGCACGGGCACTATCATGCTCTCGGGCCTTATCCGCGTCGCTTTCAGCGCCGTCCCGACCGACAAGCTCGGCAAGCTGTTCGAAAATATTTATAATTGTGTTTTGAAGATGAAGTAATTGGCGGTTTGACCGCCCTCTCCGGAGGATCAATGTCCGAAAAGGCAACACTGAACTATAATGGCAAGAGCTACGAACTCCCCGTGGTGGAAGGTTCCGAGGGCGAACACGGTCTCGACATCAGCACGCTGCGCAAGGATACCGGGCTTGTCACGCTGGATTACGGCTACCTGAACACGGGCAGCACCAAGAGCGCCATTACGTTTGTTGACGGCGAAAAGGGCATCCTCCGCTACCGAGGCTACTCCATCGAAGACTTGGCCGAAAAGGCGACCTTCCCCGAGACCGCCTGGCTCTTGATTTACGGCGAACTCCCGACGCAGGAACAGCTTTCGCACTTCCGCACGCTCCTGACGGAAAATGCCCTCCTGCACGAGAACCTGCTGCACTTCTTCCGCGAGATGCCGCCCAGTGCGCACCCGATGGGCATCCTCAGCTCCATCGTGAACGCCGTGGGACTCTTCACCCCGCGCTTCTACGACGATGAAAACATCGCGAGCGCCTTCGAACTCACGACTGCGGGCCTGATTTCCAAGATCCGCACCATCGCCGCATTCGCCTACAAGGCAAGCATCGGCGAACCGTTCGTGTACCCCGAAGCGGAACGCAGCTACTGCAGCAACTTCCTGAACATGATGTTCAGCAGTAAGGCCCGCCCCTACCACCCGGATCCGATCATGGAACGCGCACTCAACACGCTCCTGATCGTGCATGCCGACCACGAGCAAAACTGCTCCACGTCGACCGTGCGTATGGTGGGCAGTTCGCAGGCAAACCTCTACGCGAGTATCTGTGCCGGCATCTGCGCCCTGTGGGGCCCGCTCCACGGCGGTGCAAACCAGGCCGTACTCGAGACACTCCTCCGCATCCAGCAGAGCGGCATGACCATTGAGCAGGTGATGGACAAGGCGAAGGACAAGAAGGACCCGTTCCGTCTTTCCGGATTCGGCCACCGCGTGTACAAGAGCTACGACCCGCGTGCCAAGGTGCTGAAGAAACTCATGTACCAGGTGTTCGAGCGCGAGCACGTGCACGACCCGCTCCTGGATATCGCCATCAAGCTCGAAGAAGCCGCCCTGAAGGACGACTACTTCATCGCGCGCAAGCTTTACCCGAACGTAGATTTCTACTCGGGCATCCTCTACCGCGCGATGGGCATCCCGACGAACATGCTTACCGTGATGTTCGCCATCGGCCGCCTCCCCGGCTGGATTGCCCACTGGAAAGAAATGCACGACGACCCAAATTCTAAGATCAACCGTCCGCGCCAGATTTACACCGGCCAGACGGGACGTCCCTGGATCGATCGCGACAAGCGATAAGCATTAAAGAAAAGTCGCCGGCGAAATGCCGGCGATTTTCATATTCAGAGCGGCGCGTTTTAAACAGCGCACATTAAACAGCGCGCGACTTGCGTTTAGCGCAGTCTCCTTAAGCCCTTGGGCATCGGGACTTCCTCGCCATCCTCGCCGAGCAGGAATATATTGTCCAGGCTGATGTAGCCCTTACCGCTATGGCGGGCACGGAACGCAAAGTTCTTGATCTTGGTCGGATCGAGCTGCGGGATAGTCTTGCCCCAGCCTTCCTGCTTCATGTTTTCCCAGATGAGCGTGTCGCGCACCCAGTTGCCGTGCGTATTCTTGAGACGCACCATGAACTCGTCGTAGTCCTCGACCTGGCTGCTCGAAATCTGCACTTCGATATAGCCGTCAGGATTGTTGTGGTTCGTGGCGTAGTCGAACACGACACCCACGGAGTTCTTGATTTCGGGCGGAACCACGTAGTAGGCGCCCGCAAAGTTCGGCCAGCCCTGTGCAGGCGGCTGTTCGATCAGGAATTCATGACGGATGAACCCGCCGTGCGGAGGCGCCCCGTTAAAGACCTTCGCGTCGATAGTCGTCGCATTGTCGCCGTTCGCGACCGGATACCAATCCACGGCATCGATACCGTTGTCGAAGTTCTGCATAGCTTTGGTGGTACGGTAGGCGCCACGCACGCGGAACGGGATGTCGATTGCACCCACCTTGCCGCCAAGGCCTCCAATTGCCACGCGGATTGAACGGGGAGCATTGTTCAGGTCTTCCGGAATCGGGACCTTCACATGGAAACTTTCGATGGAGGCATTCCACTTGCCGTCATCGGGAGCAAACGAAGTCATATACATACCACGCTTACCCCAGTTTTCAATCATCAACATTCCGTTCGTGAGCTGCCCATTTTCCTGGACCACGGTACCAAAGAGATCGAGCGTGTCACCCGCAAGCAAAACCTTCTTCTCGAGAGACGCGGCAATGACCCGCGGTTTTGAGGCATTCGCCTTCGTCGCCTTGTCAAGCCCGACTACGCGAGGATTGATCTGCACCACGGCAAGTCCGAAGGCGGGAACCGTGATATCCTTGCTCTTGCTCGGATTGATGCGTCGCCCGCTCGGGCCCATTTTCGGGTACGGGAACGCATCCTGCGAAGTCCCTACCCACTTGAACTGGTCGGCGCCGAACACATCCACCTGCGTGCGCACCAAATCACCCTTGCCCACTTCGGCGGCGCCGGCAGCGACGCTCTCGCGGTCGATTTGCACCACCTGCGGCGTTCCGGATAGATTAACAAGCATGACGCGCACGGAATCGCCCTTGCCAATCGCGTACGCTTCCACATCGGGAGTCGTACTCGAAACAGGCAGTACCGCAAATCCATCTTCGAGGAAGCTCTTGAACGTCATGTAGATGCCATAGTATTCCGCCGTAGGTTCCAGAGACTTCCAGTGGTTCCAGGAGCCATCCTTCACGAGGGCCGACATGCTGATGGTTCCCCAGGAATCATCCGGTCCCTTGAACAGGTTGCCGAACGCATCCCACGGGAGCACCTGCAGGCGGTTGCCGAAGCGCACCGCATGCTGCGCAAAGATGCTCGCCACCGCAGTCGCCTGCGGGTAGTCCATCAGCAGGCTGTAGCCCTGCACGCACGTACTGAATTCCGAAAGGAAAATGCGGCGCTCGCCTTCGAGGTGACGCTTCATCCACACATCCAGAGTGTCATTGTTCGGGCCCACGGCAAGCATCGCCTTGAGCATGTCGCCAGCCGTCGGATTGTTCGGCGTCCAATAGGGATAGTTGTGCAGGTCCACCACGTCGAGGTAACGCTTGCCGTCCTTCTTTTCGGCCTCGCCCACGATGCGTAGGAATTCTTCCATCCAGTACTTGCCATCCAGGAGACCGGCGCCCTTCAGCTGCATATTGTACGTACTCAGGAGCGGTCCATGCAGGATAATCGTGGAATCGACCGCCTTCATCGCGCGAGCATATTCCAAAAAGCGAGCGGCATACTGCCTTGCCGAAATCGGGCCCGATTCTTCCCACTCGCCATCGAGTTCGTTGCCGATTTGCCACTGCTTGATATTGTAACCCTTCACCTTGTTCGCATAGCGCACCCAGGCAGCCGCTTCCTTCGAAGTACCCGTACCCGCATTCACGCAGATGACGGCCTTCGCGTTTGGAAGCGTCTTGATGTACTTCATGAACTCCTCGAAGTCCCACTTGATATCGGTCCAGTCGGTGCGGGCCTTGTCGCCATTGCGGGTGGACATCGCATAGAACTTGTAGTCGTTTCCTTCAAGCAGGTCCGAGCCACCGCTAAAGAGCTTCATCTCGCGAATCTGCACGCCCTTGCTCGGCAAGTCACTCGTCTTGAAGCGGATGGCCACGTAACGCGACTTGATCTGCTTGAACTTGTGCTTGGTCGTCGCAGAGTTCACCTTCACGACACCTTCCACCTTGAGCTTGTTCACGAGCGCCTGGTGCACACCCGGATATTCCGCATAGTCTTCGGTCCAGTAGGCAAATTCGAAAGCCTTCGGACGCAATTTGCCCCAATCGATCTGCAGGGAATCCAGATCCTTCTTCTCGGGGAATTCCACCACTATCCAGGGCGGGTCGATCGGATCGAGAACCTCGCCCCACCACATGGTTTCCATATTGCCGTCGGCCAGGTGACTCCTGCGGATAAAGCCGTAGTTGTCCTTGGTCGTGCCGCGGTAAATCGTCTCGCCCAAGAACCCGCGGGCCCACTTGTTCTCGTCGGCCGTCCAGAGCCCCGTCGAATCGTAGCTGCCGATACCGTTCCAGTGATAATCGTTCGAAAGCGAACCGTTCGGGAAGCGGAACAGCGTGTACCCGCCATCCACGAACGCATCCGTCATGTCGTAAAAGCGGCTCGGCGGATTCCAGATGGCAAGGTCTGCCGCCATCATATCCGTCTTGTTGATGACGACGCCAGGATGCTGGTCGCCGACCTTGATAACGTTCTGGGCGGCAAACGCGCCGCCGGCCATCACACTTGCGCACAGGGCAGAGGCGACCAGATATTTTTCAACTGTATTTCCAAACATATATACCTAGGGGGAATAAACCTTTTAGGAATATACAATAAAGACCGCCGTTGTGCACGGCAGCCCTTATAAGAATCCTTGCAAACGAGGCCGATTGAAGTCTCTAGTGCTTCACAACAAGGGTATCGGGACGTATTTCGCCAATGCCTTCAGTCGTGTACAAACTCAAATCGTAAGTATCTTCTGGAAGCCCATCGATAGTGATATATCCGCGTTCAACATCTTCGAGCGTAAGTTTCGTGTTGAAAGCCCAATTATAGCAATGATTTATTTCATAGCAATCCTGGTTTTCAACGAGCAGATACACGTCTTCCTCCAGAGCCTTTTCTACAGGGACCTCTACAAAATCCCATTCGCCATCGTCATATTCAACATACGATTCAAAGTACAGGGAATTCAAAGGAACATCGACAGAATAAGCCTTCTCCAGAGAAACATTTCCCACGTCGACAATTATGCGACCATCCTCTTTAACAAAGGAGGCTTTAGCAAAACGCAGATTTATATTGGTGCCAAACTTCTTGTCCTCCGAAATAACGCGCGTTGCCATGTCATTGAAATAAGGATAATGCTCCGTTTCTCTCCCCTCCTCTATTGCGCGTTCTTTTTGGGCTTTATCGGCATATTGCGGATATATCTCCATATACGTCAAGAAATTCACCCTTTGCATCTGGAAGTACCCGTCATCGTCGGTCGTAATCCACTGGCAATCTTCATCATTAAAGTAGCAGGATCTCTCCGTATAAACCTTGGCATTGGCCAACGGTTTCCCGTCCGGATCAACCACACGTCCCTTCACGTCCGCATACAGATAGATATCGTCGTACGAGCCACACATCGCACGGCCCCATCCTAGAATCTTCGAGCCCTCCAATGTCGTCACCGTATCAAACTGATATTCCTCGTTAGTGGCTATATCTTCGGAAGCTTCCTTCGCAAGAACTTCCTCCGCGCAAGAATTTTTTCCGTCGCTGAACTGCTTTTCAAAATCGGCCGTATCCAACAGCGCAATGGGCTTCCCCGTATTCGTCTCACTGAGCGTCGATGCAATGCTGGAGCTATCATCGCTACAGCCGACGAGCATCCCGAGGCCAAGCAGGGCAAAGGCAACGCCCGCATTCGTCAACTTTTCCATAAACATTTTGGTTCCTCCTGAAACTATTTTTTCAAATTTGTGAACAAATGAAGATTCAACTGGTGGACGCCAGTCGCCTTCTTCTTGTCAAGCATGATAATCTTGCGCACCCTGGCCTTCAAGCCATGGATTTCCTTGGCAATCGCCCTGAACGCGTCGTCGGACACGCTGAAAGTGAACGTCGCCATATCCGAAGACCTCTCGTCGTTTGCAAGCAGGGCCTGCTTCGAAAGCTCGAAACACTGCAACTGGTACTGGCGCACCAAATCGCTATTGCTATAGGCGCCGCTGCTCACCGTATCACGGCAACTCTTCCAGAAACCCCTCTCGTTCTTCCGCACAAAGCCGAGGCGTTCCAGCAATTCGAGGGAACGTTTCAGCGTTCCAACGGACACCTTCGGGAAAATCAACTTCTGGATGGGTTCGAGGTCATCCGAGACATCCACGACCTCCAGCGCCGTAAACAGCACGCTGTTGTACCAGTGATTATAATACTCGTAGGCGTCTTCGTTCAAGATGCGGTGCGAATCCGGATGCTGCTTCAGCAAATCCTCGAAAAAGGCGTTCCTCTCCGTCGCGGTCTTCGCCTGATCCATATTCACCATGGTCTCGAAATACCGGGCTTCTTTCTTGTTCAGGCCAAGCACTTCCACAAACTTTGGAATCATGCGGCCGGAAAGCTTTTTCCCCTTGACAATGTCATTATAGTAGCTGCGCGTCTTGGGAAGTCCCAGCAGCACACACGCTCCAGCTCTAGTAAAACCAGGGTCTGTCTGCACGCGAGCGGCCTGGTATTCGTCCAGGTACTTGCGAAAATTCGTGAACTGGAATATGTCAATCGTTTTGTCCATACCCTAAATGTACTCAAATTTTGACTCAAAGTCAATGCCTTTTGCAAAAATTTTGAGATTTTTTTTGAGTACAGTTAAAGATTATGAATTATCGGCCCTTGAACTGGTCGCCGTACTTGATTTCTGTTTCTTTGGCACCGTTCAGGTTCGCAAGCCGATCCGGGTCAAATTTCAAGTCACGGGCAATCCCCTGCTTCAGGGACTCGGCCCGCTCCAGCAGTTCGGCGGCGCAGCTGCTCGAAAGCAGTTCTTGGCGAACCTGCATCGCGACATCGTCCGCACCTGCCAAGCCGGAATCAGCGCCATCCAGGCAGAACCCCTTGCAGAGTCTCGCGGCGAGCTGCTTGAGCCTGCCTTCGGCGCCCTTGTCGGTACTGCCGTCCTCGATCTTGAAGCCGTAGTACAGCTTGAACACGTCGAGCGCCTCGGCGGCCGTAATCACATGCGCGGGCTTGCCTTCCCAGGCATCGGCAATTTGCCCGAAGATCCACGGGTTGTGCATGGCGCAGCGGCCAATCGCGACACCGGCGACGCCATAGTTCTCGATGCAGTCGAACGCACGGGCAACGCTGTTCACGTCGCCGTTACCGATGACGGGAATCTTGGCCGCGGCCGCGACCTTGCCGATCCAGTCCCAGTCGGCAAGGCCGTTGTACCCCTGCAAGCGGGTACGGCCATGCACCGTGAGCATCTCGACACCCTCGCCCTCGGCTATCGCGAGCGTCTCCATCACGTTGATGCTTTCGCTATCCCAGCCGATGCGGCACTTGAGCGTAAGGGGCAAGTCCAGGCCGTTCTGGTCCAGAGCCGTGCGTACATCATGCAAGATCTCCTGCAGGCGGGGCAAGTCCCGCAGCAGGCCCGAGCCGCTGCCCTTGCCCGCCACCTTCGGCGCCGGGCATCCCGCATTCACTTCTATGTAATCCGGCTTGAGCGCACCGGCAATCTTTACAGCGGCGGCAGCCATCTTGTCGGGAAAACGCCCGAATATCTGCACTCCGAAGGGTTTCTCTTCCGGAAAGAACCGGAGCTGCTTGTGGCCTTCCAGGTTGAACACCGCATCGCCGTCCGTCGGCACGAACTCCGATACCAGGAGCCCCATGCGGTTTCCCGAAAGTACGCGGCAAAGCCTGCGGAACGGCGCATCCGTCACCCCGTCCATCGGGGAGAGAACGGTGTTCGGGAATACATCCAAGTTACGCAAATGGAATCGCGTTACCCGTGGAATACGCCCCTTTTCGCCAGTCTTAACATTTTTCAACATTTAAACCACAATTATCCACAATATGTTCTCAACGAGAGCCCGAAAAAAATATTTAATTTTCAATCAAACTCACAAATAATCCTTTGTTAAACTTATATTTAAGTCGTCATTCGAACTATTAACCCAAATAGATACGTGCCTAACATTACTAAACAATACCTTATTCAGGAAATCGCCAAGTCTACCGGATTTGTGCGTAACGATATTAAGATTGTCGTAGAGCAGTTCCTCGACCTCGTCGGCGAAAAGCTCATCGAAGGCAATACCATCGAGATCCGCGGATTCGGAACGTTCGCCTGCAAGCCCCGCAAGGCACGCCCGGCACGCAACCCGCGCACCGGCGAGACGGTCCAGATCGAAGAACGTATGGTCCCGACTTTCAAGTTTAGCAACGACATCAAGGACAGGATCAATACCTTGGATGGCATCCTCGGCGGAGCGACGGCAAAGCCCGAACTCGAAGCCGAACCGGTTACGGTGGACCAACCTGCAGAGATGCAGTCCATCTAACAAAAATTTCTACAGGAATTTGAAAAAGCTTCGCCTTAGGCGAAGCTTTTTAGTTTGTTCAAAATTGCGAAACTTCCTCGTCCGTCAGGAATCGCCAGCCGCCGCGCCCCAGAGTCGGGTCCAGCTTCAGATTGCCGATAGAAATCCTCTCGAGCGTCTCCACGTGGTTCCCGACGGCGGCGAACATGCGGCGCACCTGGTGGTACAGGCCCTCGCCGATAGCGATGATGACCGATTCGCCGTCGGTCTCTATCTCGCGGGCCACGACTTCGCGCCGCTCGCCCTTCAGCATGACGCCCTTCAGCAGTTCTTCCCGCTGGGCATCGGTGAATTCGCAGGCGAGCGTCACCTTATAATGCTTGAGCAGGCCCTTCTTGGGGCTTTCCACCCTGTGGATGAAGTCTCCCTGGTTCGAAAGCAGCAGGAGGCCCTCGGAATCGGCATCCAGACGCCCTACGGACTGAATTCCCATCGCGGTAAAGCGGTCCGGCAGGAGCTCAAAAACGGAGCGGTGGTCGCGCGCGTTGTGGCTGCATTCCACATCGAGCGGCTTATGGAGCATCACGTATAGTTTCTCGACCGTCGGCACTTCCTCGCCATTGACCGTAATCGTCTCGGGACGCTCGGCGAATTCCATGAACGGATCCTCCAGGACCTTTCCGTCCAGCTCGACAAGACCCATCCGCACAAGCCCGCGGGCTTCCTTGCGGCTGCCGAACCCTATTCCGGCAAGTAAGCGTTCCAAGGTCAGGGCAGGCATCATTCCTCCACGATAAAGTTCAGGATTTTCTTGCGGACATACCCGAGTTCCGGGAGTTCGCCCGTCTTGAGGATATGCGAGCGCCGTCTCCAGAACAGGAACAGCAGCACGCAGGCATACAGAGCCGTCTCAAGCGTGAACGCGAGCACGCGGCACAGGTTCACCGAGGCAATCACGCAGCCTTCCGCATGCAATTCCTTCTCATGCGTCCAGTCCATGCGGAAATCCCAGGCGCTTATGTACGGGAATCCCTTCATGATGGCGTTTGCCGCGGCACCGTAGCCCATCGTCTTGTAATCCGAGCGGATGCCTTCCACAAAACAGTCCTTGAACCTGATGCGGAATACGCGGACAAGCGATGCGAGCAGCCGTTTCACGTAACGGAACGCGCGGGCGTCCATGTCCGGCGTCAAAATGATGGTCCAGAATTCCTCGTCCGTCAGCTTGCGCTTTTCCGGTTTTTCCTGCTCGTCCTTTTCCGCGGGCTTTTCATCCTTTTTCGCGGGCGGTTCAGGCTTCTTCTCCGGCGCAGGAGCCGCGGGCTTGGGATCCTCCGGCTTGGGCGTTTCTGGCTTGAGCGTTTCCGGTTCGGAAGCTTTCGGTTCGGAAGCTTTCGGCTCGGGCGGCGCAGCCGGGGCGGCCTTCGCCTCTATCGGCTTGCTTACATGCGTAGCCACGTAGGCCGGGGCCGCATCGGCGTCCTTATCAACTTCATCCTTATCGGCTTCTTCCTTGTCGGCATCGTTGGTATCATCGCCCTTCCACTTCTTCTTGTAGGTCCAGACGTTCTTCCCGAAAAAAAAGAAACGCACCCGCGCACCGCTCTCCCCCGCTTCAAACCTGATAAAAAGGCGGAACGGGAAAAACAGTACAACGAGCGCAACGACGCTAACGACAACCAGTAGCCAGAAAAGGAAGCTACCCATCACTTCTCGGCTTCATCAGCCTTCTTGCTAATGACGTCAATCAGTTCGGCGAAACTCTTGTTCTTGAGAATCTGGCTGAACTGGTCCTTGTAATTGCGGGCCGTGGAGAGGTCGTCGATGACCAGGTCCCAGGCTTTCCAGTTGCCGTTCACGAGGCTCATCTTGTACTCGAGAACGGATTCCTTACCCTTGTTCCACAGGTGTGCAGTCACTCTCGCCTCGGAATCGCCCTTCATCTTCGCGGGTTCGTACACGGTGGAATCGGCGCGGTAGAGTTCGAGCCTCTTGGCGCTCGAATTGCGGACCATGCGCTGGAACTCGGCGACGAACTTCTGCTGGGAGGCTTCGTCCTGTGCGCTCCAATCCTTCGCGGAGAGGCTCTTCTTCGCGAGCAGTTCGAAGTCGAATGAATCGTTCAGCAGGCTCTTGACGCGTTCCATCTCCTTCGCGTTGCGCGAAGCCTTCTTGAGCAGCGCCTGGAGCTCCGTGTCCTTCTTCTTGATGGCAACGACCGGATCGTCGGCCGCAAAGGCCAGCAACGACACGCAGGCAACCATGATGATAATCTTCTTTAACATATATTCCTCCCGTTATTTGTATTTCGCACGGAATTCAGCCAACGACATTCCCATTCTCGAAATGAGTTCCGCGAATTCCACGTTGTACTTGCACACCGCAAAAAGGTAATCCTTCTGCAGGTTTACATTCTGAGTATAGGCTGACACGAGGTCGCCCGTCTTGGACTTGTCAAGGTCGTACTGCATGGCAGCACCCTTCAAGATGGCATCGGAGGCGCGCAGGCTTTCCTTGAGCGCTTCCATCTTCTCCTTCGCGGCCACCACTTGGTAATATTGTTCCTCGGCCTTCGCCATGAGGCCGTCCGCCGCATAGCGGTCCTTCTGGAGCAACCCGCGGTAATCGGTCCGCGCGCTGCGATATTCTTCCCAGTACTTCCAGAAGTTGAGCCTGTAGCGAAGCCCAATGCCGATAAGCCCGTCGAGCTTGTTCACGGCGTCCTCGGCGAAAGCGTCCTTCTGCATCACGCTGCGGTTGCCCGCCCAGCTCTTCACGTACTCGAATTCGCCCGTCACAAAGAACTCGGGCGCAAGTTTCGCCTCGGCAAGTTCCATCTGCGTACGGCGGGCCGTCATGCCGGCCGCAAGCTGCTTGAGTTCCGGATGGTTCTGCACCGTCACCATGCGCACTTCCTCGAGCATCGGCAGAGGTTCTTCACGCGGCAACAGACACGTATCCTCGGCGACAAAGACGTCTCCATCGGAAAGCCCGAGCGAAAAGCGTATCGCGAGTTGCACGCGCTTCATTCCCAGGTCGGCTTCAGAGACGCCTTCCTTCACCGTATGCATTTTCGCCTTCAAGTTCAAGAAATCCATCTGCGAAACGCTCGGGTCATCCTCGTCGAGCGCCTCTTCCATCTTTTCGTAAGCCTCGTCCACGCGGGTCTTGGCCGCAGCCGCGAGCTTCTGCATCTCGAGGGCTAGCAGGTAGTTGTAATAGTAGGTCTGGAGTTCAACATCCTTCTTATTGACCTGGTTTGCAATCGAATACTGCTTCTGCTGCAGGTCGGCTTCCAGCGCCTTCTTGCCGGAACGGTACTGCCCGAAGTTCAGCGGCTGCACGAATTTGGCCTGCACGCCCCAGAAAGGGCCCATCTTCGAAAAATCATAGACGCTCATGGTATCGCCATCGCTGTCGATCTCGTCGCGAAGACCGGGAGCGGGGCCCACCAGCATGGAAACATTGAACGTCGGCAATATGGCTTCGGCCTTCAGAGCCCTGAGCTTATCTTTCTTGGAGTCGACACCCTGGCGGGTTTCCGCGAGCATGGGATCGTTTTCAAGGCCCTTTTCCACAAAGCGCGAAATATCATAGCGGACCTCGCCCGCGAAGGCAATCGCAACAGCCAATAGAGGAAACAGAACCCTATACATCAGCCCAAATTTACAAAAAAGAATGCTGCGCGATATCCCAGTACTTCGAAATGACGCGCTCATAGTAGCGCGTAGGGAGCGGCATGCCGTTCTCCAGCATCTTGTCGACAGCCGAATGGCCCAGGTTGTAGGCAATAAGCGCTTCTTTCCAGCTTCCGTACTTGCCGATGAGCCTGATGAGGTAGGCGGTACCGACGGCCACGTTGATTTCTGGTTTCAGCAAGTCCTCGGAGGTTTCGACACGAAGCCCGAAATGGTAAGCCATCTTCTGCGCGGTCTCGAGCTTGATCTGCATAAGGCCCATCGCACCGGATTCCTTGCCCGAACGCGTTCGGCCTCGCGCATTCGGGTTACCGTGACTTTCCTGCGCGACAATCGCGAGGATCAACAGCGGGTCGAGCGAGTACGAACGCGAAATCTTCCAGATCTGTTCGGTGAGCTTGCGCTTGGATTCATCCGTCAGGCGGTTCTTGGAAAGATAATCGATGCCGCGGTCGATTTTAACGTAATCGATAGTCCACTTACCCCAGGTATCAAGCTGTTCCAGGTCGCCACGCAACACGGATTCCTGCTCGGCCAGCTGCGAAAGCTGATTCTGGCGTGCATACCAGCATCCGGCAAAGACGAGCATGGAAATGAAGGCCGCCACGAAGACGGCCACCATCAACGCGGGGTGTATCCGGAGTTCACTTTTCACGGCGGGAATTCTCCAGGTACTCCAGGTACGATACCCAATCCTGGATAATCCCGAACGAGCTCAGCATCGAAGTATCCTGCACGACGCCCAGCTTGCGCAACGGCCCGATGGAAGATTCCAGCTTGTCGATTTCACGCACATAGCGGTCTTTCTGGCCCTGGAGCGCGATAATTTGCGCCTGTTTGTCGGCGATGTCTCGCCCCTGCGCCGCAATAATTAAGAACAACGTAATTGCCCAGCCAATGATGAGAATCGTAGCCGAGATGGCTACCGCGGGCGTCAGGCGGAGGCCCGTCTTTTTCCCGTAATGGACTCCGACCTGGGCAAGCTGCTTACGGAGCCCCGAATTCTTGTACGCACTCCGGCTTTCGTATATCTCGAAGATGTTCTTGTACTTCTCGAAGTAAGCCTTCTGCTCATTGTTGCTGAATACCAGGACCAGCGTGGAATTCTGGGCCTTGATGCTGTCCAGCACCTCGAGGAACAAGTCCAGGTAATCGCGGGTCTTGAACTGCGCACGTTCCAGGTTCAAGAAGAAAAAGCATCCCGGGCCCTTGGTGAGCATCTCGATCTTCTCGCGGACCGCGGGGAGCTGCACCCTGCTCAGAGAACCCGACAGCGTGATTTCAACGTCGTCGCCGTGGTCTTCTACCTGGATGTCAATCAGTTCCGCTCTCATGCTATCCCTTGGAAACAGATATCGTAATCTTCAGATTCTTCTCGTCCATGATATTCAGCGCGGTCCTCCAGAAGGGGTACACGCGGATGCCCTGGAAAATATCGGGCGCGGCGGAATTCGTCGCTCCGAACATCGGGCCGATGAATATGGCGGCGGGAACCTCGAACTTCATGTGGAACGTGCAACCGAGCGAATAATCCCGGATATCGACGGTTTTCGCCTCCGGATAAAGAATCGGGGATTTCTTGTCCCACTTGATTGCGGAACCGTCAATCGTAACCCCGATGCCGTCGCTGTTCTCGAGGATGCCCATCTCGAAGATAGACCCGAAGAAGCACTTGGTGTCGAGGTAGAGACTGTTCGAAACATTGTACGTGACCGAAACTTCCGAGGAAGCGTTCCGGAATTCGTATTTCTTCGCGACCTGGAACACACCCTTCTTTTCGCCAATGGCGAAGCCCTGCTCTTCGAGCAGGTTGATCTCGGAGCCGCGTTCGACCCTTTCGATCTGGTAATCATACGGGTCCTTCAGCAGGCTCTCGCGGCTGGCGAGGGCACGCTCGATCTGTTCCGGAGTCATGTCCATGTTGGGTAGGAGGCAATCCAGGAAGGCCAGAGAAGGCTCTCCGTCGTTACGCCACGCGTTCAGGAATGTCGAAGAAATCGGCTTGTAGCTGTAGGAACGCAGCACGCCGCCCGCGGAATAGTCGAGCAGGCACGAGAAATCAGCATTCTCGACCCAGATCTGCTTGCGGCCCTGCAACATGTAATCGCAGACTTCCATGCGGAGGCCCGAGAAATCCGTCATGGAATCGAGTTCATTCGCAGCGTCCATCATATAGCGGGCGCACCACTGGCGGACATTCAGGCTCTGCATTCCTTCCGCATTGCCCAGGTCGCGGTAAAAAATCGGGGACATCACCGGCATGAGCTTCTTGTAGAAGGCAACCTTCTTGCGCGGTTCGAGAGTCGCCTCGCCACGCCGGTACAAGTTCAGGACGGCCTTCTGCAGCATGTTTATTTCGGGACGGCGGATGAGCATCTCCCTGCAGGTCGTCGCAGACGAAGGCAGGCCAAGCTTGCGGCCGGCGGAAACGATGTAGCTGAGCGAAGCGTCCGGAGGAAGCTGGTTGACCATATAGCCCACGGGCCAGGTCTGCACGTCGTTCGTTTCAACGAAGTCGACGAGCCTCCCAAAAAAGTCTACGATATCCTTGGCCAGCGGAGGCAGGTCCAGTAAAACGACGGCGGTCTTGCCGTCACGGCAGTAAGGCGTCAGGATTTCACGCCAGTTCAGGCTGTCATTCTCGATAGCCTTCGTAAGCTCGTCGGCGACAGGAACGAGACGCATCAGCGCGCCCCTGTCTTCGACAGTGAACCATCCCGACGTAGGAGTCGAACGACCCAGCGCGGTACGAATGGCGGACTCGCTCACAAGCGCATAGTCAAAGCCCTCGCGCTCGAGGACGGACGTCATGCCCATCTCCCAGACAAGCGAAGAATTGAAATATCCCTGCGGTTCGACGTCAAAGCAGTTCTTGATAATCTTGCGGTGTTCGCTCAGCTGGAGCGACTGCAGTTCCTCGGGGAAAAGCGGGAGCATCGGATCGTGGAATCCGCCACCCAGGAACTCGATGATACCGTTCGCAATGCCGTCGCGGATGCGTCCGAACGCAAGCGGCCTTGCCACCTTGCGGAGCATCTCTATCGTGGGGCCGTCCATGAACAGCGAACACTTGACGAGACCCGATTCGAGCAGCACGTCCAGGCCGTCCAACAAGTTGCGGGCAACCGCCTCGAGATTCTCGTAGGCCGTGGACGGTGAAAGCTGCAAGACAAAGGATATCGCCGGTTTCATGTAGGTAAGAATAGAAAAAATTAGGGTATAAAAAAAGCCCCCCGGAAGGTTTACCTTCTGGGGGGCGTGAATCCAGCGGCGCCCTACTCTCCCGGGCCCGGGGGCCAGGTACCATCGGCGAAG
>CAMJQW010000047.1 GCA_946408125.1 uncultured Fibrobacter sp.
CGCGTGAACGCCGTGCTCAAGCAGTACGAGGGCATGAAGGAAATGTTCAAGAAGGTGGGCGACATGGCGAAGAAGCAGAACAACGGCGGAACCATCGGATCCAACTACACGCCGCCCAAGCAGAAAAAGAAGAAAAAAAGATAAGGGAGGGTAAACCCTCCCTAAGACCCCCCCTACACTTGAAACAAGTTTCTGCGTGGGCGCCTTCGGCGCGTAAAACGCGGTCGTATGCGCCTGTATCATATAGCAATTCTTTTGTTTCATTCACGAAAAATAATTTTTTGGTAATCACATTTTTCTGTATTTTTGGTATAAAATCGTAGTTTTTGTATCATTCCATATTGACTTTTGGGCAATCCCAAGCTATATTGAAAGCGTAAGGAAACACGATATGAAACCGATTACCGATTACCAGGATTACCGACGCTACATGCGCGACTTCTACGAGGAGAAGAAGAAGTCAGGATTCACCTGGCGCGAATTCTCGAAGGTCGCCGGGTTCGCGTCGCCCTCTTACCTCAAGCTGGTGAGCGAAGGCAAGAGTTCGCTCAGCCGCGTGGGGCTCCCGCGCGTCGCCAACGCGATGGGGCTTACGGGTTACGAGCTCACCTACTTCGAGAAGATGGTCGAGTTCGGGAACGCGAAGAACGACACGAAGAAGAAGGCCGCGTTCGAGGAACTCACCCGCATCGCCAAGGAACAGAAGGCCCGCGTCATCGATTCCGACACGTTCGCCTACTACGATTCCGCCATCAACTCCATCGTGCGCGAACTTGCTCCCCTGATGCCGGGCGCGCTCCCGAACGAGATAGCGAAGCGCATCAAGCACCTCTACACCGCGCAGCAGGTCCGCGACTCCCTCTCGATGCTCACCCGCGCGAGGTTCCTCGAGGAAACCGACGAGAACGTGTACCGCCAGACGCACAAGGCCATCACCGGCTCGACCGAGGCCATCCCGCTCGCGCTGCGCAGCATGAACCGCGAAATGACCGAACTCGCGAAAGAAGCCATCGACACGGTCGACGTGCGCGAGAGGAACATCTCGGGCGTGACCATGGGCGTAGACGCCTGGACGCTCGAGAGGATCAACGACGAAGTGAACAAGTGCAGGCACCGCATCATCGCGCTCGCGAACGCCTGCAAAAAAATCGACCGCGTGTACCGCCTGAACCTGCAACTCTTCCCGCTTACGGACAACGTATAGGAGAATCGGCCATGATGAAACTCAAGATTGTAAGTACGTTCGCCATGCTCGCCATGTTCGTAACGCTTACCGCCTGCGGGAGCGAAAATACCGCAGGTACCGACGAGCAGGCAAATTCCCTGACCGCCCTCGACAGCACGCTCGCCCAATGGACCACGAGCAATACGCTCATAGCCCCCGAACAGCAAGACCCTCCGTGCACGGACTGCTCTATGGACATTATCCATTCAGATCAATACTACATCATCCGCGAGCCCGGCGTGGAAGTCAAGAACGGCACGCTGTACAACGTGGCCCGTGACAATTTAGAATCGCTCACCTGCGAAAACGATTCGAACTGGTTCGTCTACTCCGTCAATGCAGGCGATTCGCTGATACGCAAGTACCTAGTGCTGCCGGATTCCCTGGACGCGGATGAGTTCGAATCGGATTGCATCGCCGAAGGAGGCGTGTTCGATGCGGACACGACAACCGAAATCACCGGCCAGAAGACCCACTCCTGTGACCTTGAAAACGCAGAGCACCTGTCCGAAGGCAGGCAGTACGTGGACCCGAACTGGAAGAAATACGTAGAGCTTATCGTCGGCATCTGCCGCGATTAAAACCATAAACGTTAGGAGGAAACCTATGAACAACATCACCAAGACAATCGTCTGCGGACTTTCCGCACTCGCACTGTACGCCTGCTCGAGCGACAACGCGTCCGCCCCGGAGCAAACCGTTTCGCAGGCACCCGGCAACAACGTGGAGCAACGGCACGTACGCATCGATCCGCCGGACGAAACGGACTCCATCCCCGAAAGCTGGCTGGAAGGCTACACGCTCAGCAAAATGATCATGGTCGACCACTGGTGTGTCGAAAGCCCAGAACATCCGGATAATCCCATGTGGTGCCTCCCGCCAAGGGTCCAATTAGAAAGCGGGACAGTAACCAATATGTATTGGGGAACAAGTGACCGCATCAGCTGCGAACTGGCTGAAGATACCCTTACTTATAGCGAGCTCCTCTCCATGGACGACAGCACCGTATCGAAAAAGCTGAGCCGCAGTGCGACCGAACTCATTACCGATATCGCGGAAGCATTCCGGGACTCCTGCGAAGCCGAGGGAGGGACATTCATCGATACTAACGAAGACGCCCTTGAATGCGAGGTCAAGACGAAGCCCCTGGAATGCGAAGGCTGTCCGGTAAACTTGGGCCGCGTCTATACAGACCCGTACTGGAGACCTTTCGCCGAGATGGTTATCTCCCCCTGCAGGATAAGACCGCAGATTGAGCCCATCGAATAAAAAAACTTTTTTGGTGCTTGCACACCCTAAAAACCCCTTTTTTAGGCAAATTTCGCCAATTTTTACGGTTAAGCGGGTGCGAAAGCCCGCTTTTTCACGTTAGTTTGTATGCAAAAGACGGAAAAATTTTACATTCCGTCCTTTACACACAAGATGTTAATTGTTATATTTGGCCGAAAATGAACAACACCCCCCGCAATCCGGGGATACCCAAAAGAGGTTAAAATGGCAACCGTTATCCGTCTCGCTCGTTTCGGCAAGCGTCACAACCCCATCTACCGCGCCGTCGTCATCGACAGCCGCAAGGCCCGCGACGATAGCTTTATCGAACAGGTCGGCTTCTACAACCCGAACCTCAAGAAACCGGAAATCCGCTTCGACCAGGAAAAGGTCATGAAGTGGCTCTCTGTTGGCGCCCAGCCGTCCGACACCGTCCGTAGCCTCCTCAAGAAGGTCGGCATCATGGACCTCTTCCACGAACTGAAGGCCGGCCGTTCCATCGAAGGCAAGACCGCCACTCCGCGCGCCGACAAGGAAAAGAAGGCCAAGCTCGGCCCGAAGGCTCTCGCCAAGATCGAAGCCGAAAAGGCCGCCAAGGAAGCCGAAGCCGCCGCTGCTGCTGAAGCCGCTGCCGCCGCCGAAGCCCCGGCCGAACCCGCTGCCGAAGCTCCGGCCGAAGCATAATCAGATTGATTTGAAAAGGTCCTGTGCCCCGCGCACGGGACTTTTTTTATCCCGCGAATTTAGAGAACCATGCCTGAATCCGAAGCCTATATCACCGTCTGCCAGCTCATGCGCACGCATGGCGTGAAAGGTTATATCAAGGCCATGCCCTTGACCCATGACCTCGACCGCCACGAGAGCCTGGAGAAGGTGCGCCTCAAGAAGACGAACGGCGAGGAAATCGACCTGGAAATCGAGGACTCGAAGCTCGCGAATACGCTGTGGCTCCTGAAGTTCAAGGGATACGACACGCCCGAGTCGCTCGTGCATTTCGTGAACGGCGACGTGATGATTCCCGAATCCGAAAGGCTGCCCGCCCCCGAGGGCGAGTACTACATCGACGACCTGGAAGGCTTCCGCGTGCATACGCAGGACGGGCGCGACATCGGCGAAGTTCTCGAAGTCCAGGAACTGCCGACCGTGAACGCCTTCAACATCAGGTTCGACGATGCGTTCAAGTCCGAATTCAGCGCGAAGGACGTCCTCGCCCCGTGGATCCACGACTGCGTGCTCTCGATCGACGAGGACGGCGGATTCATCGTGTGCGACTCGGACTACCTGCGCGCCCTCTGCCCCGAGGACCACAGTTCCGAGGCCCGCGACGACGGGGAGGCATGATGGTCATCGACTGCATCACCATATTCCCCGAGATGTTCGCCCCCATGCAGCAGTCCATCATGGGACGCGCTCAGGCGAAGGGCTTGCTCGAATTCAACACGGTCTACCTGCGCGACTTCGCGATAAACGATTACGGCCAGGTGGACGACGTGCCCTACGGCGGCGAACCGGGCATGGTGCTCCGACCTGAACCGCTGGCCGGGGCTATCCGGAGCACGGGCGTCAAGCAGGACGGCGGCAAAGTCATCTACCTCACCGCCGACGGCGTGCCCTTCACGCACAAGATCGCCGAAGAGCTTTCGAAGGAAAGCCACCTCGTGCTCGTGTGCGGGCACTACAAGGGCATCGACGACCGCATCCGCCAGACCGAGGTCGACATGGAGATTTCCATAGGCGATTTCGTGGTGAGCGGGGGCGAACTGCCCGCGATGCTCCTGACCGACGCCGTGGTGCGGCTCATCGACGGGGCCCTCGGGAACCGTGAAAGCGGGGATACGGACTCCTTCGCCCAGGGCGTACTGGGGTGGCCGGTCTACACCCGTCCGGAGGAATTCGAGGGAAAAAAGGTGCCCGAAGTGCTGCTTTCGGGCCATCACAAGAACATTTCCGAGTGGCGGAGGCAAGAATCCTTAAAAAGAACGCAGGAAAGACGCCCCGACATCTTTGAAAAACTGGAATTAAATACTAAATTTGGCGACAAATAAAAAGAGGTACACAATTATGTCCCTGAACATCGAAGCAATCCATAACGAAAACGTGAAGACCGACATTCCGGAATTCCGCGCCGGCGACACCGTTACCGTTAACGTCAAGGTTATTGAAGGCACCAAGGAACGTATCCAGCCGTTCAAGGGCGTCGTCATCCAGCAGAAGAACTCCGGTATTTCCAAGACCGTGACCGTCCGCAAGATGTCCGGTGCCGTCGCTGTCGAACGCATCTTCCCGGTGAACTCTCCGCGCATTGACTCCATCGTGATCGACCGTAACGGTAAGGTCCGTCAGTCTCGCATCTACTACATGCGCAACCTCCGCGGTAAGGCTGCCCGCATCGAAGAGCGCGAAGCCTAATCGAAGGTCAAGAGGGCTATTTCCCGATGATTACGGGGGATTCCCACCAGCAAATTATCCCGCCTACGCGGACTCACGTGAAGGCGGGTTTTGTTGTATATTCTCCGGTCACGCATTCCCGAAACATCATCATCCTTGACGAAGGCGAACTTGCCGCCATCGAGCGCAACAACGGGATCAAGTCGACCGTATTCAAGATGCATCCGGGCGACCTCATCGGCGTCGCATCCCTCCTCGAACACGAGGATTTCCGGTATGCAATCGAAGCTACGCAGGATTCCACCATCACCGTCGTCACGGAAGAATGCATGGAATCGGAGCTCAAGACGCTCCCCGTCTGGATGCTCGCCGTCATCAAGAGCCTCTCTTCGAAAACGCGCAAGCTGAAGGAAGCGCTGCACCACACCCGCTGCCAGAACACCCTCAAGAGCCTCGCCGAATACTGCAGCCACCTGCAGGCCAAGGTGGAATACCCGCTCGAAGACTTTTTGAGGGAATACCAGTGGATCACCAAGATTTCGAAGGCGACCGTGCTCGAGGACATCAAGGCCCTCGCCCGCCGCAAGTTCCTGGTGCTGACCGAAGGCGGCGAGGCGACGACGCTGCGCATCGTGAACCCGCTGTTGCTCCAGATATACGTGGACTACCAGAACGCCGTCGAGAAGAATGTCAGCTGGGCGCCGTTCACGCTCTCGCTCAACCAGAAGCGCCTGCTCGTCTACCTGTCGTCCATCGACCAGAACGAAAAGAAGGACGCTCCCGACTGGATCGCCACCTTCATGGCTCAGAAGTTCAAGGCCGACGTTTCCGAATGGATCCACATGCTGCAGCTCGGATGGTTCAAGGCCATCAACGAGAACGCATTCGCACCGAATACCGATAAGATCAAGTATTTCCTCGCGGCGCTCCGCTACGAGACGAACATCCGGGGGGTGCTATGACGACGAAGCTTTCCTCCGGCGAATACCTTTGCCTCGAAGGCGACAAGGCGAGCACGCTCTACATCGTAAAGTCGGGCATGCTGGTCGGCACGTCCAAGCTCGCACCCGACGCTCCCCTGCAGAACTTTGGCCCGGGAAGCATCATCGGTGAATTCGGGCTGCTCGAAAGCGCGCCCCGCGAACTGACGCTCCGCGCCGCCGAAGAGACCGAAGTCCTGGAAATCGACCAGAACACGCTGAACGCCACGCTCGAGAAGCGCCCGAGCTGGCTCAAGTCCATACTGACATTCCTGACCGCGCGCAACCGCATCGCGCAGGAGAACAAGAGGAAGAACGACCTCATCCAGGCGCTCCCCTCGCTGCTCTACATATTCTCGGTGTACCTGAAGGAAACGGGTTCCGACACCATGCCGCTCCCGATGCTGCACGGAAAGATCCTCGCGCTCAACAACACGCCCGCCGAGGAGACGGACCTGCTTCTCGAATCCCTGCAGAAGCTCGGGCTCTTGAAAGTCATCGGCGAGCACAACGCGGACAAGGCCGTAAGGGCCGAAAGCCTGCAAATCATCCCGCTCCTGTACGAGACTCTGCGCTACCGCGCGCTCAACCAGAAGGTTTCTCCGAACATCCTCTCGATGACCGAGCAGATGGTGCTCTCGACATTCGTAAAGATTGTGCGCGAGACGAAGGTTCCCGAGCAGAACGGGCTCTGCACGATTACGACCGAGCAACTCAAGGCCGAAGCCAAGAGGTCCATGCACGGGCTTACGCTTACCTCCAGGACCATCGCGCCGCTCGTTGAGAAAAAGCTCCTGGAACCCTCCAGCGCGTTCGATATCCACGCGCCGCTCGAAAGCATCGACTTCTTCTTCGCGGACTTCGAGAAGATCCTCGACCTGATCGAGCTGAACCGCATTTTCCCGCTGCTCGACAAGCAGCTGGTTTAGCGGTTTTTCTATATTTCTCCACGAAATAAACGTTCACCTTAAAACAAGGCATATCATGAAACTTTCCGCACTTCTCGTGACCCTTTCCGCCATCGCCGCCTTCGCACAGGACGCCGCCCAGCCCGAACAGCCGAGCGCCATCGCGAGCTTCCTCCCGCTGATCCTCCTGTTCGTCGTGATGTGGCTCTTCTTCATCCGCCCGAAGAACAAGGAAATGAAGAAGATGGAAGAAATGCGCAAGGCCCTCAAGAAGGGTGACAAGGTCATTACCACCGCGGGCATCGTCGGTACCGTCACCAACATCGAAGAAGGCACGAGCATCATCACGGTACGCACCTCCTCCACCACGCTCATCGATTTCGAGAAGCAGGCTATCCTCCGCGTGCTGAACGCCGAAGCCAAGCCCGAAGAAAAGAAGTAATCGATTCGAAGGTAGACCATGGCCATCCTCCCCATCCGCACTTACGGCGATCCGGTGCTCCGCAAGAAATGCGAGCCCATCACCGAGATTACGCCCGAGCTCCGCGAACTTGCGAAGGACATGCTTGAAACCATGTACGACGCCCCGGGTTGCGGACTTGCGGCTCCGCAGATAGGCAAGAACATCAGGCTCGTCGTGATTGACACGGCGATTCCCGGCGAAGAGGACCCGCGTCCCTACATCATGTTCAATCCCGAATGGGAACCCGAAGAAGACGCCAAGCCTGCCGACTACGATGAAGGTTGCCTCTCGCTGCCGGATATCTTCTGCAACGTGGTGCGACCCGACAAGGTTTGCGTCCGATTCTTCGACATCAACGGCGAACCCCAGGAAATCCACGACTGCGAAGGGCTCTTTGCCCGTTGCATCCAGCACGAGACGGATCACCTGAACGGCGACCTGTTCGTCGACAAGATTTCGCAGGCCGACCGCACGCTCAACCAGTCCAAGCTCCGCAAAATGGCCAAGGATACGCAGGCCAAGCTGAAGAAGAAGTGAGTGTGTGTTCTGCGGGCGTCCTAAAATCTGGCTCTGCCTGTTAGCATTCTCGGCGATTGCTTTCGCCGACGATGGATTCGACTTACCTGAAATGCCCAAGGCGGCGCCGAAGCCCGACACCGCCGCCGAAGCCGAAGCTCCGCTGAATTTTGCCCCCATCGAGGCGACGACCGTCTCGGGGAATTCAGACGACAAGAGCGCCAACAAGAGCGCCGACATGAGCGCCGCCGTACATGCGAAAAAGATTCCCGCGAATTTGAACCGCCCCGTGCGCGTAGGCATCTACGTCGACGAGAAAGAACTCTTCGTGAAGCACGACGGCGAAGAATTCCACATTACCGCGTCGGGCGGCAAGCTCAAGATTGCGAAGGGCAAATCGAAGCCCGAAACCGCAAGCAGCAAGACTTTCCCAAAGGCCGGTCGCTGCACGCCCATCGCGCCCACCAAAAAACAGCTCGCCTACAGCTGCTATCCCGGCGACATCAAGGTGAGTGCGAAAGGGAACACGATCCTGGCGGTCAATACGGTAGACGTGGAGCAGTACCTCCGCGGAGTCATCCCCTACGAAATCGGCAAGCTCGACAGCAGCCGCTTCAGCGCGCTCGAAGCGCAGGCCGTCGCGGCGCGCACTTACGCCTACAAGCATTTCAATAGCCGCGACGCGCTCGGGTTCGACATCTACGCCGATACCAAGGACCAGGTTTACAAGGGACTCACGAGCGCCACATCGCTCACCGACAGCGCCGTGAAGGGCACTGCCGGAATCGTGATGATGTACAACGGCGAATTCATCATCGCATACTACCATTCCACCTGCGGAGGCGAAACCGAGACGCTCGCCACCTGGGGCCGCGAGAACCTGCCCTACCTGCAGAGCCGACCGGACTTGCGCCCCGATGGAACGCCCTGGTGCAACGAATCGAGCTACACCGAATGGGAACGCAAGTTCAGCGACAAGGAAACCGTCACGCTCTTCAAGCAGAACGCCAAGGAAGTGAAGTCAAAAGTCACGAATTTCGGCGAAGTGCGTTCCATATCCATTCTGGACACGCTCCCGAGCGGACGCATCCTCACGCTGGAAGTCGATACCGACAAGGGCGTATTCCAAGTCATGGGCGACAAGGTCCGCTGGCTTTTCAAGAAGAACGGCACCATCCTTCCCTCAAGCTTTTTCCGTATCGGGCATGACGATTCCGGATGGATCATCCGCGGCAAGGGATTTGGGCACGGAGTCGGGATGTGCCAGATGGGAGTGCGTGCCCGCGCCGCCGCCGGCCAGGATTTTGCGACGATTCTCACGCATTACTACCCGGGAATCACGCTGGAAAAATTCGAGAAATGAGCGCCGAGAATCCGACCTTCGCCATTATCAGCCAGGGGTGCGCCGCGAATTTCGGCGACGGCGAGCGCATCGCGCGGGCCCTTGCCGCGCAGCACCCGAACAGTCGCATTCTCTTTAGTCTCCCGGACAGGGGCTCGCCTGAAAGCGGTTGCGGTAATGCGCCCGACGCCATCTACCTGAACGTATGCACCGTGAAGGGGAACGCGGGCGCCATCAAGCTCCTGCGAAACGCCCTCGAAGCTTTTCCGGAGGCAGACATCTTTATCACCGGATGCGCACCGAAGGATTTCCGCGAAGAAGTCGCGAGGATTACGGATAAAGTAACTTACACGAGCCATGAGGAAGTTACTGCTAGATTCCGGGTCCCCGGATCGCTGTCCGGGGCAGGCTCTAGCCGGAATGACGTGAAAAGCGATGGCCGGAATGACGCTCTCAGAGAATCGCCCTATGTGGGAATCGTGAACATCGAGGAAGGTTGCCTCGACGCCTGCGCCTTCTGCAGCACGCACCTCGTGAAGGGGCGCCTGCGCAGCTATTCGCCCGAAGCCATCGAGCATCAGGTCCAGCGGCTCGTCGACGACGGCTGCAAGGAAATCCAGCTCACCGGCCAGGACTGCGCCTGCTACGGGTTCGACATCGGAACAGACCTGGCCGAGCTCACGCAGCGCATTCTCACCCACGTAACCGGCAACTACAAAATCAGGCTCGGCATGGGGAACCCGCGGCACATCCGCCCCTACCAGGACGCCCTCCTCGACTGCTTTGCCGACGAGCGGCTCTACAAGTTCATCCACGTGCCCGTACAGAGCGGAAGTGACCGCGTGCTTGCAGCCATGAACCGCAGGCACACCGTCGAGGACTACACGCGCGTCGCGGACGCCATCGCGGAAAGATTCGGCGACCGCTTCACGCTCAGCACGGACCTCATCGTCGGGCATCCCGGCGAATCCCCGGCAGATTTCGAGCAGACGCTCCGGCTTGTCGAGCGCACACGACCGACGGTCGCGAACATCACCCGCTACGTGCCGCGTCCCGGCACACCAGCCGCACGCTACGAGGCCGGGGCATCTCCGGAATACGCACCCGTTCCGGACAGCGTCAAGCACGAACGCTCCGCCATCCTCGCCGCCACGTTCCAGCGCATCGCCGAAGAGAACAACCGCAAGTGGGTGGGCACGGAATGCACCGTAGTTACCGAGAAGCGGGGCCACCGCGAAGGCACAACCATCTGCCGCAACGACGCCTACCGCCCCGTCGCCGTGCAGGGGGACTACCCCGCGGGCACGACCCTCAAAGTGCGCATCACCGGCGCCGAGCCGTTCGCGCTGATCGCGGAAATCCTCTAACCGCGCGCATAATAATCCCCGAGAAAAAAAGCCCCGCTCAGAGAGCGGGGACAAACTTTAACTGAACTTCCGATTACTTCTTGCCATTCGCACGGCGGTAGCCGCGGCGGTAAGTCTCGGACGTACGCATGTACGGCATTTTCATGATGGTCGGGCTTGCTCCACTACTCATATAGCAGTATTCGTACTTTTCCATCACGACAGCCACCTGGTAGATGTACGGACCGGTAGCGAGCAGGCGACCGTTCTGCGAGACCGGGTAGACCTTGATGTTCGCAAGCATGGCACCCGTACCGCCATAGAGCGGATGATCGGCGTCGCAGCCCGAAACGACCTGGCCCGGACCGAGAGCCTTCTTGAAGTCTTCCAGGGTCACGCTCTTGTTGAACTGGTTCACGAAGTTACCGAGGTGGTCGAACACGCGGATGTTCACGTGGAACGGCTGCGTGGTCGCGAACGAGAAGGCGGTGCAGCTTTCGCTACTGGAATTGCCGGAAGCGTTGCTGCCGTCGTTATAGCAGAGCGTCTGGCTGGAACCCGGATAGAGACCGGCAACGTTCGTCGCACTCACCTGGACACCGTTCACGGAAGTTGGCACGGCACCGTTGGTGGACTTCATCATGGTCTCGGCATTGTCGGCAGCCCAAGTCAGCGGGTTAGAACCGATAACGGCCGGGATGGAGATGAGCACCATGTCAGCAGTCTGGTCTTCCTTGAGGCCGTCGCTACCGGCAGCATCAGAGAGCATTTCAGCCTGCTTGGTAAAGTCGGGGCGAGAAATCGCAGGATCGTCCGGAATCAAGTCGACCACGGCGACTGCGGTGTACTGGATGCTTGCCCAGTCATCCTTGCCGTCGAAGCCGTCCACGGACTTGCCGGACTGAGAAGTGACCATGAACGGCATCTTCTGGCTCCAGGCAATCAGCTGGTTCCATTCGTCAGTCGTGAAGCTACCATCGTTACCGTCATCACGGAGGCCATCATAGTATTCGACGTTGAAGGCAATCTTGTCGTTACCGAGGAGACCACCGGAAATTACGTTGCCCGAAGCGTCCCTGAGTTCACCGTCGAAGTTGTAAAGGATACCGTCGGCACCCTTGTCGGTCGGGCCGGTCATCGAGTTCACGTAGAAGCCATACACCACCGTGCTCGTCTTGCCGGTAGCCGGGTCCGTCACTTCACGGAGAACCACGATAGAAGGAGCACCGGAGCCCTGAATTTTCGCCACGGTAGAGTCGGCAAGCGGAGTGTTCAGGAACAGGCTGTTCGTGGCCTTACCCGATTCGTCCACCTTCACGACCGCTTCGCCCACAGCCGGCTGGCCGTAACGGGACTTGGCGAGTTCGGAAAGCGTGGAGTGAATCTTCATGTTGGAACCGTCGGTCTGGCGGTCCGCATAGAAGAAGTGCAGGTGGTGCCAAGAACCATGCTTCCAGGTTCCGTTCTCGAGGTTGCAGTTTTCATTTTCGGCAGTGTAGCCGGCAAGCGGTTCACCTTCGTGGCAGCCGTGAGCATTCATGGCGAGGAAGTCCATGTCGGCCTTACCCGGAGCGGCCAAGTGGGTACCACCGAGGTCCACGGCGAGCACACCGTCCACAAAGATCCACATGTCGTCGTCACCGGTAAATTCGAAGACTTCGCCAGCGCCCTTGTTGTACTTGAACTTGGCATAGCCCATCATGGTGAAGTTATAGTTACGCAGGTGGCGAAGGCCCACGGTGCCGTTGTCCTTCGCTGCACTCAAAGCGGCGGTCGTCGTCTTGGGGCCACCATAATTCTTCCAGGACTGGCAAAGCTGCGCCGTAGACTGGTCCATGTAGTCCTTCTGGGAATCGGCCCACTTGTAAGAGTACGGCGGGCAGAAAATGGAGAGCGATTGCGGGCCGAACTGGCAGGGGGAGCCGAACTGGCACTGGCCGCCCGTGAACGTGGACTGCCAGATATTGTTCGCATCGACGACGTCCAGCGGGAAGTATCCGCCGTTGTTCCAGTTGTAGTCGACCTCGTAAGTGTTCTTGGTACCGGCAACCAGCGGGAGCTGGAGCACCGTGTTCATACGCGTATTGAGGTTGGAGGCCTGGTAGTAGTTGCCGGCATCGTCGTGGTCGGCAAACCACTGCTCGAAGAAGGAGTTATCGCAGGCGTCACGTGCCTTGACGATACGCGGTTCATACATCATGTCTTCGCCGAGGTTCGGATCGAAAAGCAGGTACTTGTACACCATGCCCGACGTCACGAGCACCGGCTGCGCCCAGTCCTTGGAGCAGCCCTGGGCCGTCAGTTCGTGTTCGTAACCTCTCTTTTTCTTGCCATTGCAAGTGAACTCACCGTACATGACCTGCTGTCTTGTCGTAGAAAGCTTGTTGTACAGGTAATCAGGCATCTGCTGCGGAATCAGCGGGTTCTGGCTAATCGGGTAAGCGTCCGTACCGATGTAAACACCGAGATTCGAGTTGTCGCGGCCGTTTTCGGGGTCGGCGTTGGCACAGCCCATCTGCGGGTTGGCGCGCTTGCCCATCCACCGGTCGTCGTCGCGGTATCCCGGATAAACCCAAGTGGCGTTCAGGTTCACCGACGCTTCTTCGGTAAAGTTCTCAAAGTCCGGGTGAGTCACCTGGAAATCGCGGACGATAATATCAAGTTCGGCGCACTGCTTGCTCGGGTCAGACGTGCAGTTGACCGTACCGGCAATGGCGGCAGTCGTACCGAAAGCGAGACCAGCAATCAATATCTGTTGTAGTTTCATATAATCCAATCTCCAACCTATTTTGGGCATAGGTTCTGTTTACAACTTGTACCTCTTAAATATAAACCAAAAAACCTCCAATTCAAAACTCCTTTTTCTAAAAAAGGGGCCAAAAACGCCGTTTTTGCAAATTTTAATGACAAAGAACAAGCTTTTGGATACATTTTAAAGCATGATTGCAACCATACTTTTTTCTGTCGCCGTTTTTCTCGTTTTTTCGCGCATTTTCTACCTGCGGATGAAGGCCCACAATGCGAAGACCGAAGCCTTCCTGAGACTCGCTCCCAAGGACAAGATGGCGGTACTCAAGGAGTGCCTGCTGAACGACCCGACGGAGACGAACCTGAGGAACCTGGACGAGTTCTGCAGGGACTCCGGAGCGAAGTTCGATGCCGAGGGCTACCGCCCGTTCATAGCTGAACAGCTGGAGCTCGCGAGGGCCCGCGCGAACTACGTGGAGTGCGACAGGTTATACGTGAAGGAATGCGAATATATCGACCGCACAGCCCCGCTGGAATTCGCCGAGGCCGAGGTGGAGCGCGGGGCCGGGAATGCGCACGCGGCCATCGCGCGCACGCTGGAAGGCATCTCGCGCCTCTATTCCGACAAGGCCATCGTGGATGCGCTCACGGCGCTCGAACCGGAATACCCGAAGGCGGGCGAACTCCGCGAGAGTTACCGCGCGTTGGCCGCGGCATGCGATGCGAGCGGCGCCGACGAGAAGTCGCTCGAAGTGCTCCGCAAGCAAAAGGAAGCATGGCTTTCCGACCTGCTTAACACCTAACTATTGCAGATAAACGAAAAGCCCGCCAGAAGGCGGGCATTTCTTTTAAGATTTTCTCTCGTGAAGTCGAACGAGCGGTTACTTAAAACCAACGCCAAGTCAGGCCGAAGAGCACCATCGTCTTGTACTGAGCGTCCTTGTCGAGATCGTAGTCGTAAGCCATGTCGTAGCCGACCTGGAGTTCGATAAGCGGGGCGATCATGACGGTGAGCAGGTTTTCCCAAAGGCCGTCGATCTTTTCCATACCTTCGAAGTTGCAGAAAGCCCACAGACGGCTCTTGAAGCCAACGATGTCAGAGAAGGCGTACTTGAATTCCGTGATGGATTCAAGACCCGGTTCATCCTTGAACTTTTCGAACTTTTCAGTGTCCTTGTCATCGGCGTAGCCGTAACCGTGGGAAATGGTCATGCGGTTAGCAAAGCCGAGGCGCTGGCTGAACATTTCGTTCGGGATGTAGGCAAGACCGGCAACCTGCGTTTCGTAGGCCGGATCCATGAAGCTCGAAACCGGAGTCTTGACTTCGTCGCCGTTCTCGTCTTCGGAGTATTCGTAACCGGCCATCATCTGGGTCTCGAAACGGTTACCGACATAGGGTTTGAGGACTTCCGTCATGTTGAAGTCGACCATGGATTCCCAGAAGAGCCTGTCGGCGCTCTTGCGCTTGCCGAAGCCTTCGACCCAAGTCTGACCGAGGTCGAGGTCGACCAGGTTACGCCAGTTGGCGATCTTCCACTTGCCCTGCACGTCGGCATCATACGTCACCAACCAGGTGTAGTTGGAGGTTCCGTCCTTCTGCCAGTTGTGGAAGTTGTAGAAGTTATACTTGACAGCGGCAACTACGTCGGCTGTCCAGTTCTCCGGGAGGGCCCCTTCGAACATGCCACCTTCAGCCATTGCGGGAGCGGCAAATGCACAAGCGGCTACGCCCGCCATGAGTAGAGATTTCAGATTCATAACTGTCCTTTTTTTACGGCCTATGTCCATGGCATAAGCCCGGTTGTACAACGTGAAATAATATAATAAAAAAACACCCTTTTTTACGCAAGTTTTCTATAATTACGGATATGGCAAGGCTTTCGCTGCATAAAATCCTGTTCATCGGCCTGTTTTGCTGCTCGGTCATGGCGACCGCGGCAGAAAACGACGACGCGGGAACTTCACCCTGGCGCTTCAACACGGGGGTGTCCGTCGGCAAGGTCTCCCCTCTCATGATTTCCGCGGGAATGGGATACAAGTCCATCCTTTTCCATGTCGAGGGCCTCGGGGCGCACAACGGCGATAACGACTACTGGTGCGGCATGCGCGGCGGCATCGACTGGACGTTCTTCTGGAACCGTCCCTTCTCCATCGACGCGGGATTCAACGGTGGGTACGAATATGCCGAGGCGCCGAACAAGATGCACCAGGCGGTGAACAGAGCGAACGACGCCATGATCCTGCTGCCCTACGACTACGTCGAGACGCTTGACATCTCGGCCGAGCTGCGTATCCACCTGTACGGATTCTACACGCAGATAGACTACCCCATCCATCACTTTATGAACCACGACGAGCCCAAGTTCAACTGGCGCATTGGGTACCTAGTAGAATTTTGATGTGAAGTGTGGGATGTGAAATGAAAAACCCTCGGCTTAAGCCGAGGGAATTTTTTTTTCGCGGGTTCGCGATTACTTCTTCGGAAGCTTCACTTCCTTACCGAAATCGACGTTGGTCTTGTTGCCGAGCAACAGGGCGCGCGTCTTGAGCGGAAGGCCGAAGCAGCGGATGAAGCCCGTTGCGTCCTTCTGGTCGTACATATCCACGTCGGTGAATCCACCAAGGCCCATGTCGTAGAGGCTGTAGGGGCTCTTGATGCCGGCCGGGATGATGTTGCCCTTGTAGAGCTTGAGCGTAACTTCACCGGTAACAACCTTATTGACTTCGGCGAAGAAGGCGTCCATAGCCTGGCGGAGCGGAGTGAACCACTGGCCATTGTACA
>CAMJQW010000048.1 GCA_946408125.1 uncultured Fibrobacter sp.
AGATGACGCCAGCTTCAATCAGCTTTTCGGCGTCCGCTTCGCTCAGTTCGGGAATTACATTCTTGTTTTCGTCCATCACGCCCGGCACGTCGCTCACCAGCACGAACTGGTCGGCTTCGAGCGCCACAGCCAGTTCAGAAGCGGCGGTGTCGGCGTTCACGTTCCAGCTCACGCCGTTACCGTTAGCGTCTGGACCAATCGAAATCGGGCTCACCACGGGAACAAACCCCGCACCCCAGAGCGCGGTCACAATGCCCGGGTTCACCTGCTTGATTTCGCCCACCAGGCCAAGGTCCACCTTGCCCTGTTTCTTGACGACCTGGAACAGGTTGCCGTCTACGCCGGAAATGCCGATAGCGTTGCAGTTGTTGTTCAGCAACATGCGCACGAGCTTCTTGTTCACGTGACCCGAGAGAGTCATCTCCACCATCTTCATGATGCCGGGCGTCGTCACGCGCAGCCCGTCGATAAACGTCGGTTGTTCCTTGAGCAAGGCGATGTTCTCGTTGATGTCCTTGCCACCGCCGTGAACCACGGCCACCTGACAGCCGCTACCGGGAAGTGTAGAGACTGCCGACACAAAATCAGCGAGCTTGGCTTCGTCGATTGCCAGGCTGCCACCAATTTTTACAACCACTTTTTTCATCTTTTGCGATGTCCTCTCGGGGTTTATCGTGTGACGTTAAATTTACGCCCACAAATGTAGAAAAAGTGCTTTCCCAGGCAATGTTTTTATTATATTATAACCATAATTCAACCATACACAAGAGGTAATTATATGGCAATCACGAAAGTTTGGCTCGACGAATCCAGCGACGAATGCGTCTCCTGCGGCGCCTGTGAAGCTACTTGCGACGCAGTGTTCAGCGTTCCGGAAAAGATGCAGGTGAAGGAAGGCGTCGATTTCTCCGCTTACGAAAGCGAAATCAAGGACGCTGCCGACAGCTGCCCGGCCGGCGTTATCAAGTACGAGTAATGCGTAAGGCGAGTGTCGCAGAAAAATGCTTGCATTTTTCTATGACCGAGCCGAAGCATAGACGCCGTAGTGAAACGTAGGCGTCCGTAATGCGTAAGGCGAGTGTCGCCTAGCCTACTCAAAAGAATTAAGCCCCGTCATCGACGGGGCTATTCTTATATCACAAAGAGAAATTTATTTCCTGGGGTAAGGACGGTCGCCTTCTTTCGGGCTATTGGCCATAAACTGTCTGCGGATCCATTCCTCGCTACGGGCGGTCGACTCGATACGGACTTCGTCCAGCACACCGTTCCAGGTATCGCTCGCGATTTCGGTTCCTCCGATACGGAACGGTACCGGCTCCGAGACTGCGCTGGGGACGAAGGGAATACCCACGTTGGCGCTCACCAGTTCCGCATTCACGTAGAAGTACAGCTTTCCTTCCTTATATACAAGGGTCAAGAACGTCCATGCATCCGTAGGCAACATGCCACCGAATTCCGTGTCAGCCTTCACGAGCCAAGCGTATCCGGTCGACAGGTCCAGACCGTTGCTGACCACGGTCAGCGATTTCGAAGTCCAGTCGTACTGCATCTGGAACCTGGAAGTAGAGTCGCTCCAGTAAGAACGCAGCGAGAAGAGGATCTGGTACGTTCCCGTCTGGTAAGGAATTCCCTGATAGCCACCATACGGATTCCCTTGATAACCTCCCGGGTAGCCACCTTGATAGCCGCCCTGGAAAGGTCCGGCCTGGCTGGAATCACCCTGGAATGCTCCGACCTGATTGGAATCGCGCGGGTCCTCCATTCCCTGGAATCCGCCATTCTGAAATTCTCCTGTAGCAGGTCCATTCCATTTGGTCCATATCGACATCGTGAAGTCGCCCGCACACGGATCGATGTTTCCGAGATCAATGAACTGCCCCGGAGCGAGCAGGATGCCCTTGCCAGAGAGGCCTTCCACGTAATTCACGCTATCCGCGACCGTCATGTCGTTGTTGTAGACCTTGGCGTCGCCATCCATGTGGAGTTGTATCTGGATGGCAAGATTTTCTGCCGTATCGATCACCGACGTGTCGGGTTTCGGCTTTGTCGTATCCGGCGGGACCGTATCCTTGGCCGTCGTGTCAGGCGGCATTGCAGGAATTTCGAAACCCTCAGGCACGTACACATTGAAGCCGGCGTATGCGGGATCGTGATAGAAACGCGGATCGCTGATGGTCAGCCACGTCTTGTTGAGGTTCCACGTATCAAGCGTCGGAATTGCAAGTCCGTTCGTGATGCCGGTAGCATGGAAATCGATTCTCGCCTGGGGCTTTTCCTGTTCGACATACACGAGGGAAATGTCGCCGGGCGGCACCGCACCGAACGTAAACGATCCATTGCCATCGAGAGGAGCACGCTCGTCGCTACCGACCACACGCATGAAGCCGCTATTCTTGCCATTCACGCTACTCGAAATGGACATCTTCGACCCGATGGTAATTTCCTGCGCATCGGGAGACGGATTCAGCTTCGAGAAGCCGCACTCGTCATCGTGAGAAGCATAGAGTACAAAGGAGGCTCCGCTATCGACCTTGATTTCGAACTTTCCGTTCTCGTCGGTCATGGTCACGACGGAATCGAGGGCGGAAACGTTGTCCCAGCTGTCGTAGTAGGCGACAACGCGCGCAGAAGCCACGTTCGCACCGCTAGCGTCCACGACCTGTCCGGAATAGGCCAGGGAGTTTCCGATATCGGTAACGCCACCCGCGACATCGTTCGGGGTAGACGAATCACTGCAGGCCACGAGACCGGCGGAAAGAACGACAGACACATACAAAGATGTTTTCAAAAGCTTCATTTTTCCGCCTCCTTCTCCATTTTCTTGCTCATGGGGAATGCAACAAGCATCATTTCGTACACGCGTTCGACGCTCAGGTCGTTGGCAGCGTGAGCAATGATCTTCTTGCGGGCCTCTTCCAAAACTTCAACCGCGTAGTCATAGGACTTCTCGCTCATGGCGAGCGTCGTGAACGCAGCAAACCTCTCGTTCTTCGGCTTGGATTCCACCGCACCGATGGCATGCTGCATATATTCGCGCCTGATCTGGCGAAGGGCAATCGGAGCCACCTCGGAAGCGTCCACCATCTGGGAAGTTTCCTCGTAGCGGCCTTCACCCACCTTGCGGATAAGTCCCCAAGCCTCGAGGTTCTTCACCGCGTTCCTTGCCTCTTCGGTCGTAATCTGCGGATCGAGCGTACGAGCCAGGACCGTGTAGTCGCCTTTCCAGTCGCTGTTCACGGCTGCTTCGCGCACCACGGGGTAATACCACTTGGCGAAGTATTCCTGCTCGTTGTTCGTGAGGTGGGTAAATTCAATCTGCTTGCGTATCTGGACAATCTGTTCCCAGGCATTCTCGCGTTCGTCGACCTGGTGCGCCTGGTTATATTGAACCAGCGCCTCGAAGTACGCCTTCTGAAGCGGCTCGAATTCCATCGCCTTCGCAATCTTCTCGATGGATTTCGGAGTCAGGTTGAAGCGTCCACGAATAACGTTCAGGCAATACGAAGAGCTGCTGAATCCCGCCTTCGCTGCAAAGAACCGGTGCGAGAAAACCGCACGCATCTTCTTCTGTTCCTCGAAGTAATCCTGGAGGAACTTCCTGAAGTCATCGTAATTAAACAGATGGTCTACAGCAATACACATACCCCTAAAATAAATAATTTTTACACACCAGGCAATAGCTTTTGGAAATTTTTACACACCACAAGTCCCCTATTTCATCGGTTTTTACGCCAAATTTGAGCCAAATCACTTTTTTGCCCCTCAAACCGCCCCGATAGGCAAATGTTTACACGACCCCCTCCGCATTCGAACCTTACACCCCACAAACCTCCGGACATTATACTATTATTATAGTGGGTTTGAACTTTGGAGATAAAACGATGAAAAAAATCGTTCTTTTTGTTGCCGCCATGGCTGCGGCTTCTTTCGCGCAGGACCCGAACCTGCACATCTACCTCGCCTACGGGCAATCCAACATGTCTGGGCAAGCTACCGTGACCGACGCGGACCGTGCGACGAATCCCCGTTTTTTGGTTTTGCGGGCAGGCAATCACTCCGGACAGACGGTCGGGGAATTCTACCCGGCCGCGCCCCCGATGGGGCATAGCCAGTCGAAGGTGGGCATCGTGGACTTCTTCGGGCGCAAGATGATCCAGGAACTTCCGGACAGCATCAAGGTGGCCGTCGCGAACGTGGCCATCGGCGGGCAGAGCATCGACCTGTTCGACAAGGACCGCAACAAGGCCTACGTGCAGAATGCGAAGAACAAGGGCGACACCTGGTGGATCCAATACCTGGACGAATACGGCGGAGACCTTTACAAGAGAATTGTCGAGATGGGCAAGATCGCGAAGCAGAAGGGCGTCATCAAGGGATTCCTGTTCCACCAGGGAGAGGCGGACTACCAGATGAACGACTGGCCGAGCCGCGTGAAGAAGGTGTACGACGACCTGATTGCCGAACTGGAACTCGACCCCGAACAGACACCGATACTGATTGGCGAACTCGCGCCCACGGGCGACCTCGGCTGGCGTAACGACGCCGTGAAGCAGGCCGCGGACCTTATCCCGAACGGTCACCTGATTTCGGCGGAAGGATGCCCCGCGCTCAAGGAGGCGAGCTACACGCTGCACTTTACGCGCGAAGGCTACGAAACGTTCGGCACGCGATATGCCGAAAAGATGCTCGAAATCCTCAAGACGCAGGAACCGCCGCCCGACACGACCACCCAGGATACGGTCGTGACCGACACGACAGTGCAGGCGGATACGGTGCAGACGGACACGACCGCGCAGGACACGACTCTTTCCATCGGGATGATGCCGGGCATGCGCGCGACCGCTCCCGGGGAACCGAAGCTTTACTTCGATGCGAAGGAGCAGTCGCTGTTCATCCGGTTTAACCGCGACGGCAAGGAGCGGCGCTACCGCATGACCGGCAAGCGGCAGTAACAGCGGGTACAAAAGAAAGACGCGGGTGCAAAACCCGCGTTTTTTGTTTGAAGTTTGTTGCCGCAGTTATGCCTACTTCGCGTTGCGCTACTTCGTAGCGTCTGCGACACTCGGCTTATTTCGCTTTGGCGCTACTTCGTAGCGCTAGGCCCATAGGTTTGCCAATGCCAGCGTGCAAGCACGCTGTCGCTGTCAAACCTATTTAGCCTTTTTCATAATCTGTTTAAGCATCGAGTTAAGCTTGCCGACTTGGACAGGGGCGGCGGGTTTCTTCGGAGCGAAGCCTGGACGTTCCTTGCCCGCAATCTTGTTCTTGAGATCGGCAATCGTCGCGTGGCCCTGGATGCCCCCCTGGGGGCGTCCGCCGCGATTGTTATCGCGGCCGCGGCCACCGAAGTTCCCGCGGTTACCACCGACACGCTGGCCGCGCGGGCCACTCGCGCCTGCACCTGCCACACCGTCGGTAGACTCCTGCTTCATCGAAAGGCTGATCCTCTTCTGGTTCGCATCGACAGCAACAACACGCACCTTCACGACATCACCCACGGTCAGGACATCCTTCGCGTCGGTCACGTACTTGTCGCTGATTTCGGAAATGTGAACGAGACCGTCCTGATGGACACCGATATCCACGAACGCACCGAAGTTCGCCACGTTCGTGACAACGCCTTCCATCCAGCTGCCCGTCACGAGGTCGTTGATGGTCTTGATGCGGTCATCGAACTTCGCGTAACGGAATTCCTTACGCGGGTCGCGGCTCGGCTTCTGGAGTTCCTTCAAGATATCTTCGAGAGTCGCCTTACCCACTTCGTCGGAAAGGAATTCGTCGAGCTTGATGGCCTTCACGGCCTCGGCATTGCCCACGATATCCTTCACCGGGACGCCGACCTTTTCGGCCATCTTTTCCACGAGGGCATAATTTTCGGGGTGAACCGCGGAATCGTCGAGCGGATTTTCGGCACCCGGGATGCGCATGAAGCCCGCAGCCTGTTCGAAAGCCTTCGGGCCGAAGCCCTTCACGCTCTTCAAGGCTTCGCGGCTTGCAAAGGCGCCGTTGTCCTCGCGGTACTTGACAATCGCTTCGGAGAGCGTGTTGCTGAGGCCCGCCACATGGGCAAGGAGCGGAGCGGAGGCGCTGTTCACGTCGACGCCGACCATGTTCACGCAGCTTTCCACGACTTCGTCGAGGCGCTTCTTGAGTTCGCGCTGGTTCACGTCATGCTGGTACTGGCCCACGCCGATAGACTGCGGGTCGACCTTCACGAGTTCGGCAAGCGGGTCCTGCAAACGGCGGCCGATGGAAATCGCACCGCGGGTCGTCACGTCTTCCTTCGGGAATTCCTGGATGGCGATCATGCTTGCGCTATAAACGGAAGCGCCCGCTTCGGACACGATGACGCGCGGCGGCACTTTGCCCTTGAACTTGAGGGCCATCTCGCCACAGAAGGCGTCGGTCTCGCGGCTCGCGGTACCGTTACCGATGGCAATCAAGTCAATCTTGTACTTGTCAATGAGCTGCATCAGGTACACGCAGGCGCCAGCCTTGTCGTTCTTGGGCTCGTGCGGGTAGATGACGCCATGGTCCATAAACTTGCCGTTCTCGTCGAGCACGGCCACCTTGCAACCGGTACGGAAACCCGGATCGAGAGCGAGCACGGCCTTGTGGCCGGCAGGCGCGGCAAGCAAAACGTCCTGGAGGTTCTTGCTGAACACCTTGAAAGCTTCTTCTTCGGCAGCGTCCTTCAACAGGAGGCGCACTTCGCTTTCCATGCTCGGCTGCAGCAGGCGTTCCCAGGCATCCAGGCACATGTCTTCGAGGTAGGGCTTCCAGACGGTGTCGCCCTTGACAATCTGGTTCTTGAGGTAACCCACCAGCTCTTCGGTCGGCACTTCGATGGAGAGGCGCAGCACCTTTTCCTTCTCGCCACGACGGAGCGCGAGCATGCGGTGGCTCGGAATCTTGCCGACCGGTTCGCTGAAGTCGTAGTAATCCTTGAACTTGGTTTCTTGCTTTTCGAAATCCTTCTTGACCTTCGAAACCATGACGCCCTTCTTTTCGACCTGGGCGCGCAGGTACTGGCGGAATTCGGTATTGTCGGCCACTTCTTCGGCCAAGATATCGGCAGCACCCTTGAGTGCGGCCTTCGGATCGGCAAGGCCCTTCTCCTCGGAGAGGTAGATGCGGGCAATTTCTTCGGCGGTATTGGTCGTAGGTTCCTGCGCCCACATCAGGCGGGCCAGCGGTTCAAGACCGAGTTCCTTCGCAATCGTCGCGCGGGTGCGCTTCTTGGGCTTGTACGGAGCATAAATATCTTCGAGGAGCGTCTTGTCCTTGCAGGCTTCGATCTGGGCCTTGAGTTCGGGCGTAAGCTTGCCCTGTTCCTCGATGCTCTTGAGGACCGTTTCCTTGCGGTCGGTAAGTTCCTGCAGGTAATCGCGACGGTGACTGATGTCGCGGAGTTCAATTTCGTTGAGCGTACCCGTCTGGTCCTTGCGGTAACGGGCGATGAAGGGGATGGTACCCCCCTGGTCCATGAGTTCGAGCGCCTTGGCGACGCGCCACACTTCGAGTTTCAGTTCTTCGGCGATAACTGCAGAAAAATCCATTTTCTCTTCCTATTAGTAGAATTATAGGGTCATAAATGCCCTGGGTTGACCTTCGCAATATAGCAAAAGAATATGTCATTTTTATGACACAGCGCTATCGTATGCTATTTTTTGCATAATGAAACCGAAAAGAATTGAATACATCGATGTCGCAAAATTCGCGGCCATATTGCTCATCATTTTTTCGCACGGATTAAAAGAAGGACACCTGCTCGCATTCCTTTTTTCTTTCCACCTGCCCGTATTCTTTTTCCTGAACGGCATGACCCTGAAAATGGAAGGGAATACCTTCGGGGACTTTCTTTCGAAAAAACTCCGCAGGTACATTGTCCCGATGTTCGGGCTCGGCATCCTCTGCGTCCTCTCCGAAGCCCTCGCCTACACGCTCCTGAACGTTCCCCTTCCCGACAACTACTACATCATCGGACTTTCACGCGTCATCAACCAGACGAGAGCATTCACCATCTGGTTCCTGCCGGCGCTCTTCTTTACCGACATCATCCTATTCGGCTTCCACAAGCTGTTCAAGGACAGGCTCATCCCGATGGGGCTTGGGGCCCTGGCCGTCCTCGCCCTCGGAATCGCCTTCACGTTATATTATAATGTCACCTTGGTCTGGAACTCCGACGCGGCCCTGTTCGGCACCGTGTTCACCTACTGCGGCTACGCATTCCGTCACGCCAAGCTCTCCCGCATATACGGGTTCCTTACCGGAAACAGGCTCGTCTCGCTCCTGGTGGGAATTCCCCTGCTCGTCGCGACCTACTTCGTGAGCGTCTACAACTACGACACCCAAATCGCACACCTCGAGATGTTCCTGCGCATCTACAAGGCCTACTACATCACGCTTCCCTGCGCGCTCATGGGATCTCTCGGATTCACGCTTCTATGCAGGGGCATCACGAATCCCGTCCTCGCAAAACCCGTAGAGGCGAACCTCGCCCTCCTCGCCCTGCACCAGGGCTGCGTCTTCCCCATTTTCAGGTATGTCGTCGCGCCGCAATGGTGGAATTCAGTCGCCTACATGCCCGCAACCGACCCGCACTACCTGGCGTTCAACTTCACGATGCTCCTGTTCGCGCTCGCAACGATTGGCATAGCCCACTTTGCCATCAAGTTCTCGCCGTTCGCGCCGATCATCAACCAGCCGATTCCAGATTTTTACCGCAAGCCTTTCCGTAAAGCGAAGGTTCTCGACTCATAAAACGCCGGTGCGTAAATCCGTACCATAGGGCGGGATTGTCGCGAATACGCCCCTCAAGCCAGGCATTGAACGAATCCATTACGGATGTCGCCGGTATTTCGACCGCGTGAAGCACCTTGCACGAAGGCACCGGTTCGTCCATCCAGCAAATAAATACCGGAGTTCCCGGGCGCATCCGGAGCAGAAAATCCGGAAGCGGGTTGTTCCGGACGGGCTTCCCCATAAAAATTCCGTCGATGGCGCCGGCTATACGGCTATCCTGGTCGGCAAGCAGACAAAAGAGCCGGCCGCCATCCAGCAGGCGCACGAACTCGCGAGGAGTTCGCGCGTCCACCCCGTAGGGAATCCCGTCGATCGAGCGGATACGTCCATCAAGAATGCGATTGAGCCACGCGGGCCTTACCGGGATGTAACTTGCCGTGAGGGGAATCCCGAGACGGCAGAGCCAAGGGCCGATGGCCTCGTAGTTCCCGTAATGCGCGGTAAGGAAGATTCCGCCGCCGCGCATCTTTTCAAGGGCCGCGTCCGACCCCTCCGCAATCTCGAAATCCCATCCGTCGACGCGGCAGGGGTATGCCGTAAGCGCGGCGGGCAGTTTCTTGAACGTGCCGAATCGAAAAAGGAGTTCTCCGGCATGGCGCGCGAGGTTCTTCAGGATTGCCCGATAGAGTTTTCCGGCACAGGATTCATCTTGCGCCATACCCGTATGGCGCAAGTTCGCATACACCGTCGCGCGCTTCCAGCGTAACAGACAAAACGAAACGTAGGCGGCACGGGCAAAAATTGCGGCACAAATTCTGTGGAAAACAACCATTTCGGCCTCAATATACCTTTTTTTGTTACTATTATATATAGTATGAGTGAAAATTGTCTTTTCTGCAAAATCATCAAGGGAGAAATCCCTTCCAAGAAAATCTACGAAGACGACGACGTCTTCGCCTTCTACGACATCGCCCCGCAGGCACCGGTGCATTTCCTGGTGGTCCCCAAGCGCCATATCGCGACCATCATGGACATGAAGCCCGAAGACTGCGAACTCGTGGGCAAGATGCTCTACCGCGCACAGATCATCGCGAAAGAGCTCGGCCTCGAAGAGGGCGGCGCCAGGTTCGTGTTCAACTGCAAGGCAGACGCCGGACAGACCGTATTCCATATCCACCTGCACGTCGTGGGCGGACAGGCAATGGGCTGGCCCCCGTTCCCGGCAAAATAATTGATCAAGTCCCGTGCCATAGTCCTGCACCGTTACGCCTACAGCGATTCCAGCTGGATCGTGAAGGCGCTTACGGAAGATGCGGGCATCGTTTCCTTCATCGTGAAGGGAGGCAAGCGGAAGGAATCCCCCTTCAAGGGCGCCCTCGACCCGCTCGCCCTGAGCGAAGTCGTCTTCCGGGAAAACCCGAATGCCGACCTGCAATACATAAAGGAAGCGACTCTCATCGACTGGCGAAAGAACTTGCGCGAAGACCTGCTCTCCCTCGCGAAGGCGCAGGTGATGGCCGAGATGGTATTGCGGTATGCTCCCCAGGGAGTGCCGCTCCAGGCGGAATTCCAGCTTTTGAAGCGTGCGACCGACGAATTGGAGCTCTCGTCCGAAAACAAGGAACGGTCGGCAGTCTTTGCCCGCTGGCTCCTCGATACCTGCGACGCGTGGGGTTTCCAGCTCGACCTTTCGACATGCAACCGCTGCGGACGCCCGCTTGATGCCCCCGCGAAGGATTTCCATCCGGAAACCGGAGCGCTCGTCTGCGCCGGCTGTCTCGGAATTTCAACCCCGCGCTCACGCGAAGAAACGATGGCCGGATTGTGGAATCTGTTGCAGGGCAAAGAGATAGAGCATCCGCAATACGTCGAGAACGCTATCCTCACCTACCTGCGGCAGCATATTGGATTTCAGAAGGAAATCAAGTCCCTACAGTTCCTGAACGAGACTCGGAAATTGTTCGGATGCTAGAAAAGTCCAATTTTTCTACCTTTACACTATATAATATATAGAGGTTTTTCAATGCTCTCTCCAAGTGATATCATTGCCAAGAAACAGAAAGGTGAAAAAATTTCGATGATCACCGCGTACGACTATGCGTTCGCGCGCATGGCCGAAGAAGCCGGGGTGGACCAGATTCTCGTGGGCGACAGCCTCGCGAACACCATGCTCGGCTACAAGAGCACCCGCGAGATTGGCATGACCGAAATGCTCATCTTCGCCGCCGCCGTATGCCGCGGCGCACCGAACACGCACGTAATCGGCGACATGCCCTATCTGAGCGACAAGGATCCGCAAACCGCCTACGACAACGCCCGCCGCTTTATGGATGTCGGGTGCGCAAGCATCAAGCTCGAAGGCACTCCCGAAGGCGTCATCGAGTTCCTGCGCAGCAAGGATATTCCCGTTTGTGCGCACCACGGACTGCTTCCGCAGACCGCGGAAAACTTCAAGCAGAAGGGCCGTACCGCCGAAGAAGCCGCCGCCATCGAAGCCGCTGCCAAGTTCACGGACGACCTCGGATGCTTCGAAATGGTACTCGAACACATCCCCGAAGAGCTCGGAAAGAAGATTACCGACAGCGTAAAGGCGGTCACGATCGGCATCGGTGGCGGAAAATTTACAAACGGACACGTTCTCGTGATGCACGACGCACTCGGCATGCATCCGGGAAAAATTCCTCCCTTCGCCACCAAGTTTGTCGACATGTACGCGCTTGGCGTAGAAGGTTTCAAGAAGTACGTCGACAGCGTGAATGCCGAAGTTTAATATATTGAGCATCACCAAGTTATAAAACGAAAAATGTCCGGCATCAAGCCGGATTTTTTTGTTGCGGACACTCCATTTTTGGCCTCCGGAACATCAATTTTACATACAAATTAACTAACCATTTTCGAGGAGAAAAAAAGTCATAATTTTTCCCTGTCAATACCTTTGTGAAAAAAAAATGAAAAAAATTTAAAAAAAGTGTTGATTATTTGTGAAAATAAAGTTATTTTATAGTCATCAAACATTTAACCCTCAAAAAAAGGAAGAATAAAATGGCTACAACAAAGAAAACCGCCGCTAAGAAACCCGCTGCCAAGAAGGTCGCCGCTAAGAAGCCGGCTGCCAAGAAGGTCGCTGCTAAGAAGCCCGCTGCCAAGAAGGCTGCTGCCAAGAAGCCCGCTGCTAAGAAGCCGGCTGCCAAGAAGGTTGCCGCTAAGAAGCCGGCTGCCAAGAAGGTCGCCGCTAAGAAGCCGGCTGCCAAGAAGGTTGCTGCTAAGAAGCCGGCTGCTAAGAAGGCTCCGGCCAAGAAGAAGTAATTTTTATTCTTCTTTAAAGCTCTCTTTTGGGAAAGGCGCCCGCGCAAGCGGGCCCTTTCTTTTTTATACCCGGCACTTATTGCTATCTTTATCGCATGATTTCAGAAAAAGATTTCGCCGAATCACAGAATGTTCCCTACGAAGAACGCATCGCGCGTGTCGAAAAGATGCTCGAAGGCAAGGAATCTCCGCGTCCTTTCGAGCTTGGACTGTTGCTCGCCCTCAAGATGGGGCAAGAGATCCGCGAGAAGAAGCCTCTCGGGAGCGAATCCGGCGATCTCGTCGCGAGCTGGAACGGGAAATATCCCGAATCCGTCGTGGAAGAAGCTATCGCGAGCGCAAAGGAGTTCCTGATGCACCCGGCAAAGATTGCCGAGAAGATCAAGGCGGGATTTTCGAAAAAAGCAGACGAAGAACAAGAAAACGAAGGTTCGAGCGAGGCAGAGAATGGATAACAAGCTCCAGGCGACCATCGATATCGGGAGTCTCAGCTGCATCTTGCTGATTGCCGCCTTCGAAGACGCTCCCGCAAGCGAAACGACGGAAACGGGCACCGAACCGCGCCAGATTCTGGTCCCGAAACTCCAGAAAGTGAAGATTTGCAGGCTCGGAGAAGACATTTACGAGCACGGACGCATCTCGGAAAAGAGGATCGAGGAACTTGCAAGCGTCATGACCTCTTTCCGCATGGACCTGCACGCCCTCGGCGCCGACCTCAAGGCTGTCGCGATGACCGAAGCCATGCGCAGGGCCGAAAACCAGGAAGAAGTCATCGATGCAGTCGAAAAAGCGCTCTGGTTCCGCCCGAGGATCATCAGCGGCGAAGAAGAAGGCAAGCTGACCTACCGTTCCGTGAAGGAATGGCACGGAAGCGACATCGTCACCATCGATATCGGCGGAGGTTCCACCGAACTTTCCAACGGCGAGACGACTTTCTCGATTCCCGTGGGCGCCCTCAAGATGTTCAAGGCGATGGGACCGATCCCCGGCCCCGAATACAAGAAGTTCGTGAAGGAAACTTTCAAGGAAGTAAGTTTCAAGGGCATGACCAAGAAGCCCGTCTACCTCATCGGCGGTACGGGAACGGCACTCGCGATGGTATTCCTCGACAAGCCGCAGTTCGACTACAAGGCCATCGAAGGCCTCGAAATGAGCATCAGCGACCTTGATGCGGTCACTACGCGCATATCGAACCTGTCGAAGGAACTGCGCGCGATGCTTCCCGGCCTCGAGAACGGACGTAGCGACGTCATCATCTGCGGGCTGTTCTGGCTCAAGTCGCTCCTGGAGAAGCTGCGCGTCGAGACATTCCGCATCAGCACCGCGGGCATCCGCTTCGGGCTCTTGTACCCGCCGGAACCCGAACCTGAAGCAAAGCCGAAGGCCAAGCGCGTTCCGCCCTGGATGAAGAAGAAGGAAGAGAATTCCGCCGCCTCTGCGGCTGAAGGTGCGGAAGGCGCCTAGACTTCCACGAGGGTCGCTACGAGGCAAGAGTCCTTCGTAGCGCCGCTTCCCGCAAAATCGATATCCTGCCCGCGCTTCCATGCAGTGCGGGCATTTTTATGTTCATTTTTCACCGCTGCAAGTACATCCCGTGCAAAGGAGTCAAGCGCGAACTCGCTGTAGTTGGAGCTCACCATGATGAATCCGTGCGGGTTCAAAACCTGTGCACATTCCGACACGAGCGGCATCAGGTGTTCGCGCACATTGAAGTTCATGCCCTTGAAGCGCGCGAAACTCGGCGGATCGAGCACGATTCCGTCGAACTTGAGGCCCTTCTTGATGGCCCAGCGCACGTATTCGAGCGCGTTCCCGCGGAAAAATTCTCCTGGACGCAGGTCGAGACCGTTCAGCGCATAGTTTTCGCGACCCTTGTCGAGAATTTTTCCACTGATGTCGGCGTTGGTGGCGACGGAGGCACCACCGAGGCGCGCGTGTACCGAGAAACTGCACGTGTAGCTGAAGAGGTTCAAAAAGCGCGCGTTATTAGACAGCGCGCGGAAGCGTTCCTCCACCTCGAGACGCACGTGGCGCATGTCGAGGAAGAGCCCCGGATTCACCGTGTCGAGCAGGTCCACATGGAATTTTGCATTGCCTTCGCGTACCGTACCTACGGCTGCTTCGCGGGACCCGAAGGCAACCTCCATCGGCGCATTCTCGAGCGACTTACCCGAACGGGAAAGCCGCTCCTTCACCACGATGCATGCGGGATTGAAAGTCTCGGCGACCGCATCCACGACCGCGCCACGTTCCCGCAAGAGTTCATCCCCGAAATACTGTATCTGGAAGCGGTCGCCGAACTTGTCGAGAGTAAGGCCCGGAAAACCATCGGCAGCTCCATTCACGATGCGGAAAGCATCCGTCACATCGAACAGAGGCGCACGTTTTTCAAACGCAATTTCTAAGAGATGACGCATGGTACACGCCGCGTCAAGCCTTATCCAACGTCTTGATCTGGTCCACGAACTCGCCGACTTCCTTGAACTCGCGGTAGATGGAAGCGAAACGCACGTAGGCGACAGGGTCCAATTTCTTGAGTTCCTGCATCACGAGGTTCCCGATGGTATCGTAGCCCACCTCGGAATTGTCGTTCACCGGCAGGGCGTTTTCCACGCGGGTGGCCAGTTCTTCGATATCCTCGGGCGTAAGCGGACGTTTCTTGCACGAGTTCATGATGCCGCGGATCAGCTTTTCACGCTGGAACGGTTCCTTTTCGCCACTTCGCTTGACAACCGTCAACGGTTGCATTTCGATGTACTCACGCGTCGTGAAGCGACGACCGCAAGCAAGGCATTCACGCCGTCTGCGGATAGCCGTTCCGCTTACGCGGCTATCGACCACCTTGTCGTTGTCTTGCTTGCAAAAAGGGCAAATCATGCCTAGAATATAGGATTTTTTGCGGAGAAAAGCAATTCTTTTCTAATCTAACGGCCAGGACTAGTCCTTGATGCAGCGGACGCTAAGCCACGTATCCTTGGGGAATGCGCCCGATTCCACGGATTCCTTCTCGTAATGCATCACGAACATGAGCGCCCTCGCGTCGTTTTTCTCCGTGGCGGTCCAGAAGAAGGCGCCGTTGTTGCTGAAGCTGCGCACGCCGTTCCCGTTGACATGCGAAACAGCCGCGGGCAAAGCAGCGAACCCGAAATCGTCCGTACCGACGACATAGTCCTTCTTGTCCTTGTCCCAATCGCGAGCAGCCTTGAGTTTCGTACCCGCGGTTGCCGAATCGCCCACGGCAGCAACCAGGTCGTTCCAGTCGTCTTCGCCCGGCAGGCGCCAGCCGCGGGGGCACGCGTCCACCGCATCTTCCCAGGCGTACAGCCGCCCGTACTTTTCGTGAGATTTCCCGTTGTATTCGGGGAATATCACGCTGGTTTCCGTTTCGTAGTTGAGGTTCTCAGCCATCCATACACGCCCGCCGATAGTGACCGTGGCGTAAGTCTGGCCATCGCGCAAGTCCCTGAGCGTTCCCGCGTCAGGATTGTATTCGCTGCCCTTGTCGCCGGAACCGCCACCGCCTACGGACGAAGAGCTGTCGTCACCGCAGGCGATTACAAAGGCAAAGACCGTTCCAATCATCATCAGCTTCGCAAAATTCATTTTCATTCTCCTGACCATTTCAAATATAAGCAAGGCCACAAAAAAAGACCGTCCAATTCAAAGTGGAAGCGGTCTTTTTAGTTTAGGCCTTCAGGACTTAATTACCCGTTCACCTTCTTGAAGTCGGCAACGTTCTGCGCGAACTCGGCGAGGTATTCCTTGGCCTTCGCAGCCACGGCCTCGGGCACGTAGCCGAATTCCTTCTCGAGCACGCCAGCCGGAGCGGAAGCGC
>CAMJQW010000049.1 GCA_946408125.1 uncultured Fibrobacter sp.
TCGCTGCAGCCCTCCCGGGCGTGCTCGCAGGGCACACCATCCTTCCCGTTATCGGCCTGCCCTGCGCCGGCGGCCCGCTCAACGGCGTCGATGCCCTGCACTCCATCGTGCAGATGCCCCCGGGAATCCCGGTGGCAACGGTCGGCATCGGCAACGGCAAGAACGCCGGTTACCTCGCCGTCCACATCGTCGCCATCGCAGACCCCGCAGTCAAGGAGAAGTTGATTGCATACCGCAAATCCCTGGGTGATATTGAAGGATAAGTAAGCCATCGTGCGCTTTTGTTCCCTACGTATATTCGTATTCTTAGTCGCGTTCCTCGTGTCCGCGGTTTTTGCCGGCGAGCCCAATTTGCCGGAGGTCCAAGCCCCGTGGATGAAGGGCGAGCGACTCGAGTTCGACCTTTGCTGGGGGCCGATTACTGCAGGATTCGCTTCGCTCGAAGTCAAACCTGTCAAGGACGGCAAGACGGAATTCCTCACGTTCGCGACGGGTAACAAGACCATCAACAAGATCTATCCGGTGAACGATACCATCTACACCCGCGTGCGCAACAAGGGATTGATGACCGAAGTCTTCCGCAAGCGCCTGCACGAGGGGACGTTCCACAACACCTCCGTCATCCGCTTCGACCGCAAGGGCGAGAAGGCGTGGCTCTCGGATACGGTGTTCACGGACATGAAGACCCGCAAGGTCAAGCGCTCCGCCGATACTGCGGTCACCATCAAGGGGATGGAGCACAGCATCATGTCGGCGTTCTACTACGTGCGCACGATGCCCCTCACGGTTGGCGATACGAGCCGTTTTTCGGCGGTGAGCGGCAAGAAGCGTTACGAACTGAAGGTGCTGGTTCACGGGAAGGAAGAAATCAAGACTTCGGCCCTCGGAAAGGTCAAGACGGTCAAGGTCGAGCCCGTTTTGGACGGGGACGGCATTTTCAACTCCAAGGGCCGCATCTTCATCTGGCTCACGGACGACGACCGCCGGATTCCGGTGCTGATGCAGTGCGAAATTGCCCTCGGGAGTATCAAGGCGAAGCTGACGAAGGTCAAATAGTGCCTTTTTCGGTAAATTTTACCATAAAAAAACGAATAAAAACCGGATAATAAGTTATATTCGTAAAACGATTATTAGAATCAGAGGCTTTTAATGTTTAAAAAGGTGATTTTGTTGCTGTGTGTACTCAGCCTCATGGTTTGGGCCGCCAAGCCCAAGGCCAAGAGTGCTAGTTCCTCCAAGGCTAAGGCCAAGACTGTCGAAGCGACGGCTGACGACGAATTTGACGACAGCGACTTCGTTTCCGCGGATGGCCCTGCTCCCGAGACCGAGGAGGGCTCCTCGAGCGGTGCCGCGATGGCTTCCGACGACGATGAAGAAGAATTCGAAGAGGCCAGTACCGCCGGTATGAGCAAGGCCCAGAAAGAAGACATGGCCGCCCGCAAGAAGTTCGAAGAAGAACAGCGCCTGGATGAATACGCTAACTCCGAACGCCGCCGCGACTGGCTCAAGGACCGCCTGATTTTCCAGTTGGGCATGGGTTCCCGCTACCCGTTCATGGGTGAGACCGGTATGGGCATGGGCTTCGGCGCCGGTGTCGAGTACATTACCCGCTGGCATTTCGGTTTATACGGCTCCTTCGGTTTCCTTCCGAAGGGCACGGACAACGAATTTTCTGACTGGTCTCTGGAAGGCGGCACCGGTTACAAGGTCGGCCTCAACTATTACCTGTTCCCGAAGAACCCGCTCCACCTTGGTCTTTCCGCCTCTTACGGTACGGTCTACTTCGACCACGACATCATCCCCGACGAAAAGGATATGCGTGCGTTGATTTCCGTGAACGGCTTCCAGTTCGATGCCCTGATTTCTTACATGACGAACGAATGGTACTACCTGCAGTTCTCCATCGGTATGTACTACGCCCCGGACCTCGGCAAGAAACCGGAAGACAACCCGAGCTTCCGCGAGAGTGCGGACTCCAGGACGAGCGCCGAAATCACCTACACCTCCCGCGTGATCAACAAGGACGGTATGGACAAGACGGGCATCGTGTTCGGCATTGCCATCGGTTACGCCCTGCCGGAACTCTTCCCGGACGATACCGAAAAGCGCCGCCGTCAGCGTGAAAAGGAACGCGAACGCAATTCCCGCCGTTAATCGCTCTCCGGTTTTGAATTTTGAAGAAAGGTCCGCTCCGGCGGGCCTTTTTTATTGCTAATTTTGGGGCATTATGGCAACAATTCCTACCCGCAAGGACAATCTAGTTATCGAAAACATCCGCCCCCAGATTGAAGGTGGGCGTTTTATGCTCAAGCGCGAGCCGGGCGACACCGTCACGCTTACCGCGGATATCTTCCGCCACAGCCACGAAAAATATGACGCCGCAATTTTCTACCGCCACGTGAGCAAAAAGAAGTGGGAACAGGCTCCCATGCACTTCGTGGACAACGACCAGTGGGAAGGCTCCTTCAAGGTCGGGAACATCGGCTACTACGAATACAAGATTTGCGCCTGGACGCTCGCGCCGAAGGATGTCCCGACGGAAAGCCCCGTGATGAAGCTTCGCGTGGACCCGTCTTACTCCCGTATCGGTACGTGGTACGAGATGTGGCCCAAGAGCCAGGGTACCGATCCCAAGAAGAGCGCCACCTGGAAGGATTGCGAGAACCAGCTCGACTACATCGCGGGCCTCGGGTTCGATACCGTTTACCTTGTCCCTATCCACCCGATTGGCGTCACGAACCGCAAGGGTGCGAACAACGCGCTGCATGCAAAGACCGACAAGAAGGGCAAGCCGCTCGAACCGGGATGCCCGTATGCCGTGGGCAACAAGAACGGCGGCCACTACGACGTGGACCCCGAACTCGGCACCATGAAGGACTTCGAGCATTTTGCGAAGGCCGCCCGCAGCAAGGGGCTCCGCCTCGCTCTCGATATCGCGCTCAACTGCAGCCCCGACCACCCGTACGTGAAGAGCCACCCGGAATGGTTCTACCACGAACCGGACGGCAGCATCAAGTTTGCGGAAAACCCGCCCAAGAAGTACGAGGACATCTACCCGTTCGACTACTACAACGACAACTACAAGGCGTTGTGGCAGGAAATCGAGAATATTATTTTGTTCTGGGCCGACAAGGGCATCGAGATTTTCCGTATCGATAACCCGCACACCAAGCCGTTCCCGTTCTGGGAATGGCTCATCGCCGACGTGAAGGAAAAGCGCCCGGAACTCGTGTTCCTCGCCGAAGCATTCACGCGCCCGAAGATGATGCACCGCCTCGCAAAGTCGGGTTTCGACATGAGCTACACGTATTTCGCCTGGCGGTCTGCCAAGTGGGAATTCGAGCAGTACCTCAAGGAACTCACGCAGAGCGATGCCAAGCAGTACATGCGCGGCATCTTCTTCCCGACGACTCCGGATATTTTCCCGAAGTACCTCGCGTACAAGGGCCCGAACGCGTTCAAGCAGCGCTACTTCCTCGCGGGTACGCTCTCGAGCCTTACCGGCATGTACAACGGCTACGAGCTGTGCGAGAACATCCCGAGCCCCGTGAAGGAAGAGCTCGCCGATAGCGAAAAGTACCAGTACAAGGTTCACAACTGGAAGGGCCCGGGTATCCAGGACTTCGTGCGCCGCGTGAATACGGCTCGTCAGGAACATGTCGCCCTGCAGGAATACGACAATCTGGACTTCCATTACTGTGCGAATGACCAGCTGATGGTCTATTCCAAGAAGTCCGGCGAAGACGTTATCTTGTGCGTATGCAACATGGACATGGACCACGTGCAGGAAGGCATGGTCGAGCTCGACATGGGCAAGCTCGGCCTAGCCCAGGATTCTTTCTTCTTCTTGAAGGACCTGATTACCGACGAAAGCTTCGTGTGGCGCGGCAACAAGAACTTTGTGCGCCTGGACCCCGCGAAGGCACCCGGTCACTTGCTGGTTCTCAAGAAGATCTAGCCCGCAGGCTAGAACTGGAACGATTTTCCGAAGAAGGCGTCTATCCCGCTTCCGGTAAATCCGACACCCCCGTGGAATCCTGTGGGGTGGAAGTAGCCGAGATTGATCGGCAGCGATACCGTATTGTCGTCCGAGAAAGCGCCCGACGTGCTGATGTCGAGCGAAACTGCACCATATTTGCCGTTTTGGCCGATGTGGTAGCCTAGCCACGCCGAACCGAGCAGGAAAGCGTCGATATGTCCGCCTTTGCGGTCGATTTTCGGGAACTTTCTGTCGAGCTTCTTGCGTGCCCTGTCGAAATCGCCTCCGCTCTGGTAGACGAGCGCACCGCCTCCCAGGCCAAAGAAAATGTTCGCGGAAGTGTTGTATTCGAATCCGACGAGCGCCCTTTCCTGGATGCCCCAGAACGATTGGTCGGTATGCCCTTCGTGGGACTTGAGCCAGTCCAGGTAACCCTTGTCGCAGTCCTTCTTCTCGTCGCAGGTGAAGTTCACGTGCCCGCCGAATCCGCCGACGGAGACGCTCGCGAACAACGGGGACAGCTCGCCGGGCAGGCGGTAGATTCCGCTCACGTAGGCGCCGCCGCCGTAAATCTGTTCCGTATTCGTCCAGGATTCGTTGAAAAGTCCGATCCCGTCGACCGAGACGACCTTCTCCGCTTCCTTGCTGTCGGGCGCGAGCCTCGGCTGGTGCGCTATGGGCATAGGGTAGGTTCCCATGGACTTGAGTTGCGTGCTGAGGCATCCCGTGAGGGAAAATGCCGCGATGCCGAACAGTACCGGAACAAAAAAACTTTTCCTGTTGTTCATGAATTATGTCTCCTTCTTCTGAAAATCTATGAATGAGATGTTAGTTTGTCAATAAGGCATCATTGCAGATAAATCGCCTTTATGTTGCAGGTTTCGTTATCCCGTGTCGCCTGTATTTTCAAGCGTGACGCGGAAAGCGAGCGGTTTGGTGTGACCTGCGTGTTCACGATATTTTGCAAAGGCAAAATTTTGTTTGCATATCCATTTTGTAACCTATAGTCGCCTAAATTCGGGCTTCCGGTGTCCTTCGCGTCGAAATAGATCTCGGTGCGCGTGCACGTGCCGGGCTCGAATTCCACGACCAGCGCGGTGAAAGCGTCCATGGAGTAGGCCTTCCCGAAATCGAAATGGAATCCGTCGTGGCGGCTTGCCGTGGTTGCGTACAACATTTCGGAGGTGCCGACCGTCTTTTTCTGGAGCGAGACCGCGCTTGACCACGGGACTGCCTTGTATCCGCCTTCCGGGAAGATTTTTGCGGAAGGAATGGGTTCCGGCATTTCCGCGAAATCGGTGGTACTCGTGATGATCCTCGGTGCGGAAAGCGTGACGTCTGCGCCGTTGGAATTCAGCACGAGTTGCAGCCACTTGTAATTGAGCGTGGAATTCTGCGTGTTCGGCATGACCCATCGCAGCGTGTGCGAAAGCCCGTCCTGCTTCACGTCCGTTTCGTTGAGCTGGATTTGTCCGTTCCCGCGCGCATCGCGCACCATCAGGAGCTCCGCCTTCATCCAGTTGCTCTTGGGGTTTGCACTCGAGATGTCGATTTCGAATGCGGAACCCGCGGGAATGTCGTCCGGGATGTTGAACTTCGCGACCTTCTGCCAGCCTGCGGGCAGCGCAAACGGGACCGTGGCGCTCTTTTCCGTCGCTTCCGCGTTATAGTTGTATCTCGCGTATGCAATCCGACGCGACTGTATCTTGCCGGCATTCCTTATCAGGTCGGGCATTTTTGAGAGGTCCATGCAGCTCGTCTTTTCGGAGAAGATCCCGTTGAGTTTCGGGTTGCGGAACTTGCCCGCGGCCTTGTCGTAATCGGCCTTCGCGACTTCGCAGAGGATCCTCCAGACGTCGGCCTGCATGCCCGCGAGGACCGCGCTATCGATGCCGCCGTCCTTGACGGGGGATTCGATATGTCTCCCGCTGATGGGTTCGCCATAGCGCGGGTGTGTCGGGTCCACCCCGAAAACGGCGGTTCCCGTGGAGGTATTTCCCGGATTCTCGAAGGCGACTTCGCTGGCCTTGAGGGTGTGCGCGCAGTTCTTGCGGATGGCGAGGTCGCCTTCGCACTTGATGTCCATGGCGCTTGCGGTGGGAATGAACGTACTGCTTTCCTGGTAGAGGTTGTCGCGGTCCCAGCTGGTGCTTATGGGAATGTGCGCGGTGATGATTTTCTTCGTCATCCCGTGCGGCATCGCTTCCAGGAATCCTTCGCGCAGGCTCTTGTACATGGTTTTCGGGAACGGGTAGGTGCTGCCCTGCACAAAGTCGTATTCGGTCTTGCCCTTGATGCTCCCGACGGCGTCCTTGCCGCCCTGCTCGTAGACGCTCTGGTGCGCGAATTCCTCGGATTCGCTATCGGAATATCCGGTCTTGGAATTGGCTCGCCCGACCGTGACGCCTGCGAGGGTCGCCTTGCGGTTGAGGGTATAGTACTGCGAGGAATGCGCGGGATCCTTGCCCTTGAGCTGCCCCTGCGCGACAAGGATTGCCGGGAATCCCTTGTATTCGGCCGCCTCGCGGTAATCGCCGAAAAGGAACCGCGAAGCCGAGGTGTTCGCCCCGTGTGCGGTCTTGTCGGTCTCGTAGATGAGCAGGTCCCTCGCGCCCGGGCCGCGGATGAGGTCCCTGAACGCTTCGGCGGCCGCGGAGCCGCCCATCGTGGCCCAGAAATCGATGGTGCTCATGAGCGAGCGGGGCATGACGGCGCCCTGGTGTGGCGAATCCAGCGAGGCGAACAGGCGAACGGGCGCGTCGGTCGGCTTGCGGTCTTTGTCGTAGAGGTACGAGCCGTACCTGCCGATGATTCCTCCCTGGCTGATGCCGAGCACGACGAAGCCTTCCTCGCGCCCGTTGGGGAAGGGGAGCACTGTGTTCGAAGAAAGGAACCGCAGCAGGTCGCGGAAGTACTCCGAGTTCTGCACGAGCGACACGCGTACCGTCTGCGGGAACTGCACGAGTACGGGCGTGTAGCCGATGGACTTGAGGACCTCCGGGATGCCGAAGGCTTCCGTTTCTTCTTGCAGCTGTTCGAGCGTGCGTTCTTCGTCGGTACTCAGGTGGATGCCGTCGATGATGAAGAAGGGCCTTTCGATGCGCACGCCGAAAAGGGCGGAATTGTCTTCGGTGGCGCCGAGAATCTTGAATCGCAGGGAATGGACCGGCGATATCGAGTTTACGCGCGTTCCGGATTCGGAAACGCACCGCGCCGATACCGGCACGCTGAGAATGCAGGGAGACTTGTCCGACGCCTTCGAAAAGAGGTAGAATTCCTTGTCGGCGGCGCTTGCCGCTCCGGCGAGGGCGAGCGAGAATGCGATTGCTTTGACGATGAAGTTCATTACTTGACCTCCAGGAAAAGGTTTTGCTGGATTTTGGTTGCGCCGTAATCCAGCTTGACGGTCAGTTTCTGAATGCCAGCGGACTGGAATTCGATATCGGCGACGCCGTTCGGTTCAAGCTGCCTGCACTTTCCGGATACGCACAGCTCGATTCCGGGAAGCCCGCTCTTGTCGGTCGCGACGAAGAACGGATCGTAGGCAATCTGGACCTTGGAGCCCCGCGTGTACGAAGTTGGGAGTCCGGCCGCAAGGAGGTGGTAATCTTCCAGGATTGCGGAACTGCATGCCGTATCGGAGCATACGCGGTAGCTGTAGTCCAGGTTCGCGACCAGGAGCGGAAAGGCCTGCATCCCGTGCGCGGCGGCAATCCCGTTTGCGTCCGCGTAGAGCTTTTTCGGGTTTGCCACGGCGCTGTCGCTTAGCCGCGCCCTGCTGACGAGATACATCGCGCGGTACCATGCCTCCCGGGACTGCTTCGCTCCGAGCGAGTCGTTTTGAAGGATACGCATGATCTGGTCGTGATCTTCCCAGTCGAGCACGAACTTCGCCGCGGTACGTTTTTTCAGTTCTTCGCGTTCCTGTGCCCCGTACCGCGGCGATGTCTCGTCGGGATCTTCGCCTTCCCAGAGATTCTGCCGGGAGGGAGCCGATGCGTTCCCGCCGAAGATCGTGTAGGCCGCGGTATCGGCGGCGCCTGTAGCGCCTGTGGCGCCCGCGAGGGTGCCGGAAGCATCTTCGCAATACGCGATGTTGTCGATGAACAGCGTCACGTACTGGTAGGCGTTCACTCCGAAGAGCTTGATCCAGATTTTTGCGGGCGCGCTGCCTGCGGTGACGGGGATTTCCATCTCGTAGCTCTCGTTCGCGGCAAGCTGCCTGACGGTCGCCCCTTCCGGGCTTTCGCCATCGGCCCATGCCGCGAACTTGACGCCCTGAGTGGCGCGGATGTTCATGGAGAGCGTCCCGTGGGCAAGCCTGCCCCCCGGGAATACGAGTGCCCCGGTCCAGTCGCCCTTGAGGGCTTTCTGACCCGAGATCCTAATATAGGGAGCTTCCATCTTGGGGAAGTTGCCCCAGTTCGCTTTCCATTCGGGCGCTTCGGGGAATGTCCTGGAAGATTCTTCCATGAATCCCTCTTCGCTTCCCGAATAGAGCGTTGTCTTTTTGCATGATTGAGAATAAGCAAGTACGGCCATGGCCGCGCATGCCATAGCTATTTTCTTGAACGTCCTATTCATTATAGGAGTCCTCCAGAGAAAATGGCTGTAGGAAAAGGCGGCAGTCCTGCCGCAAGAAGATTCCGATGGTCCGGTTCCTTTGCCGGGCGGAATCGTCAAAAAAAATAAATTAAAGATTTTATTTTGTAAAGGGGGCTTTCGTGAATCCTTGGATGGAAAGTTTGCACCTATAGGTGTCACTGTCCTGCTCCACCGTGTATTCGTACCTGCCCATGTACGTGAGTTCCAGGCGTTTCTGGAATGTCGCGAGCCCGAGTCCGCTGGACTTGGATTTCGACTTGTGCGGATGATTCGAGTTTTCGGCGGTGAAGGTCACGCTGTCGCCGTTCTGGACGATGGAGATGTGCGCGAAGTTCTTGCCGGTTACGCCGACGCTGTGCTTGATGGAATTCTCCATGAGCGGCATGGATATCAGGGGCGCAATCTTGAAGTCGGGATTGTCGAGCTGTACGTCGAACTTGAAATCGAAGGATTCGTCAAGGCGCAGTTTTTCGAGGTCCGCGTACTTTTGCAGGATTTTCACGTCTTCCTGGATGGGGATGAATTCGTCGGAGGTCTGGTAGAGCGTGACGCGCAGTAGCGACGAAAGCTGCGTCATGGACTTTTCCGCCCGCTTCGGGTCAATGGAAATCAGTGCAGAGATGTTGTTGAGCGTGTTGAATAGGAAATGTGGACTCAACTGGTTCTTGAGAAAATCGAGCTCGTACTGGATTTTGGATCGCTTCTGTTCGCGCTGGATGAACGCCTTGACGATTTGCCGGAGTATGATGTGGTAGACTACGCAGATGATGCAGACGAGCGCGACGAAAAAGGCGAAGGAGAGTACCGTCCATCCGGTAAAGTGTCCCTTGGCGAACGAGAAGCAGTAGTTGTTGAAGAAGAATGCGATGCCGTCGCCCGGGGCGCGGTCGATAAGGAAGAATATGACTTCGCGGATGAACAGTGCTACGCCTACGGCGAAGGAATTACAAACAAAATAAAGTATATAGCGCCTGTTGAATATGCAACGCGGCACGAAGTACTTCTGGTTCAATAAAAAGATGAGGATGGTCATCACGAGCGGAACGTAGTAGCTCGCGAGGCTCCTCACGTTGACTTCGTGGTTGAGCGTGTAACCCGGGTCGACAATCATGGCGAGCGGGAACAGCATAATGAAAAGCCATACAAGCAGGATGGGGATGAACGTGGGAATAGGGTAGTTGTGCTTACCCTCTTCGCTTTCCAGGAGCAATTTTAGTCTCTTTTCGCTTCGTTCGAAGTCGATTTCTTGGAGGCCCTGGAACACGTCTCTCTTGTTTTGTAAGAACCTGTACAGGGCGTTTTGCTTCTTTTTTTCGCTCATAACCCTAAAATTAGGTCATTTTTGACAGAAACGGGAGATTTTGTGACGATTTCGTGACGAAACGCCAAAAAAATGCGACAGAATTTCAATTTAACTTTTGCGAAGGGCTTTCCCGATACTGACACTGTAAGGTTGCCGCGGAGGTAAATTTGAAGACGTAAAGAGTTAACTAACAACGAGGTACACAATGAATACGAACGCATCTGTCAGGAACGAAAGGGATATTTACGTTCAGTACCTAAACGATATTTCCAAGTACCCCCTGCTCACCAGGGAACAGGAAACGCTTTTGCTCAAGAAGATCCGCCAGGGCAGCCGCACCGCTATGGATCTGCTCGTGAAGTCGAATCTCCGCTTTGTCGTGAACATCGCGAATCTTTACAGGGGCCAGGGCCTCGACGTGGGCGAACTCATCAGCGAAGGCAACATGGGCCTCATGGAAGCCGCCCGCCGCTTCGATTCCAACCAGAAGATTAAGTTTATCAGCTACGCCGTGTGGTGGGTGCGCCAGAATATTACGCGTGCCATCGCCGAGAAGGGCCGCATGGTCCGCATCAGCGCCGAAAAGGAACTCGTGCTCCGCCGCTTCAACAAGAAGGGCGGCAAGCTCCGCCAGGTCGTGGGTGGCAGCTACGTGCTCGATCCCGAAAGCCTGACCGGCGTTTCCAAGTACAAGGCTGACGCTATCGAAAAGATTTTGCAGATGGGTGCCCGCACCTCTTCCCTGGATGCTCCGGTCGGCGAAGACGGCGATTCCACGCTCGGTGATTGCCTCGCCGCGGAAGACGTCTGTACGGACCGCTACGCGGAAATGAAGGACCGTACCCGCGTGTTTGAAAGCATCATGAAGGAAAACCTTTCTTCGCAGGAAGAGGACATCCTCAAACTGTATTTTGGCTTCAAGATGGATTCCGACCTGAACCTCAAGGAAATCGCCCCGATGGTGGGCCTTTCCAAGGAACGCGTGCGCCAGCTCAAGGAAACGGCTCTCGCGAAGCTCAGGAACGACCAGATTGAGCGTTTGCTGCACGAAGCCGCCTGATTTTTTCTTTTCTCTCTCCTTATATCTAAAAACCGGCCATTTGCGCCGGTTTTTTCCGTTGTGGGCCCTTCGGGCAGGGCGGGAAATTGTATTTTTTTTGCTATGAAAAATGGTATCATGAATATCCGCAATCTCGTGATTGTATCTCTCTCTGCGTTGTGCCTCGCCGGTGCGGCTAGCGACAAGCAGACTCCCCCGGGCGATTTTTATGATGAAGTGTCCCGGTTGAACAAGGTCCTTTCGGAAGTGAACCGCAAGTACGTGGAAGACGTGAACCCCACGGAACTGACGGATGCCGCCCTGAACGGGATTCGCAACATCCTTGACCCGCATACGACGGTCTTTACCCCGAAGGATTACGAAGGCCTCAAGGTCTCCATGGAAGGCAAGTTTGGCGGCGTGGGCATCACGATTAGCCTGCGCGACAATATCCTCACGGTTATTTCCCCGCTTTCGGGCACTCCCGCGTTCCGCCTGGGCATTCGTGCCGGCGACCGCATCAGAAAGATTGACGGCAAGGACACCAAGGGCTTGTCCCTGGATGATGCGGTGAGCAAGCTCCGCGGGAAGATCGGGACGGATGTGACGGTTTCTATCGAGCGTGAAGGCGTTCCGGACCTGATGGACTTTACCATTACGCGTGCCGAGATCGTGGTGCATGCGGTGCCGTACTACGGGATGGTGTCGAAGGATATCGGGTACATCAAGCTCGCGACTTTCAGCGACAAGACGACGAGCGATGTTGAAAGTGCCATCAGGAACCTGCAGAAGCAGGGCATGAAGAAGATCATCCTCGACATGCGCTACAATCCGGGTGGCCTCCTGAACCAGGCAATCGAAATCAGCGAACTCTTCCTCAAGCAGGGTAACGTGATTGTGAGTACCCGCGGGCGTACGCAGCGTACGGAAAGCCGCGCTCGCCGTGACGGGATCGTGAAACCGGATGTGCCGATGGTCGTGCTCGTGAACCAGGGTTCGGCGAGCGCTGCGGAAATCGTTTCCGGCGCCCTGCAGGACTGGGACCGCGCCCTGATCGTGGGCAAGACGAGCTTCGGTAAGGGGTCCGTGCAGACCATCTTCCCGCTCGACAACCAGGGCAATGCGCTCAAGCTTACGACGGCGTTCTATTACCTGCCGTTCGGACGTTGCATCAACAAGCCGGAGAACGGCATCAAGGGCCTCAAGCTCCAGGAAGAAGAAATGGACGAGGAGACCGAAGAGGCCAAGGCCGATACGGTGGCGAAGGATACGACTGCCCGCGATACGTTCTACACGAACAACGGCCGCATGATGTTCGGCGGTGGCGGTATCACGCCCGACGTGGATATCGAGCTTTCCCCGATGCCCTGGGTGATGCAGGTGCAGGAACGCATGGCGATGTACTTCAAGTTCGCCGTGAAGGTGCGTCCGGGTATCGAGAAGAGCGGCGTGAAGGTCGATGCGAACTGGGAAGTTCCCGACTCCCTCTACAAGCAGTTCAAGGAATACTGCATGAAGGACACAAACTTCATGAAGGTAAAGAGCAACGCGCTCGTGGGCGTGGACCAGCTCGAAAAGAGCGTCATCCGCGAACAGAACTACATGGGCGACTCTTCCAAGACGGTTTCGGATTCCGTGCTTGCCCTCCGCATTTCGGAGATGCGCAAGGCTCTCGAGGACAATCGCGATGCGCAGTTCGACGAGAACAAGGATTACATCAAGGACGGCATCAAGCGTGAACTCCTGACCGCCATGGTGAACGATTCCGTGAGCACGGCATTCTCGCTGAAGCGCGACGAGCAACTGAAGGAAGCAATCCGCTACCTGAGCGACATGAACCTCTTCAAGAAGGCCATGGCTGCTCCGGACAAGAAGAAGGCTGCCAAGAAGCAGGTGCAGAAAAACGAAAAGAAGAAATAGAAGCGGGTTGAATTGATCTCGGTAATGAACAACATGGCGGCGGCTCTCGGACGTTTTGTCCGGAGGTTCCTGCGTACGGTCGTGAATTACCTGTTCTTCGTGTGGGAGCTTTTCAAGAATATCCCGGGAGCCTTTACGAACCTCCATACGACGGTCGGCCAGATGCAGGTCGTCGGCCTCACGAGTATTCCTGTGGTCGTGGCGGCGTCGCTTGCGACGGGTGCCGTGATGTCGTGGCAGCTTGCCTACCAGTTCGGCGACATGATCCCGATGATGTTCCTCGGCATGGCCGTGGGCAAGGCGGTGATGGTGGAACTCTGCCCGATTCTGACGGCGATGGTGCTTGCCGGCCGTATCGGCGCTTCGATGTGTTCCGAACTAGGTACGATGGCGGTGACCGAACAGCTGGATGCCTACAAGGTTCTGGGCCTGAACCCCTACAAGTTTTTGCTGGCGCCGCGCCTGATTGCGACCGTGATCATGCTCCCCGTGCTGACGGTGCTGAGTATCTTTATCGGCATCGTGGGCGGTTATGGCGTTGCGCACCTGTACAAGGAAGTCTCGTTCTCGGTGTTCTTTTACGGCGTGAGGATGTTCTACCAGGACTGGGACCTCGCGGTAGGCCTTATCAAGGCGACGCTCTACGGCTACTTTATTGCAAGCTACGCGTGCTTCTTCGGATTCAATACGCATAGCGGCGCCGAGGGCGTGGGCAAGAGCACCAAGGCCACCGTGGTGGCCGGTATGACGAGCATTTTGATTGGCGGATTTACCCTCTCTAAACTGCTGTTGGTCGATTGATGTTTGACCCGGAAAGAAAGCGCCGCAAGCCGGGAGTCACGGGAAACCGCGCGATGGATATTTCCGTACTGCTGGAACGCGTTCTGATTGCAAACCATATATCCGAAAATATGGAGTTCAAGACGATTTCGGAGCGGTTTCCGGAGGTGGTGGGCGAGGCCGTTTTGCCCTATGTAAAAGCGGTGAAATTGGAGGGTCGCACACTGGTGCTGAAGGCCGTCAATTCGGCCTGGAAACAGGAACTTTTCTTGCAAAAAAATACTATTATTGAAAGGTGTAATTCGTTGCTGGGCAAACCCGCTGTGCGGGATGTCCGCATTGTCTGAATAGGTTAAAAACGCATGGCAGAAGAAAACGTAGATTCCATCGAACACGTGAACGAAAACGTGTCTCCGGAAGAGATCAAAAAGGCAGAAGAAGATTATAGCGGATCCAGCATTACGGTGCTCGAAGGACTCGAGGCCGTCCGCGTCCGTCCGGCAATGTATATCGGTTCGACCGATATCCGCGGCCTGCACCACCTGGTGTGGGAAGTCGTCGACAACTCCGTGGACGAGGCGCTTGCCGGTTTCTGCAACCATATCGAAATTGCGATTTTGCCGGGTAACGGCATCCGCGTGACGGATAACGGCCGCGGCATCCCGACGGACATTCACCCGAAGGAACATGTGGGCACGATCGAAGTCGTGATGACCAAGCTCCACGCGGGCGGCAAGTTCGACAGCAACTCGTACAAGGTCTCTGCCGGTTTGCACGGCGTGGGCGTGAGCTGCGTGAACGCGCTTTCGAACAAGCTTGTCGTTACGGTGCGCCGTAACGGGAAGGTCGTGCAGCAGGAATTCTCCAAGGGCATTCCTCGTGGCCCGCAGGTGGAAATCGGTACATGCGATATGGCCGATACGGGTACGAGCGTCGAGTTCTATCCGGACGATTCCATCTTTACCGAGACGGTTTACGTGTACGATACGCTCGCCACGCGCTTCCGCGAACTCGCCTTCCTCATGAGCGGGCTTCGCCTGACGCTTACCGACGAGCGCGATCCCGAAAACAAGCAGACCGATACGTTCTGCTTCCCGGGTGGCGTCTCCGAATTCGTGCGTTACGTGGATGAACACCGTACGCCGCTCTTTAACGAGCCCATTCACTTGGTGCTTCCCGATGGCCAGTATCCGCTGGAAGTGGCCATGTGGTACAACGACGGCTACCAGGAAAACTTCTTCAGCTTCGTGAACAACGTCAATACGTACGACGGTGGTACGCACGTGACGGGCTTCAAGACGGCGCTTACCCGCGTCATCAACAAGTTTGCAGCCGACATGCCCAAGGGCAAGAAGGATGCCCAGATTACGAGCGACGATATCCGTGAAGGCCTCACCGCCGTTATCGCCATCAAGGTTTCGCAGCCGCAGTTCGAAGGCCAGACCAAGCGCAAACTCGGCAACTCCGAAATCGCAAGCTACGTGAATAGCGCCTTCGGCGCCAAGCTGGAAGAATTCTTCCAGGAAAATCCGGCCGCCATCAAGGTGATTCTGGACAAGGTGTACAACGCCGCCCTCGCACGCGAGGCGGCCCACCGCGCCCGCACTCTCGCACGCCGCAAGAACGTGCTCGAGAGCGGTGGCCTTCCGGGCAAGCTCGCCGACTGCAGTAGCCGCGACCCGAAGGAATGCGAAATGT
>CAMJQW010000050.1 GCA_946408125.1 uncultured Fibrobacter sp.
TCTTGAGGCGTTCCACTTCGGTGAGGAGCGGGCGGCGCTCGTTATCGATTTCGAGGACGTCCTTCAGGCTCACTGTGGTGTACTTCTTTTCGGTTTCAGCGATGTAGTATTCCGGGTTTTCGCGGATTTTCTTGATGTCAAGCATTTTTATGCCTCTGATGTAAAAATTTCAAGGAAAAGATAGCAAATTTTTACGTGTTGTAGTGGTTTACATCGCTAATTTCATGCGGGATGTTATAAGGCTTTTTGGGGGATATATATTAATGATATAGGGTAGTTATCAAAGGAGAACAAAATGAAACAGTTATTACTGGTTCTTGTCGCCGCATCGTTTACTTTCGCCCAGTGGAATGGCTGGAATGGCGGTAACAACGGTGGCGGTAAATCCATCAACGATTACAAAAAGATATCCGTTTCGGGCCGAGACGTCTATGTCTACGCACCTTCCGGCCTCGCCGACAATAGTCCGCTATTGCTTTCTCTGCATGGCGCAGCCCAGGACCCCAATTACCAGCAGGAAAACACCCACTGGGAAACGGTTGCCGATACGGCTGGCTTTGTCGTAGCCTATCCTAAGGGTGGAGAAGGCTACAGTGCCTGGGACATCAGTGGCGACCAGGATACCAAATGGATATCGGCAGTCATAGACCAGCTGGTCAAGGACTACAAGCTCAATCCCAAACGCGTCTACCTTTCTGGATTTTCTATGGGCGGCATGTTCTCGTACCATGCGATAAGCAAGATTGCCGACAAGATTGCTGCTATTGCTCCGTGTTCGGGTACGAATGTGTACGGTGCGTCTAAGGCGCAGCGGCCTGTCCCTATTATCCATCCTCATGGAACTAAGGATGATGTTCTGGGCTATGACCAGGTGGAAGGCTTCCTCAAGAATTACCGTGACCAGTTCAACTGCCCGGCGCAGGCGAAAGAAGAAAAGAATTATCCCAATGAGGAGAATCCGGGTGCCACGATGTACACTTGGGGCCCGTGCGACAAGGGCATCTATATCAAGCACCTGAAGCTCGAGGGACGTATGCATAGCCCCTCCCATGCGGACATTTCCGATATCTGGAACTTCGTGAAGGAATATGACCTGGATGGTCCTATTGGTGGAGGCTCCACTCCGGAATCCTCTTCCAGCGTCGAATCTTCTGCTAGTGAGCCTACTTCTTCTGGCTCCGTTGGAAGGTCTTCTTCTTCCCGTGTAAGGTCTTCCTCCAGCGATGTTGCGAGGTCTTCTTCCGGTGGTGCGCATTGGGGATTGTCTTCCTCTACCGAGGCCCTGCCTGTAGACCCGAGCTTGCTCAAGGTTTCCGTGTTCACGTCCTCTGACAACTACATTGTAGTTGCTGGTGCAGAGGGCAAGTCCATCACGGTATTCAACAGTCTCGGCCATGTTGTCCGCACTACCCGTGGCCTCGCTGGTGACCAGAAGGTTTACACCGGTGCCAAGGGCGTGTACATTGTGAAGGTCGGCAACAGGACGTTCAAGACCTCGCTCTAGAATCAAACGCAATTTCAACATCAAAAACACTCCCTGCGGGGAGTGTTTTTTTTTATCCGTCATCCGCTTCGTGCATTTGTTTTTAAATTTGGGGTATGGTTTCTAGGAATTTGTCTCGATTGTTGCTCCTTGTCGCGGTGACCTTTGTCGCGGGCCTTCTGGCTGGCTGCTACAGCTTTACGGCATCGACGCTCCCGAGCCATATCAAGACGGTTCAGATTCACGAGGTCGAGGACAAGACTCTCGACCCGGTGCTTGCGAACGACATTCACACCGCCGTAGTCGAAATGTTCAAGAAGAACGCTGGTGGTATCCGCATCGTGAACGAGAACGCCAATGCCGATTTCGAGATGACGCTCCTCAGTTACACGAACAAGCCCGAGAACTACAACAGCAACAGCGATGTGGAAACATACCGCGTCACGATCCGCGTGAGCGTCAAGTTCTACGACAACGTGAAGGAACGCATCATCTACGAGAGCAAGTCGCTTTCGGCAGACGGTACGTACGATATACAGAAGAACGAGTCCGAGGACCGTCATGGTCAGGCGCGCGCCATCGAGAAGATGCAGGACCTGATTATCTCGAATGCATTGGCCAAGTGGTAGCCTCCGTGCGCCGCTTTTTCCCCTTTAAAAAGTAAGAAGCCGACCTTATAAAGGCCGGCTTCTTTGGGGTTGGTTTGGAGTACTATTAAATATTGCTTTTTTTTCGCGATTTGCAAAGGGGTAAATCAAAAAAATGTGTAAAAAGTGATTAAAAGCAACTTTTTATGATTTCCCAGGGATTTTTTCGACCGGTTTCTCGTTCAGGAGGGCTTCCGTGAGGGTGCTCCCGCGGTAAGTCAGCTTCAGCGAGAAGAAGGGGGCGCCCCGTTCCAGCAGATCGAGGAAGATGAGGTCGCCGTCCCAGTGGGGGAGCTTAGCGACCTCTTGCTTGGGAACCCATTCGAGCGTCCCTTCGTCGCATTCCTTGAGCGATCCTTCGAATCCGGTCGCCGTGAACAGGTGCATGAATTCCGTCTCGGACATGCCGTCGCTGATGAACGTGACGATGCCGCGGTACTCAAGGCGCGTAAGCGTGAGGCCCGTTTCTTCCAGGACTTCGCGTCGGATGCAGTCTTCGGGGGATTCCTTCTCCTCGAACTTGCCGCCGATGCCGATCCACTTGTCCTTGTTGATGTCGTTCTTTTTCTTGACGCGGTGGAGCAGGAGGTACTTGCCGTCCTGCTCGATGTAGCATAGAGTCGTGTTGATCATCGTTTGATATTCTTTGCTGTGAACTTGACCCCGGGTGGGAATGCTGCGCCGACGGCCTCGATCTGGACCTTCTTTTCGTCGAAGCCCTTAATCTTGAATATGTCGCGGAGGTGTTCCGCCCTCGCTTCGGAGACGGCCTTCGCCCTCGGGCCGCTGGCGGAAACCTGGACCTCGAGTTCGAAGTCGTAGCGGCGCATGAGCTCGATGACGTCGTTCACGGCGGTATAGGCGGAATTGAGCGGTTCATCGCTTTCGCCGCGGAACTTGACCTGCTTCGCGATGATGTTCAGGTTCTTCTTGTTGTTGTAGGGGCAGCCTGACCCGTTCACGAGCACGTCGGGGAATGTCTCGGGACACTTGTCCAGGTAGTCGGCGACGCCGTCCCCGTCAGAATCCTTCGGGCATCCCGTCGTATCTACGGGTGCCTTGGCGGGCGTGTTCGGGCACTTGTCGAGGTCGTCAGGGACGCCGTCCTCGTCGTTGTCGGAGGGGCACCCGCTGCGGTCCACGGAGAATCCGCTCGGGGTGTCGGGGCACTGGTCCTTGGTGTCGGGCACGCCGTCCTTATCCTGGTCGGCGGGACAGCCCGAGGCGTCCACGAGTTCATCCGGGGCGCTGTTCGGGCACTGGTCCATGTCGTCGGGCACGCCGTCGTGGTCGAAGTCCAGGGGACATCCGTCCTGGTCCACGGAGCGTCCGGCAGGCGTTTCGGGGCACTTGTCCCTCTCGTTCAGCACGCCGTCATGGTCGTTGTCGATGGGGCATCCGGTGCTGTTGACCTGCTCTTCGGGAGACGTGTCGGGACAGAGGTCGTTGTTGTCGTCCACGCCGTCGTTGTCGGTATCCAGGATGCAGCCGTCGGGCTTTACCGCCCTGCCTGCGGGCGTAGCGGCGCACTTGTCCTGGTAGTCCGGCACGCCGTCCTTGTCCTCGTCGAGCGGGCAGCCGAAGAAGTCGACTTCTATTCCGAAAGGTGTGTTGGGACAGTCGTCCACGATGTTGAGGATGCCGTCCTGGTCCTCGTCGACGGGGCATCCGCGGCTGTTGACCTTCACGCCGAACGTGGACCCGGGGCACATGTCCATGCGGTCGGCGACGCCGTCGCGGTCGGAATCCTTCCAGCTGAAGTTGAGCGTCTTTGTGAAGGCGAATACGACTGCGATTTCGTGCGTGCTCGGGACTTCATACGAGATATCCCGTCCGTTTTCCTTGCGGATGACTTCTATGCCGTTGCCGAGTTCGCGCCCGCGCAGGAAGTCGATGCCGATGTCTGCGCCGACGATGAGGTCCGCATTTGCGGGAAGGTGCAGGCGCAGGCCCGGCGTGAAGCGTGCGGGCTCGTTCCAGAGGTTCCCGATGTGGCCCATCTTGTGGATGCGCATTTCGCCCGAGACTTCGGCGATGAGGTTGATCATCTTGTTCGGGAAGAGTTCGAATCCCGTTCCCCACAGGAACACGTCGCTTCCGCTCCCCATGGTGGTGAGGTACCCGCCGAAGCTGTTCCAGAGCACCATCCCGAAAAGGTCGAGCGTGATGAATGCGGAGCCCGCGAGGGCGGCTTCTCCGGTCGTGTAGGCGAAGGATTTCTTGTCCTGCTCGATGAACCAGGCGTGACGCGGCCTGAAGCCGAGGCTCTTCGTGCCTGTCGGGGCGTAGATGTCCCCTTCGAAACTCAGGTACACCGGAATGCCGAGGGGAATGGAAACTTTTGCGGAGGCCTGCATGTCGCCGACGGCGAATCCGTCGAGGTCCGTGCCGGAAACCTTGCTTTCGTAATAGAAGGGGAGGGAGAGGCTAAACTGTAGAAAGTCGAGCGCGCCGTAGCTCACCTGCAATGAGCCGCCGGATGCGGCTGCCTGGTCGTCGACCTTTTTCTTTTCGCCGGTCGAGAGGTCGGTGTAGCCGTCCAAGGCGAGCGGTTCGCCGTCGCTCACGTTCTCGAAATTTCCCGAAATGTACACGAAACCCTGCTCCAGGGTGTGGGCGGATGGCACCCTAATACCGTGGTTATCCCGCGCGATTCCGACCTGGGCGTAGAGCGCCGTTACCGAGGCGAGGAGTGTTGGCAGAAGTTTTCGCATAAAATCCGACTGAAATAATAAAAAAAATACGATTGCTTATTTGCTTTTTGCCGATTATGTGTATATTTCCATTCTGAAATGAAAAAGAGAGATTCTAGTGTCGAACTGCCCTCATGGCACAGGAAGTCGCAGAAGGCTTACCGCCTGAACCGCATCATCATCCTGTTGCAGATCGTGGCCGCCTTTGTGCTCTGTGGAGTCGTGTGGTTCGGCGTAGACAAGGTCATGCATTGAAAAGAGGTTCTATGCTAACATTTGCCCGCCAGTGTGGTCGCCGTCCGAAGGGAGATGCCTTCGACGCCCCGGTTCCTTTTACCGAAGAGGAGGAAGAGGAAGAACTGGAAGAAGAGGAAGATATCGACGAGGAAGTCGATTTTGACCGTCCCACCTTCAGGCGTGACCAGATTTGGTCCGACTATGCGGAAGACCTGGACTACGACCAGTGATTTGTAGGCTTAAACTGCTTCGCCTGTTCCTTTTGGGCGTCTCGGTAACGATCCTGTCGGCATGTTCGCCGAAGCAGGCCGTCCAGCCGTCCGTCATGGGCGGTGCCGAACCTCAGGTGCCGGACTCTGTTTCTTATGCATCGGTCGCCCTCAGGGAAAAAGTCTCCGATTCCCTGGCGGTGCGCCCCTCCTGGACATATTACCGTTACGCCCTCGAGGCCATGGAAAACCAGGAATGGATGCTTGCAAGACACTATCTCGATGAATCCCTGCGCCAGCTCGTTTCCGAAAAGTACGATTCGCTCTACCGCAATGTCCCTGCGGCTGAAGATTCCGCTTACCGAGCCGTAATGCCCGCGCGCATCGTCCGGGCGCTCGACGAGGTGTACCCCAACGTGGCGGACCTCGGTGAGAATGCGGAAACTTTCCAGCAGAACGATGTGTCCATCGAAGGCATCGACGCCCTGGACGAAGCGCTTGCCGATAGCGCCTCCCTCGTAGTTATCGAGAATTTCCTGGATACCGTGGACGTGAAACAGTTCTCGCTCCCGGTCGAGTTCAACGAGAGGGTCATGCAGGAAATCTTCTACATGACGAACGGGGCCCGCAAGTTCACTGAGGGCTCGCTCAACCGCATGACTGCCTACGATTCGATGATTTATGCGCAGCTCGAACAGATGGGCATGCCCAAGGACCTCATTTACCTGGCGCTCGTGGAATCCGGTTTCAAGGTGAAGGCTTACAGCCGCGCGAAGGCTTCGGGCATGTGGCAGTTCATCCCGGAGACGGGCAAGCGTTACGGGCTCGAGGTGGATTACTGGGTCGACATGCGCCGCAATCCCGAGATGGCGACGATGGCTGCCCTCAAGTACCTGAAGCGTCTGCATGACGAATTCGGGGACTGGCTTTTGGCGATGGCTTCGTACAACTGCGGCGAGGGCCGCGTGCGCCGCCTGGTCAAGGAGATGATGGCCGATACCACGAGGGATTCGACGAAGGCGGTGACCTACTGGGAACTGGAACTCCCGAAGGAGACGATGCGCTATGTGCCGCGAATCCTGGCGGCGATGGTCATCGGGCATTTCCCGGCGCAGTACGACATGAAGGTCGAGAAGCAGTACCAGCCTGATTTTGACACGGTGACGGTGTTCGATTCGTTCCCGCTCGAGGAAGTGGCGAAGCTCTTGAAGGTGAGCGAGGATACGCTCCGCACGCTGAACATGGAACTCGTGAAGTGGTGCACGCCTCCCAACAAGGACAGCTATCTGCTCCGCCTGCCCGTAGGGACCCGCGCCGCATTCGTCGACGGCTACGACAAGATGGAAAAGAACAACTTCTCCAGCTGGCACCACCACAAGGTCAAGAAGGGCGAGACCCTCGGCGTGATCGCTCGCCAGTACGGCATTTCCATCACGGAACTCAAGCAGGCGAACGATATGAAGAGCGACCGCATCCGCGCGGGCAAGTCGCTTCTGATTCCCATCAAGGTCACTCCCAAGAAGTCCACCGGGAAAAAGCCCGCGAAGGTCAAGACCTACGTTGCAAAACCGGGCGATAACCTCGGCTCCGTGGCGCGCCTGTTCGGGGTGTCGCAGGAATCGCTTCGCACCTGGAATTCCATGGATGCGGCAGCCGTGGTGAAGCCCGGCGATACGTTGTTCGTATCCAAGCCGGAACTGAAACCGTCTGAAGAGACTGTGACCCGTGCGCCGCTCGCGAAAGGCGAAAAGTACGTGGTCAAGCCCGGGGATTCCTATGCCGACATCGCGAAATCCTACGGAGTGCCGGTGATGATGCTCCTCGAGGTGAACGGCGGCTTCAACAGGCGCCTTACCGAGGGCGATTCCCTGGTCATCCCGGAATTTGTGCAGCCCAAGAAGCAGAAGGCCGCCCCGGCCCCCAAGAAGCAGGAACCCCTCGTGAAGAAGCCTGAACCGAAGAAGGAAGAGCCCAAGTGCTCGGGTGATGTCTATGTGGTGCAGTCGGGCGATAATTTGTTCTCGATTTCCAAGAAGTGCAATACGACCATCGCGGATATCCAGGCCCTGAACGGCATGGGAAACTCCACGTCCATTTATCCGGGCCAGAAACTCAAGGTGGCGGGTAAGGTTCCGGTCGCCCCGGAAGCGTCCAAGGCGGACGACGGCTTCATTACGCACGAAGTCAAGAAGGGCGAGGGCCTTTGGGACATCTCGCGCCAGTACGGCGTGACTATCGAGGATATTGTGAAGTGGAACGGCCTGAGCGACACCAAAATCAAGGTGGGCGACAAGCTGAAAGTCAAGAAACAAAGTAAGTAAAAGTTTACTTTCGGGACCTGACTTGATTTTTTTAAGAAAAAAGATTTTTATGTTGATAAATTCGCAAAAAAAAGAGTAGTTTTACAGACAGAAAATCAAGAACACCCATTCTGGAGTAAAAAAATGAAGAAAAAATTGCTTTGTGTATGCGCCCTCGGCATGCTCCTCTCTCTTACCGCATGTGATGACAAGCTGGATCCGAACGATCCGCAGTCTGTTCGTAAGTACTTGACGAAGCAGAAAATTGGCTTCACGCCCAACAACTTCGTTTCTTTTGCAGCCCAGGGCGATACCGCCAAGATGACGCTGTTCCTCCAGGCATCGTACGAAATTGACGCTCTCGCCGACAACGGCAACAACGCCGTGGCCATCGCCGCCAACAAGGGCAACGTGATGGTGCTGAACTACCTCTTCGACCATGGTGCAAAGGCCGACGTCCGTAACGGAAACGGCGAACCGGTCATCGACAACGCCGTGATGATGGGCAACAAGGATGCGGTCGTCCGCATTATCGCTCAGCTCAAGACCGAAGGTGCCGACCCGGCCAACCTCGGTACCGCCGTGCTCATTGCCGCGAAGACCGGCAAGGTCGACATGCTTGAAATCCTCGCCGACGCGGGTGCTCCGCTCGAGAACCGCAGCGCCGACGGTTACCTGCCGATCCACTGGACCGTCAAGTCCGGTAACTACGACGCTATGATGTTCCTCATCAACAAGGGTGTCGACGTGAACGCCAAGTGCGGCCAGGGCTACTCCGTGCTCGACTGGGCGACCAACGAAGGTTATCCGCGTCTGATCAAGGCTTTGAAGAAGGCCGGCGCCAAGAATACCCCGCAGTACTTCAAGGATTCCAAGAAGTAGTGCTGACGGCGCGGTTGCCAGCCGATAGTCGCTGGTTACTGGCGTTATTTTGTTGTTTTTCGCAAGGAACCGTGGTCTAGTGGCCGCGGTTCTTTGTATTTTTCTTTCACATATGAAATCCAGTATTATCCTAAGAATTCTTTTGTGCATGGGACTTGCCTGTGTATGGGTCGGAGCTCAGGAGACGGTTGAAAGTGTACGCCGCCAGATAAAGGCGGTCGAGGCTGAAACCGCCCGCGAGAAATCGTTGCACGATACCGAAAAGAAACGTCATGCCGAGTTTGTCGAGGTGGGCCGCAAGAAGGTCCAGGCGCTTTCGAGCCAGACCAAGACCATCAAGGCCGAAATTGATTCCCTCAAGGCGGAACTGAACCATATCTCGGAAGCCCGTCAGAAGACGATGGGCACCATCAAGTGGTTCGAGAGCCGCAAGGCGAGGTACAACGAATCGCTCGCGAAGGTGATCGATTCCCTGGTCCCCGTGTTCGAGTCGGATTTCCCGTACAGGAACGAGGAAACCGTTAGAAGCGTCCAGGAAATAGCGGACCAGCTGCACAAGGGCGTCATCGAGGCGGACGATGCCTTGAACCGCACGCTTGAAGTCTTTTACGACCGCATCAGGCTCGGATACACGACCGAGGTGTGGAAGGGATTCCTGCAGGTGGACGCGCGCAGCGTGCCCGGGACTTACCTGCGTTACGGTGCGGTTGCATCCGTGTTCGTGAGCAACGACGGCAACGATGTGCTGTGGCTTGAACGTACCGCGGACGGCGGTTATGCCTGGAAGAATGTTTCCGATGACCTCGCGATGCGTACCGTACTCAAGGACGTGATGAAGGTCGCCGAAGGGAAGACCGCCCCGAGACTCGTGACCATTCCGGTCGCCTTCCCGAAGGAGGCTGAATGATGAAATTTGAAATGTGTAATGTGAAATTCGGAATTCGGAATTCGGAATTCGGAATGTTGTGTCATCCTGAGCGTAGTGCGAAGCACGAAGTCGAAGGATCCAGGACTGAGTTATTTATTTTGCGTTTAGTGTTGGTTGCGCTATTCTGTTTCGCCCCGCTATCCTTTGCTCAGCAGAACTCCGACATCGATGCGGTCAAGAAGCGTGCCGAACTCAACAGCGCGAAGGCCGATTTGGAAGAGGCCCGCAAGAAGCGTGACATGGCCGTGGCCGCCCGCTGGAAGGACCGCGAGACGGCGAACCAGGAACGCGAGTTGTTCAACGAGAAATACCAGGAAAACAAGGAGAAGGTGGATGCCCTCATGTCGGAGCGCACCCGCCTGTTCGAGGACGTGCGCGTTGCGCGCGAAGACCTTGCCCAGGTGAAGCTGCAGGCCGAGAAGGCCCGCGCCGAATTCCTTTCGCTTGCCGCTGGTCCGGAACGCCTCGAGACGCTTGCGAAGTTCCAGGAACAGGGCGTCCCGTTCAAGATGGCGGAACGCGTGGAAGTCCAGAACAAGGTCAAGAAGGAAATGTCCCTCTACAAGGATGACCCGCTCCGTATCGCGAAGGGCGTGCTCGATGCCGCGCGTGCAGAGATGGCCTTTACCCGCGAAAGCAAGATGGAGAAGGCCGAACTCGTCTTCGGAACCGCAGTGGCCCAGGGCGGCCGCATGCGCCTCGGTGGTCTTTATGCCATGCAGATGGCGAACGCCGTCGACATCAATGGACTCCATCCTGCGGCGCTGATGCTCCCCGTGGCGGGCGAGAAGAAGCGCGTCTACAGCTGGCAGGAAAACTTGACTCCCGAGACCAAGAAGGATATTGCGAAGGTGTTTAAGAGCATCGGCGATTCCGCTTTCGTGATGGTTCCCGTGGATGTGCTCCTGAGTACGGAACTCTCGAGCGAGCTTGCGAACCATACGGAGACGACCTGGAAAGACGATGCGAAGCAGTTCTTCAAGGACGGCGGCATCTTGATGTACCCGATTGCCACGCTGTTTGCGCTTGGGCTCCTGATTTCGCTGATCAAGTTCATCTGGCTCCTGGTGGCCGGATTTGGCGGGATTTCTACGCGGCGCGCGCTCAAGGCGCTTGCGAAGGGCGATGTCGAGACGGCGCGCGCTCAGTCCGCAAAGTCGTTCGGCAAGGTCGGCAAGGTGTTGCGGACTGTGCTTTCGCGTCCGTTCCCGGGCCGCGAAAGCGCGGAGAAATCCCTCGAGGAACTCTTCTCCGCCGAAGTCCCGAAGATCGAATCCGGACTCACGTGGGTATCCGTATTTGCCTCTACCGCGCCGCTGCTCGGCCTTCTGGGTACGGTGATGGGTATGATTGAACTTTTCGATGTCATCACGATGCATGGTACGAGCGATCCGAAGCTCCTTGCCGGCGGTATCTCGATTGCCCTCGTGACGACGGAAGCGGGCCTCATGGCGGCCATTCCGCTGCAGCTGTTGCACACGTTCCTCACGAACCGCTGCGACGCCCTGCGCGGACGCATGGAAAAGGCTGGCCTCGCCGTTCTGAACGCCCTCTGGATCGAGGAAAAGTAATCCGTGATTGTCGGCGTCGACCAGAATTCGCTTTTCGAAGCGGCCATGAACATCCTCTTCAGGGGAGGATGGGTGCTTGCGCCCATTTTCCTGCTCGGGTGGTTCGGTTGGTTTTTGATGCTTGAACGCTACGGCTATTACTTCATGCTCCGCGGCAAGTCCGTTTCGGCATTCTGGAAGAACCTAGAAAAGTGGGGGGAGGACTACGCCTTCCAAAAGTTGCGTGTGCGCCCCAACGGCTATTTCTTGGCGCTCGCCGAAGACGTGCGCAAGTACCGCGACCGCGGCCCGGTTGCCGTCCGCAACGCGATGGAGGCGACTCGCCACAATATTTCGATAAACCTCTCCAAGTCGCTCAAGACGATTTCTACCTGCGCAGCACTTGCTCCCATGATGGGGCTCCTGGGTACGGTTTCGGGCATGGTGCATACTTTCGAGACCATCAAGCAGTTCGGATTCGGTAACCCGGTGCTTTTGGCGGATGGCATTTCGGAAGCGCTCCTCACGACGCAGGCGGGCCTGCTTGTAGCCTTCCCGCTGATGCTGGCCTACAATTACCTCGCCGGCTGTGTCGAGAAAGTCGAAGATGAAACATGGAGCGAGGCGCTCAAGTACGAGTCTTATGTTTTTGAAAATGTAGAGGAGGAAAAATGAGCTTTATACGCAAGAGGACGCGCGATGCAGGCGGAATTGACGTTTCGCCGATGCTCGACATGGTCTTCATATTGCTTATCTTCTTCATCGTGACATCCACGTTCACCCGCGAGACGGGCGTTGACGTGACGAAGCCCAAGGCAAGCTCCGCGAAGGAACTCGCCAAGGAAAGCATTTTGATCGGCGTGACGCGCCAGGGAACGATTCACATCAACGAGACCCAGGTGAACCTCTCCACGCTACAGACGGTGCTGCGCCAGATGATGGCCGAAGCTCCCGACCGTCCGGTGATTATCGTGAGTGACCGTGATGCCCCTAACGGCGTTGTCGTGGACATCCTTGACGAATGCAACCTCGCCAAGGTCCGCAAGGTTTCCATTTCTGCGAATAAAGAGGAGTAGTGCTCGATTTCCTCGCTAAATATTTCCGGTTCCCGGCGGCATTCGTGCTCTCGTTCATCGTGAGTGCGGTGTTCTTCCTTGCCGTGCCGGTCTTGAACGCGTTGTTCTTCGACAAGGGCGTCAAGACGGAAAAGGAACTGGAGGCGGTGACCGAGGTGGAAGTGCTCGTGAGCGAGAAGAAGCCCGAGGTGAAGCAGAAAGTCATCCGCACCATCGTGAATCCGAACCCGTTCAAGATTTCGGCGAACATGGGCGTTTCCCGCAGCCAGAATTTCCAGATGGACCTCTCGCTGGCCCGCGGTGCGGCTGGTGACGGCGTGGCCGTAGGGACGGGCTCGATGGAGAATGTCGTCTATGAGGCGGGCGAGGTGGACGAGCAGGCGCAGGTCTTGAAAGAAGTTCAGCCCAAGTTCCCCGAACGTGCTAAAAAATTGGGCATTTCGGGTTACGTGAAGGTCGTAATCGTCATTGACGTGTATGGCGACGTGGCGCAGGCGAACGTGATGAGCCTCGATCCTCCGGGATACGGTTTCGAGAACGAAGCTTTGAAGGCCGTTCGTCAGTGGAAGTTCAGTCCCGCCCAGCTTGGCGGATATCCTGTGGCGCAGAAGGCCACGAAGGAGTTCCGCTTTGTTAAGTAGATTGTTGTGTTTGTTGTTGCTGGCCGTGCCACTCTTTGCGGCGGAGGATTATTTCTTCAAGGCGAACGAGCTTTACGACCAGGGAAAGTTCAAGGAAGCGGTTCCGCTTTACCGTGCCGCGATTGACGAGGGCCGTTACGAGCCTTTTGCGTGGTTCAACCTGGGGAATGCCCTGGTGCAACTCGACCGCAAGCAGGTCGCGATAGTGGCCTACAGGCGCACCGTGGAACTCCTGCCGAATTTCGAGAAGGCGTGGATGCTGCTCGGCGACCTCTACTACCTCGCGGATTCTCCGGGCGATGCGATTGCGGCCTACAACCGCGCCATCGAACTCGGCGTGGAATCCGACCACGTGCATTTTGCGCTCGCGGAATGCTACCTGAAGGGCCGCGACTGGACGCTTGCGCAGAAGAACTTCGAGCGGGCGCTGCAGCTGAACCCCGACCGCATGGATGCCTGGTACGGGCTTGCCGAAGTCTACGAGAAACTGGGCGACTACGAATACGCCATCAAGACCTTGCAGAATGCGCTCCAGATGACGGCTACCGCGGGTGCCGACGTGCATTTCACAATGGCGTATTATTACCGCAGCATGGATTCCACGCGCCAGTCCCTGAACGAGATGGAGAACGGAATCCTGATGGATCCGGAGAATGTTTCCGCCCGCCGGTACCTTGCGCAGATGTACGTGCAGAACAATTCCCCGTGGATGGCAATCTTCACGCTGGAAGAAGGCCTGCGGCACAACAAGGGCAAGGGCGACCTCAATCTGGACCTGGGACAGATCTACTTTAACCAGAAACGTTACGACGAAGCGTTCGAATGCTACATGAAAGCTTGGCTTGCGGGCAGTTCGCAGGGCCGCATCGGTGCCGAGAACGTGGGCCACGTGTTCTCCAACGCGGGTGATACCGAGAAGGCCGAAAGCCTGTACAAGCGCATCCGCGAGAAGAAGTAATCTTGCTTGATTCTTTTCTACATTTGTAATCATGGCTAAGAAGAAAAAAATTTGGAAATCCAATAGCGGTGCCGCCGCATTCCGTGGCAAGGAAGACCGCATCCGTGAAACGCTCTCGCAGATCATCAGCGGCGACAGCCGCCTGCTTCACCGTCCCGACGAACTGTACGAGTTCATCGCGAAGACGATTGACGACATCGAGGACTTCAAGGATGCACGCCTCAAGCTCGAATTGCTCGCGTGGACGCTCCGCGCGGACTTCCTTCCCTTCAAGGCCGAAGACGAGGAACGCGAGGAATGGGAAAGCCTCTTCTACGATGCAGGCACCTTCTTTGTGGAGCTTGCAAGCCAGTACGACGACAAGGACTACATTGCGGACTTGCTTCATGACCTGGCGCTCCGCCACGTGGGCGGGGAAGGCCGCTCCGTCGTATTCCTCGCGCTGAACGAAATCTTGCCGGCGGAACGCGCCAAGGCCCTGCTCGTGGAACTCCTCGCGACAGTCGACGAGGTGGATCTCGAGAACCGCGAAGATGTCCTCGACGCCATCTGCGATATGGCGGATGCCATGAAGGATACCGAGAACTTCACGAAGGCAGCCCTCCTGAAGGATCCGGACAAGAGCAACGCGACGCTTATCGACATCGCGAACGAATACTTTGTCGCAGGCGATATTACGCTTGCCAAGCAGTGGCTCGGCGATGTCCAGAATCCGGGCAACGAAGATGAAGAAGCGTATCTCGACCTGATGGCCGCCATCGCCGACCGCGAAGGCCGCAAGTCCGACTGCGTCAAGATTGCGCGCCGCCTCTACGAGACGTTCCCGAAGGTCATCCACCTCGGCCGCCTCTGCAGCATCGTCGACGCTTCCGAGGCGCATTCCATGCTCCAGGATTACGCCAAGTTCCGTAGCGGGGAAGGCTTCGACATGGAATTCCTGCAGCTGCTGGTGGCGCTGAAAGCTTACGACGTGCTCAAGGGATACCTCGACATGTTCGAGCGTGACTTGACCGCGCAGGATGCGGAAATCCTGAATTCGATTTCGGATGAATTAGAAAAGGACGGCCAGAAAGAACTGGCCGCCCATATTCGCGAATGGATCGTCGAGGAACCCGAGGAAGCTCAGGCCTTCGACGACCGTGACAATTAACCCAAAGCCTTGATGATGGCGTCACCCATGCCGGTCGTGCCGACCTTGGTGCAGCCTTCCTGGTAGATATCGC
>CAMJQW010000051.1 GCA_946408125.1 uncultured Fibrobacter sp.
CAGCGGAGTCTGCGAATCGGAGATTTTCGATCATCCAGGTCAAGGTGTCGATGGTTAAAATTCTGTATTCCTTGTTGTCTCGCGGGTCGGTCAAGATTCCGAAACTGTATTTGAGTGTATCCTTTGCGGGTTGCTCTTCAGAAGAGGAAGATGTTTCGGACGAAGAGGATTCTTCGGAAGACGAGGACGTCTCGGACGAAGAGGACTTTTCAGAAGAGGAGGATGTTATGGACGAGGAGGATTTTTCGGAAGATGAAGATGTTGTGGACGAAGACGATTTTTCGGAAGATGAAGATGTTGTGGACGAAGACGATTTTGTTTCTGAAGAGGTTGCAACGGGTTCTTCGGAACTAGAAGATGGAAGGGATTCGCTAGAGGACTCAGGTATGTATGTACTGACCCATGTTTTGCCGTCACATTCGAACTTCGTGAATGATTCGCCGACGGTGACTACGGAACCTTTGGTATTGTCGCTGCATTCGAGTCTCTGCAGTTCTGCCAAGTTCAGGACGGAATTGGGAAAAGTGTCCGATGATGCGCCTGAAGAAGAATCGCCGCATGCAAAAAAGGCAAGCGAAAGGGCCGCAGTGGCTAAACCGAGTCTTTTCATATTCATTCCCTCTTTGAATTGTTGTATAAATATAAGCATAATTTCTATATTTGTCGCCCAATATGGTCGACGCGATACTCAATAAGTTCTACAGGCCGTCAAAATTCAAGAAAAACGGCGATGTGAAGGATGTGCTGGTGGTGGCTCTCCCGATGCTCTTGTCGATGTCGTTCGACACCATCATGACGTTTATCGACCGTCTGTTCCTCTCGAAGCTCGGGCCCGCCGAGATGAATGCGGCGCTTGGCGCGGGAGCGGTGCAGCTTGCGCTCACGATGTTCTTTACCGGCGCCATCAGCTACACGACCGCGATGGTAGCGCAGCGCCTCGGTGCCAAAAAGAAGGCCGACTGTGCGCGCGTCTTTATGCAGGCGGTGTACCTCTCGCTGGTTTCCGTGCCGCTCCTGTACCTCACGATTCCGCTGGGGCATTTGGTTTTTGGAATGGAACATTTGCCCGCCGACCAGCTGGAATACCAGAAGACTTACTTTAACATTCTGATGTTCGGCGGCGTCATCAACCTGGTGCGCAATGCGGCCCCGTGCTTCTTCAGCGGTATTGGCGAAACGAAGATTGTGATGAAGGCGGCGTTTGTGGGCATGATTGTGAACGTGGCCTGCAACTTTGTACTGATTTACGGCTTGGGGCCTATCCCTGCGTTGGGCGTGGCGGGGGCTGCCTACGGGACGCTCATCGGCAATTTAGTTTCGACTGTCATCCTGTTCGCAAAGTTCTTTGCGAAGTCCTGCAATAGCCGTTTCAATACACGTTCTTCTTTCGCCTTCAGCTGGCCCTTGACCCGCGAACTCTTGCAGAAGGGCATTCCTTCCGGTGTCGAGATGTTCCTGAACATGTCGGCGTTCCAGCTCATGATTCTCATGTTCCACGCGCTCGGTCCCGATGCGGCCACTGCGTCGTCGGTGATGTTCAACTGGGACATGGTGGCGTACGTTCCGCTGATGGGCCTGGAAGTTGCATCCACGAGCCTCGTGGGGCGTTACGTGGGTGCCCGCGATGCCGCAGCGGCGACCCGCTCGACTTATTCCGGACTCAAGCTCGGGTGGGGCTATTCCCTCATCATGGGTGTATTCTTCGTGTTCCTGCCGGGCGTGCTGACGGACATTTTCAGGCCCGACATGGCGGAGGCTTCGGCCGAGGCGATTGCGATTTTTGATGCCGCGCGCCCCATGAGCATCTTCATGCTGCGCATAGCGACCTTCTACATCTTTGTCGAGGTGCTGCTTGTGGTGTATGCGGGCGCTCTCCGCGGCGCGGGCGATACGGTGTGGGTCATGTTCACCTGCGCCATCATGAACTGGTGCGTTTCGGGTGCGCTGTATGTGGCGGCCTACATCTTCCACCTGCCGGCGCATTACGCCTGGATCGCGGTAGTCGCGGTTTACAGTACGGCGCCCGTTATTTTCTGGTGGCGGTGGAAAAGCGGCAAGTGGCGCCGCCACGTGATGGACAAAGACCGCCTTGCGGCCTAGTCGTCCAGCGAAATCTCGACGAACTCCATAATTTCTTCGGCGTATTCCAGCTGTTTTGAAAGCATCTTCACGGCGTTTATCTTGATAGTCTGGGCATCTGCGGAGGTACTGCCCGCGAGTTCGCGCGTAAAGAACCGCGCCGCATTCCAGAAGAACAATGCGAACATGAGCTTGCCGTGTTCACGGCCTTCGAAAAGACACTTGGCATAGTGTCGGTATATGAGGTATGCAAGCAACCGCACACTTTCGCTTTCGTCGAAGAATCCTTCGTCCTCGATACCCTGTTCCGAATTCTCGGCAGAATCGAGCCGCGCCTTGATGCGCTTGAGGGCTTCGTCCCACGCGGGTCCGAAACTTTCTGTATTGGCGAGCAACTCGTAAAGTTCGCGTGCGTCTGCGGAGGGCGCGAAGGCGTTGTCTCCGGAAATGCCGAAGGCGCGGTGCAGGCGTTCCCGGAAAGTCAGCGAACCGTCGGCGAGTATCTTGAAAATCTGTTCGCGCTGGAACAATACCTCGTCGCGGACTTCGCGGTCGTCATCGTCCAGCTCGTCTTCGGGTTCGTCGCATTCCTCGCTCGTGAAGGTGAGCGGGCCTTTGCCTGCGAACAACAGCCGCGTCGCCTCCTCGCAGCAGAGCCCGAGTCCACGCTCCATGATGTCTCCGTAGACTTCCACGAATCTCGGATGCTCGCGGCAGATGTCGCAGAGGGCGCCTTCGCCCAGGTTCATGTAGATTTCACACAGGTTATCCCTGTCGAGGAAGGGACATCTGTCGCGGGGCAGCAATTTGAAATGCCCGTCCTCGATGTTGTCACGGAGCTTCTCGCCGAAGGATCCCGCGACCTTGCGGTAAGCCTCGCGCGAACCTTCGTCGATGTCGATTTCCCAGCCCACGCAGCACGTGTCGCTGCAACGGGACGCAGTGCACTTGAAGCTGTCGAAGAAATCGGGTTTCCTCAAAATCATTGAAGCCAATTTACCTTATTTCGGGAGTTCCGTAAAGCGGAAATGCTCTTTTTTTCGTCGGTATCTCGGTATGCAATCCGATTTATAACGAAAGTTGATTATTTACATTAGAATTATGTATTTGTCTTTATGGATTTTTGCGAGTATATTATGGCCATGAAGAAAAGAAACAAGACAACCTTTACCTATCCAACGCTCGGTGAAACTGTCGGGAACGACTATCCGGCAAGAATCGAGCAAGTGGTATCCCCAGCGCCTGCAGATTCGCGTCAATGGGATACACTCAGCGAACCTGATGGTCTGCCGAACGTATGGATAGGATATTTTGTTAACCTAATGAACTACGGTTCGTATCGGTTCTAAAAAGCACACGAGGAGGTGTACTGCGGTACTACGGGAATCCTAACGGGGTGTGTTACCTGTAGTACACGCAGTTCGTGGTGCTTGACCCGAAACACTGCTTGCTCATTCCGTCGACGCTGTTCACGACGCCGGGCTGGCCCACGTTCGATACCATCTTGCTTCCGCTGAAACTCGGCTTGAACGCGATATCCGATGTGCCGTAGTAGTTGTCCGCGGTGAAGTTCACGCTGTACTGCGTGCCTTCTTCGGAATTGTTCGTGCCGAAGCCGAGGAGCTTGCCGCCCGTGATGCTCGTGTTTCCGTCGGAGTCGACCATTCCGCCCATGCCGCCGTTCATGCGGCATTCGATAATGACGACTCCTCCGGAAATGTCGATATCGCCGTTGCTGTCGAGGCCGTCGGTATCGCCGGTGCCCACGTAGATGTAGTGGAAACCGCCGGTCACCTTGGCCTTGCTTCCGTCGCTGCTGCCGAATCCGCCGCCGGGGAATCCTCCGCGGCCGCCTTGGTTGCCTCCGGTCGAGGTGCTCATGCCGCCGGCCGCGTTCCAGCCGTCGTTGGTGGTCACGACGCTCGTGACGCCGCCTTCGAAATTCATCTCGGCACCTTCCATGCCTTCGTAAGCCATCGTGACTTCCACGGTGCCGCCCTTGATGGTCAATGCCTTTTCGGAGTGCAGACCGTCGTCGTCCGTCTTTACGCTTGCGAACCCGCCGCTCACGGTAATGTTCCCGTCGCTGTGGATGCCGTCGTCGTGGCTGTTCACGTCAATCTTGCCTGCTTCGATGACGATGTTCGAGTCGGCCTTGATGCCCTTCATGCTCGAGTCGGGGGAGCAGGAGTTGCCTCCTCCCATCATGCCCCAGCCGCCTCTGCCGCTCTGGCTGCTGGTGCTGTTGCCGAGGCAGGTCTGGCCGCCACCCGCCGTAATCTTGACGGTCGGCTCGTCGGTGGTTTCGCCCTTGGTAAACTGTACGGTGTTGCTCGCGCTGATGCCGTCGAATGCCGACGTGATGGTAATGGTGCCGCCCGCAATCATCACGAAGCCCTTGCCCTCGGCAAGCTTGGTGGCGTCGTCTTCGTCGCTCTTGATGCCGTCGCCGCTGGCGTTGACGGTGATGTTTCCGCCGTTGATGGTGAGCGAAGCCTTTCCCTTGATGCCGCAGTTTTTTGCGGAAACATTCAGCGTGCCGGTGCTCTTCTTGATTTTGAGGTCGTTGCTCGTGTGAATGCCGTTGTTGTAGTTTCCCTTCACGGTGAGGCTTCCGCTACCCTTGATGCTCAGGTCGTCCTTCGCGTAAATGGCGGCCTTCGCGGTATCGACCTTGTTGTTGTAGGTGTGCGTCTGCGGACGCGTGGAACCGTCTTCGATAGTGTTCGTGGTGCCCTGCACCAGGTGGAGTTCCGCCTTCTCGGCGTTCTGCACGTAGATGGGCGCGTCGCTGCTCTTGATGGAGACCCCGTTCAAGAAGAGGTCCACCTTGCCGGTATCGGTTGCCGCGGTGCTCACGATTACTTGGAAGTCGGACGCGGTTCCCTGCAGGTAGTAGTTGCCGGAACACGTGACGGTAATGGACTTGTCGCCCTTCGTGAGGCAGCCGTTGTCGTTCGTGACAGTCGCGTCGGTGCCGTTAAAGGCGATGGTCGTCTCGGAACCGTCGAGCGAAACCGCGTCGTCGTCTTCGGTGTCGCCGCCGCCAATGCTGGGATTGGCGTTGCCGCCCGCGCTACTGGCGATAAGGCCTGTGCTGCTGGAACTCGTGGCGACGACCGTGCCGCTGGAGCTTATGCCGAATGCAGCGCTGCTGGTAAGTACTGCACTCGACCCGGCGAGGGAAGTGCCGAGCGGGTCCGGGCTTGCCGACGACTCGCCTGGCTGTGCGCTGCCGGAACTTCCGATGATGCCGCCGTCCGGCGCTACGATGCCACCGTCAGGATTTGTGATGCTGCCGTCTGCGAGCTCGTCAATCTGGGCGGCGGTTCCCGAGGAGTCGCTGCCGCAGGCGATGAATAGTATGGAAAGAATTCCGCAAGATAATATCTTTGCTGTTTTCATAAAAACACCCCTTTGTAACACTGAATTCCAAAATACAATTATCCATTTTGGAATCAAAGTGTTACAAAACGCATTTTACACGCTTTTTTTCGGGGGTGTTTATTTTTCTTCGGCCTTGTTCACGTTGACAACGGTGGACTTGTGGCCTACGCGGACGATGTAGGAACCCGCATTCCGTAGGTTGACGGAGGCTTCCATGGAACCGGTTTCACCCTGTTCCACAATGCCACCCATCAGGTCCATTACGGCGTACTTCTTCGTTCTCCTGGAATCCTTGTCGAATACGATCTTGAAGGAGAACGAACCCGTAAGCTCGATATGGAAACTTGGCGGTGCGAAATCCTCGTAATCGTCGTCGTCATAGGAATTGGAGCTGTTCTTGTTTCCGTTGCCGGAGTTGGAACTGGAACTGCCCTTGCTTCCGTTGCCGGAACTGGAACTGTTGGGATCGACACCTTCAGGCGGTTCGCGGAAGTGGACCGGCGTGTATATCGCCGATGTCAAGTTCGGGTTTTCGCCTGTGATATGGATCATTGCCGGATTCCTCTTTGCCGGATCGTCGTTGGCAAGGTATTCGGCCGAAGAACGAATCCTGATTTTTGCATGCCCGTTGACAATAGCAATGGATTCATCCAAGAGCTTTATATCCGGGGAGGTCATTGATCCCAGCGATAACGGGAAGTTGCACGTTGTGCAGAAGCTCATGGTCCCGTCGGAATTCGGCTTGAATGCGGCAAGATAGAAGTCGTAGTTGCCTCCTACCCAGCGTTCGTAATCGATCGGGTCGCCGGACAACGTCTTGGTCGTGGTGGTGTCATCTGCCATGAAGAGGATGGTCGGAGCGAAGAACGTAACGGCAGCCTTCGCACGGCCCGTAACGCCGATGTTGTACGTCGTCGGGTTCTGCATCATACCGATGAGCGCGGCCGTCACGTAGACGGTGTCGACGCCGGCAGGGCCGATGGTCCTCGAAGTACCGGCAGGCATTACTTCGAATTGGCCGGCAGCATTCATCACGTAAACGGTCAGGCCCGGGTCCGCGTCAAGCGTGTAAGCCTGGCCCGGAGCGCTGGCGAGGTCCATTTCAAGCGGTTCGTTGCAAGCCGCATTGCCTTGGCACGGGTCAGCGATGGCGGAAATATAGAGTGGCACGAATTCACCACCCATGGCCGCTTTGGTAAACATGTAGTTGCCCGGAACTGCCGTTCCGTTTGAGTCAATGGCGATGGCGTCCCTGGTTGCTATGTCAAGTTCGCCGTTCACCTTGAATGCGATTTTCCTGGACTTGCCTTCGACTGTTGCAATGAGGTAGTAACGGCCGGGGCCGAGTGTGCACATGTCCTTTGTAATCACCGGGATGGAAGGAGTCGTCAAGTCGATACAACCCTTTGATACGGTGCCCACCGGAACATTTTCCATCACCATGTCGCCATTGCCGCGGGTCAGTGAATAGGTAGGAACGATATCGCAAATGGTATCAACCGATGTTCTCCCGCCAAGCTGTGAGGCGCATCCGCCGTTACCCGTCTTGACAAGGCAGATTTCGTGCGTTTCCTTGGCGCCCTGCTTGGAAATTCTCTCTACAAAGCCGGTCTTTTGCGTAAAGTAGATGTTGGTCCAGAAGCTAAAATTGCTCATGGTCGTACGGCGATCGCAGAAGAAAATATCGAGGTCGTACGTCCTGCCTTCCACAAGGTTTCCACTCTTGCCTTTAAATCTATCAAGAATCACGTAACCCGGGGCTGCAAGGTGCACACCGCCCAAATCCACCGCCAGCTTGTTGTCGATATATACCCAAATGTCGTCATCGCCGCGGATGCTGAGACGTTGACCGTTCTTGTAAACGAACGTCGCGTGCGATTCAAAACAGAAATGCTGGTTGCGTCTGGTAGCATTGGTTGCGCGGGCTTCATTGTCTGTTCCCCAACGGGGAGTTCCGTCTGCAGATGTCGTCGGATCAGTATATAGAGGCCATCCTTCTGGGGCGTCTCCTGCACAATAGCTGCCCCAGCACCAGACATCATCTCCTACAATGGTTTCTCCGGTCAAGGTTCTTGGATACCATTCATATAAATCTCCGCCTCCAGCGTATTTGCCTTCGCAGTTATGTCCGCCTGTCCAGGTGGAACTGTTGCAGACGAGTTCCATTCGCAAAGCTTCTTCGCCGAGGGCCGGGTCAACCTGGCGCATATATGGAATCATATATACCGGGCCCTGCGCGGCACGCCTTGTACGGGCTGCAGAAAGAGGCGTCTGGTTCGGATCCGCCATAAGGATACTTGCATCGGTGCTTGTTTCCAGCGGGAAAAATCCGCCCCTGATTGTTGTTCCGGGGTTCGTAAATTTGTCGGAATCGAATTCCCAGCGGCCCTTTTCGTTGCGGTTGACGGGCATGTCGTAGCAGGACATTTCGTTTACATTTTGCGTGTAGTTGAACAGCATGTCAAAGAGCTGCTCCGTTCCAAAACACTTCACTCCATTTCCGGTTGCATCCGTGTTGAGGTGTGGTTTCTTGTCTAGACCGAGAGTGTCAACGACAATTCCGGGGGTAACACCTATGCAGCTCTGTACGCGCTGTACTGCCGTAGTAGAATCAACACTAATCCCTGCGGCAGCATTCTTCACGCCTCTTTGGCACCCCTCGTTAATCGTGCTTGCTGTTGAATAATAGTCACAGGAGAATGCCGGGTGCAATTGCGCATCGGTGTCATAAAGGAGGGCTGCCAAGGTAAAGCTGCAGGAACCATCTACCATCGGGTCAGTGTAGTAGAAGCCAAAATCGTCATCACCGCCCACTCTCATTTCCGGGACAGGGATAAAGTATAATTCATTCGTATTGAAAAGAGTATAGTAGGTCTGCAGCGGAATCGGCTGTGCCTGGTCAGCTTCTTCGATAGTTCCGTTGATACCAATCGCGTGTTCCAAGTCCTGGGCGTCATCGCGCATGAATACGACGTTGTCCGTGACAGGTTTATCAAAAATAGGATAATAGAACCAACCGCAATGATCGGTGTCGGCATACATTCGTTCTGCTGTCTGACCTCCGTCAAAACTTATCATCGGTATGGCCGCCATCCAGTCATCATCTTCGGGCGGAACAAGGAAGTGGATGTACTTGATATCGGCGGGTGTGGTGCTGACAACCGTTTGTCCCTTAACTTTGGGACTTTCTAAAATATAGATTTCATTTCCTTCGCCGGGGCATGGAATGAGTGATGTCGGATTACTGCCATAGCTGTTATAAACATTATATTGGTTGGCATCAATGCTCGATTTGCTAAATACAGTTGAAGAGCTGTTTAGCAAGGCAAATCCGTTGTCTTGCGCTTGGGTAACTACTTTGCCAAGATCGAATATTGTGTATCCATCGACATTCGATGTTTGAGCTCTTGGAACTAGGTAAGAGTCTTTTGCAAAATACACATAGGTCGACGTCCAGCTATCCGGCAACTTCACATGCACCGTGCCAAGACATCCGGCAAAAGCCGCCTGTACCCCTGCAACGAGGAATGCTATGCTGAGAATCTTTTTCATTTTTTATCCCTCCATTACAAGAACCAGAAGGTCATGTTGAATTGTCCCTGCCATGTTTTCGGAGCGTCGTCGGCATCGCTAAGCCGAGTCATGCCCATAACAAAACGGAGGCCCGCTTCGATAGACTTCGTGCCGATACGCCGCATGGCGCCAAGACCGAAAGCCATGTCAAACTCGAAGAAATTGCAAACGTTGTCGCCCCTGTAGACATTTTTCGATTTGTCGTCGGTCACGGTGGATTTTTCATGGGAGTAGAAGTTGAACGATGCCATCGGACCCATTTCCACGTAAAGGACATTCTGGAGGGCAGCCCTGAAGAGGATAGGAATATCCACGTTCACTTGCTTCAAGGCGTATTCTATGCCAACGTACGCCCTTTCCCTCTGACGATCCTCGTCGTCCCAGGTCAGTGTGACAGTCACGTCGGATTCGCCATTGCCTGCGCGGTAGGACGCTCCGAATTCAGCGTGTATGCCGAGTATGTCCGTGAACATGTACAGGATGCCTAGACCGAGGTTCGCACCGACGCCCCAGTAGTTGCCCATCAGGTCGTCCTGGCCTGTCGCCTTGACCGTGTAGTTGGTGGCATCGTCGTCCAAATTGGCCAATCCCAGCTTGCTGTCGTAAAGGTTGTTGTAGGTGACCGCTCCGAAAACGCCGAGGACCATGCGCTTGGACGATGCCGGCTGATTTGTCGGTTCCGCGGGTGTGAAAGCGGAATCCTGCTTGGCCGCGGAAGAGTCCGCCTTCACTGCGGAGGAATCAACTTTCGCGACGACAACCGTATCCTTCTTGATCGTATCCGCTTTGACCGTATCAGCCTTGACCGTATCCGCGGGCGCGGCAACAGCGGCCGCAGGAGCTGCGGAATCAGCCGGAGCGACGGTTGAATCGACAGGGACCGCAGCCGAATCCGGAGTAGCGGAGAATTCTGCCGGGAACGCGCCGGAGTCTGCCGGTGCGGGAGCCGGCGCTACTTCAGCAACCGGCGCGGGTGCTGGAACCGGTGCAGGGGCTACTTCAGGGGCCGGTGCCGGAGCAGGAGCGGGTGCCGGAGCTGGCGCAACTGCGGGAGCAGGCGCGGCGGGTTGAGTGGGTGCTGCGGCCTCTTGCGCCAAAGACGGCAGAGCCCAGAGGAGGAGCAAGGACGCTCCCACGATTCTTGAGAAATTTCGCATACGAAACCCCTGTAAAAGTTTCTTAATAATATACCCCATTTTTGCCGGAAACGAAAAAAAATTATCTCGAGACGAGATAATTGTATTGAAGAAATGTTGATTTTGGGGGCTTTTTAGATGGCGTACTCGAGTTTGTCTTCGAGTTCCTCGTCCAGAATGCACCAGATGCTCATATAGCTTTTCTTGCTTTCATCCGGCCTGCAGAGGGATGGGAAAAGATAGGGATTGGTTATGTTCAGGTTTTTCTGCCTGCATTTGATGGCGTCGTTGTGGTATGTCTCGAGGGCTTTGCACGATTCCTCTTTGGTCATATCGGGCGCTTTCTGGTATCCCAGGGTGCTGCAAACCTCATCCCCGAAAATCCACGTATTTTCGTTGGCGGTGATTTTCAGATTGTACTTCTCGATGAATATGGTGTCGTCGCTGATGAACTTGACCAGTGTGTCGTTTTCGAAATAGCTCTTGTTCCATGCGAACTTCTTGGCGGCCGGCGGCTCGTAGGAGGGATTCTTTATGGACCAGTTGGTGATGGTGGAATCGGTCACCTGGATGAGCAGATAGGTTTTTTCGAATTCCCCATAATAGAAGGTGTCGTTCCCGACCATGATTTTTTTCGTGTAGGCGTATTCGGTACCGTGGTCGTGACAGGCGTCCCAGTTTAGTGATGTGCAGTTGCCTACGTTCGTGAACAGGAGTGAGTCCTCGTGTACTATGAGGATGCAATCCGACGGGATCTCGGCGATGTATGCGTTTTGGTAATCGCCCTGACCGCCTGCGACTCCGGTGCCGATACGGCAGTAATGGCCGTCACCCTCGGTGACTAATATGTAGTGCTGCAGGCTGTCTCCGTATTCCATTCGGTAGGAATTCAGATAACTCTCTTTGTAAGTAGAATCAGCCGTGCCCTCGAATACGTCCAGCAGGTACGTGTAATGCAGTACTTCGGGCGTAAGTCCCGTGGTGTCGAACGGGAGTTTGTCCATCTTGGTGATCTGGGCGCCGGAATCGCTGGAAGCAGCCTGCGACGAAGATTCGGTAGACGACGAAGATGCCAGGGACGAGGACGAAATTGCTTCGGACGACGAGGAAGCTCCGGAATCTTGGGAAGAATTGCCTGCCGCGGAATCGATGGAAGACGAACTGATTTCGGATTCCTGGGGCAACAGGATTTCTTCGGACGTGGATGTGCCGTCGCAGGCCAGTATAAACATGGCTGCCGATGTGCTCAAGATGGCGAGTGCGTGATGCGTTTTAATCAATGTGTCCTCCCTTTTTTATGTAAAGCAGTCGTTAGGCGTTCTTGACGCAGCGCACGGAGAGTGCGTCGGACCTGTAGACGCCCTCGATATCGGCCGAGTCGTCGGTGATGCTCATGCGGTAGGCGTTTGCCGCGCCATATTCGTCCTTGCTCCAAAAACGGGCGCGCTTGCCGAAGTGGCAAAAACTTCCGTTGTCAAAGCGGTAACCGGCGGGCAATGCAAAGAATCCCAAGGAATCCTTGCCGGGGTTGTGCCAGAAGCATGCGCTGCGGAGCTCGGAACCGTTCGACTTGGGTTCCAGATTCTTCATCAGTTCTTCCCATTCCTTGAGGCTCGGAATGTGCCAGCCTTCGGGGGCGATGCCGCGGTAATCGGCTTCGTGCATCCTGTGGTACATGTCGAGGTCCCTGGCCGGCGACTGCGTCGTGTAATCGGCGGGGATGTCAAGCGCGGTGGTCCAGGTGTACAGGCGCCCGAACGGCTTCACGTTCGATTCTTCGTTGTTCGGCGCGTAAGAGCCTTCGGCCTTAAAACGCAAGTTCTCGGCCATCCATTCCTGGTTGCCGATTTTTACGGTGCGGTAGGTTTCGCCGTCGCGGGCGTCGGTGAATGTGCCGTAGCTGAATGCCGCGGCGTTCTTTTCGAAGCACTTGTCGTAGGGGGTGTTGTTCTTCGCTTCGGGCGATTCCTTCTTGGACGCCTTGCTTACGGCAACGCCGAGGCGGTAGGCGGCTACCGCTACAACAACGATGGCGAGAACGATAAAAAAGATGAATGACGGATGCATGTGTACTCCTTTAGGACTTTTCGTCCTTGTCGGCGAGGAAACTGAACAAATCTCCCTTCACGAGCCAGCTCACGCCGAAGAAGGTCAGGGCGATAGCCTCGGCAATGAAGGTCTTTGCTGTGAATTTGCAGGGGATTACAATGAGCGCGAGCCCTGCAATCATGCCGATGGCGCAAATTTTGTAGATAGTGTTCCTTGTCTTCTTCTGGGGAGTAATCTCCTTTTCTTTACCGTCGTATGTCTTGGTGAACAGGAACATGCTGTTGTATGCGAGGAGGACAAAGAACGCGACTGCGGATATGCAGTGGAAAATGTGCGATATCTTGGCTGGCAACTGGAAGAACCCTACGAGGGTCTCGTCGGTTACGTAGGGGCAATTGCAGGGGAAAATCACGATCAAGATGCCGAATACGCCTGTTATCGTGGTCACCACGTGGTCCTTCAGCTCGTAGCCCTTGTAGCACATGAGGATGATGGACGCGGTAGTCAGTACGCCTACCAACGGCGGAGTCAGGTAGTACGTTTCCGAAATGGAATACATTGCCCAGAATTCCTTCGAGAAGATTCCCGGGTTCGCGTGTCCTACGATGAATGTTCCGAGCAGGGCTATCCATGGGAGTATGGCTCCCAGGATCCCTATAAAAATACGGATACGCTTCAACCAGATTTTTTCTGCATCGGCGGTGGTCTTGTCGCTCATGGGATTCCCCTCTTCATTATTCATTGTTTAATTTAACTTTTTTAAGGGGAATTTGTTACAAAGAGCAGTCTATTTTATCGTTATTTTTTGCGTTTGTATGTCGTTTGCGGTCTTGGTGTGGACGATGAAGTTACCTGTGCCGATGGCTTCGCCGGCGATGCGAATGTTGCCGCGGGCGGGATGTTGTATTTGCATTACGTTCTGGCCGAGACTGTTGAATATGGTTACGCTATGTATGTTGCCCGCGCCATTGTCGATAAACCAGCTGCCGTTTTCGCGATGCAGAAGGCTGCCCGCAAGGGTCTTGTTGGCGGCGGCTATTCCCTCATCGACCTGCTTCGGATTTGCCGTAGTGAGCAGAACTGCGGTAATTGACTTTGCGGGGAGCGTCATCTTGAAACTGTTGATGCTGTAGCTCGTCGCAGAGGTGGTTCCGCCCTGCGCATTTGCTTCAACTGCGTTCTCTTTCAAGGCATTGCTTGTGTGCGAAACGAATGTCTCGCCTTTGAGGTTCTGCAAAGTGAGCGTTTTGACCTTTCCGTCGGAGGCGAAGTTTGCAAGGTCGAGGTTGATTTCTTGTGCGTCCTTTTCAGCGCGGTTCACGAAGATGACTGTGAGCGAATCGCCCTTGTTGCTGATGGAACTGTAGGCGGACACCAGCGAATCATTACTTGAAGTCGACTGCACGCGGTTCGGATGGCCGTAGCGGCTGAACAGGTGCACCGTTTCGTACATGCCGTCGCCCCAGGTCCACGGGGTGAAAATCTCGACGCCGTTATCCTGCATGGTCCCGAGGAACGAAGCGTAGGTGAGAGCCGTTACCATGGGGTCGGAATCGTTCAGGTCGGTTTCGGTGATGCCGAGTTTGATGCCGTGATCCTTGCCAAAGTATTTTTCGAGCCACTGATTGATGCGTACGAAAATGTAGGATCTGTAGCCCTTCTCCTTGTCGCTCCAGTCGCATTTGCCCGTCGCGCAGCGCACACCGTTACCGCCCTTGTAGTAGTAGGTGGTGTCGAACAGAACGCGGTGCCAGTTGACGCGGCTTTCGTAGTCTTTTTCGGTGGGGTACCAGTGGATGTCGAATACGTCGAGGAGCCGCATGCCGCTCGCCTTTTCAGCTTCGGCGATTTTCTTGGTGAAGAACTCGAGCCAGCAGTATTCCTGGCCGTCGATCTTGGGCCTGCTTTCTTCGTTGTAGGCATTGATGTGGCACCATTGCCATTCGTTAGCGACCACCGGGCCGGTGAGCTTGATGTCGCCCCAGGCGGCGCGCGCCTTCTTGGCTACGT
>CAMJQW010000052.1 GCA_946408125.1 uncultured Fibrobacter sp.
AGCGCCCTCGTATCTGGGACTTGGGCGAGTACGCCGCAAGACCCAGAAAATCGCTATGATAGCTGTAAACTTCGACGGTATCGCCGAGCGCCGGGTCGCCGACAACTTCGTCGACGGCTCCGCTAAAAATCCACGGGTGGTAACGCAATGCGGACTTCTCGCGTCCGGCCTTCAGGGTAATCGTTTTCATATTGCCAAATGTAGAAAAAAGCGGAACTGCGATTTGCTAGATTTGGAATCAAGATGTTTGAAAGTATTTTCGACAAGTATCCGTTTTTCCGTGCCGTGCCCTGCGTGCTCTGCATGGCGATTATCTTCAAGCTTTCGTCGCTCACGAACGAACAGTTGCAGGATTTCCCGCACGTGTGGGACAAACTCGCGCACTTTTGCGAATATGCGACGCTCGCCGGTTGCTATGCGATGCTCTGGACCCGCACGGAATGGTCCAAGCGTCAGTGGCTGCGCGTGCTGGTGGTGGGCGTGCTCGCGCTCGTGTACGGCTGCACCGACGAATACCACCAGAGTTTCGTGGAAGGCCGCGACAGTAGCGTGCTCGACCTCGTGGCCGACTTGACCGGAGGTTTGATTGGCGGTGTCGTGTATGCGGTGATTACGCGGATCCTGAACCGCTATGATCCGGTTCCTGAGAAGCCTAAAACTCCCCAAGAAGAATAATTTCGCGCTTGAGTTCGATGCCGAAATTTTCGGCGACTCTTGCCTGCACGAATTCGCTCAGTTCCTTGATATCGTTTGCCGTGGCGCCACCTGCGTTCACGATGAAGTTCGCGTGCAGCGTGCTGACTTCGGCGCCGCCGATGCGGTGCCCCTTGAGGCCCGCCTGCTCGATGTAGTAACCCGGCGCGATTTGTACGGGCGTGTCCGCGGCGCCGGCGGTTAGTCGCTTGAAGGTGGAACCGGCGTTCGGCATGTTGAGCGGCTGCGTTGCCTTCCGCTTCGCCATGCATTCGGCAAGTTCCGCTTCCAGATCGGCGACGTCCTTGCCCTGCGCGCTTGCGGAAGGCAACTGGAATGTCGCGGAAAGGATGATTTCCTTGCTCTTCTGGAAATTGCTTTGCCGGTACCCGAAGCCACAGTCGGCCGAGGCGATGTCGCGGGTATTGCCGGCATCGTCGAGGACGGTTACCTGCGTGCAGCAGGTGCCGATTTCTTGTCCGTAGGCTCCCGCGTTCATGTAGAGCGCGCCGCCCAGCGTTCCCGGGATTCCTGCGAGCTTGTGGATACCCGCATAGCCCTGCTTGAGGGCGGCGCGGGCGAACCTGCCGAGCGGTACGGCGGCACCGACCTTGAAAGCTCCGTTCCCGAGGTCTTCGATGCTTGAAAATTCCCCGCCGAGCGTGACGATGACTCCGTCATAGCCCTTGTCAGAGACGAGCAGGTTCGTGCCGTTCCCGACGGTAAAGTAGGGGAGTCCCTTCTCCCGAGCGAGCCCGAGCGCTGCTTTCACACCCGCTATACCGTCAACTTTTGCAAGGTAACGCGCGGGACCGCCCACCTTAAACGAGGTGTGCCTGCTCATTGGTTCGTTTTCGAGTATCTCCATGCCGTAAATATAGTTACTATAATTTAAACATGACCAGCGAGGAACTGAAACAATTCAAGGCGGCGATTTCGATTACGTCCGTCGCGCAAATGCTCGGGGTGGAAGTCTCCCGCGGCAGGTGCCGTTGTTTCTATCCGCAACGCCATGTCCACGGCGACCGCACTCCTTCGGTATCCATTTCGGAAGAGCGCGGGACTTTTCGCTGCTGGGTCTGTGAGGATGTCCGCGGCGACGTGATTTCGCTGGTGCAGATTGTCAAGAACTGTGGCTTTGCCGAGGCGCTTTCGTGGTTGCAGGAGCAGTTCCCGTTCTTGCAGGCGGCTCCGTCAGGGCGCCGTGCCCCGAGCGCTGTTGCCATTCCCGAGATGCCTCCGATTCCGGAGCCCGAAGAAAAACCGCTCGTTTCCGAGGATGATCGCAAGAAGATCATACTTTCATTCCTCAAACGCCTGAGTCCCGTAGATGATACTCCTGCTGCCAAGTGGCTTGCCCGACGTCGCATCTACAAGCCTGTTTGGGACAGGATGCTCCTGCGCGTCATCACCAATTATGAAGAGGTGAACAACAGCCTCAAGGCGGATTTTGGCGAGGAGGTGCTCAAGTACGTGGGGCTGTTCAACGACAAGGGTCACCTGCGCTACTACAAGCATCCGCTGATTTTCCCGTATCTCGACACGCAACGCCGCGCGTTCTATTTCCAGTCGCGGGCTCTCGACAGTACGGTCGTTCCCAAGGAACTCAACCTGCGCGGGACGGTTCCGTTCCCGTACAATATGGTGGCTCTCGACCAGAAACCGGGATGGGTGTACCTGTGCGAAGGTGCCGTGGACACGCTTACGTTCCTGAACCAGAAAATCGAGGCTGTGGGCATTCCCGGAGTCCGCAATTTCAAGATGGAATGGCTGCCGCTGTTCAAGAACAAGAGTGTCGTCCTGTGCCTCGACAAGGATGATGCGGGCCGGAGCGGCACGGAATATATTCGCGGTGTGCTTGAACAGGCCGGAATTCGTTCCGTAGTCCTGGGAGAAGGCCTTGAAAACATCAAGGGCGTGATGAAAGAGGGCCAGGATATCAACGACTGGTTCGGCGGGAAAAAATAATTATCTATCTTATCCGTACTATGACGTGGCAGAGAATTAAAGATTTGTGGCATGCCTTCAGGAACAATATTGTCGTGAAGGTTCTCCTCTGTCTGTACAAGTTCATCAACTTCATATTGAGGATCGCCGTCCTTTCGCTGATTCTCTATTCCGCCGCATTCTCCATTGCTGCTTCCATTGTCCTGTACAAGGGTTTTATCTATGTGTACGACCTGTACGACAGCGTGGAATCGCTTAAGGATACTCAGCCCGAGATGAGCAAGTACATGGAGGCCCTCAAGGATTCGAACCCGAACATCGAAATCAAGCACACCTTTGTCCCGCTCGATTCCATCAACATCAACCTCCAGAAGGCTGTGATAGCGAGCGAGGATGCGGGTTTCTACTTCCATCCGGGTTTCGACGTGTACGCCATTGCGGAAGCCCTGAATGCGAACCGTATCTCGGGCAAGACCAAGTTCGGCGGCTCGACGATTACGCAACAGCTCGCGAAGAACATGTTCCTGAGCGGGGAACGCTCGTGGGAACGCAAGTTCAAGGAGCTCGCTTACGCGCTGCTCATGGAACACGAACTCGGCAAGGACCGCATCCTGGAACTCTACCTCAACTACGCGCAGTGGGGCAAGGACATTTTCGGTTGCCAGGAGGCATGCCTTGCTTATTACAAGAAGAGCTGCAGCAAGCTGAGCGTGGATCAGGCCATCAATCTGGCGGCCATGCTCGCGAGCCCGGGCAAGCACCACCCGCACATGCGCGAAAGCCAGTTCATGGCCAAACGCCGCGCGGTTATCTACCAGAACATGTTCCCGAAGAAGGATAGCCTGCTGGTGGATTCGCTCAAGCAGCTGATGGCTCCTCCCGACAGCACCCGCAAGTAAGCGCGCGGCGCGTTTGTTGTCTGCAGCGCGTTTCTAGCCAGCATCGCATTTCTAGCCCGCGGCAACCTTGTTGCCCGCTTTTTATCCGAGTACACGCTCGATTTCGGCGCGGTCCGTTCTGCCTTGATTCACGAGGCGTTCCGCGTCTTCGCGAAGTGTCCCTGCTGCATAGCTCCCGTCGGCGTTCATGAACTCGATGATCGCGGTACGCCCTCGGTAGGCGTGCGAGCCTTCTTGCGGGTGAGCGTTCTCTGTGTCGAGGGTGCGTACGAGCCGCTGCGCGACAACGCCGAGGAGCGATTCCTGCAGGAGCTTCGGGTCCATGCCCAGATCGGTCAGTCGCGATGCGGCGGCGCTAGCTCTGTTGGCATGCAATGTCGCGAGGACCAGATGCCCCGTTTGTGCGGCACGGAGCGCAATCTGCGCGGTTTCTGGATCGCGGATTTCCCCGACGAGAATCACGTCCGGATCCTGGCGCAGTATGGACCGCAGGGCTGTTGCAAACGTGAATCCGCATTTCTCGTTGACCTGCACCTGGTTGGCTCCATCCAGCTTGTATTCGACAGGATCTTCGATGGTCGTCACGTTGATGTCGCGTGCGATAATCTCGCGGAGTCCCGCATATAGCGTGGTCGTTTTGCCGCTGCCCGTGGGCCCGGTGACGAGGAACAGCCCCTGTGGAGCATTGAAGGCGCGACGCAACGCTTTCTGTATCTCGGGTCGGAAGTCGAGAGTGTCTAGCGTCGCGCCGTTATCGTTTGTCTGTAATAGGCGCAGTACGCATTTCTCGATACTCTTCTCGGTTCCCTGAACTGGGATTGTGCTTAGGCGCATGCTCACGTTCCCGTAGGCGCTTTCGAATGCGAAACTTCCGTCGTGGGGGAGCCTGCGCTCCGTAATGTCCACGCTCGCAAGCAACTTTAACCTCACGATTACGGGTTCCGCGATCCACGCGGGGAGTATCCTGTATTCGTGAAGCATCCCGTCGATGCGGAAGCGAATGCGGAGTCCTTTTTCCGATGGCTCGAGATGGATGTCTGTCGCCTTCTGCCTTATCGCGGTATCGAGCAGCGAATCGACGAGGTTGATGATGGGTTCGGATTCCCAGGAACTTTCGCGTTCGGATTGCATACCGAGATCCCGTAATATGCTTTCGGAATCTTTTTGTGAATGGAGACGGACCATTTGCCGGATTTCGGCTTCCGAGTGCTGCTCGGGTACAACCCTGCAACCGCTCTGGAAGCGGATGCGTTCCAGCGTGAGTTCGTCATGGATGTCGGAAATGGCAACGCTCAGCACACCGGCTTCGTGTGCCTTTTCCTTCATAATAAAGGTTGCCATGCTCCAAATATACGAAAAACCCTGCCCGAGGGGGCAGGGTTCTTTCTCTCTCTACGTTAATTCTTGCTCATTTTCTTCTTGATTTTTTTGATTCCCTTACCAGCCTTGTGGAAGATGGCATTCGGGAGCCAGAAGAAGGTAGGCACGAGGTACATCGTGAGGATGGCCGACACGATGAGGCCGCCCACGGAGGCGATACCCATCGGCTGGGTCATGGCGGCCACGTTACCGCCGAGTGCGAATGCCAGCGGGAGCTGGGCCACCACGGAGGCGACGGTCGCAAGCACGATGGGCTGGAACTTTGTCTTGGCTGCAGTCATGATGGCCGACCTGCGTCCCATGCTACCGCTACGCAACAGTCTGTTCGCTTCGTCGAGCAAAAGGATGGCGTTGTTCACCACCACACCGATAAGCATCACTATGGCCATGAGGGCAATCATCGAGAGCGCCTTGCCCGTAAACACGAGCGAGAGCAGCACGCCGATGGCACCCATCGGGATGGTCGTCATGATGATGAACGGCTGTGCGAAGCTTTCGAGGAGGGCAATCAGCAGGATGTAGGTGAGGATGATGGCCATGAGGATGGCCGTCTTGAATTCCGCCACCATGTCGTTCTGCATGTCGGCCTGAGCGCCGAAACTGAAGGAGATGCCTTCGGGGAGTTCGCCCTTCATGCTTTCGGCGAGTGCTCCGACCTTGCCCATGACTTCACCGGTCGTATGGCCGGGGAGCAAGTTCATGGATACGTCGACACGGGTGCGCTTGCGCTTGCGGTCGATTCGGGTCGGGCCGGCACCGTCTTCGATGTAGAACAGTTCGCTTGCGTTCAGGTAACCCTTCGGGGTCAGAATCGGCAGGTTCTCGATGTCGGTATGGCTCTGGCGGTCTTTTTCCATCATGCGCACGTACACGTCGTATTCTTCGCCGTCTTCGGTGTACTGGCCGGCTTCGTAGCCGCTCACCGCGATGTAGTTGTACGTGGCGACCGTCTGGAGCGTCACGCCGTAGTCGGCGAGGGCCTGGCGGTTCGGGACAAGGCGGATTTCGGGCTTACCCGCTTCGTAGCTCGTCTTGAGGTCCACGATACCATCGATTTCGTCCTTGATGCGGTCCATCACGAGCTGCGAGGCCTTGATGACGGAGTCCGCGTGCAGGCCGTTCACTTCGAGCACCACGTCGCCGGCGGAGTTGTTGTTCATTTCGGAAGCCGAAGCGGACTTGATGGAAATGTAGGCGTCCGGGATGTCGGCGAGGTAGGGGCGCAGGGAGTCGACAATCTGGTCGGTACTGCGGGTACGTCCTTCCCAGTCCTTCAAAAGCTTCACGCGCATCGTGGCCTGGTTCACCGTGGTAAAGCCGTTCGAACCGCCCACGTTCATGCTGTAGTGCACAATCTCGGGCACGCCCTTGATGCGGCTTTCGATGATTCGCGCAACGCTGTCGGTCGTCTCGATGTTGGTGCCCACGGGCATTTCGAGCTTGACGCTGATCATGCCCTGGTCCTGCTTCGGCATTATTTCCACGGTCAGGAAGTTCTTCGCGAGGAATCCGACGAACATGATCGTGCCGACAAGTGCTGCAACCTGGAAAATCACGCCAGGAATGGAAAGGCAGAACGAGAGCGTCTTGAGGTAAACGAAACGTACGCCGTTAAGGAAAGCCGGGAATATTCCGAAAATCTTTTCGCCGATAGAACGGTGCCCTTCGATGATGTTCCCGTTCTCGTCCTTCTTCACGCCCTTGAACAGGTAGGCCGCCATGAGCGGGGTAAGCGTGAAGGTCACAAGGAGCGACACGAACGTGGCGAACACCATGGTAAGGCCGAAGGTACGGAAGAAGATACCGGCGATGGACTTCATGAAGGCGATTGGCACGAACACGCACACGTTGGTGAGCGTCGATGCCATGATGGCCACCATGATTTCGGAGGTTCCCTTGAGGGCTGCATCCTTCGGGTCGAGCCCGAGTTTCAGCTTTTCGTTGATGTTTTCAAGCACCACGATGGAGTTCGTAACGAGCAGGCCCACCGATGACGAAAGGGCCATCAGCGACATCATGTTGATGCCGAAGCCTGCAAAGTACATGAGCGTAAAGGCGCCAATCACGGAAATAGGCATCGTGAGGGCTGCGATAATCATGGTCGAGAACTTGCCGAGGAACAGGAGCAACAGGCCCGCGGTAAGGCAAATGGCGATGATGATGTTCTGGATAACGTTCTGGATGGACTCGTTCACGGCTTCGGACTTGTCGTAAACCAGGTGGAGCTCGAATCCTTCGGGAAGCGTCTTCTGGATTTCGTTCATGCGCTTGATGACGCCTTCGGAAACCTTCACCACGTTCGCGTCGGAACGCTTCTTGATATCGAGCGAGACGGAGTTCACGCCGTTAAAGCGGGAGGCAGACGTGATTGTCTCGATGGTGTCCTTGACAACGGCGATTTCGGAGAGCTTGATGACGCCCTTCGCCGTCGGGATGTCCATGTTGCGGATTTCATCGAGGCTCTGGAACTTGCCCGAAGTACGTACGGAGGTGTTCTTGTGCTTGCCGATGACTTCGCCGACCGGGTAGTTGATGTTCGACTGCCCGAACAGTCCCATGATGGTCGCGATGTCCACGTTGCGGTCGAGCATCTTGTCCTTGTCAAGCTCGATGGAAATCTGGCGCGTGGTACCACCGAAAATGTCGACGCTAGCCACGCCGGAAACGGCGGTAAAGAGCGGTTCGATGTCGTCTTCCACCTTCTGGCGGAGTTCCGTGGAGTTGAGCGGTCCGGTAAACGAGATGGACATGATGGCCGCACCGTTGATGTCCACCTTCGCGATAATCGGTGCCTGCACGGCATCGGGGAAGTTCACCGATGCTAGGTCAATCTTGGAACGCACGTCGTTTGCCGCCACGTCCACGTTGATGCCCATGTTGAACATGGCGACCAAAATGCCGTAGTTCTCGAGGCATATGGACTGCACGTAGTCGATACCGTCCACCAGTTCCACCTGGTCTTCGATGGGCTTGATGATGGTGGATTCGATTTCTTCGGGGTTTGCACCCTGGTAGATGATGGTTGCGGTGACCACGGGGACGTCGAATTTCGGCATCAGGTCGACCACCATCATGGAGTAGGTGTATAGACCGAAAACCACCACGGTCAATATGACCATGAGCATGGTAATCGGTTTGTAGATACTGGCCTTAATCATTCAGCAAAACTCCCTTATTCGACAACCAGCACCTTGTCGCCATCGTTCATGCGGGACTGGCCTTCCACGATGACGGTTTCGTTTTCTTCCAGGCCTTCGGCAATCTGGATGTCGTGCTTGGTCTGCACGCCGAGCTTCACGATCTTGCGGCGGGCCTTGCCTTCGTTATCGACGGTCCACACGGCGTTCACGCCGTTGCGGTATACAATGGCTTCGTTCGGAATCACGATGCCGTTCACTTCGCGGGCGTCGAGTTCCGCGGTTACGTACATGCCCGGCAACAGTTTCTTTTTCTTGTTGTCAAACGTGACTTCGACCGGGAAAAAGCGGGTCATCGGGTCGGCGGCGAGCGGGATGAGGCTGACCTTGCCCTTGACCTGTTCTCCGGCAACAGTGACGGTCGCCTGGGCGCCCTTCTTGAAGTAGCCGATGTCCTGGCTCGTGACGTTCAGCTTGAGGATGACCTTGTCGAGCTTCGCGATGGTGGCGAGGACGCCGCCCTGGCCGGGAGTCTGGCCAACCTGGAACTTGAGTTCGGTGACCACGCCCGCTTCGGGAGCGAGGATGAGCGATGCGCGGCGAGCGGTCTCGAGGTTCATCTTGTTAATCTTCAGTAAGGCCTCTGCCTGTTCAATGTCCTGCTGGCTGATGCCGCCCTTTTCATGGAGCTCACGGATGCGTGCTAAGGCTTTTTCTTGCACGGCGACCTGTTCCTGCAACTGCTGGTACTGCGTGTTGTCTCCCGTGAAGAGATATTCGGCGACCACCTGGTCCTTCTTTACGGAGGAACCCACCTGGATGTTGATCTTGGCGAGCGGGTCACCCATCTTGCAGATGATCTTGTTCTGCTGCATGCCCTCGATGGAACCGCTGAACTTGCGCAAGTCCGTAATCTTTGCGGTGGCAGCCTTTACCACGCGGGCGGGCTTGCCTTTTTCCTTCTGGATTTCTTCGATGGTCGTGGCCTTCTTCGTCTGGGCCTTGTCTTCTTTCGGGTTGCAGGCAACCAGGAGCATGGATGCCGTTGCGAGGGTCAGGAGGGTTTTGACAGTCTTGTTCATTCTTTCCTCTTCTTTTTAATATTCACCGGTGGCCTGGAGTAGCGCATTGTAGGCCTTGTTCCAGTCCACGACAGCCTGCAGGTAGTCAAGCTTTGCTGTGCGGAGCGTGTTTTCCGCTGTCAGCAGGTTCAATTGCGTTTCTCTTCCGAGCTTGTAGGCGTCGTTTGTCAGGTCGTAATTCTTCTGGGCGAGATCAATCTGGCGCTTCGCGATCTCGATTTGCGCGTTAGCGTCTTCCAGCGTGTTTGCGCAGGATTCAATCTGCACGCGAAAACCGCGTTCGGCCGTTTCCTTCTGGATTTGCGTACTGCGGAGGTTCGATTTGGCCTGCACCACGGCTTCCTTGGTCTTCATGCCGTTGAACAGGTTCATCGTGAGGTTGAGTGCCACGTACTTGTTGATGTTTTCGTCCCAGTCCGGAGCGTCCCACTTGTAGAATTCGTTCTGGTTGTTCGAATACTTGAGCCCGCCGACGAGCACGACGGTCGGCTTGTAGCCGCCCTGTTCGATGGAAACGTTCTTGGAGAGCATTTCCTCGGTGGCCTCGAGCATCATCAGTTCCTTGCGGCGCTTCTTGACGTTGGACATGGAGGTGTCGGGGTAGGAATAACCCTGCGTCGGGTCGCGGAGTTCACCCTGGAACTGCACGTCGGTTTCCCATTCCAGGCCCATGGTGTTCAAAAGGGCGTTGCGGGCGAGGATGCGGCTCTTTTCCAGGGTGTTGATCTTGGAATTCACCTGGTCCATCGAAAGCTGTACGCGGATGAGGTCCAGTTCGGTTATCACGCCGCTCTTTAGGCCCTGTTCCACGAAATTCACGTTTTCCTGGAGCATGTTCTTGGATTCGTTGAGGACTGCGAGCGCGGAATCCAGGTAGATGAGCTGGTCGAAGGCGTTGTTGACGTCGTAACGCACGCTTGCCTTCGCATTGTCGAGGTTCACTTCCTTGATGTGCTTGTAGGTCTTCGCGATTTCAATGCCGGTACCGACCTTGCCCTGAGCGTACAGGATTTGGGTCGCGGTGATGCCGACGGTCGATTGCCAGCGGTAGGCCTGCTTCATCATCTGGTTGGTAAAACCGTCCAGGGCGGGACCGATGACCTGCGTGTCGAAGGCGTTCGCGTTCGGGTGGCCGTTTTCGTCATTGCTCTGGGCCATGCCCGCAGCTGCATCGGAAATCTTGGTGCTCTTTTCCACGTCGTCCAGGCCGAAAATGCGCGTGACGGTTGCGCTGAGGTCAATGCTCGGGAGCGCGTTGCCGTATCCGGCGTCTACCTGGGAATTGGCCGAAACAAGGTCTTCTTCAGCGGTTTTTACGGCCGAAGACTTTTCAAGGGCTATCTTGACGGCTTCGTCGCGCGTGTAGGTCGTGGCCACGACAAGCTGGGGTGCCGCGAGGCAGAGCGCTATGGCCGAAATCGTTCCTAAATGCCTAGACATTCCATCTCCTATATACTTTTTTGCGCCCCAAATGTAAAAAATTATGTAACTATATAATAGGGCCATGTCCTAATTAATGGACGAAATGCCATTTTTTGTGGACGAAATCACTTTTTTGTAAAAAAAAATACCCCGGTAGGTACCGGGGAAAGCGTTTTTGGCGGGCAGAGCCCTGCCGCGCTGAAAACTACATCAGGCCGGGGATTTTCATGCCGCCGGTAATGTCGCTCAGGCTGGATTGGGCCGCGTCGTCCTTCTTTTTGACGGCCGAGTTGACCGCGGCCATCACGAGGTCCTCGAGGGCTTCCACGTCATCCTTGTCAACTGCGTCGGGGTTGATCTTGATCATGGTGATGACGCCCTTGCCGTTCATGGCAACCTTGACCATCCCGCCGCCGGCTTCGGCCTCGAAACTCTGGGTTTTCAGGTCGTTTTGGGCCTTCATCATCTTGCTCTGCATCTTCTGGAGGTCCTTAAGCATTTTGCTCATGTCCATAGTGGATATTCCTTCTAGTTGTCATTGATTTCATCGTTATCGTCGCCCGCAAAGGCGGCGCTTTTCTTCAATTGCACAGAATATACCAATTCTGCGGCGAAAATTTTTTGCAAATTGGCGATGCCGGGCTCTTTTTCCATGTCGAGATCGAAGGGGGACATCTTCTTGGCCGCCTCGATCTTGCGTTCTTCTTCGGTGTATGCTCGGGTCTTGACCGAAAGTGAAATCTTGGTCTGCAGTTTATCTTCGAGAATCTTCTGCAGACGGACGATAAATTCCGGGTGCTCCTGAAGCTGCTGGTAGTTCCACGATGTGTTGTTGTCTGTTTCGCCGACGTAGGTCAGCGAAATGGGAAACGGATTTTCGTGGATGTCGCCCGTTTCCAGGCGGGAACCCGCCAGTGCCGCCGTAAATACGAGGTCTCCGTCATCGGCGAAGCTTGCGCAGATGGCGGGCCATGCGGATGCGATTTCGTAACGGGAATAGCCTTCCGTGGAGGCCGCGGGATAGTTCGCGAACGGGTCTTCGGTCGGAGCCTCAACAGGTTCCTGCGGAGCTAAGTTCGCGGCAACTTCAGCTACTTTTTTTTTTAACGCCTCGTCGGCGGCTGATTTCGGGTCGTTTATGGCGGCTAGCGCTTTCCGTAAATCGGTGAGCCTGTCGAGCCAGGCCATCCGGGCGAAGCAGGTCTCGACCATCAGTCTCGGGTTCGTGCTGTAGCGCAGTTGTGCCTGCAGGTCGATGAGCATCTTGCTGATACGCAGCAGGTCCCCGTTCGAGAGCCCGAGCGCCGCACTCTTGAATTTCGAATAAAGTTCTTCCGTGATTGAGAGGTCGTCGGCGTTGAAAGCGTTGATGCGCGTGTAGAGCAGGTTCCTGAGGAACTTGCCGAAACCGTCCAGGAGCGGGGTGAATTCGATGCCGCGGGAGCAGGCCTCGTCTACCATCTTGAAAACGCCCTTCAGGTCGTGATTCTCAATGGAATTGATCAGGCTGAAGAAGAGTTCTACCGGCGGAATTCCGAGGATGGAACGCACGGAATCGGCGGTCATGTCGCTTCCGGTAAATGCGTAGGCCTGGTCGAAGTAGGTGAGGCCGTCGCGCATGGAACCGTCGGCCTTCTCGGCAAAAATATCGAGAGCTTCGTCGGTCGCATTGATGCCTTCCTGCTCGCAGATAAAGCGCAGGCGGCCGCGGATCTGTGCCATCGTGAGACGCTTGAAGTCGAACCTCTGTACGCGGCTCAGAATGGTCTGCGGGACCTTGTTCACTTCGGTCGTCGCAAAGATGAAAATCACGTGTTCGGGCGGTTCTTCGAGCGTCTTGAGGAGCGCGTTGAAGGCGCCGGTCGAGAGCATGTGGACTTCGTCAATGATGAAAACCTTGTACTTGCCGAGGACTGGCGGGTACTGGACGCGTTCGAGAACGTCGCGGATGTTTTCGACGCCGGTATTGGAAGCGGCATCTATTTCGAGGACGTCCATCGAATTTCCGCCGTCGATGTCCTTGCAGCATTCGCACTGTCCGCACGGATGGAGCGGGTCACCGCCCTTGCAGTTGAGGGTTCGTGCGAGGATTCTGGCGCTGGTGGTCTTGCCGACTCCGCGGGTCCCGGTAAAGAGGAAGGCATGGTGGAGCCGGTCCCCCTCGATTGCGTTCTGGAGGGTTTTTGCAATATGTTCCTGTCCGACCATGTCGGAGAATGATTTCGGACGCCACTTGCGGGCCATTGCTACGTATGCCATGTGCAGGAATATAGTAAAAGGCGAGAGCAGCGGCAAAATAACTTGTTATTTTGACATTGCCGAGCCGTACTATATGCGTTCTGAAAGAACGCCATATAGTAAAA
>CAMJQW010000053.1 GCA_946408125.1 uncultured Fibrobacter sp.
CGGTCACCGCATTGCGCATTTGCCTAAAATCGTAAGTGCCTTCGGGCACAAGGATCGTTACCGCATCGTTACTCTGCAGGTACTTGCGGATGCTTGCGGAATCGCTCGCGATGACGATGTTACCCGCATCGCCGCCGGTGGTATTGGCTCCGAAGCCTTCGGCCTTCACGTTGAACGTGAAAAGCAGAACCGCTGTCGGGTCCGTTTCGGCGGAAGTCCAAATCCACTTGGCCTGCGTATTCGTGGCAAAACCGGAGAGCGCGCCTCCGCTCGGGAGCTTGTTGCTTGCGTAATTCAGGGTAGTCGCCCCGCCCCACTGGCTAAGGTCGCGGCCCTTGTTTTTCCAGGAGTTGTTGCTTACCACGGGTTTTGATTTCCAGTCGCTGCCGGAATAGTAGGACTTGTCGAGGTCATCGATTTGCACCATGACGCCCGGGGCGCCCTGGCCGTTCACGCCCACGACAGAAATCGCGTTTTCGCCGGGGAGGAAGGTCATCGGCACAAAGCGGACGCGGCCCGCCTGGTTGTCTTCGGCAAGGAGCGCGCCATTATGGTAGAGCCTGTAGCCGCCATCGGCCACAATCCAGATTCCCGGACCCTCACCTGCGTTATAAGTCGCGGCAACCAACTGCGAACCCACCTTGTCACCACCACCGTAGGCGGCGTCGCCCGGAAGCGACACCACCTCGGAGGGGCTTATAGCCGCGGCGGCAAACCACACTCCACACGCCACGGTACCAAACACTCTTTTCATCATAATACACCCTTTCCCGGACAACGCAGACATCTGCACAACTTACGCGGGAACTAGGCAAAATCTACCTCAAAAGAATGATTTTGCCCACATTTTTCTTTTACATGCCGTATTTAGCGTTGTTCCTGGACAACGGGAATATTAACCGAAATACCCCTTTCCACACATTTTTCTTACATTTAGGGCATGGGCGAAAAGAAACCGTCAAAAAAAATCTTCGAATACCTGGACTACCGGGAATTTCTGAAAGATTACTACAACGCCAAGAAGGAGGCGAATCCCGCCTTCTCTCTCCGTGTATTTTCGGACAAGATCGGTTTCAAGGCCAAGGATTTCATCAGCCGCGTGATGAACGGTGACAAGAACCTTTCGAGCCAGAGTATTCCCAAGGTCGCAAGCGGCCTCAGGCTCGGCAAGCACGAGACGGAATTTTTCATAGCGCTCGTCAAGTTTACCCAGGCGGAAACTACCGAAGAACGCAACGGCGCATTCGAAGAAATGCAGGCCATACTCAAGGTGGTTCGCTTCGCCGAAAAGCAGCACGTTTTGGGACACGCACAATACATGGTGTATTCGGACTGGAGACACCTCACCATCCGCAGCCTTATCGGCATGTACGGCTTTGACGGCAATTACGAAGCACTCGCGAAGCAAGTTCACCCGCGCATCACCGCCGAAGAGGCAAAGAAGTCCGTGAAATTGCTCGAAGACTGCATGCTCATAAAAAAGGGCAAGAACGGCAAGTACGAGTTGACAGAAAGCGCCATTACCACCGGAGACCGCACATCGAAACTCGCGCTCCGAGGGTACCATCAGCAGTGCCTAAAGCTCGCCGCCGATTCCATCGACCGCGACCCGCCGGGCACACGCCATATTTCAGGGCTCACCCTCGGTATAAGCCAAGAAGGCTACGAGCGCATTGTAGAACGCATCAATGCCTTTCGCAAGGAAATTGCGCTTATTGCCGAAGAAGACGAAAACGCCGACAAGGTTTTCCAGCTGCAATTCGCGCTGTTCCCTGTCGGCGGTAAATAGTTTTCAAAAAGTACGAAGGCTTAGAATCCTAGGCTGATTTGGGCCATGTAAACGCGCTCTTCGTCTTGACCCGTGTAGTAACCGAGTTCTTCGGCCCATGTCACGAGGTCGAGCGTGAATACGCGGAGGAGTTCCACGCCCACACCCGCCGTCGGGTAGCCGCCGCGGAAACCGCCGGCAAGGCGGACAGCGAGGCCGCGAAGCTCGTTGTTGTATCCCGGCCAGGCGAGCAACGTCTGTTCCACTTCCACACCGAAGTTCACGTGAGAAAGCGGAAGGTAGTTGTTCTCGCTGTAGAACATGTTCGCGTAGTCGCAGGCGACGTTGAACTTGCGGGCGTATGCCGTGTTCTTGTTGAAGAAACGCGGGCTGTAGTTCACGCCCATCGTGAAGTTCGGGATGATGCGGTCACCGGCGAGTTCCTTGAAATAGATGTCGTTGAGCGATGCGCCCAGCCTGACTTCGCGCGTCAGCTGGTAGAGCACGCCGATATCGATGCCCGCGGAAATCGAGCTGAAGTCGAACAGGTGGTCGGTGGCATCGTGGTAACGGTCCTCGAGGGTATCCTGGAGGGAGTTGTAGTTGACGATGTCCATGGTGATCATGTCCACCTTCTGGCGCTTGACGATCTTGCCGCCGATACCCACGGAGAACCTGTCGGTAAAGCCGTAGGCGATACCCGCCTGCGCGACGCCGTCCACATAGAACGTGTCGATGGCCATGTAGGGGAGGATGATGCCGCGATCCAGGTAAGGAGCGATGCTTCCGTCAACCCACAGGGCGCCGCCGAATCCGTGGAACGCGAGTTCCGCGTCCATCTTGATTCTCATGTCGAGACGCTTGTGGTCGTAGGAGTTGAGCATGTTCGCGAGTTCGGGGTGAGCTGCGAGCGAGTCCATGACCACGTTCGTGGTGCTGAGCCCGTAGAGCTGGGCAGCGGCGGTGGCGCGCTGGTAGAGCCCCTGGAGGCTCTTCACTTCGTTGTACGTGGAGAAATAGGTCTCGAACGGGCCTGCACCGCCCAGGTTCAGGCGCATATCGCCGAAGTTGCGCGGGTAGTATCCCTGTTCCGGACGCAGCTTGTAGTTGCCGAGCCTGTTGATCTGGGAAAGACCCGCGTAGTTGAAGTAGATGGCTTCCTTGTCGTCGACCACGGCCACGTGGGCGTTACCCATGGATTCCGCGCGGAGGGAGTGGTGCGTCGGGGCCTTCGCTGCAAAACCGAGCCCGACTAGGCATGCCAGACAGAGTAAAGTCAGTTGGTTTTTCATAGGGCGTTCCTCGACATGATCCACAGGCGGAACCTGGTTTCGTCATAGTTGTTCCAGCAACCGCCGATCAGCTGCTGTCGTTGCTGGAGGCTGTACTGGATATTGTTCGGATCGGTGTCGTGACGGACCGCGTCCTTGATTTCGATGCGCTCTTCAGGCGAAAGGTTCATGAAGTACGGCGAGAAGAAGTCTGCCTTGAATGCGAACTTGAGCAGGTGGTCCCCGTTATTGAAGCGCACGGAGTAGTCCTTGTTCTTGAAGGTCCATTCGTCGGGGTCGTTATCGCCGGCCAGTCCGTTCATATCGATGTCGACATCCCCGCTTTCGTATCTGCCGACCATCTTGAGTTCCTTGACGGGGGGATAAATAATATTGGTCGTATACTGGATGGAATTCATGTCCGTTACGTTGACGGCCTGGGACCTGGGATCTTCGTCTACTTCGCCGTCGCCGTCATTGTCGAACCCGTCAATGACTTCTTCGTCGACACATCCGTCGCCGTCGTCATCGGTGATGTTTCCGTAATTGTAGAACACGTCCGCGCGGTTCACGTCGATTTTTTCGAGCTGTTCGCCCTTGTCGATCATGAAATTCGCGGCGTGGTCGGTAAAGTCCGCATAAGCCTTGTCGGTGAGCCAGTCCCCGGTGCTATCCGGCATCATGTTCCTGATGACGGAGCCCGCTTTATCCTTGTCTGCCTTCAGGCCCTTTCCGAGCTTTGCCATGGCTCCGGCAATTTTCTGGGCGTTCTGAATGGAAGATCCCATGCTGGAAAAGTCTATGTGAATGCCGTTTTGGTCTACGTACAGGATGTCGCCGAGGTCGAGGTCTTCATTACGTGCGACCAGGCCCGCCTGGGCCATGCAAAGGATGGAATAGCTGTCTGCGAAATGCGAGAACCTGACCCTCTTGTCGGTACGGCCGGTGGTGTCCAGTACGATGAATTCATCGAGGACCAACATGACCGAATCGATTCCGTTGCTGAGGATCTTGGCGTCTTTGTCGTTCATGGCCTTGAAGGCACCGAACGGGTTCGTGGAAGAGGATTTTGTAAGCGTGACAAGTTCAAAGGGGTTCAGGCCGGGCTGCATGCTGGCAATCGCCTTCGCGTAGCCGTACCAGGCTTCGGAATAAGAGGAGTCGGCGTGGATTGCGCGCTCGAAATATTCGCGGGCCATTCCGTATTCGGTTTTCTGGAAGTGGAGGTAACCTTCGTAGGTGAGGGCTGCGGCATCGTTTGAGGCGATGTCTACGGACTGCGTCGGATTGAACAGGTTGCAGCCTGCAATGCCGAGTAGCGCCACGACAGCTATGCTCCTAAGGATTTTTCGTAATATCATAAAATTTCCACTTGTCGAAAGTTGGTGAGATTACGTATAAAAAATAACATTAGTATAAGAAAAAAAACTTTCTTTCTTTTTTTTTGGTCTTTTTTACCCGTTTTTTGTATGTATATTTGCCTTGGAATGGCACTTTATCGAGATTATTTCCCTACGAAAGCATACAAGATAGCCGAAATGAAAATCGGTGTCCTGCTCGGGGCGGAACGCGACCGCCTGGACCGCCTCGCGGCGTCCCTCGGTAGGGAACATGCCATAGGTACGGATAATCTTTCACACCAGCTGCCCTATATAGTCGAATTTACGAAGCATTACCACGAGGCGTTTGCGGCGTACCTCTCGGCGGTGCTCGTGCAGCACGAGAAGCCCATCCAGTGCAGGCCCGCCTGCGGCAACTGCTGCCATCATTTCCCGATGTCGGTGGAACCGTTCGAACTGCTCGCCCTGTATGGGGAACTCCGTCAGAAGGATGATTTCCTCGGCGTGATGGAAGCGTGCCAGGTGAGGGAATCCCTGTTCGGCAGGCTTTACGCGAAGAGGGCGGAATCGCTCGGCGAAGACGAAGCGGAAGACCGCGCCCTGCATGACTATTTTGCGGAATGGCTCCCGTGCCCGTTCTCGGACAGGGCGGGGGATTGCGGGATTTATCCTGTGAGGCCGGTATCGTGCCGGATGTATTTCAGCGAGACGGATCCGTGCTACTGTACGCCGGATTTCTTGCAGACGGAAAAGAACGACAGCTATATCGTGTACCTCCCCGATGCGGTCGAGGAGGCTATCTACGGGATTTCGGAACATTACGAAGAGCTTGACTTGCCCGAAAGTTTCTTTGGCGGGCTCCTGGCCGTGAACGCTTACGAGGGGTTGTTTGCCGATGCCTAGCGACCAGATGGATTTTTTCGGTCAGCTCGACCTTTTCGGGAACTACCCGGAGCCGCCGAAGGCCCCGGCGGTGCAGGCGCAGTCGCCCGATTGCTCGGCGAACGGGCTCGTGAACTTCAAGTACAACCCGCTCCTCAAAAAGAGCATCCGCTGCAAGGGCGGCGTGCTTTTCGGGCACCCCGAGGTGATGCTCCCGGCGTACATGAAGGCTCCGGAATTCGCGTCGGCGCGCGAGCTTGCCGCGGAATGGGCCGAACATGCAGTTCGCCGCAAGACGAAAAAGAACAGGGAAATCGTGAAGGATCTCGTGACGAGGTTCTGGGCCGCGGTCGACCAGATTTTCGTGGACCGCGGGGACGCGCCCCTCGAAAGCCGCGGGAGGATTCCGCCGATCAAGCCGAAGGGGAAGTATCACGACCTGAACGACATCCTTGCGGCGGTCAACGAGACTTACTTTGACGGGGCGCTCACGTGCAGGATTACCTGGAGCAATCGCGTCGGGGGACTCAGCTTCCATTCGATGCGCAAGGACCCGATAACGGGCGAGGACTTTCACCTGATAAGCATCAGCAGGGGATACGATGCGGCGAACTGCCCCAAGTACGCCGTGGCGGGAGTCGTCTACCACGAATGCCTGCATATCGTGATTCCCGTGGAAGAACGGAACGGCCGGCGCATCGTGCACGGGCGCACCTTCAGGCAGCGCGAACGCCGCTACATTTTTTTCGACGAATGGATCAAGTGGCACAAGGAAGTGCTCCCGAAGAACATCCGCGCCATGCGCAGGCACAAGGAACTGTAGTTTCGCTGTATTCCAATTTGGAATAATTGAACTTCGTTTGTTAAAAAAAAGAGATTTTCGGCGTATTTCCGAAAATCATAATAGATTATATATGCCCTACCGTTTTTTTGCTCCGACGCATTCGCGTCTCTTTTTTTGATTTTATTCGGTGTTTGTCAAAAATACGAGGCTCTTATGATGTCCATTCCCCTCTACTGGCTGCTCGTGCCCGCAGCCGCCGTTGTCGCGCTCGCGATGGCGTTCCACTTTTACCGCTTCATGAAGCGCCAGCCCGATGGCAACCGCAAGATGAAGGCGATTGCGCATTTCGTGCGCGTGGGGGCGTTCGCATACCTGCGAAGGCAATATAAGACGGTCTCGGTCGTATTCGCGGTCCTGTTCGTGATATTCGTGGTGCTCGCCATCATGGGCATCCAGAACCCGTTCGTGCCGGTGGCGTTCCTTACGGGCGGTTTCTTTAGCGGGTTGTGCGGTTTCCTCGGCATGAAAACGGCGACGTATGCGAGCTCGCGTACGGCGAACGGTGCCATCTCGAGCCTGAACCGCGGACTTGTCATTGCTTTCAGGAGTGGGGCGGTGATGGGCCTCGTGGTTGTGGGCTTCGGACTTATCGACATTTCGGGCTGGTTCTTCTTGCTCAACTACATCTACGATCATAATATCTGGGGCTTCGGTGCCGATATTGCGAACAAAGTTTCGCTCGGCGGCTGGAGCGATTCCCTTGTGGGGAATGCCGATTGGAACAGGGCCAAGATGGTTGAAATCACGACGACGATGCTTACCTTCGGCATGGGAGCTTCGCTGCAGGCCCTGTTCGCCCGCGTGGGTGGCGGTATCTACACGAAGGCGGCCGATGTGGGCGCAGACCTCGTCGGCAAGGTGGAAGCGGGAATTCCCGAAGACGACCCGCGCAATCCGGCGACCATTGCGGACAACGTTGGTGACAATGTCGGCGACGTTGCCGGTATGGGAGCCGACCTCTACGAATCCTACTGCGGTTCCATATTGGCGACTGCGGCCCTCGGTGCGGCATTGCCCGCGGGAGGGATGACCTACGTGATTGCACCGATGGTCGTCGCGGCTATCGGAATATTGCTTTCACTCGTGGGCATCTACATGGTGCGCACCCGCGAGGATGCCGACACGAAGTCGCTGCTCCGTTCCCTCCTGACCGGGACGCTCGGATCGTCCGTGCTTATCCTCATCGCGCTTTTTGTCCTCGTGAAAATCGGGTTCATCTCGCTTGGCATCTTCGGTTCCGTGCTTTCGGGCCTTGTCGCGGGAGTATTGATAGGCCAGTTCACCGAGTATTACACTTCCGATGCGTACAAGCCTACGCGCGGTATCGCCGGGCAGGCCAAGCTCGGGGCGGCTACGACTATTATTGACGGTATCTCGGTGGGAATGTTTTCTACGGGCTTCCCGGTCGTGACGATTGTCGCGGGTATCGTTGCCGCGTACGGTTGCTCCGGAGGCTTCACGGATATGGCGATGGGCCTGTACGGTGTGGGCTTTGCCGCGGTGGGCATGCTGAGCACGCTCGGCATCACGCTTGCGACGGACGCCTTCGGCCCGATTGCCGACAACGCGGGCGGCAATGCCGAGATGGCCGGGCTCGATGCGAGCGTCCGTGCCCGCACCGACGAACTCGACATGCTCGGGAACACGACCGCCGCGACGGGCAAGGGATTTGCCATCGGGTCGGCGGCGCTGACCGCCATGGCGCTGCTCGCGTCCTATGTCGAGGAAATCAAGATCTGGCTCGGCCGCCTTGCGGATTCGGCCGGAGGGGCTTACCAAGCGGGCAAGGTGTTCTTCGTGAACCAGGCGGCCGACCTCCCGGGAATCGTGTCGGGAATCCCCGGCGCGAGGGTCATCGGGGACGGGAGCCGCGCCATCGCCGAGAACGGCGACTTGCTGGCCATGGTGGCCGGCAAGGCGGGCATCGCCGACTTCATGCAGGTGTACAACCTGAGCCTCATGAACCCGATGCTCCTGGGCGGGCTCTTCATCGGTGCCATGATGGGGTTCGTGTTCTGCGCGCTCACTATCAAGGCGGTGGGCCGTGCCGCCTCCGCGATGGTCGAGGAGGTCCGCAGGCAGTTCCGCGAGATTCCGGGGATTATGGAAGGCACGGCGCAGCCCGAATACGGGCGGTGCGTGGAAATCTCGACGACCGGCGCCCAGAAGGAGATGGTCCTCCCGTCGCTTCTTGCGGTTATCGTCCCGGTCGTGGTGGGCCTCACGATGGGCGTCCCGGGCGTCTTCGGACTCTTGGCGGGTGGCCTTGCCTGCGGGTTCGCGCTTGCCACGATGCTCAACAACGCGGGTGGCGCCTGGGACAACGCCAAGAAGTTCATCGAGAAGGGTAATTACGGCGGTAAGCATTCCGACGCCCACAAGGCGGGCGTGGTCGGCGACACTGTGGGCGACCCGTTCAAGGATACGGCGGGCCCGTCCCTCAACATCCTGATCAAGCTCATGACGATGGTAAGCGTCGTATTTGCGGGCGTTATCGTTAAATTCGGCGGAATCCTGTAAAGAATTACAACGCAATTTATACGGAGAGCGTGGCCCGCTCCGTCTTTTTTGTGTATCTTTTTTGTAGCATATGGATTCTTTGATGTATATAGAAATCAATGCGGTGTGTATCTGCATCCTGTTGATTCTCGTCTATGTCGCCTGGCGCGGGGTGGTCCGCGAGACGGAACAGCTGGTTTTCACCAACCTCTGTTTCCATTCCATACTGCTGTTCTTTCTCGACATCCTCTGGCGCCTCTGCAACGGCAGAAGCTTCTTGGGGGCGCATTCGCTGAACAACCTGCTCTGCGCGGCCTTTTTCATCCAGTCTGTCGTGCTCGGGTATTTTTGGCTCAGGTATTCGTACTTTATCAACCCGAACCGCATTATGGGCCGGAGCCTACGCCGGTTCGCCTTTGCTATCCCGCTTATCCTGCTTATAATTATGAATATCCTCTCGGTATGGACGGGATGGATTTTCACCGTGGACGAGCATAATTTTTACCACAAGGGATCAGTCTACTGGGTCCAACCGCTTGTCGGCTCCCTTTACCTGCTGTTCGCGATTACGGGCTCGTGGCCGAGGTCCTTCAAGCGCAACACATTCTCGAACCGTCAGAACCTGCTCGTCTTTACGGCGATGGGCGTGCTGCCGTTCGTCTCGGTCATCTTCCAGCTCGCCTTCTCGGGGCTTTCGGTGTTCTGCGTGGGCGTGACGCTCGGATTGCTGTTCATCTTCATGGAAAAGCAGCACCACCTCATTTCGATCGACCCCCTGACGCGCCTGAACAACAGGACCCAGTTGATTTCGTTCATGGAAACCAAGATGAACGTGTACAATCGCGACAAGCGCTTGATGCTGTTCCTGATGGATTTCGACTTTTTCAAGCAGATCAACGACAAGTTCGGGCACATGGAAGGCGACCGCGCCCTCGTCATTTTCGCGAACGTGCTCAAGAGGGAACTCGGACCGCTCGGGTTCTTCATCGCGAGGATCGGTGGCGATGAATTCGTGACGGTGGCCGAGATGGGCAATATCGCGGATGCGAACGCTATCCGCCCGAAACTCGAGAAGGCTCTAGAGGCGGAATCAGAAAAGCTTGCGTACAAGATATCCGTAAGTATCGGCTTTGCCGAGAGAATGGGTGAGAACGACACCATACAGGACCTCTTCAAGAGGGCCGACCAGGAACTGTACAAGGTGAAGTCCGTAAGGCACGGTAAGGGATAGCGGTATGCAAGTAGAAGCCTATTTTGAAGTGATATTCTTCTGCCTCGCGGTCGAGACGCTGCTGTTCGTCAAGATGAAGTTCGGCATGTACAAGCTGCTGCACCAGCGGACTTTCAGCTTTGTTCTCGGGCTTGCCATCATTTCGATGGGACTCGATTTCCTGACGATGATTGCGGACGGTTCCGAATCTATCATCGGCTCGACGTTCAACTGGATTTTGAATACGTTCTACCTGCTGGTGATGGCGCACCTCGCGTTCTGCTGGTTCCGCTATTCGGGATATGTCCTGAAACTCCCGTTCTGGAATGACCAGAAGAAGCTTGCCCTGTATGCGATGCCCATGCTTGCTACGATGGTGCTGATTGTCCTTTCGCTCTGGAACGGCTGGATGTTCTACGTGGACGATTTCAACATCTGCCACCGCAACGTGCTCTACTACACGACTTTCTTGCCGGTATGCGCCATCTATATGGGAATCTGCATGGTTGTCGCCTTCTACAAGGCGATGCAGAAACGCTATTATGCGGATCGCGGCATTTACGGGGCGGTCGTCTCGTTCAACTTGATTTCCTTGCTTTCCATTCCGATGCAGGTCTATTTCGATGACAAGCTCCCGATCCTCTCGGCAGGCATGATGCTCGCGAGCGTCCTCGCGTTTGTTCTCGCGCAGGCGCAGCTCATCTCGATGGACCCGCTGACGCGCCTCAACAACAGGAACCAGCTGAATCGTTACCTGACGATGAAGATGTTCGGCAAGCAGTCCGCGAGCAAGCGCCTGTTCCTTTTTGTAATAGACCTGGATCGCTTTAAGGCAATCAACGACACTTACGGGCATCACGAAGGCGACAGGGCGCTTGTGCTCGCTGCCGATGTCCTCAAGGATGTTTGCGGTCCGCGCGGGTGCTTTATCGCGCGCTTCGGTGGCGATGAATTCAACGTTGTCGCCGAACTGAATGACGATGCGAGCGCCAAGGAACTCTGCGCCGCCATCAAGGAAACCCTCCGCAAATCCGCATCGGCGCTTCCCTATACACTGACGCTGAGCATAGGGTATGCCGACCACTTGCCGGGAACGGAAACTTTGCCCGATTTCTTTGCGAGGGCGGACGAAGTCCTTTACGAACAAAAGAAATTGAGGCCTTGACCGGCCTTATTTAAACGTCGCCGACTTCGCCGGTCTTGACGAAATTCCGCACGGCACGCGTAATGCGCATCGAGCAGAAATTAGGTCCGCACATGCTGCAGAAGTGGCTTGCCTTTGCCTGGCTGCCGGGGAGCGTCTTGTCGTGGAATTCCATCGCCTTCTCGGGGTCGAGCGATAGCGCGAACTGGTCGTTCCAGCGGAAGTCGAAGCGGGCGCGCGAAAGGGCGTCGTCGCGGAACTGCGCTGCAAAATGGCCCTTTGCAAGGTCGGCCGCGTGGGCGGCGAGCTTGTAGGTGACCACACCCGCGCGCACGTCGTCGCGGTCGGGGAGCCCGAGGTGTTCCTTGGGCGTCACGTAGCAGAGCATGGCGGTGCCGTACCAGCCGATTTGTGCCGCACCGATGGCCGACGTAATGTGGTCGTAACCGGGGGCGATGTCGGTGGTGAGGGGGCCGAGCGTGTAGAACGGGGCGCCGTGGCACTTTTCGAGCTGGCGCGCCATGTTGTCCTGAATCTTGTGCATGGGCACGTGACCCGGACCTTCGATAATCACCTGCACGCCGTATTCCCAGGCAATCTTCGTAAGCTCGCCGAGCGTGTCCAGTTCTCCGAACTGGGCCGCGTCGTTGGCATCGGCCAACGACCCCGGGCGAAGCCCGTCGCCGAGCGAGACGGCCACGTCGTAGGCGGCGAGAATCTCGCAGATTTCGCGGAAGTGCGTGTAGAGGAAGTTCTGCTGGTGGTGGCGCATCTGCCAGAGGGCAAGGATGGAACCGCCGCGGCTCACGATACCCGTGGTGCGCTTGGCGGTCAGCGGAATGTGTTCCAGCAAAAGGCCCGCGTGAATCGTGAAGTAGTCCACGCCCTGTTCCGCCTGCTCGATGAGCGTGTCGCGGTACAGTTCCCACGTGAGTTCTTCGGCCTTGCCGTTCACCTTTTCGAGCGCCTGGTAGATAGGCACCGTGCCGATAGGGACGGGGCTGTTGCGGATAATCCATTCGCGCGTCTCGTGGATGTGCTTTCCGGTGGAAAGGTCCATCACGGTGTCGGCACCCCAGCGCACGGACCAGGCCATCTTTTCGACTTCTTCTTCGATGGAAGAAGTGATGGCGGAATTGCCGATGTTGCTGTTGATTTTCGTGAGGAAGCGGTTTCCGATAATCATCGGTTCGCATTCCGGATGGTTGATGTTCCCCGGCAGAATTGCACGGCCCGCGGCGATTTCGTCGCGCACGAATTCCGGCGTAATGGGGGAGCCTTCAATCTTGATTTTACCTTGGGCCTGCAATTCATCAAGGCGCTGGTTTTCACGTATTGCTACGTATTCCATTTCCTTGGTGACGATTCCCTTGCGGGCGTAGTCGAGCTGCGTCAGATGATGGCCCGGCTTCGCGCGGAGCGGGTGGTGCTCGGCGTTAAAGCGCAGGTGGTCCAGCTCGTGGTTTGCACGGCGGGCGCGGCCATAAGCAGACGTCATGTCGTCGAGCTGTTCGGCGTCACCACGTTCCATAATCCAGGGTTCGCGAAAACGTTCAATCCCCTTCGTTACGTCGAGCTTGGCGTCTACATCGCTGTAAGGGCCACTCGTATCGTACACCGTCACGACAGGCGTTTCGGGGTCTTCAGTCAAAATTTCGCGCATTCCCACGCGGATGTCCGGGTACATTTTCCCCGGAACATACACCTTGCGGGAATTCATAAACGGCTTGAGGAGAGAATCCATTACTTCACACCAATGAGGGAGAGGTCGCGGACAGCGCCCTTGTCAGCGGACGATGCCATCGCAGCGTATGCCTGCAGTGCCTTGGACACCTTACGGTCGCGGTGTTCCGGCTGCCAAGCCTTGGCGCCGCGGGCTTCCATTTCCTTGCGGCGGGCGGCCAGCTCTTCGTCGGTGAGCTGCACGTTGATGGAGCGGTTCGGGATGTCGATTTCGATGACGT
>CAMJQW010000054.1 GCA_946408125.1 uncultured Fibrobacter sp.
CCATGATCGCTCTCGACGGCAACCGCATGCTCAAGAACAAGCTCGGTGCAAACGCCATCCTCGGCGTTTCCATGGCTGTTTGCGTTGCTGCCGCTAAGGACGCTGGCCTTCCGCTTTACCAGTACATCGCCAAGCTCCATGGCACCAAGAAGCTCACGCTCCCGTGCCCGATGTGCAACGTGATCAACGGCGGTGCTCACTCCTCCGCTCCGATCGACTTCCAGGAATTCATGATCGCCCCGGTTGGCGCCAAGACGTTCTCCAAGGGCCTCCAGATGGTCACCGAAATCTTCCACGCCCTCAAGGCTGTGCTGAAGAAGGCCGGCTTCGACACCACCGTTGGTGACGAAGGTGGCTTCGCTCCTGGCGTTTCTATCAAGCCGGCTAAGAACAAGTTCGGTTACGAAATCACTGGCGTGATGACCCTCGAAAAGGCTCTCGACGCCCTCAAGGCTGCAACCACCAATGCCGGTTACAAGTTCGGCACTGACATCAAGATCGCTCTTGACGTTGCTTCCTCTGAATTCTGCGACAAGAACACCAAGGCTGGCAAGCCGGAAACCTACACCTTCAAGAAGAGCACCAAGAAGACTGTCAAGTCTGCCGACATGGTGAAGCTCTACGAAAAGCTCATCGACAAGTACTCCATCTTCTCCATTGAAGACGGTCTCGATGAAGCTGACTGGGCTGGCTGGAAGGTCATGACCGACAAGCTCGGTGGCAAGATCAACCTCGTGGGTGACGACCTGTTCGTTACCAACCCGACCATCTTCGACGAAGGCATCAAGGCTGGCATCGCCAACGCTATCCTCATCAAGGTGAACCAGGTGGGTTCTGTGTCCGAAACTCTCGCCGCCATCAAGCGCGCTCAGAACGAAGGCTACGCTCCGATCGTTTCTCACCGCTCTGGCGAAACCGAAGACACCTTCATCGCTGACCTCGCCGTCGGTACTGCCGCTGGCCAGATCAAGACGGGTTCCCTCTCTCGTACGGACCGCGTTTGCAAGTACAACCGCCTCCTCCGCATCGAAGAAGAACTCGGCAAGGCTGCCGTCTATGCCGGTGACCCGCGCAAGGCTTGCAAGGCCCCTGCCAAGAAGGCCGCTTGCAAGAAGTGCTGCAAGAAGGCCAAGTAATTTCTTAAACCATTAGAACTTACTGAAAGAAGCCGCTCCATCGGGGCGGTTTCTTTTGTATGTAGTGTAATTAATTTATTCTAAATCCGCGGGGGGGGCAAAAAGTTGGCACGACAGGGGACCCGTGACTTTTTGCCTGCGCCTTTGACATGTCCCGATATGGTGGCGGCGGAACAAGTACAAGGCGTATGTTTGTAAACTTTCGTAAACATGTAAATGCTTGTTTTGCTTTGTAAACGCTATTTTCCAAAAACCGCGAAACAAAATTCCCAATTAAATCTATATTAGATTCCGAATTTCATCAAAAGTCGTAAATAGGCTTACAATAAGAGGATACACATGATTGGAATGAAATCTATTGTCAAGACTGCCGTCGTTATCTCGGCAACGGGTGCCCTGTTTGGGTGCGGTGGTGGCGAACAACAGCAACAGGCCGCCGAAGGCGCTCTTCCGCGTCAGGAAACTCTTTACCTCTCCGGTCAGCAGTGGGGTGCTCCCGCTACGTTCAACCCGCTCGCCGAAAGCTGGATGGCCGCATGGCCGATTGGCGGTCGCTTCAACCTCGTTTACGAACCGCTCGTTACCTATAACACCCTGAACGGTCAGGTGGAAGCCCTTCTTGGCACGCTCGTTCCGGAACTTTCCAACAACGACAGCATCGTTGTCGACCTGAATCCCGCCGCCAAGTGGAGCGACGGCAAGCAGGTGAACTCCAACGACGTGAAGTTCATCTTCACGAACGGCTCCATCAATACTACCGAACAGATTTCCGCAATCCATGTGGATACCCTCAAGGCCGAACCGGCAGCAGAGGACGCTCCCGTTGCCGAACGTATCTCCTTCATTGTGGCTAAGGACAAGCGCAACAACCCGCTTTCCGTGATGGACCTCCTCCAGGCCATCCGCATCGTGCCGGCTCACGTGTTTGAACCGCTCGTTGCCGAAAAGGGCCTCGACGAAGTCAAGAAGATGATGTTCGACAAGGGCCCGGTCGTTTCCGGTCCGTACACCATCAAGGACTACTCTGCGAACAAGATTATCCTCGAACGTCGTGACGACTACTGGGGCAACGCTGCCCTCCACGAAGGCAAGCTCCCGGCTCCGAAGTACATCGTTCACCCGATCTACAAGAGCAACGAGCACAACACCATCGCCCTCCGCAAGGGTGAACTCGATGCCTCCATGTCCTTCATTCCGCGTATCGGCGACCTCAAGAGCGCTGGCGTGCACACCTGGCTGAACGACGCTCCGTTCTTCACTCCGGGCGCTATGCCGATGCTCATGATCAACACCATGAAGGAACCCCTCAACGACAAGCGCTTCCGTCGTGCCCTCGCTACGGCCATCGACTACAACGCTATCCGTCAGTTTGCTCTCTCCGGTTACACCTCTCAGCTGCAGCCGGGCCTCATCATGCCGACGAACCTCGAAGGCAAGTACATCAACGCCGAAGACCAGAAGATCGGCGTGAAGCTCGACATTACCGACGAAGCCGAACGTCTCAACACCGTGAAGGCCATGCTTACCGAAGCCGGCTACAAGTCCGTGTTCAAGGATGACGGTTCTCTCGACCACATGGAAAACGCCAAGGGCGAAAAGATTCCGACCCTCTTCATCACGTCTCCGGCCGGCTGGACCGACTGGGAATCCATCGTGAACATCGCTGTCGAAGGCATGCGTAAGGCTGGTATCGACGTTCGTGAAGGTTTCGTGGATGGCGGTCAGTACTGGCCTGCCATGGGCACCGGCAACTTTGACCTCATCATGCACAAGCCGACTGCCGACGTGTCTCCGTCTCTCCCGTGGAGCCGCTTCAACGAAGTCATGTCCAGCCGCGACTGGCAGAAGCTCGGTGACTGGGCCGGCACCAACATCGGCCGTTACAACCAGCCGGGCACCAAGGAATTCCGCCCCGAAGTCGACAAGCTCCTTGCCGAAATTCCTCTCATGACCGACGAGGAAAAGAAGAAGGAAGCTTACCGCGAACTCAACAAGATCTTCATGGAAGACCAGCCGGCTATTCCGCTCGCTTACCTCCCGGAACAGTACTACGAATTCAGCGACCGCGTGTGGACCAACTGGCCGTCTGCTGAAAACGCTTACGCTCCGGCCCAGCTGCCGTGGATCGCTTCCGGTACGAAGGTCCTCTGGAGCCTGAAGCTCGCCAAGTAATTAAGGAATAAAAAAGGTCAATAAATGCTTAAACAGTATCCCATGCTCCGCTATGTTCTGCAGAAGGCGTTCTGGTATCTTCTGACGTTCGTCATAGCGGTCGCAATCAACTTCACCCTTCCGCGTATGGGTGAAAACAATCCTGTCGATATCATCATGGGCAAGGCTGCCCAGGGTCTCTCGCCGGAACAGGCCAAGCTCAAGAAGGAAACCCTCCTGAAGGCTTTCGGTATGGCTGAACTCGACGATCAGGGCAACGTTGTCTACGACCCCGAGGTTGACGAGAACGGCCAGATGAAGACCATCAAGGTTCCGAAGGTCGAAAATGGCGTTACGGTGGTGAAGACTGTCCTCGAAGTGAATGAGGATGGCTCTCCGAAGATGATCGAACGCCCGAAGCTCGACGAACAAGGTAATCCGATTCTTGAAGAGAAGCCGGTCCTTGACGAAGCCGGCAAGCCGGTGATGGAAAAGGACCCGGTGACCAAGAAGAAGGTTGCCAAGGTCGAGCAGGTTCCCGTGATGGAACAGGTTCAGGCAGAGCATTTGGATACTGTCATGGTAGACCAGGTTGTCCTGAAGGCCGATCCGAAGCTTGCTTCGGGTCTCTCCCAGTTCTTTGTCTACATCAGCAACGTGTTCAAGGGTGATCTCGGCTTGTCTTACAGCCAGTACCCGAAGCCGGTTGTCGAAATCATCAAGGAATCCCTCCCGTGGACCCTTGCAATCCAGGCCCCGACCATCATCCTCGGCTGGATTGTCGGTAACCTTCTCGGTGCTTTCGCTGCCTACAAGCGCGGCATCTTTGACAAGGTATTCTTCCCCTGCGCCATGTTCTTGAACGGCGTTCCGTTCTTCGTGTTCGGTATGCTGCTCGTGGCGCTCTTCTCTATCACGCTCGGCTGGTTCCCGGCCATGGGCGCGTATAGCCCGGATATTCCGGAACTCCAGTTCAACTGGAACTGCATCAAGAGCGTCGGGTTCTACTACATCCTGCCGTTCTTCTCGGTGTTCCCGATCCTTCTTTCGGGTCAGGCGACGGGTATGCGTTCCATGTCGATCTATGAACTCGGTACTGATTACATGAAATATGCAAAGTGGCTTGGTCTGCGCGAAGGCAAGATCATCAGCTACGTGTTCCGTAACGCCATGCTCCCGCAGCTCACCGGCCTTGCCCAGAGCCTCGGTGCGATGGTGGGCGGCGCCCTCATTACCGAAATGATCTTCTCTTACCCGGGCCTCGGTATGGCGATGCTCACTGCTATCCAGCAGAACGACTACGCTACCATCCAGGGCTGCACTCTGATGATCTCGACTTGCGTGCTCGTTGCGAACTTCGCAGTCGACGTTCTGATTGCAATCTTTGACCCGCGCGTCAAGGCCGGTCTCCAGATGGGAGGTAAGTAATCATGGGTAAGCTTTTAAGAAATCTTCTCAAGTCCCCGATGTTCGTCATCGGTGTGTCCATCTTTATCATCACGCTGTTGATCGCCCTTTTCGGACCGCTGTTCTATCACGTGGACATCAATGCCCGTGACATGATGGCTGGCCCGTACGCTGGCTCCAGCGCTGATCACCTGCTCGGTACCGACCACCTCGGCCGCGATTACGTGTCCCTCCTTATCGAAGGTCTGCGTTCTTCGCTGTATGTGGGTCTCGTTGCCGGCGTGATTGCTACGACGATCGGTGTGCTTATCGGCCTGTTCGGCGGTTTCCGCGGCGGCTGGATTGACGAAGTCCTGAACATGCTCACGAATATCTTCATCGTGATTCCGCAGTTCGTGATTCTCGTGCTCATCAGCTCCGCTGTCAAGGACGGACGTTCCCTCACGCTTATCGGCCTCATCATCGGCCTTACCGCGTGGAGCTGGTCTGCCCGTGCCGTGCGTGCCCAGGCGTCTTCGCTGCGTAGCCGCGACCATATCGCGCTCGCCCGAATCAACGGTGCCTCGACGCTCACGATTGTCTTGAAGCATGTGCTTCCGTACCTGCTTTCGTACGTGTTCATGGTGTTCATCATGCAGGTGTCTTCGGGTATCCTTTCCGAAGCTTCCATCTCCATGATCGGCCTTGGTCCTCTGGATTCCACGAGCCTCGGCATCATCCTGAACCAGGCCAAGGATAACGGCGCCCTTTCCGGTGGTATCTGGATTGCCTTCTTGCCGGCAACCATCATCATCACCCTTACGGTGTTCGCGCTTTACCTGATCAACACTTCCATGGAAGGCGTCTTCAACCCGCGCCTGCGCAAGTAAGAGGTAACGAAATGTCTGAAAATGTTTTTGAAGTAGAAAACCTCAGCCTTTATTACCTTGGGCGCTTTGGCGATAAGACCCATGCCGTGACGAACGTAAGCTTCTCCATGAAGCAGGGCGAAATCCTCGGCATCGCCGGTGAATCCGGTTGCGGTAAGTCCACCCTCGTGTCCGGCCTCATGGGCATGTGCATCCCGCCTCTCTACCCCGAAGGCAAGAGCGATGTCCGCGTCTGGAACGGCACGAAGATGGAATCCCTCATGAACCGTAAGATCGAGGACGTCCGTGCGAACGTCTTGGCCCAGAAGGTCTCGATGATTCCGCAGGGTGCGTTCAACGCGCTGAATCCGGTGCGCAAGATCAAGGATATCGCCGCCGACGTGATTGCTGCCCACCAGCAGCCGGGCAAGAAGCTCGACCACAAGGAAATCTACGACCGCCTCTGTGAACGTTTCGACCTGTTCGGCATGGACACGAAGCGCGTGCTCGATTCCTATCCGATTCAGCTGACTGCCGGTGAACGCCAGCGTTCCGTGATCGGTATCTCCACCTTGCTCAACCCGCAGATGGTGATTGCCGACGAACCGACTTCCGCTCTGGACGTTTCGACCCAGAAGGAAGTGATCAAGATGATTTTCGATCTTCTCGACAAGGGCATCTTCTCGACGATGATCTTCATTACCCACGAACTTCCGCTCCTGTACCACGTGGCCGACAATATTGCCATCATGTACGCCGGCGAATTCGTGGAAAAGGGTACCGCGGAACAGGTCGTCAAGGACCCGCGTCACCCGTACACGCAGGCCCTGATGGGCGCCATGCTCAGTACCGAGGCGAGCCAGCGTGGCCGTCATCCGGTGGCTATCGAAGGCGCTCCCCCGAGCCTCAAGAAGAAGATCGTGGGTTGCCGCTTCGCTCCGCGTTGCAGCAAGGCCTGCCCCGACTGCAAGAAGAATACCCAGAATCTCCGCATTGTCGGGGATCGTGACGTGAGGTGCGACTATGCTAAGTGATAAGCCCGTTGTTTTTTCCGCCAAGCGCATCAGCAAGGACTTCGGTGCCGGTAAGACGCTGAAGACGGCTGTCCGCGATGTTTCCTTCGATATCTATGACGAAGAATTCATCTCCATCGTGGGTGGCTCGGGTTGCGGAAAGTCCGTGCTCGCCAAGATCATGCTGGGCCTCTACCAGCCGACCCGTGGCCAGTTCCTCTATCGCGATCACAAGATTACGAACCTCAAGGACCACTGGAACGAAGTCCAGTCCGTGTTCCAGGACCCGTTCGGATGCTTCAACCAGTTCTTCACCATCAGGAGCCAGCTTGAGGATTCCCTCAACATCCTGAAGAAGAAGCCCAGCAAGGAAGAAATCCGCCGCCGCGTGGACGAAGGCCTGATGGCTGTGAACGTGACGCCTGCCGATATCGAAGGCAAGTACCCGTTCGAGCTTTCGGGTGGTCAGATGCAGCGTATGCTCCTGGCCCGTATCTTCGCGCTCCGTCCGAAGGTCCTGATCGCCGACGAAGCCACCTCCATGGTGGACGCCTGCGTGCGCGCCAACATCCTCGATTACCTGCGCAAGTTGAAAGACCAGCTCAAGATGACCGTGGTGTTCGTGACTCACGACATCGGCCTTGCCAACTACGTTTCTGACCGTATCTTCATCATGCATGACGGCCGCATCGTGAACCAGGGTACCCCTGCCGAGGTGCTCGACAACACGACCGAACCGCATACGCTCCGCCTGCTCGACGACATCCCCGAAGTCCACAAGACCGAATGGATCAAGAACAGCCATCGCAGCAAGAAGTGACATTCGCTTTGCGAATGTCATCCTGACGCCGAAGGCGGAAGGATCTAGGATTACGAAAAGCCGCAGCCTAGCCGCTGCGGTTTTTTTGTATAGACAAAATAGTGTTACGCGGGTGCGAAAGCCCGCTATTTTCGCTATATGAAACACCCGATTACATATAGCCTTTTTTGGCTCCCGGAACTGGGAAAAAACAGAAAAAAATGCGAAATAATTGCCCTGTTCCATATTGATTTCGGCAGAATCCGTTTTTATTTTGTAAGCAACAAAAAAAACACAAAGAGGATCTTATGAAAAAGATGATTATTAAGGATTTTGCTTTTCTCTGTGCCGCGGCCGCGATGTTCGTCGCCTGTGGCGATGACTCCGCTTCCGACCCGATGGAAGACTGGAATACGCCGAAGATTTCGACGCTTCCGGATTCGGTAGCCACGTCGGGCGAATTGATGAATTACGAATGTTCCGCGGCCAACAGGTGCAAGGGCGTGATGACGGGTGATTTGGGTCTTGGCGTCTGCGATGGCCAGGGTGGTTGGACCTTCATGAGCTTGATCGAAAAGTTGGGCTGCCCGGCCAACGACGCTCCGCTTTCGAGCGAGGCCATCATCGAGTCGAGCGCTTCCGTGCCGATGTCGAGCGAGACGGTCCTGGAATCGAGCAGCGCCGTTATCGAATCCAGCGCCTCCGTGCCCACGTCGAGCGAAGCCGTCGTGGAATCCAGCAGTTCCGTGGAACCGCTCTCCAGCGAAACGGTTCCGGAATCCAGCAGCGAAGCCGCCGATCAGTGCGAAGCGATGGACAAGTCCGACGTGAGCACTTGGCACTTCGTGCGCAAGGACGATTTCGGTGACGATGTCGAATACACCTATTCCGTCAGCGGTAGGGACCTGATTGTCTCGACTTCGGGCGTGAACGGTTCCAACACCAAGACGCTTTCCATGTACAATATGGAATCCGAAGTTGGTGTGGAGATGGCCTTCAGCGCCGCAAAGTCTACCTGCAAGGGATAACTAATCAAAGTCCAAAAAAGATTGCCACAATCTTTTTTTGGGTGGGAGGGCAAAGCCCGGCTCTAACGAGCCGGGCTTTTGTGTCTTTCAAGAGCGTTTTTTGCTAGTTAACGATGCAGCGGACGCTACCGTATTCGGTGTTGTCGATCGACATCTTCCCGTGAGATCTCTCGTAAAGGTTCCTGTTAATCCAGTCACGCGTGTATTCGTGGCTGTAATCGGAACCGATGTAGTGGGCATCGAAGTTCAGGTAGTCCCATTCAAGCCCGTAGAAAGAGCTGCTGGGCGGGTAGGTTCCGGGAAACGAGATGCTTAACCCGGTATTGTTTTTGTGGTGCTCGTATCTGCCGCCGAAATCGTCGACACTGTAGCTGGTTACCAGGTCCTTGCTGTAGTCGTACTTCTTGTAGATGGCGTAGTATTCCTCGTAGGTTGCCAGGTGCGAACCCGGCGGGCAGTTGCCCTGCCAGTGACCGGTGGGGATGGAATCCCCTTCGCCAAGTGCCTGCATGTGGGTGTAGAGCCTTCCGTAAATGTCGCAGTAGTATTGGTTGTTCTCGTAGCAGAGGGAACCCTCGACCGTGTAGTTGAGGTTCTCAGCAAACCAGACGACGCCGTCAATCTCTATGGTCTTGTAGTATTGCCCGTCGCGGGTGTCCTGGAATATGCCGTATTCCTTTTCGGGGTTTAGGAGCATCCAGGAAGGCTTGTAGACGGAGTCAGTGGCGCGGTCGCGGATGACCCCGTCCACGCAGTTGTATTTCTTGATGTCGTACTTGTGCCCGTAGCAGATGTCGTAGGCGACGTCGTCCTCGCAGAATTGCTGGGTGTAGTCGATGTTTTTGCCACCGCATTTGAGGATGTTGCTGAGGCAGCGTACGGAAAGCCTGGTGTCTGGTTCGCCATTGATGAAGCATGTCCTCGAGGGCGATGCGCTCAGGTTTCCCTGGCAGAACGGGTACGAGTCGCCATATTCGGGCTGGGGTGCGGCCGAATCGACTTTCGAGGTGGGGTGCGGGTCGAACTTGAAGAAGACAATCGTGCCATAGTTGCCGAAGTCGTGCGTGGAGGTCCAGAAATTCTCGTCGGTTCCGGTGCCGTTGCCGCTTTCGACAGGCTTGGCATTGAACCCGAAGTCATCGGTGCCGTTCCAGTCGTCGTAGGCGGGCAAGTTCGGCCAGCCGGTAGTGCTCTTGAGTTTCTGGCCGGCAATCTCTTCACCGCCGGCGTAGGCGACGAGCATCTTGAATTCCTCGGAGGAGGGGAGATGGAAGCCTTCCGGGCAGATTTTCCAGGCATCTTTGGAAACGTACAGGCTGGAATCGCCGTACCTCAAGTTTTCGGCCATCCAGACTTGAGAGCCGATGGTGGTAAGTTTGTAGGTCTTGCCGTCACGGGGATCGGTAAAGGAATCGCCGGGGGAGGCGGGACCCGTATCGGACGAGGAACTTTCTATCGGGGTATCCGAGGATCCCGGGATTACGGATGATGAGGACTGCAAGGCTTCGGAGGTGCCGGAAGAGAGGGCGGTATTGGCGGAAGAATTCGCTCCCCCGCTGGACAGGGGAATCGTGGCGTCGGAGGACTGGGTGGATTCGGAGGATCCGATAGATTCAGAGCTTTCGGGTTCTTCGGGAGTGTCTGCCGAGGTAGAATCGGTACAGGCGGTAATCGCCAAAGTGAGCGATGCTACAAGGGGAATGGCTGTTTTGAATATGAACTTCTTTTTCATGGGGTTCTCCGTTTCTCAATATAAAAAAGCACGGGGAACGCCAAATCGCCTGTTTCCCGCTGAAAACAGTAAATGCTCTTGAAAAGGCTCCGGGATGTGGCTTTTTTAGGTATATTCAGGATATGAGTGTATACAAGAATGTTTTTTGTGCAGGCGCGGCCTTGGCTGCGGTTTCTCTGTTTACTTCCGAGGCGGTTGCCGCACCCCTCATGAACCAGTTGGGCTTTGCTCCCGATGCCGAAAAGACGGTCGTTTTTCCGGGCAACGATGCGAACGGGCTCGAGGTCCGCGACCTTTCCGGAAAGACGGTGCTCAAGCTCAAGGCTCCCGACGTGTACGAATGGGACTACAGCGGCGAGGAAGTACAGACTTTTGACATTTCGGCGGTCAAGAAACCCGGTACCTACCGCCTTTTCCGTAACGGCGGCTATGTGGGTACGCCTGTCGTGGTGGGCAAGAACGTCTATGGCGATTTGGTAAAGGCGAGCCTCAAGTGGTTCTATTACCAGCGTTCCAGCATGGCGCTCGAACCGCAGTATGCGGGCAAGTGGACGCGCGCCGCGGGCCACAAGGATGACAAGGTAATCATTTACGGCACCGACAAGGCAACGGGCGGCAAGGGCAAGGGAACTGCAATCAAATCGGCCCGCGGCTGGTACGATGCGGGCGATTACGGCAAGTACATCGTGAACTCCGGCATTACCGTGTTCACCCTGCTCGAGATTTACGAACATTTCCCGAAGTATGCGGATTCGCTTCATTGGAACATCCCGCGCGAGTTCCCGAAGTATCCGGAGCTCCTCGAGGAGGTGCGTTACAATTTGGACTGGATGCTCACCATGCAGGACAAGGACGGCGGCGTGTATCACAAGGTGTCGACGCTCAAGTTCAGCGGGAGCGTGCTGCCCGAGAACGACGTGGCGCAGCGCTACGCGATTATCAAGAACGTGACGGCGACGCTCGACTTTGCCGCAGTGATGGCGCAGGCGAGCGTTGTGTATGCGGGTATCGACAAGGCGTATGCCGACAAGATGCTCAAGGCGGCAGAGAAGGCCTATGCCTGGGCCAAGAAGAATCCGGAAGCTTTCTACAAGCAGCCCGACGACGTGCAGACGGGAAGCTATATGCCCGGCGACGAGAACGGCAAGGATGAATTCCGCTGGGCTGCCGCGGAGCTTTTCCGCGCGACCAAGAAGAAGGAATACCAGGAAGACCTGAAGGCGAATGCATTTACCGCGAATGGCGCCTGGTGGGGTGACGTGAACATGCTCGCCGCGTTCCGCGTGGCGCTCGATTCCGCGGACTTTGAAAAGGAACTTGTCGACGCGGCGAAGAAGGTCGTGATGAACGAGGCGAACAACCTCCGTGCCGTGGGTGATACGAGCGCCTACCGCCTGCCCGCATTCCCGTGGAGCTGGAACTGGGGCAGCAATAGCGCGATGGCGAACAACGGGATTGTGCTGGTGCATGCGTACCTGCTTACCAAGGACAAGAGCTATTTGGATGGTGCCCAGCAGTGCCTGGACTACCTGCTCGGAAAGAACCCGCACGACATCACGTATGTGACGGGATTCGGTTACCGTAGCCCGCGCAACCCGCATCACCGCCCGAGCGAATCCGACATGGTGGACGATCCGGTGCCGGGAATGCTTGTGGGTGGCCCGCATTTGGGCAAGCAGGATATCAACCTCGACGGCAAGGAAAGCTGGAAGTGCCCGAACTATGCCGCCTCCGACAAGCCGGCGCTTGCTTACATCGACAACCGCTGTAGCTACGCGACCAACGAGGTGGCCATCAACTGGAATGCTCCGCTTGCGTACTTGGCCGCCGCCCTCGAGGCGATTTATAATAAGTGACACCCATTCGCTATGCTCAGGGCAGGCTCCGTGTCATCCTGAGTGAAGTGCGAAGCACGAAGTCGATATATGAAACTTCGCTCTTTAGAGCGTTAGTTGAATTAGGTTCGAAGGAGCAGGATCTATTTGCCGAGAAAAATATATATTACGGATATGGCTAGAATCCATATCCGTCTTTTGTTTATAATCGGTGTCGCACTCTTGCAGACCCCGCTTTTTGCGGCTGGTCTCGTAAAACAGTCTATTGACACGACCGATGCGATGGCGACGCTTGACAATTTTGACCGCGGGTTCTATACGCCGCAGGTGTTGCACCTCAAGCCTTCGGGCGGCCAGCCGATTGAAAAACCATGGGCGAAACTCCTCCACCTGCGTGCCGAAATTTCGGAATTCAGCAGCAACGCATGGCTTTCGATTGATACTACCGGCGGGAAGCGCGATACGGTGCGCGGCGTGAGCCAGGACTTGACCGAAGACGCGTTGAACGTGTTGCAGACGACGTTTGACAATATCCGTGCGAACAATGGCTTTGCGATTGTGCGCATCTGTTACGATCCGTGGTACAACGGACGCAGTAATGTGACTCCCGAACACAAGTGGGTAATGCGTCATGTGGAACAGTTCGCTCCTGTGCTCTCGAAGAATACCGACGTTATCGTGGCGCTCGAGATGGGAATGCACGGTGCCTACGGCGAGATGCACAGCGACACGAACATCACCTACGACCGCATTGCCGAGGCGACGAACCTGATGCTGCGCAGTACGCCGCCCGAACTCAAGATTCTCACGCGCACGGGAAACTATTCAGCGAAGGTGCTGGGCTTTGACAACTGGGGCGTAGATTTCCATATCGACGGCGAGAAGTTTGCCGAAAT
>CAMJQW010000055.1 GCA_946408125.1 uncultured Fibrobacter sp.
CTTTCCCATTGCCCGTCGACGCACCTGTACATGATGGCGTTGTTGTTGATGTCGTTGTCGCACCTCAGTTCGCCGTTCAGGCACTCGCCGCAGATGGCCTTGTCAGTACGGCACGACTTGTTGCCGCATATGGAAACGGCCTTCTTGGCTTCGCCGGCGACGCACTCGTAGACGGTTCCCTTTTCTTCGTCATCGTTGGTGCAGGTGTGTTCGTAGTTCGTGCACGCGCCGCAACCGTTGTCGCGCGGGTCGCAGGAGGTTCCGTTACAAGTTTCGGTCACCTTCTTTCCGTTTTCGCAGCGGGTGACGGTCGCCTTGAATTTTTTGTCTTCGGTACAGGTCTGCACGTCGTTGAGGCATTCGCCGCAGTCCGTTCCTTTTTCGTTGCAGGAAACCGTATTGCACGAGCGGTTCACGAGGACGCCCTTCACGCATTCCTTGACAATGCCCACTTCCGCGGGGCTGTTGGAACATGCGCTCTTGTAGCTGTCATCGCATTCGCTATCGGCGGCCGTCACGATGTTCGCGCATTTCTTGGTGACGGTGTTGCAGAGGGCGCCGATGTCGCAGATTTCACTGCCGCAGGTACACACGCCATCCTTTGCGGTACCGCCCGATCCTTCGCAGAGCTTGGCAAAATTGGTGAGCTCTTCTTCGGTCGCCTTGGAGGAACTGCTCTTGGCGCTGGAGGAACTTTTCCCGCTAGAAGAGCTTGCCCCGCTCGAAGAACTTCCTTTCTTCTTGCTGCTGGACGAACCCGTGGAATCGGATTCCACGAGACTCCAGTTTCCGTCGTGGCAGTAGTAATCGAGTTCTTCCATCTTTGTGTAGACGGTATCGCCCTCGTTGTCTTCGCCGCATTTGCCGAGCTCGAAAATCGAGTTGACTTCCGTGACAATTTCTTTTACGGTGTTTTTGTCGCTGGAATCGTCGTCGCTGCAGGCGGCGATGAATGTAGCTGCAAGAACTGCAGGTGTGAAGAGTAAAACTTTTTTGTTCATGACCAAAATATAAATAAATTATGCGGTCCGTTTCTGCTATCTAGCTTTAGTCTTCCACGTCATCCGACACTTTTTCCAAGATTATCTTGTGGATAATCTCCCCGTAGTGGATGTCCGTTACCGTCTGCATGGTCATGGTAGTCCCGTCTGCTGAAACGGTAGCGGTGTAGGTCACCCCATCATAGGAATAAGAAAGTGTCCCCGTAGACTTGTCAAACGTGTAGCTGTACGAAGCGTCCACGTCGCCATTGGCGTCTAGGTGGTCTACGCTTCCATCGGAATAGAATATCACGGTCTGGCCCAAAGCATAGTCTACGTCGTATTCATGGTTGGAGCATTCCTCTTCGGACATGTCCTCCAATCCATCGCTAGGTCCCCACATGGCATAGCATTCATCGTAGTCTGTGATGTTGTGGGCCATGGTTTCCTTGGTAGACACCCATTTCCCCACAACGCTTTTGGAATCCTTGTTCACCTTTGCCGAGCTGCTGCTCTTGGGTTTGACGGACGAAGAACTCTTCGGGGATTTCGCGGCCGAACTAGATTTCGCCAAGGAATCCCGAATAGCCTTCTCGTTCATCTCGCCAACCAGTTCATAGAATTTCCCTTTAACCACATCGAGTTTCTGCGTAAACTTGTCGCCCAGGGTATTCAGGAAAGAAACCAAGTGCCCGCCTTCTTCATCAAGAGTCAACTGATGGTCCCCGTCTTCGTTGGCTCCGAGGGCAATTGTCACCTTGCCGGTCGCCGACGCGATGGCGATGGCGATCTTGCCTCCGTCCATTGCAGAAGATGCTTTATCAGCAAAGGTCACTACGGATTTCTCTTCGGAAGAGGCTGTTACCTTGTTTATAACCTTCTTGGTCAGGTTCGAAATCGCTTCTACATCTTCGCCCGCCATTTCCGATACTTTTTTTTACATCGTCATAGCCGTCAACAAGAAGGCTTCCGAGATTGTCCTTCAGTTCCTCGGCGGTCATGTCCTTGCCTTTGGTGACAATCGTGTTGACCTTATCTAAGGTCTCCATCTTGTCCATGGCGTCAGTAACGGGAGACGGGAGAGCGGCTTTCAAAATCTCTACCTGGAATTCGCCTGCCTTCTTGGATAATTCTGCCCCTGTTTTCGCCACCGTCTTGTTGATGAATTCGGCCTCGTCGGCAAAGGATGTTTCTGTATTGTAATACATCCTGTTGTATATCTGGAGGGAGATGTCGTCGTAATCCCCGTTATTAAAATTCTTCCACCAGGTCAAATGGTCCGTTTCGCCTCTTTTTTGATTTTCGTCAAGACCGTCAAAGAGGGTTTTCAATTCGCTCTTGTCAAGTTCTCCTGCTACCGCCATGGCTTTTTCTCGAGTTCCCTTGCCGCAACCTCTCAGGGAGCGGAAAAAATCTCTCATAGCGTATACGAGACCTATTTTCTTTAGTGAATTCGGGGTTTCCGTTACCAAGGCCTGCATGCTGTCGATACGTGCCCAGGCCTCCTCGTAGTCGTCTATCTTCGAAAGCACCTTGGCCATTGCGTCGGCGTACTCGTTTGCTTCGTCTTCGTCCACATTGTCGGTATATAGCCCGTCATCGCCGGCCATGAACACGATGGGGGCCGTCTGGAGGTATTCGGAATAGAAAGCGAACTCGGCCAGGTTGTCCAGGTCGCTCCTTATTGCTTCGGAACCCAGGTATTCTCGCAGGGCCTCCTCGTCGGCTCCTGTGGACTTGCCGCCGCCGCCACCGCTGCCGCAGCTATCAAGGAGGAAAACTCCAGCGGACAGGGCCGCCACCGTCAAGATCTTTTTCGAATAATTCATACAATCAATATATACTTATCGCTCCTATGAGGCAAATTTGCTGTGATTTACGCCAAAAACACGAATTAGGGTGCTCCATCTGGAAAGGGGCTTTTTTTACAAGAAAGTACTTGCATATTTGTGCACTAAATATTATATTAGTGCTCAAAAAGGCAAGTGAACAGATGGATTTAAAAACCAAGCTCAACATTCTGGGTGATGCGGCCAAGTACGACGTGTCGTGTTCTTCGAGCGGGTCCAGTCGCGGAGCGCCGAAGGGTGGCCTCGGGAGCGGCTGCAGTGCGGGCATTTGCCACACCTGGTCAGCCGACGGCCGCTGCATTTCACTGTTGAAGGTGCTTTTCAGCAACGCCTGCAAGTACGATTGCGCCTACTGCGTCAACCGCCGTAGCAACGATGTCCCGCGTGCGACGTTTACGCCCAAGGAACTCATCGACCTCACGCTCGAATTCTACCGCCGCAACTATATCGAGGGGCTATTCCTCAGTTCCGCCGTGGTCGGGAGTCCCGATGCCACCATGGAAAAGCTCGTGTATGTCGCGAAGGAGCTGCGTACGGTCCACCGCTTTGGCGGCTACATCCACCTGAAGGCGATTCCCGGGGCGAGTCCGCGCCTGCTCTACGAGGCGGGTCTCTACGCCGACCGCAGCAGCGTGAACATCGAGATTCCATCCGATCGCGCGTTGCAGTACCTCGCTCCCGAAAAGAATTTCAAGTCCATCTACAGCCCCATGAATTTCTTGGCCGAGCGCAAGCTCGAATACCATGCCGACAGGCGGATGCGCTCTGCGCCCAAGTTCTTGCCGGCGGGGCAGAGCACGCAGATGATCGTGGGAGCGTCGGGGGAGAGCGATTTGCAGATCTTGCGCCTTTCGGCGGGTCTTTACCATAAGCAGCAGATGAAGCGCGTCTATTTTTCCGGTTACGTCCCTGTCAATGCCGACAAGCGTTTGCCCGCGCTCACGACCAAGCCGCCGTTGTTGCGCGAGCACCGCCTCTATCAGGCGGACTGGCTTATGCGATTCTACAACTTCGGGCACGAGGAAATCCTCGACGAGTCGAACCCGAACCTCGATCCGGATCTGGATCCGAAGGCTATGTGGGCGTTGCGCCATCCGGAGTTTTTCCCGATTGATTTGCAGACCGCCGATTACGAGATGATCCTGCGCGTGCCGGGAATCGGAGTCAAGTCGGCGCAGCTGATTGTGAGCGGGCGTCGCTACTGCACCATCCGCATGGAACAGCTCAAGAAGATGGGCGTCGTGCTCAAGCGTGCGAAATACTTCATCTACAATCCCGATATCCCCGCGAATCTGCGCAGGCTTTACCCTGAGATGGTGCGCCCGATGCTGATTGCGCGCCCGAAGCCGGCCCAGCTCGATTTCTTCGGGCAGTTGGATACCCCGGCTCTGCCGGCTCCTGCGATTCAGGCGCTTTCGGCTCCCGCACAGCTCCGCCCCGCGGGCTAATCCCACACCCAACACCCAGCACCTCACATCCCACATCTCACATTTCTCACTTCACATTTCACACCTCACATCTCACATCTCACATCTCACATTTCTCACTTCACATCCCTCATCTCACATTTCTCTCCTCACATCCCACATCTCACATTTCTCACTTCACATTTCACACCTCACATTTGCGCATGTCTCTCCTTATTTCCTACGATTCTTCTTTTGACGGCTTTTTGAGCGCGGTGTTCGAAATCTACCGCCAGCGCCTTGATGTAGGCGATTTCTTGCCGGAGCGCCCGTACGATGCGGAGGCGTCGTCGACTTTCGATTTGTTCCTGCAGCCCTTTCACGTGGAGACTGTCGCGGAATCTGCCCGCAGGCTCCGTCGCGCCATTGTGAATATGGCGGGTGCCGACGTGCTGGATCTGCTCGAGACGGCTTTCCGCTCCGAGGAACGCGGCGTGGAGATGAAGATTTTCGTGTACCTGCGCAAACTCTTCGCGGGTGATGAGCCCGGCTTTAACCGCAATCCCACCAGTAAGGAGATGCTGCCGCTTTTCTTGCTCGCCCGCGCCGTGCGTCACGAATCCGGCGGCATGCTCGGGATGGTCCGCTTCAACAAGGCTCCCGACGGGATGTATGTCGCCGAGATAGAGCCGAAGTACGACATCCTCGAGATGATTGTCGGGCATTTCCGCGGGCGATTCCCGACGGGCCGCTGGGCCATCGTCGATGTGATGCGCTGTTACGGCGTGTTCTACGATGGCAAGCATACGGAATACCTGGAATTCGCCGATCCCGATACGATTTCCCGTACTATCGCCGAGAATGCGCCTCCCGACGAGTTTACGCGCATGTGGAAGTCCTATTACGATACGATGGCCATCAAGGAGAGGCTGAACCCGCGGCTCCTCCGGCGTTGCCTGCCCGTGCGTTACTGGAAGCATTTGCCGGAACGACAGCAGAACCTTGCCGGTCCCGCGAATCGTTCCACGAACAGCCTCGCGAGCCGTCCCGCTTGAGTGTTTTCGTTCCTACCGTTTGATGCCGGTCTTGACGACGATGGTTTCCTTGTGCCCGTCTTCGAACGTGAAGAGGATTTTCCAGATATAGACTCCGGTGCCGACTTTCCGCCCGTTCTTGGCGCGCTGATTCCAGTACAGGAATCCCAGCTTGGAATGTTCCTTCGGGTCGTCGCGTTCCGTATGATCCATCTCGCCGTCGAACCCGAATTTCTGTACCAGGTGGTCGACGAATACGGAGATGCCGTCAAAGATGTAGATGTCCGCGGTGTAGGGAAGCATCGTCTTTACGCTGATGGCGGAGAGCGTGTCCGGAAGGTCTTCCCACTTGGTTCCGTTCGGGGGAATCCATTCCGGGATGGCCCCGATTCCGCTCACGGATTGCAGGGGCTTCACTTCGGTGAGGTAGATGGAACCGTCCATTCCCTCTACCGGGATTCCGCCGCGTCCCATGCCGTTGCCCGCCATGTCCTTGTAGGATGCTTCCGGGTTTGTCCGTAGGCAGAATCCGGCCTTGAGCGTGTGGTCGTCGAGGGTGATAAACCATTGCAGTCTGTTTTCGCTGACCCTGGGCACATCCTTGATTTTAATCGGTTGCGTGACGGTGTCTTCGCACGATTTGGAATAGCGGAAAAGGTTGTCCCATGCGTCGTCTGCGCCTGTGTTCGTGATGGGCTCCGACATGATGACAAGCAAGGTGTCCATGGGCGGTTCCGAAGAGGGATCCATATATCCCTGAAGGTCGACTTCTCCGTGGCGCTTGACGGCTTTCAGGGGTACGGCTCCGACACGGTCGTTCAGCATGACATACTCCATGCTGTCGGATTGGGCCGTCGTGAAGCTTAAGAAGGGTTTCCTGGTGGGATCGGCCTTGGTCTGCCCGTACTTGAAGGGTTCATTGATTGGGGCTTCCACCCATTTGGCGTCATCCCTGTTTGTCGCGATGGAATTTCTCGGGGCGTAGCGCCATTCTCCGCGGTTCGAATTCCAGAAGACGGAATCGATGCTCTTGACCTTGTCGCTGGATTCATCCTTGAAATGGATGCGCACGAAATCAGCCTTGCCATCCAGGTCCTTGTCGTATATCTCGGCCGTGTCCGCGATGAGCGAGTATTCGATGGAATCTCGGCTGGTGTATTCGATGGTGTCGCCGGGAATCGTATCCGTTACGGGAATCTTGATTTCGCAGGCATCCGTGGTGGTGAATCCGTCGTTTACGTAACGGACCGTAGCTCCCCAGAAATCGGTAACGCGGAGGTAGTAGTCGATTCCGGTAAAGAAGTTCGTACTTGCGATAATCTCGGTGGCCCACGTATCATCGATGTCGGAATGGGTCAGGGGAACTTCCTGGAAGATGACGGAGCGGGAATCCCTGATGTAGAGGGACGCCGCCGCGATACCGTCGCTGTCGCTCATCTTGAAGATGAATGCCTTGATGTCCTTCGTGGAATCCACGCAGGCGACAGAGAGTTCTTCCACGTAGGGGATGTCGTTGTCGATAAATATGGTGTAGGGTTCCCTGGCGGGAGTCTGTATTTTCGGGGACTTGCCGGTTTGCCCGGAGACATCGACCGCGGTGACGTAGAAGTCTAGGCCCGGTTTGACGACGAGCTCGGCGGGGATGGTGAATTCCCAGAGGCTGTCGCTCACGTGCTGCAGCGGGTAACTGGTGAAAAGGGTCGAACCGGATTGACGCACGAACAGGTTCGCATGGCTAATTCCGATCTGCGAACTTATGAAGACGCCTATCTTGAGCGGGATGCCTTCGGCCTGGCGGTTCTCGATGAGGTTCCAGGTGTCTTCGGTCAGGGTGATGATCGGCGGGAGCGCCTTTTCGTTCCACAACGCGGTATCGCTCGCGGTAATCCCGTTGAACTTGGTGCTGATGGCGACCTGGTGCGTTTCGCCGTTCTGGACGAGATCGGGAGTCTGGTAGCAGACGACATATTGCGACAGGATGTTGGAGCGGATGGCGGCATAGAGTCCGGCGAGTTCGCTCGCGTCGCTTGCTATCGAGAATGATCCCCCGGTGCCGACGGCCAGATCTTCCAGCGGGTATCTCGCCTCACTTTCCAGCGCGATGGAATAAATGGTCGTCTTCTTGTTCTTGGCGAGGTCGACCGTTCCTCTCACGTCCTTCATTCCGCTGTTGTTTTCGCCGTCGGAGAATACGATGACCGCGGTCGCGTTGGTCTCGTTTACAATCTGCTCGACGCCTACGAAAGTTCCTGTAATGATGTTCGTCTGGGAGCCGGTGCCCTTGATGGAATCTACGGCCTGGAGCAATTGCGACTGGTCCGATGTCATGGCCTGGTGGATGACGGTGGAGTCGACGAGAACGGTATCCTTGGTGACGGTATCCTGGGTAACGATATCGCGCACGAACTTGGCTTTTCCCCTGAACCCGACGATGGCAGTCCTGTCGTAGGGGCCCATGTTGTAGATGAAGTCCCTGATGGCGTCCTTTGCCTTCGTCATGCGCCTGTTGCTGTTCATCGAGTTGCTCTCGTCGACGACGATAACAACGGAAATGCCGGTGACGGCTTCGATGCTGGTAACTTGGGGACGAATGGTGCGGCCATCTTCGGTCAGCACGAGATCGTCTGCTTCCAGCCCGTAGAATGCGTGGCCGTTCTGTGCGTCCGTGACGGCGACCTGAGCGCAAATTTCAGGATAGTTGCCCAAGTCGAGGTTCGCTATTTTTAGCGAGGGCACGGCCGATTCGTCTTCCTTGAAATTTGCCTTGATGGAACAGATGGAATCGGTTGGGTCGGCGATGGTCCTTGAATTCGTTTTTGTGGAGAGGTCCACAAGGCCCTTGGTGATTTCCCAGGAGCTGAACTCGTATCCGCCATTGGGCCACGCGTTGATGACGGTCTTGTCTCCGGGATTTGTATAGATGGTTCCGCTCGGGTTGACGAAGCCGCCCTTGCTTCCTTCGATATTCAGGACGTAGGGTGAAGAAATCCAAACCCTGAATGACTTGTTCGGGATGCCCTTTATGCTGTCTTGGAAAGTCCAGTAGAGTGGCTTGCCCTGTACTCCCGTGAAGGTGATGCTGCCCGAACCGCTGGCCGCGTTTGTGGAATAGGCGTTTTTGAAAGTCGAATCCGTCAGGTATTCCTTGATGATGCCTCCGATGGAGTCGACGGGTTCATATCGCAGGTTGTAGGTGGCATTGTCGGGCGGAGTCCATGTGAACCGGATTGCCGAAAGCGTCGATTCGTTGTAGTAGTTGTCCTGGAAGTTGAATACCTTCTTCGCCTTGGATAGTGTGTAGATTTCGCTCTGCTTGAACAGGGCCTTCAGTTCGGAATTGTTGCTGACGGTAACGTACGTGAACGGCGCGTTCGCATCTTCGAGGGTTGGCGTGCCGGATAGCGTCTGCCAGTTGGAAAAGCGGTAACCGCTGTCGGCTTCGGCGCCGATGGAGTATTTCGTATCCGTGGCGGCCGGGACATATCCGGAATCCGGCTTGACGATTCCGTGCCCGTCGGAGCTGATTTCGAGCTTGTAGGGCTGCTGCATCGCGTAGCTGATGTAGAACGGGTTTTCTCTCTTGTTGGTCCTGTAGACGTCTACATAGATCGTCTGTCCCTGCGTAAGGGTCACGGTGTTGGTATAGCTCCCGCGGAATTTTTTTTGGACGGTAAGCGATGCCCGTGTTGAATCGGTGTATCGCAAGTAGTAAATGGAATCGTTCGAGATCTCGTTGGAGGTGACGATGGAATAATCGCCGTCGCTAGGAGCCGTAAAGGTGAACCTGACGCCATTGTACCCGTTTTTCTTGGTAACCCTCTTAGCGAATATGTTTTCTGCAAAAGTGTAATAGGTGGGTGTGTCCGTGATGGTGTAAACCCTGCCCGGAGTGAATACGGCATTCACGCTACAATCGTCTGTGACGCCATAGACTTTTGTCGTGTCCCTCTTGGGGTCAATAATGTGGCATGGGCCGGAAGTGACTTCCCAGTGGTCGAAAAGGTTGTTCGAATCAACTGCGGCGTAAATCTTGATCGAATCGAGGTCTAAGACTTTGTTGTTTCCCTGCGCGGCCTTGCCCACGGAATCGACGTAAGTGACTCCGTTTCCGGAATGTGTGGCTTCCAGTCGGTGTGTGCGGGTAATCCAGTAGAAAGCCGAGTCGTTCAGCGTGTAGTAGGGGTAATTGCTGAGCCCATTGCAGAGATATATGGTGCTACTGGAGTCCACGTTGAAAATACATTTGGATACACGGTCGCTACTGCTGTGGCAAGTCCTTGTGGAAGATGTGGTAAAAGTGGAGTCGTTGGCGAAATATACGGTATTGATGTTCTGTGCGACCTTGTAGGCCAAAGCGTACTGACCGCTTTCGTTTACTTTGTACTTCATCTTGACGCAGTACTGCGAAGACTTGGGAATCAAGACGCTGTTCTTGTAATAGTTGAATGCCTGCGGCGTTTCGGTTAGCTCAAAGATTGGCTGGGTCCGGGTGACGATCTTGATGGTGGCGTCGCTTGATGTCGGGACAAATCCGGTAGTATCCGAATTCGCGTCCGTAAAGTACCCGGTTCCGCTGACGACTTCCCAGCGGACGAAGTTATCGCCGACATTGAGCAATTTTCGTGCCGTAACGGAAAGGGTGTCGCCGACCTTCGCCTTGTAGGTGGTTGAGTCCCCTTCAATCGTTACGTCTGCAAAGGCTCCCGTTGACAAAGCAAGGGAACAGAGTATAATCCCTAAAAAAACACGCACCGCAATTTTCTCCCCACATACCGGGCTGGGCCGGTATTATGGATAAAATATATATTCAAATTTCCCAAAAAGTTCTTGGGGGTTGATTTTATAGACTTTCTTTGTTATTTTGTGAGAGGATATGGGGGAGGGAATTCGTTTGTTCGTTAAAAAAGCGCTTTTTTTGCTGGTCGGCCTCTGCCTGTTCGGTTTTTCGCATGCTCTCGACATAAAGCCGTCGGGACAGTTCTTCTTTCCGTCCGATGTCACCATATCGAAGGATTCCAAGTCCGTTTCTTCGGAACAGGAATGGGAAACCGAATTTGTCATCGAGGCGGGCGTCGAGGCCCTGTTCTCGTCGGAATTCCTGCCGATGCGCTCCGGTTTTGGCCTCGGCTTCAGGACCTCGCAGCAGGATGACGGCGCGGAGGCGACTCCGGCATCGCTTCCCCTGTGGGGCGCCCTTTCGTTCGGCCGTATCGACAGGGACAACTTTTTCTCTCCGTATCTGGCCCTGAGGGGTGGCTACCTACTCCCGCTGACGGGCGATGATTACTGGTGGGACAGCCCCGTAAACTTCTTTGTCAACTGCGGCGTGGGGGCCGTGCTGCCCAAGGGATTCACGCTGGAAGTCAGTGCCGACTATTCCTCGATGAAGAAATCGTATTCGGACGAAGACCTCGAATATCGCGTTTCTTCGCTGCGTGTGGGCATCATGTTCGCGATGTTTATCGAGATTACCCACAGCAAGACGTTCAAGCCGCAGGATTAGGCCCGGGGCGTTGCTCCCTGCCCGGTTTTTAATATATATTTCAAGGACCAGGAGGCCCTATGCGTAAATTTCTAGCCGGATGTGTCTTTGCTGCCTTGCTCGTATCCTGCTCGAGCGAGGATGATACGGTGTCGTCCGAAAAAATGACCAACGAAGTCGAGACCATTTACGAACTGGGAAAGTGTACCGACTCCCGGAGGGGCGAGGTCTTTTATGTCTCGAATCTGGACGAAGAATACTTCTGTTACTCCGGAAAGTGGGTCCCCGTGAACGAATATGATAATTCCGGTAAGAAAGATGAATCCTCTTCATCGTCCGGGAAGTCATCATCTTCTTCGGAGAAAGTTTCTTCTTCGTCCGGGAAAACATCTTCTTCTTCGGATAAAAATTCGTCGGGGGAGACGTCTTCTTCGTCCGAGAAGGCTTCGTCTTCGAGCGATGCTTCGGAATCTTCTTCCAGCAAGGGGACAGAATCGTCTTCTAGCGAGGATCCAAATTCATCCTCGAGTAAGACTCCTGAAACTTCTTCCAGCAAGACTCCTGAATCCTCTTCGTCGGTGAAATCGTCCAGCAGCTCCAAGACGCATGACAGCAAAAATTTCGTGGACACGCGTGACGGCAAAACGTACCGCATGGTGACGATCGGTTCGCAGACCTGGTTCGCGGAAAACCTTAACTACTATGGCGATGACGTGACGGGATTCTGCCATTCCGGCAAGCCCGAGAACTGCGACAAGTACGGGATGCTCTATGACTGGGACGACGCCAAGAAGGCATGCCCGTCGGGGACGCACTTGCCGACGATTGAGGAATTGCGTAAACTGATGGACTTCGTGGGCGAGGACAGTTCTGCGGTGGTGCTCATGGCCGATACTGGTTGGACCAGGGACGACGGCTTCTTGGGTACGGACGAATACGGGTTTGCAATGCTCCCGGGAAGCTACAAGGCGGGCAGGAGCTACGGTTCTTCGCTGGGATGGGCTGGCCAGATTTGGACGGCTTCGGACAGTGCCGGCCTGGTATTCGCGGGGTATTTCGGATGGAACTTGCCGTACATCTCCGTCGGCGCGTACGATCTGGCTGATGGATGGGGGATGTCTGTCCGCTGCATCGAGGGGGAACCGAAACCGTCGAGCTCCAGCAGTGTGGTCTCTTCCTCTTCAACCACTGGCGAAAAAAGTTCGTGGAAATTTCTGAACCCGGCTATTTCGTACGGAGAGATGACTGACAGCCGTGATGGGCAGGTTTACAAGACGATTGTAGTCGATAACATCACATGGATGGCCGAAAACCTGAACTTTGAAAGTGCCAACAGCTATTGTTACAATGATTCGTCTAAATATTGCGCTACATATGGTCGCATGTATACATGGTCGGCTGCGTTAAAAGCGTGTCCCGATGGTTGGCATTTGCCATCTTATGATGAAGCATACGCTCTTACAGGCCCCGATCTTAATGGTCAAACGAAAGGTGGAGACAAGCTTAGATCCATGGTGGGGTGGAACGAAGATGGTAGACCTGGTCTCGACACGTATGGTTTTTCGGCGAGTCCCGGTGGGAGACGGATCTCATCAGGGCAATATTATGCATTAGGTACAGAAGTTGGTTATTGGTTTATTGTCGAAGATGGCGACATCATCTACGATTGGGTTATGGAATTTCATCACGATAGCCCGAACAGTATGTTAACGAGAGAAAATGAGGATTGGGCCTATTCTGTCCGCTGTGTGAAAAACGCGAAGTAAGCGCGATTGCTTGCATAAAAAACGACATTTTGTTATATTATAACATAGTACCGATGGTGCTTTGGTTTGCCTCGCGTAACGCTATTCGCGTTACGCTCGCCCTTTGGGCCTTTCGCTCACTTCGTGAGCTTAAGGGCCTAAATGCTCGCTAGCTCGCATTTAGTCGACAGGCCTGTCTCAACCAGATCACCCCCGGTGCTTCGCACGGGGGTGATCTGGTTTCGACAGGGTCGCTGAAGTGTTAGTTGCAAGCCGAGGTCTCAGACGAGGGCACTCGTTAAAAAGTCTGAAAAAAAATAAGTGCTGACGAAAACTACGCACTCGCTG
>CAMJQW010000056.1 GCA_946408125.1 uncultured Fibrobacter sp.
CAACTGGTTCGACAGCTACAACGTGATTCCCGGCATCGAGATTCTCGGCTGCGTGAGCGGCGAACCCGAAAAGCTGAGCGAGGAAAACCGCAAGCACCTCCTGGGCAGGCTTTCGGACATGGAATCCATCTGCAACCGTACCGGCTGCCGCGAGCTCCTGGTGGTGTCCAATTTTTCGGGCTATCGCGAGGATTTCGACATCAATTGGCTCAATAGCCTCGGTTTGAGGGTCTATTTGCTCATCGGAAACGGGAAAAACGGCAATTTTGCCCTCGTAGACCTCAAATATCTGCACTAAAATCGACGGGGACTTGTCCCTTTTCCGAAAATAGAGTTATTTTTACTTTATAATCCTAAGTGGTTGATTATAAAGGTCTTATGTTGGATACGAATCTTTTGGATATCTTGTGTTGCCCCGAAACTCGAGGGGCTTTGAAGCTGGCTGACGATGCGTGCCTTTCGGCGATTAACCAGGCTATTCAGGCCGGAAAGCTGAAAAACGTGGCTGGCGAGAATATTTCGGAAAAATGGGAAGAAGCCCTTGTTGTGGAAGACGGTTCTCGCGCCTATCCCGTTCGTGAAGGCATTCCTGTTCTGCTGTCCGATGAGGCTATCATTCTACCGGTGAGGGCGTAATGGCTACCGCTTTGTTAGATTCCCTGAAAAAGAGCATTGGCAAGAAAAAATCCAATTCCCAGGCTTTCGCTTGGCTTGCCGACCTGGAACGTGAATCGGGCGACCTTGACACGGCGCTTGCGCGCGTGGATGGCGGCCTGACCCTTTACCCGAGCGATGTTCCCGCAATGCTCGTCCGCTCCCAGATTTTGTTCCAGAAGGGCGATTTCGAGGGATGTATCGCGGAATGCGAACATGCTTTGAGCTATGACCCGTTCTGCCTTTCGGCGCAGAAGCGCATGGGCGATGCCTACGAGCAGCTGGGCAACGAGAACGAGCGTAACAAGTGCTACCGCCGCGTGCACGATATGGACCCGCTCGACATGTTCTGGAAAGATGAATACGACCACGTCGAAGAAACTGCCGTTGCGGCGGGTGCCGCTGCTGGTGCAGTGATGAGCGACGCCGACTTCGCGATGCCGGAAGACTTCTCGATGGGTGATGCCGCCGCTACGGCTCCCGCGGAAGGATCTGCGGAAGTGGCCCAGGATACGGCTGCCGAGGCTCCGGCTGAATCTGCCGAGGCTGCCGAAGCTCCGATGGAAGATGACCCGTTTGCCGCATTCGCTTCGCTGGCCGCGACGCAGGATAGCGGTGATGAAAACGTCATGGATAGCCTGCAGTCCTCGCTCGATTCCGCGATGCAGGACTTCATGAACGATTCTCCTTCCGCTCCGGAAGTGTTCCCAGTCGACGAGGAAGTTTCCGGAAACGACGTGGGCTCCGCATTCAACGACATGTTCGGCGAGGAAGATGACGACCTTGAACCGGAGGCCCCGGTATCTCCGTTCGCCAAGCTCGATTTGCCGACCTCCCTCGACGAGGAACCCGCCGATGCGGGCTCTACCGCACAGAGCGTTTTTGGCGAGTCCGCCGTAGCCGAGGACAAACCGCAGAGCATAGACAGCGCGTTCAACGACATTTTCGGCGAAGACGAACTGCCCGAAGAAAAACCGCAGGCTCCGGCCCTCGAAGAGGACAAGCCGCAGAGCGTGGACAGCGCGTTCAACGATATCTTTGGCGAAGACGAACTGCCCGAAGAAAAGCCGCAGCCGACTGGCAATGCCGACTCCCTGTTCGAGAAGTCTTCCGAATCTTCGATGTTCGAGAAATCCGCAGAGGATTCGCTCGAACTCCCGGCGGACGATCTTGAACTGCCTGCCGCGGACGCACCTGCAGATTCCCTGTTCGAGAAATCCGCAGGAGACTCCGTATTCGAAAAGTCCTCTGATTCCTCGACGTTCGAAAAGTCTTCCGAGGATTCGCTTTTCGAGAAGTCTGCTGATTCTCTCGACCTTCCCGCAGATGATCTTCCTGTCGAAGACCTTCCTGCCGATGATCAGACTATCGAGGAACCGGCTCCTGCTGAAGAACTCGCTCCCGCGGTGGAAGAACAGCCTGCCGCACCCGCCGAAGACAAGCCCTTCAGCGTGGACAGCGCCTTTGACGCTCTGTTCGGTAACGACGATCTTCCCGAAGAGAAACCCCAGGCCGAGGTGACTGCGGAAGAACCCGCGGAAAATCTTGAAGCCCCGGTGACGGAATCTCTCGCCGAGCAGGTGACCCAGGCGGAGGACGAACTGAGCATTCCCACCACAGATACCGCCAAAGAAACGTCCGACGATTTCGCGAAGGAAACCGGCGCTGCGCTCAACAGCATCTTCGGTGAAGACGATGATTTGGATATCCCTTCCGCTTCTTCCGAAGCGCACTCCGAAGCGCCTTCCCAGGAAGACTCCAGTGCTATGATCGAGGAAGTCGCCCTGCAGAAGGAAGCTATCGAGAACGACATCGATAAATCTTTCAGCAAACTCTTTGGCGAAGACGATCTTCCGGAAGAACATCCGGCCTCCGCTGCTGCGGAAACCACTCCGGTCACGGAAGCACCCACTGTTGACGCTCCTGCTCCTGTCGAAACAGAATCGCTTGAGAAGGCTGTCGATGGAGCCTTCAAGGGTCTCTTCGATGCAGACGATGAACTGCCCGAAGAACATCCCACGGGCAACAAGGGCGTGGACTTCTTGATGTCCGGCGATTCTGACGATGAAGTTTCTTCCGGCCTTATCAAGGACCCGACTGCTCCCTTGGACCGCGGGCCTGCCGAGCTGGACGAGAGCCTCAATACGAGGACGCTCGCCGAGATTTATTTTGAACAGGGCCTGTATGGCAAGGCGCTCGACATCTACGAAGACCTTGCACGCAAGGAACCCGAGAATGCCGAGATCATGAACCGCCTGATGGAAATCGAGAAGGCTTACCGCGAAAAGTTCGGAGGCGAATCGAATGGCTGAACTGAAGATTGAGCAGCTCCTCCGCGCGATGGTCGACAACAAGGCCTCCGACTTGCATATCAGGACGGGCGTGCCGCCGATTTACCGTATCAACGGCTCCCTGACCAAGCTTTTTGAGACCCGCGTGGATCCGGGCATGATGGATTCCTTCCTGGACGATATCATGAACCGCGACCAGAAGCTGCGTTTCGAACAAAATAAGGAATGCGACTTCGCCGTGGGTGCGCGCGACATGGGCCGTTTCCGTGTGAACGTGTTCCGCCAGCGCGGTACGATTGCTATCGTGATTCGTCATATCAAGGCGAAGATTCCCGCGTTCGAGGAACTTCACCTGCCCGATGTTATCCGCGATATGGCGCTTACCCGCCGAGGCCTCGTGCTCGTGACGGGAACGACCGGTTCCGGAAAGTCGACGACGCTTGCCTCCATGCTTGATTACATCAACCAGAAGGAAGCGGTCAACATCATTACTGTCGAAGACCCTATCGAATATTTGTACAAGGATGAAAAGGCCATCATCTCGCAGCGCGAAATCGGCGTGGATACGCTTTCGTACGCGAATGCCTTGCGTGCGGCCCTCCGTCAGGATCCGGACGTGCTCCTCGTGGGCGAAATCCGTGACCTCGAAACGATGCAGATTGCGCTTACCGCTGCCGATACGGGCCACATGGTGTTCGCGACCATCCATACGACGAACGCTACCGAAACGATCCAGCGTGTGCTTTCAATGTATCCGCCGCACCAGCACGACGAAATCCGTCTGCTCCTGGCCGAAGTTCTCGCGGGCATCATTTCGCTGCGCCTGTTGCCGACTGCCGACGGGACTGGCCGAGTGCCGGCTGCCGAAGTGCTCGTGAATACGGCCGCCATCAAGGAATACATCCGCGACAAGGACAAACTCGAACTTGTGGAACAGGCGATTGCCGAAGGCCACATGCAGTATCGCAGCCAGACGTTCGACCAGGCCTTGCTGAATCTTTACCAGACGGGACAGATTACGCTCGAGACCGCGATGAACGCCGCAACGAACAAGGACGATTTCGACCTCAAGATTCGCGGTATTTCCGGCACGTCCGATCGCGGCTGGATGTAGCTACTGCGGGCATTTCTCGTACACGAACGGGTTGTGGTCGCCTTGCACCTTGAAGATGCGGCGGTCGCGTTCGCATTCCTTTTCGGTGACGGGGTACATCTTGTCCCAGGCTTCGAACAGTTTGCGGTCCTGGCTCGATAGCTTTACGCCGTACGTCTTTTCCATGTAGAAGCTTGCGCGTGCGACAATGCCGCGGGCCTCTTCGCGGGGCTGCGCCTTCTTTTCCTTGAAATCCACGATGGTCTTGCAGTTGCCGTACATTGGTTCGGGATTGTTGGTCCACTGGCTGTACATGAAGTTGCTGCGGTCGCCGTTGATTTCGCCGATGGCGGGCCACAGGTTGTGCATATCGCCTTCCATCAGTTTGAAAGTCGTGTCGTTCGCGCTGCAGTTCTTGCGTCCGCCGTCTTTCCAGCAGGGGAGAAAGTGCCCCATGTTGTGCGCGGTCACCATGTGCTCCCACTCGATTTTCTCGGCGCGCTTGAAACTCTTGCGTTTGGGATTGTCGCGCGGCTTGAAGTCGCAACTCGAAAAGTCGACACTCTTCTTGTCGTTGTATTTGCAGCCGCAGTAGAGCGTCTCCTGCAGTTCGCCGTAGTACACGCGCCGTAACTGCTTGCTCGCATCGCGGTAGTTGTAGTGTTGCGGGGCGGCCTCGGGGTCGACTTTCGCAAAAGCAACGGAAAAACACGCAGCCAGGAGCAGTGGAAGTGCCGATAATCTCATAATAAAAACCGTAGTGTGTATGCATGGAATATAGATAATTAGTTGCCGCCAAAAAACTAAATTTGTGCCCATGCAAACCGCCGGTATGGAATACCTTGAATCGCGCCTGATGTTCGGGATGGTTCCCGGACTCGATTCGACGCGCAGGCTTTGCGGGGCGCTTGGAAACCCGCAAGAAAAATTCAAGACGATCCATGTAGTCGGCACGAACGGCAAGGGCTCCACGAGCTACTACCTCGCGGGCATCCTGCAGGCGCACGGCTACAAGACGGGCCTTTTCACGAGCCCGCACCTGGTAAGCCTGCGCGAACGCATCCGCATCAACGACACGCCGATTTCCGAAGCCGATTTGGAACGCCTCCTGCTCGCGGTCAAGAACGCCGCGGAGCGCGAACGCATCGAGCCCACGTTTTTCGAGGTGCTGACGCTTGTCGCGTTCCTCTATTACGCGGAGAATGGCGTCGACGTCGTGTCGATGGAAGCGGGCATGGGCGGCCGCCTGGACAGTACCGCGGTCGCGTGCGGAGGCATTGTGGTGCTGACGAGCGTCGGGCTCGAACATACCGAGGTACTGGGCCCCACCGAAGCAGCGATTCTCAAGGAAAAGTTGGCTGTTGCCGATGCCGGCGGAAATATCCGCGAAAAGTTGTTCGTTATCGGCGGAATTTCGGACAAGCTAAAGAACGAGGCGCTTGACTTTGTACGGTTACGCGGGTGCGAAAGCCTGTTCCCCGCGGTCCGTGACGAAGTCAAGCTTCCGAACCTCGGACGCCACTATGTCGAAAATGCGAGCCTTTCGCTTGCGGCGGCGGAGCGCTTCATCGCCCGGGACGGCCGATGCGCATACGATGATGCGCTCGCGCTTGCGACGCTCGAGAAGCGCTCCTGGGCGGGTCGCATGCAGACGCTCCGCGGTCCGGATGGCGGTGTACGCATCATATTGGACGGGGCCCACAATTCCCACGCGGTGCGTCGCCTTGTCGAAACCCTGGACGAATATTATCCCGGTCAAAGATTCCATTGCCTGTTTGGAGCGCTCAAGGACAAGGACGTGGGCGATATGCTTGCCCTCATGGTGCCGCATGTTTCGCATTGGCATGTCACGAAGACGCCGTACCCCAGGTTCCGCGAGCTTGCGGACGTGCGTGACGAAATCATTAGGGCAGGTGGCGTCGTGGATAGCGCCGAAGAACTTTCGAGCAAGTACGTCCATCGGCTTGAAACGCCGCTCCTGATTACGGGCAGCCTCTACATGATCGGCGCCTGCATCGAAATCCTGAAAGGGGAATACGCGGAGCTCGCCTTTTTCCGTAACCTGGAACCCTCGACAAACGAGCACCGCTAATGCGTGACGCTTGAGGAATGTCGCGGCAGAGCGTTGCGGCTTACCGCACGATTGATTCCACGGATCCGTCCCGGAACCGTGTGCGCATCACGTCGCCGCTATTCAAGTCACTCGCGCTGCGGATAAACTTCCCGTCGCTTCCGGTCGTGAGCGTGTAGCCCTTCGCGATGATTGTCTGCGGGTCGACGCTTCTGACGCGCACGTCCATCAGTTCGAATTTAGACTTCTCGAGGTCCAGGATCTTGCGGGAACCTTGCCGCAGGCCTTCTTCGTTGCGGTCGAGCCGGATGGATTCGTTCCTCACGAGGTGGGCGAGGTCCTTCTGCAGCGAGATGCGTATCTGTACGTGGTGTTCCTTTTCGGAATGGATGCGCGAAAGGACCCCGTGCTGCAGGCGCGAGCCGCAAACCGTCAGTTCGTGTGCTTGGGCGTCGAGTAAGGCTTTCGCGCTCTCGGCGATGCCCTGCATGGTCTGCGTCAGGCGGTTCCAGCTGTCGGTCACGCGCTCCACCAGGCGCTTGGCGCAGTCCGTGGGGGTGATGCATGCCTGGTAGGCGACTTCGTCGAGCAGGCTCTTGTCAATCTCGTGGCCGATTCCCGTGAATACGGGAATGCCGCAGTTCGCGACCGCGCGGCAGAGGGCTTCGCTGTCGAAATAGTTCAGGTCGGTCTTGGAGCCTCCGCCGCGCACGATGCAGATGACGTCGAGGTCCCCGCGGCTCGCTAGGCTTTCGAGGGCAGCGATGACGCTCGATTCGGTATCGTTGCCCTGCATCCGGGCGTAGGCGGTGGCGACGGTGAAGTTGAACGGGCTTGCCGCGAGCCGCGTGGTGAAATCCTTGTAGGCGGCAGTCTTTTCGCCGGTGATGAGGCCGACCCGGAGCGGCACGTCGGCAAGCTCCAGGCTGCGGTTCTTTTCGAGCAGGCCCTCGATGGCGAGCCTCTTGAGGATGGCCGCTTTCGTGAGGGCGAGTTCGCCGAGGGTATAGACCGGATCGATGTCGAGGATGGTCCCCTGGAGCTTGCCGAACGGGACATACACGTCGGCCTTAACCTGCAGGCAGACCTTGATCTGCTCCTTGATGGTAAAAGGCGTGGGGGAAAGTTCCGCCTTGGCGCGGATTGCCGCGAACCGCCCCGCGTAGCAGCTGAGCGCAACGGTCGCCTCGGGCTTCACGTCGCCTTCCTTGAAGTCGGCGATGCTCATGTAGACCATGTTCCCCTTCTCGGTGAACTGCGTGATGACCCCGTGGACCCATACGGGCGGGGTGCCGTCGAGCCATTTCTTGACCGAGGTCAGGAAGCTCTTGACCGAATATGAGCGGATTGCACTTTCCATTCGTAATTTTTTAGTAAGAATCTCGCCCCTAAAAATAAAATTTTTTATTTTTTTGTGCAGGTTATAAACAGGACCTTTCTAAGGAGTAAAGATGAAACTTTCTGGAATCGTGATTGGTGTTGCCGCCATGGCCCTGGTGGGATGTGCCGGCAATCAACAGGCGATGGAGCGCTCGCTTTCGCAGGCGGAAGGCGCAAAGACCATCGCAGATGAATCGAAATTGGACGCCTCGCTTACGGCAGGTGCCGCTGCAGACCTGGATTCTGCCAAGTCTTATGCAGAGCAGGGCGAAGAAGAACAGGCTATCGCCGCCGCGGAAAAGAGCGCTCTCGAATACAAGCTCGCGCTGCTCTCCGCCGAAAGGGATTCCCTCAAGAAGGCTGATGCGCGCCTGGAAGGCGACCTCCGCGGTGACGTGGAACGCAAGCTGATTTACCAGAGCATCTTGGACCAGGAAACGAAGGGGGCTAAGTAATGAAGATCAATTCCCTTATCGCAATGGGCGCTCTCGCCGTCGGTGCCGCTTTCGCTCAGGATGCCGCCGAAGCTTCCATCCCGTCCGTGTACGACATGTGCCGCGAGGCGCTGGATGCCAGCAAGTCCAAGATTCCCGCTAACGCAAACTCTGCCAAGATGACCGCTGTCGAAGCCGAAAGCGTGGCTGCGCAGCTCAAGGCCGCTGTCGAGGACGATCCGGTTTCCGCGAAGTCCATGTCGCTCGCCGCATCCTGCTCGCTTTACGTGCAGATTATCCGCGTGGAATCCGAATCTCAGGAAATCCGCAACCGCATGGCATCGAACTGGGAAAAGCGTGCCGCCACGGCCCGTTCCATCGAAGCTATCCAGGAACAGATCAACCAGGCCCGTAGCGGCAAGGTGAACGACCTTGAAGCCGAAAAGGCCAAGATGAAGGACCAGGAAGCCCGCCTCCAGGCCGAAATGCAGCAGAACCAGGAAAAGTTCGAAGCTGACGCCGCCGCCCATCAGGCCGCCCTCAAGGCCGCTGGCGAACGTGAGGCCGACCTCCAGAAGCAGCTCGAAGCCGAAAAGAAGGCTCTTGCCGAAGAACGTGCGAAGGCCGAGGCCCGCCAGTCCGAAGCGATGAACAAGCTGAACGAACTTCAGTCCAAGCTCATCCAGGTGTCCAAGGACGCCCGCGGTATCATCCTTTCCATGTCTGACATCCTGTTCGACGTGAACAAGGCGACCCTCAAGGCCGACCTCAAGACGAGCCTCGCGAAGGTCGCGGGTATCCTCTCCGTCTACCAGCAGTTCAACGTGTCCATCGAAGGTAACACCGACAACACGGGTTCCGAAGAGCACAACATGAAGCTCTCCCAGCAGCGTGCTGACAACGTGAAGGGATTCCTCGTGGAACAGGGCATCGACGAAGGCCGCCTGACCGCGAAGGGTCTCGGCATGACCATGCCGATTGCTGACAACAGCACCAAGGAAGGCCGCCAGAAGAACCGCCGCGTGGACCTCGTCATCCAGGACAAGGCCCTCCAGCAGGGTGCTGAAGCCAAGCCTGCCGAAGCTCCTGCCGCTGCCGCTCCTGCTGCTGAACCGGCTGCCGCCCCGGCCGCTGCTCCGGCTCCGGAGAAGAAGTAGTCCTGTGGCCAAGACCGTTACCGCCATGGAGGCGAGACAGAACTTCGGGAACCTCCTGAACCAGGTCTCGCTTTCGCAGGAAGAAATCGTCATCGAGCGTGCGGGCAAGCCGCTCGCGCGCCTGGTGAACGTTTCTTCGGCGCGTTCCGGCGGTGAACTGGACTTCCGCGATATCGGCAAACTTCCGAACGGGATATGGGAAGGGCTTGCCAACCGGTAAAACACTTTGTATATTCTATAGCATGAGAAAGAACCTTAACCTTCGACTTCTACTTTGCATCGCGCACGGAGCGAGGTTTTAGGCTATTTCGTTTTAAATAGGAATTAACTTAAAGGGCCCGCTTCCGTGACGAAGCGGGTTCTTTTTTATGGCAAAATGCTATTTTTGAACACGGAAAAGAACTTTGCGGCGCATGGAAGCCGGCAAGGAGATGAAAAATGAGCAATGTAAGTGCCGATATGGCGAACAGACAACCTTTCTTTTACGATGTCACCCTGCGTGACGGCAACCAGGCGCTCCCGAAGCCCTGGAACAACGCCCAGAAGAAGGACGTTTACCTGCAACTGCTGAAGCTCGGCGTGCAGGGAGCCGAAGTCGGTTTCCCGGCTTCGTCCGAGATGGACTTTGAATCGTGCAAGGAACTGGCGCAACTCACCGCGAAGATGGCCGAGGAAGGCGACGAGGTGGCAAAGCGCGTGGTTGTCTCGGGCCTGGCCCGCTGCGTGGAAAGCGATATCCAGCGCTGCTGGGAAGCCGTGCAGTTTGCGCCGCACCCGCGCATCCATACCTTCCTTGCGACAAGCCCGCTCTCGATGGAGCACGTGCTGCACCTGACCCCCGAACAGGTCAAGGAGAAGGCGGTTCATTGCGTGAAGTTCGCGAAGTCGCTCGTTGGCGACAAGGGCGACGTGGAGTTCAGCGCCGAGCATTTCGGTGACTGCCTCGAAAATATGGATTTTGTGATTGACGTGCTGAAGGCCGTGGTCGAAGCCGGTGCGACGACCATCAACCTGCCGAACACGGTGGAACGCTACCGTCCGTTCCTGTATGTGAACCAGATCAAGCAGGTGTACGAAGCCCTGCCGAAAGATATTACGATTTCGGTGCACTGCCACAACGACCTGGGCATGGCGACGGCCGCGACGGTCGAAAGCTTCTTCGTGGGTGCAACCCAGCTGGAAGTCGCGCTGAACGGCCTGGGCGAACGCTGCGGCAATACGAACTTCTACGAAGTCGCGGTCGCGCTGCACAACTCCGGCGTGAATACGGGCCTGCACATGGAACGCATCTACGAGACGGCAATTCTCATCTCGCAGTGGTCCGGCATCAGCATTTATTCCCGCGCACCGCTGATCGGTGCCGAAGCCATCGTGCACCGTAGCGGCATCCACCAGGATGGCGCCTCCAAGACGAAGGACATGAAGAAGGGTGCTTACCGCCCCATCGACTACTCCATCATCGGACGCCACCAGAACGACGCCCTGAGCTTCACGAGCCAGAGCGGCCGTACCGCCGTGTACGAGATTATCACGAAGTTCGGTTACAAGATGACACTCGCTGAAGCTGCCGAACTGCAGCCGGTTTTGAAGGCCTGCAGCGAGAAGGAAGGCGAACTCAGCGCCGAGCGCGTGCTGGACGTGTTCCGCGAGCAGCGCGTGAACGTGAACGGCCGCCTGGTATTCAACAACATCGAGGTCATCCCCGACGAGAACCGCTTCATTTTCCACTTCAAGAAGGATGGCGAGGCGCTGGTGAGGTCCATTACGGCAGAAGGCCCGATCGAGGCCGCCCTCATGCTCATGCGCGAAATCGGCATGCCGGTGGAACTCGTGAAGTACCGCCAGCTCGTCGTTCCCGAGAAGGACAAGTTGTGGGCGGGCCGCGGGCTTAGCCGCATGCTCCTGAAGGCGGGCGATGCCGAGGTCGAAGGCCGCGGCGTCTCTAGCGATACGCTCAAGGCCAACATGCGCGCCCTCTTCGGCGGCGTGAACCTGCTGTACAAGAAGGCCTAATTGTCATCCCCGCGAAGGCGGGGATCTTTTAAGAAAAGGAAATCCGCATGCTCGAACCGCTGACACGCCCTTTCAAGCGACACTACGACAAGTACCGCGCCAGGGTGGACGGTTTTGTCGGGCCTATCAAGGAATCGGCGTCCAAGCTGTATGCGATGATCCCGAAGGGTGCCGCATTCGCGGGTTCCGAGGACCTGGGCCAGGAATCTGACGGTTCTACCTCGGGCGGCAAGCCCGGGTTGCTTTCCAAGCTCAAGGATTTCAAGAAGTCTATCAAGGGCCTCTCCGACTTCCAGAAGCTCATCTTGTTGACCATCGCGGTCGTGCTCCCCGCGGGCATCCTCATCGCTATCGTGCTTGCGAAATTCCTGAAACGCAGGAAGTAATGCTGTAATTTGAGTGGATTGGGGTGAAAAATGTTAGGAGGATGCAGAATGAAATTGTCATTGCGAGGAAACTTGGTGACCGCGGCAATCATTTGCCTGTTTCTTGTGCTTGCCGCATGTAATGACGACGATTCGTCGGGCCCGACTAATCCGAACGTTGCGGACGGCTCAAGCAACAGCAGTGAAGTTGATAGTGGCAATGAATCAAGTTCGAGTAGCTCCAGTTCGGGTAGTACCGGCTCGAGTAGTAGCAGCTCGAAAGTTTCGTCGAACTCCCAGACGGTGTTGCCACAGAATCCGACCGAATGCGAATTTGGAACTTTGCTTGATGAGCGTGACGGACAGACCTACAAGACAATAAAAATCGGTGACCAGGTATGGATGGCCGAAAATCTGAACTATGAGATGGATTCCAGTTTCTGTTACATGAACAGTTTGGATAGCTGTGAAAAATACGGACGGCTCTATACCTACTATACTGCTGACGAAGCGTGCCCTGCTGGATACCATCTGCCTACCAGGGAAGAATTTGCCATTCTCATGAGGCCCTTGTCCGAAAGGATAAACGAAGAAAGCGAAGATTGGTCTTACTACATGGCTCCATTTGCGTTAAAGGCCACCGAAGGCTGGGAACCTTATACCAAGCCTTTTCACGGAGATGTCTATTTGCCGGCTTCGACCAATGCGACCTGTTTTACGGCATTGCCTGCGGGGTATCGTATGTCGGGTCCAGGATTTAAGAATGCGGGCCGTGAAACCTATTTCTGGTGTCGCGACGATCATAGCGAAGGGCTGCGCATCGCGATTGATATGTCGTATGATACTTTTTTCGTAA
>CAMJQW010000057.1 GCA_946408125.1 uncultured Fibrobacter sp.
CGCGAACAGGAATGGGTCAAGCAGAGCCCGAAGGCGCGCCAGGCCAAGAGCAAGGCCCGTCTCAAGGCTTACGAGGAATTGCTCGCCGAAGATTCCCGCGAGCAGATCAAGGTGGCGCAGATCCACATCGCAAACGGCAAGCGCTTGGGCGATATCGTTATCCAGGCGGAACATTTGCAGAAGGCCTTTGGCGACAAGGTGCTGTTCGACGACTTGAACTTCAACCTGCCGCGCTCCGGCATCGTGGGCATTATCGGCCCGAACGGTGCAGGTAAGACAACGTTGTTCAAGATGATCATGGGCCAGGAAAAGCCCGATGGCGGTACGCTCAAGATTGGCGAGACCGTGGAAATCATCAGCATGGAACAGGGCCGCGATAGCCTCGACGACTCCAAGACCGTATGGGAAGAAATTACCGGCGGTAATGACGAGATTATGGTGGGTGACCGCAAGATGAACGGCCGCGCCTACTGCGGACTCTTCAACTTCACGGGTGCTGCCCAGCAGAAGAAGCTCACGACGCTTTCGGGCGGTGAACGCAACCGCGTGCTCATGGCGAAGAACCTGCAGAAGCCGGGTAACCTCTTGTTCCTTGACGAACCGACGAACGACTTGGATATCGAAACGTTGCAGGCTCTGGAACAGGCTATCCTCAAGTTCGCAGGCTGTGCCGTGATTATCTCGCATGACCGCTGGTTCCTGGACCGCATCGCTACGCACATCCTCGCTTACGAAGGCGATTCGAAGGTGGTGTGGTTCGAAGGTAACTGGAGTGAATATGAAGCTGATCGCCGCAAGCGCCTCGGCGAAGACGCCGACAATCCGAAGCCAATTAAGTATAAGACTCTCACGAGACAGTAATCGCTTATGTGTCACCCCGGATTTATTCCGGGGTCACATTTTTCTTGCTAGTTTTTTTTATTTTCATCTGCATGGACAACAATTACTATGTCTACTTGTTGACAACAAAAGACAATTCCGTCTTTTATACGGGCGTGACGAATGACCTTGTTCGACGAGTTTTGGAACATAAGATTCATTTAAATGAGGGATTTACAAAAAAATATAATGTGACGAAATTAGTGTATTATGAATTATTTTTTAATATTGAAGAAGCGATAAAAAGAGAAAAACAACTGAAAAAATACCCGAGACTATGGAAATGTAATCTTGTTGAAGGGAAAAATCCTGAATGGAATGATTTGTCAATTTCGATTGGTTTGAGTAATGAAATGATTCTTAATGCACAAATGAATGGTGATCCCGGCACAAGGCCGGGATGACAAGCTCGAAAACATGCTCCACGTTTTTAGACACGAACTTCGCCTGATATTCCGGGACCCGAAATTCTGGATACCCTTCGTCATCCCGCCGGTGATTCTCGCGGCGAGCCAGGGGATTGCGGTTTCCCGCTATGGTGGGCAGATTATGGAAGACATGGAAGGCTACATGATGCTCCTGCTGGGGTGCCTCATGGCGCCCATGGGTTCGCCGTTGGCCGGAGATTCGTTTGCGGGCGAGCGCGAGCGCAATTCGCTTGAACTGTTGCAGCTTTCTCCCATCGCGCCTGCGAGGCTTTTCTGGGGCAAGTTGCTCGCGATTATTCCGTTCCCGGTGGGGTTCGCGCTCCTGGCTCAGCTTGCTTACTGGGCTTCGCATCCCGATATTTCGACTGTCGCGGCGCTTGCGTCCATTCTCGGGGCGCTCTCGGCGGTGCTCCTCACGACATCGTTCTCGCTGATGCTTTCGCTCCGCGTAAAGACGGTGCGTGCGACTACGCATCTTACTTTATTCTTAATTATTCCTCTCCTGTTGCTGGTACAGCTCGGCTACGAGGTGTTCCTGGGCGGGCTTGTAATCCCCGTGGTTACTTTGTTTGTAAGCATTGCGCTGAGTGCGTTTGCCTCGGTCCTTGGCCTGCGCAAGTTCACGAGTCTCTGATTGCATACCCACGGCCCAATATTACAAAAAACTTGCTTTTTTCTGTACGGAATAAATAAGTAAGCGAAATATAAGAAAATTCCCGAAATCCTTTTCTAACTTGTGGTGCGGATCTTAAACGAGAGAAAAGGATTCTCCTTATGAAACGTGCCTTGGCATTGATTTCTCTGGCTTCCGCGACAGCCTTTGCCGGCGGCCTAAACACCAACACCAACCAGTCCGTCCTGTTCCAGCGCAGCGTGGCGCGCGATGCGAGCACCGACGTGGATGCCCCTTACGCGAACCCGTCGGGAACGGCGTTCATGGAAGACGGCCTGTACATCTCCGTGAACAACCAGACGTTCTGGCAGACCCGCAGCACGACGGTGGAAAAGTCCATGATATTCGACGAGGGCGAGAAATTCGAGGGAGAGGCCTTCGTTCCTTCGCTCCCCAGCGCTCTCGTGACGTGGCACAAGGGCAACTTCGCACTTTCTGGACATATCGGCGTGATCGGCGGTGGCGGCAAGGTGAATTTCGATGACGGTATCCCGAGCTTCTATGCGCTCATGTATTCCCCGCTCAAGCAGATGGAAGCGGGCCTTACGGAAAAGGGCCTCAAGACGGATGCGAGTTCCGTGGATGTCTCGCTCGAGGCGAGTTCCTACATCTTCGGCGCGACTCTCGGTGCGGCCTACGAGTTCGGCAAGATGTTCTCGGTGTACGCCGGTGCCCGCTTCAACTATGCGATGAGCAGCTACGACGGCTCCGTCGGGAATCTGCAGCTGAATACGAAGGTTCCCGGCGTGAATCCCGACGGCAAGATGATGGAGGCTTCTAGGCTTTCCGAGACGTTTGCGACGCTTGCCGCCAATGCGAAGACTGAAGAAGAGAAGGTGCAGTACGCGACGCTCGCGAAGACGTTCGAGACCATGGATGACAAGACGACCATGGAACTGGAACTCGATCAGACGGGCTGGGGCATCACTCCTATCGTGGGTCTTGGCTTTAAGTACAAGCGTCTGACTGTTGGTGCGAAGTTCGAATACAACACTTCCATCGAGATGGAAAACGATACCAAGAAGAACGATACGCCCCTTGAACAGTTCGACGATGGCAAGAAGGACCACAACGACATCCCGTCGCTCTTGGCGGTGGGCCTGAACTACGCGCTGTTCGATAATGTGCGCATCGCCTTCGGTTATCATCACTGGTTCGACAGCAAGGCCGATTTCAGCGGCGACCTGGAAGACCACGTGGACGATACCAACGAGTTCCTCTACGGCGTCGAGGTGGATTTCCTGAAGCGCTTTACAATTAGCGGCGGCATGCAGGTGACCCGCTTCGGCATCAAGGATGACTACATCAGCGACATGAACATCAATATCTCTTCGACGAGCTTCGGTTTCGGCCTTGCGTACCGCGCGACGGACTGGATGCGCGTGAACTTGAGCTACTTCCACACGCTCTACAACGATTACGACGAGAAGGTGGAATACGGCCTGGATGTGTATGAACGCGACAGCCGCGGCTTCGGCGTGGGTCTCGACTTCAAGATTTAGTGCTTATTGACCTCAAAAAGTGCAAGCCCGGACAATTTGTCCGGGTTTTTATGTATATTGTTCGTGACGGCTGGGCCGTTCTTTTGTGGCGTGATATTCCGCCCTTTTCTACATCCCGGGCAGGGGCCGCTTTGCGGAAATGCTTACTCTGGGGTGGCGAATGCCTCCGAAAAAATTCTGGATAATCCTTTTGGCCGCTTTGCGTCTGGATGCGGCGACTTTCGATTTTGTGGATACGCCGATTGGCGAGGTGGCGCGTTCGCTCTCGCTGGCCTACGATACGCCCATCCTGGTGGACCGAGGCATCGATGAGCGCGTGACGTTTCATCTCGATGGCGTGGGGGTGCTCGAGGGGCTTTCGGCCCTATGCGCCTCCATGGGCCTCCAGGTGGTGGAGGAGGGGAATGTTTTCCATATCCGGCGGGCATATGACCGCGGGGAGAATTACTTCGCGGAAAAGGATTCATTGGTAAGCGTATCCGTGCGCGACAAGGACGTGCTGGAATTCATACGCGAATATTCGGCCAATACGGGATTGAACATCTTGCCCGCGCCCGGCGTCTCCGGGAAGGTCTCGGGAACCCTGCGGGGCTTGAGCGCCGAGGTCGCCTTCAGGCAGATTATGGATTCGCAGGGGTTCCGCGTGCGGCGCGAGGCGGGTTGCCTCCGGGTGGAGCCGAAGCGGGAGGCGGTTCCGGGTTTGTCGGCGCAGGAGAGTTCCGCGCAGGGCCCGGTGCCGCCCGACATATCGCGGGACGGCGATTCCTATGCGGTGGATCTCGACTCGGCACCCCTCGCGGACGTGCTGCGCGAGCTTTCGAGAATCGCGGGCCTCAATCTCGCGCTGTACGGGGACGTGCAGGAGACGGTGCGGCTTCATTTCGAGGGAATCGCGCTTGACGGTTTGCTCGAGAACATATTCAGGGGAAGCCGCTACGTCTATGTCCTGGATTCAATTAATTTGTTTGTAGCCGAGCGAGGGGCGAAAAATGCCCTGTCGACGACGCGGCTTTACCCGCTCCGGCATATCCATCCCGAGAAGGCGATGGCGCAGCTTTCGAAATTCGTTCCCGAAGGGAACCTCGTCGTATCCGAGGTCAAGGAACAGAATGCGTTGCTTTTGGCGGGCCCGCAGGCGGAAGTCGCCGTCGCCGAATCGGTGCTCGTTCTCGTAGATGTCCCTGCATTACAGGTAACGTTGTCTTGTATCATTGTAGAACTTAAACGCGGAAAGGCTTTCGAGCTTGGACTTCATAGCGGTGCGACGCGCAAGACGGGCCAGAACGATATCGGGCTCCGCGGGTTCTACGATTTCCTGGGAAAGGATGTCTCGGCATCGGGTGCGTTCGGCAAGGTGGGAATCCTCCCGGACCGATTCGAGATGGAACTTGCGAGTCTCGAGGAGAACGACATGGCGGAAGTGCTTGCGCGCCCGCGGCTCACGACGCTCAACGGCAACAAGGCGGAACTCAACGTGACGAACACGGTGTATTACCTGGTGAGCCAAGTTTCCGCCGACGGCTATCCCATCACGGATTACCGGAGTTTCAACGACGGAATTTCGCTCGAATTGACTCCCTCGGTCACGCGCTCGGGAAGCATCACGCTGGAAGTGTCGCCCGAAATCAAGACGGCGGGGCGCAGCTCCGGCGACGGGCCGCGCGACATCAGCACGCGAAACCTCAAGACGACGGTGGTGCTCAAGAATGGCGAAACGCTTTGCCTGGGCGGGCTCCGGCGCAAGAACAAGTCGCAAGTCCGCAGCGCGGTTCCCTTCCTCGGGAGCATCCCGCTGCTTGGCCGCCTCTTCAGTTACGTGAGCGAAGAAGAGGACGAGAGTGAACTTGCCGTATTCATCACTCCGGAGGTGAAGTAGCATGGCGGGATGGCGCATGGGGCGTGCCCGCGCGGTGCGGGCGCGGATGTTCACTTGGGAAGTGGTGACGGATTTCGAGGGCGAGGTTTCGCATGAATCGCTCGAGTCGTCGTTTGCGCAGGACTTTCCGGAAATGCAGTGCCGCCCGGTGTTCTGGAAGATGATTTCGTTCAATGCGGCGGACGGGCGCAGGCATCGCTATCTGGTGGCCGTCCCGGACGCCGCGCGTGAATCGGGCGAGCGGGATTCTCGCGGAAAGCAATCTCGCGGGCGGAAATCTCGCGGGCGCGCCCTGCCTGAATCCGTCGGCCTCTACACGCTTGCCGACAAAGAAATCCGTTCGTGCGATTGCGGCGGCAACATGCGATTCGCGGCCGTTGTCGACGGAGTGCTGTACATCCTCGTGTTCATGGAAGGCCGCCTGTGCCACTGGTCCGAAGAGAACGGCTACGGCGGGAATTCTGCCGCGCTTGTCGAAGAACGCCTGGAACGCTTCGACACGTTCCTCGAAAAGGACCCGCTCTTCTCGCGCGCGGAATCCCGTGCGGGGTGCTATGCGGATACATTTGCCACGCGGTTTGTTCCCGATGCGACGTTCGCGCTTTTCGCCGTAGCGGCGCGCGACCCGTTCTGGAAGGGACTGGACCTTTTTGATGTTGGTTCCGCGGGTGCGAAAGCCCGCTTTACTCCGGTGCGGATACTCCTTCTGGCATGCATCGCTTTGCTCGGCGCATGGAAAGCCGCGCAGCTTGCAGATGCGCCGGGCAACGCGGGTGCGCATGGTTGCGAGGAATGTATGGCGGATACGGCTCCGGAGCTTGAAACCCCTCCGCGGGCCGTTCCCGGCGATGGCGCATGGATTATGAAACGCGCGGGCATCCCGGGCGCGGGCATCCCAAACAAGAATCGCGCGGTTATGGAAAGCGCGGCGATGGAAAGCGCGCCGCCCTGCTCTCCGCCCGCCATATCCATCCAAGGTACGATCGACGGAAAGCTTGCGCAGGCGCGGGAGGCGGGCGGCGAAATCCGGTGGCTCGGCATCGGCGACTCGGTGGGCGCGTATGCGGTCGTCTCCATCGGGCGCGACCGGGTGCGGCTCGTCTGCAACGGCTCGCCGCTGGAACTGCTTAACGGGAATCATCCGGGAGATGCTCATGCGTTGCGGTAGGGAAGGTTACATCATGACTTTGACGCTTGGCGTATTGCTTGCGCTTACGCTCCTGTTCATGGCGCTTCTTGAATTGCCGGGGAGCGTCCGCCGCCGTGCGGTGCGCGTGGCCCGCGAAGTGCAGGAGGTGTACGATGCGGAGTCTAGCCTGCTCCTGCATCTCGAGGGATTCCCGCATTCCGCTATTCCCGGCCTTCCGCCTGTCAGCGAGTCGGCGCTGGGCCCCTACGGGCGGCTCTGCGCATCACCCGATTCCACGCTCGAGGTTTGCGTCACGACGGTGTCGAAGCTTGAAAGGCTCGATTACAGGGAATGGGCAACGGGAATGGAAGCGTACCGCAGTTCGCTCCGTGAAACCCTCCTCCGGAATCCGGCGCTTCGGGGCTATTCCGGCAACCGTCGCTTTTCCGATGCGCCGGTAAGCGCTTACCTGCAGGTGCGTGACGGCGACCTCCGACTTGCGCTTGCAGGGCGCGTCCCGTCGCTGAACGCGGTCGTCTCGGGCGATGTCGTGGTGGAGGGAGAGACCGCGTACGATACGCTGCGGATTTATGCGGCGGGGAACGTGACGGTGAAGGGGCGCGTGCGCATCGCATTCCTGGAAATCGCGGCGGGCGAGCGTGCGGAAATTTCCGGTGCGGTCCACTTTCGCGGAATCGTTAGCGCCCGCCGCGAGGTTGCGCTCCGCGGGAGTGCCGTCGCCGACTACCCGAGCATGGCGGTGGCACTCGGGCAGAACGGGACCGAGGTGAACGTCGCCACCGGCGTACGCTTCTCGGGACTCCGCGCCGCCCTGCCCGGAAACATCCTTGCGGACGATTCCGTGATGCCGTCGTTCCTGGACGGACGCAAGGTCGTATTCGAAAGGAGGGTGGCGCGGTGAACTTCCTTCATCCGGTATGCATCTCGGGCAGGCGCGGCTTCACGTTGTCGGAAGTCTGCGTCGCGGTCGCGGTATTCTCCATCGGCCTTGCGGCGCTCGCCTGCGGTGCAGACGCCTTCGTGCGCCTTGCCGCCGCGGAACGTACCCGCGTGCAGTCCGCGACGCAGGCGGTGGCGCGCATGGAATCCCTGATTGTAGAAGCGCCACCGTGCGGCGACACGCTCCGCATGTCTCCGCTTCCGCCCTCGCTCCGCCGCGCCATCTCCGGTGGGCATCTTTACTACGCGGAAACCGGCGACAGCCTGCAGCGCTTCAGGAGGATAGTCCGGTGCAGGTGAAGGCTGGCTTTACGCTCGTGGAAATGATGGTAGCCATCGCCTGCGCGTCCGTACTGGCACTCGCGGTCATGCTGGGCTATGCCGCCTACAGGAAAGTTTATGCGCATTACGTGGAATCGTATTGGAGCGAGTCCGCGGAACTCCTGCGCACGCTCCACGAGACAACAAAAAACGTCCGCTTCGGCGGACGTCTTGAAAATCGTTTTTAGGAATCCTAGGCTTCCTGGGCCTCGACGTTTCCGTGTTCCTTGCGGACCTTGTGGATTTCGAAGAGGTTGCTGATGAAGTGCATGAAGCTAAGCACGCCCACAGAGAGGAACCCGACCGCGTAGAGCGCGAGGAACGGGCCGATGATGAACTTCTGGGCGCCGATGTATTCCAAAAGACCGAAGATGCAGTAGACGCCCACGCCGAGCTCGAGAATGGCCTGCCACGGGAACTTCTGAGCGTAGTGGCTCTTGGCCTTCTTCTTGGAGCCGCCGCTCTTCGGGGTGCGGACGAAGCTGCCCTTGGTTCCGAGGACTGCGGAGAACACGGCACGGGAGTTGCTCACCGCGATGCCTACGCCGAGCGCCATCAGGATGGGGAGGCTCAGGAGGCGGATCTTCCAGCCGGTGTAGCCGGAGCAACGCTGGGCGACAAAGTAAAGCACGGAAGGAGCGATTGCGGCGAGGAAGATAAAGCTGAACCCGACGGTGTAGATCCACGTCGGCAGGTGCGCGACCGGTTCGAAGAATGCGAGCAGCGGCCATGCGCAGAGGGCGGTAAAGAGCATGCAGGGGTGAATCGAGTAGTGCGTCGTATGGAGGATGGCGCCAATCTTTACGCGGAACGGGACATCGGCCTTGAGCACGCGCGGCAGGATCTTGATGGCCGTCTGAATGGAGCCTTTTGCCCAGCGGAACTGCTGTGCCTTGAACGCGTTGATGTCGTTCGGGAGTTCGGCGGGAACGATCACGTCGAAGACGAACTTCATCTTCCAGCCGGCGAGCTGGCTGCGGTAGGAGAGGTCCATATCTTCTGTCAGGGTGTCGCCTTCCCACCCGCCGCCGCCGTATATGGCCTGCTTGCGCCAGACGCCGGCGGTACCGTTGAAGTTCATGAACAGCTTGCCCCAGCTACGTGCGGACTGTTCCACCACGAAGTGTCCGTCGATACCGATGGACTGGGCGAGCGTAAGACCGGATTCGGTGCGGTTCAAGTGGCCCCAGCGGCCCTGGACCAGACCAATCTGTTCGTCCATCACCAGGTAGGGGATCGTCTTGAGGAGGAAGTCCTTCTCGGGGACGAAGTCTGCATCGAAAATCGCGAGGAAGTCGCCCTTTGCGACGGCCATGGCTTCCTTGAGGGCGCCGGCCTTGAATTCGGAACGGTTCGTGCGGTGGATGAGCTTGATGTCGTAACCGCGGGCGGCGAGTTCTTCAACCTTCTTCTTCGCCACTTCGTAGCATTCGTCGGTGGAGTCGTCCAGGACCTGGATCTCGTGCTTGTCCTTCGGGTAGTCGATGGCGCAGACGGCCTCGAGGAGTCGTTCGACACAGTTGGCTTCGTTGAAGACAGGAAGCTGGGTAGTAACTTGCGGGAGATCGGAAATGGAGTGTTCGCGGTAGAATTGCAGAATGCGCTTGCGGTCGGATAGACGGGTGCGGCGGCTGTTCTTGAGGAATAGGTATATGCTGTAGTAGCAGCTAAAACCGTAAATCACCAATCCCACACCGGCGATACAATAGACTACGAACATCGCGTAGAGAAGTACAGTACTCATCCTTTCAAAAACCTTTGCATAATTGAATGCTTGGGGCCAAATATAGAAACCATTGGCAGACTTTGCTATGTTTTTTGCGTAAAAATGTGTGAAAAATAAAATTGTCCTTTTTTTAGGGAAAAAACACCTTTTTTTGACGTTTTTGGGCAAATATGTAACTAGATTATAGTTTTCCGGGAGAGTATTCGCTACGATGGACAAGTCCCCTATTGCAAAATGGATCGAAGCCAACAGCGGCAAGGAAACTTTCGGGTCCGCCCTGAAGGATTTGGTCTCGTACGCCTGTGCGGAATGGTTCCGCAGGTGCTCGGGGGAGGTCGTTCCTCCGGGCGAGGCCCTGTCCCGCGTCCTGCTTGCACATGCCGGGGATGCCCCGCTGGAAATGTGGCTCGAAAAGCCCGAAATCCATGCCACGGAGATTGCCGAATTCTGCGAATCCCTCGCGTCGAGACCGCTTCCCGAACCGCTGTCGGGCACGCTTCCGCGCCTGCTGGACCTCCGGGGCGTCATCTGTCCCCGCAACGCGGTCCGCTCTAGGCTCGTGATGGCGGGTTACCCGCGCGGGAAGGAGCTTGAAATCTGGCTTGACGAGGGGGCTCCCATCGAGAATGTTCCGGGCAGCCTGGTCGCCGACGGCAACAAGGTCGTGTTTCGCGAAAAAAAAGGCGATTATTGGGTCATAAAGGTGGTCAAACCCGACAATAAAGAGTAGATTATTGACGTGGAAAACAGGATACTTATCATAGGGGACGAACTGTTTGGGTCGCAGGGCGAAGCCGCTGCGCGTTGTGTCGAAATGCTCCTTTGCCGCAGGCCCAACCGCCCGATGCAGTTTTCCGTGAACGCTCCGGTGCTGCCCTCGCTTTCCCAGTTGCTCGCCCGAGCATCTTCGGATATTATAGGTAAGCAAGCGGGTCGCATTGTGCTCGGGCTTGGCCTCTCCGAGATGAAGCGCGAGGGCGGCGACGCCTCGAAGGTGACTTCGAACTACGGGGCGCTCGTGGACGAGATCCTCAAGAAGACCCAGTCCTACCTGGACCTCGTCACCATCCCCAAGGACCTGCTTCCCGAAATAGACGGGCAGGTGCAGGCCCTCGATGACTTTATCCGTGCGCAGGCGCAGAAGGCTCCGGAGCGCGTCCAGGTCCTGGATTTTGCCGCCCATGCCGAGAATTTCAAGGAATTGCAGGCCGAAAGGGGCAAATTCGCCCGTAGCCTGTATTCGGAAGACGCAAAACCGACCTCTTTGTGCCTCACGTTGCTGTCGCTTTTTTTACAAGATTGTATATTAGAGACGATGAAATAAAAAAGGGAAGGTACCATTATGAGCTTGTTTGATGACCATTTTGCATCGAAGAATGCCGCAAGCGCAAGAGCTTGGGCGATGGATAGCGACAAGAACGGCGACAAGAAGAAGCGCCACGAGGCTGCCGCCCCCAAGATGGGCGTCTGTGACAAGTGCCACAAGGAGGCCCTCGTCCGTTCTTACCGTACGCGCCAGACCGATATGGGCGACGGTGCCGCGAGCTTCGGGACGGTCGTCAAGTACTATTGCGAGGAATGCGCTCCCAAGTCCCGCCGCGAACGCGACGCCGACGTTCCCCAGCTGACCTCCAAGCAGGTGAAGAACCTGATGCGCTCCGCGAAGAAGGGTCTCCTGTAGCCCTTCGCTCGCAGTTCACGGCTCATTACTTTTTTCCTATTTCCCCTTAACAGGGAATGTAAATTTTCCTAAATTTGGCGCCGTTCTACAAGAACGGAGTGCCGATGACCAATATCCATGCCAAGGAATCCGTCAAGAGTTTCCTCGCAGGCGTAAAGACGACAATTACCCCCGAACTGTTCCGTACGGTCCGTAGGGGCTATACCAAGAAAAACTTCGTGAGCGACCTGATGTCGGGTCTTATCGTGGGCATCCTCGCGCTCCCGCTCGCCATCGCTTTTGCCATCGCCTCGGGCGTCGGCCCCGAACAGGGCCTCTACACCGCGATTATCGCGGGTTTCGCGATTTCCCTGCTGGGCGGTAGCCGCTTCCAGATTGGCGGGCCCACGGGCGCCTTCATCGTGATCGTTTACGGTATCGTGAGCCAGTACGGCTACGACGGTCTCGCTTCCGCGACGCTCCTCGCGGGCATTCTGCTCATTATCTTCGGCATCGCGAAGTTCGGTGCCATCATCAAGTTCATCCCGTACCCGGTAACCGTGGGCTTTACCGCGGGTATCGCCATCATCATCGCGCTCGGCCAGGTCCCGAACTTCTTCGGGCTGCGCTTCCTCGCGAAGGACCCGGCCGATGCTATCGGCAAGATCAAGCTCTATGCATCGTCTTTTGATACCGTGAACATGTATGCGGTAATCGTGGGGCTCGTTGCCCTCGCCGTGTGCATCCTGTGGCCGAAGATCACCACGAAGGTGCCCGGCTCGCTCATCGCGATTATCGTCGCGACCGTCATGGTGAAGGTGCTGGGCTGGGACGATCCCGTTACCGGTCACGGCGTGGTGACCATCGGCATGAAGAACCACATCCCGAGCGG
>CAMJQW010000058.1 GCA_946408125.1 uncultured Fibrobacter sp.
CCGTCCACGTCCTTGCGGGCGTCGATGGCCTCGAAGGCGGCACGTTCGTCGATGTGGCGCGGGACCGGGTGCTGCAGCAATATGCCGTGCACGTCGCGGTTCTCGTTCAATTCCTGGATCTTGTTGAGCAGTTCCTCGGTGGTGGTGTTCTTGGGGAGCACCACGCGGATGCTTTCCATGCCCACGCGGGCGCATGCGTTGCCCTTCATTTTCACGTAGGTGGCGCTGGCCGGGTCGTCGCCCACGAGTATTGTCGCGAGGATGGGGGTCTTGCCCGTCTTTTCCTTGAGCTTCGCCACGCGGGCGCTGAGTTCTTCTTCAGTGGTCTTGGCGAGTGCCTTGCCGTCGAGGATGAGTGCTGCCATAAGGTCTCCGGTGCGCGGGTCGCGCTGTTTTACGCCGACAAAGATAGTAAAGAGCCCCAGACAAAGAAAGGCCGTGCCTGAAGCACGACCGCCTTGAGAAAAATGTGGATTTTTATTTACATCATCATGTTTAGCACCGCCGGGATGACGATGCAGACGATTGCCCAGGGGTAGGAGAGGGACCCGCGCAGCCATCCGGTGGTGACCGGCTTGCCGTTCATGCGGTAGATAGGAGCGTCCTTGCGCATGGCGACTTCGAGCGCATCCTTCACATTGCACACCGATGCGTCGAACTGTTTTTTGTTCGCCGTAGCGGATACGAAAAAATGTTCAAAGCGGTTAGTCATGTTGGTTCTTCCTTCTTTCTGTGTATAAATTTATAAATATTTACAGAAAAATCAAAGGGGTTGGGGTGTTCCCAAGAAAATGGGAAATTTTTTGTGAAGTCCCTCACAATCAAGGACTTATGAGTGCAAAAATTGCGTTTTTTGAGCAAATTTGGCCATTTTGGGAAAGCCGTCGGATCCCGATTTGGGCCCGATTTGTGTAAAAATCGAGAAATCCCGAAAGTAGAAAGTGTTCTCGTAATGTTCCCTTTTTTTAAATATTTTGCCTCGGGGCGGGGGTAACGGCCTCTTGGTTATTTTTCTAATTTGGTGCGAAAGCATCTCAAACGAGGTATAAGAGGATCAAAATGAAGTCTATTTTCCGCTATTCCGCCCTCCTCCCGTGCGCCATTCTCCTTGCGTGCGGGGGTAGCAAGAACGCCGCTCCGGAAACCGCGCCTGCCGCGCCCGCCCCGCAGGAGCAGAAGGTCGTGCTCGACAGCGCCATCGACCGCTACAGCTACGCGCTCGGCATGGATCTCGGCAAGGCTATCGCGAACGTGAACGTTCCCCTCAAGATGGACGTGCTGATGTCCGCCATCCTGGACGAGACGGATTCGACGCGCAAGGTGCTCATGACGGATTCCGCATCCGAGCTCGCGCTGCAGGACCTCTTGCTGCAGATGCAGAAGAAGAAGGACGACGAGGCCGCGGCTATCGCCAAGAAGGCGCTTGACGAACAGGCCCAGTTCCTCGCGAAGAACATCACGGATTCGACGGTCAAGACGACCCCGAAGGGCGTGCAGTACAAGATTTTGAAGGATACTACGGGAATTTCCCCCAAGATGGGCGACAAGGTCAAGGTCCATTACGTGGGTTCCCTGCTCGACGGTACCGAGTTCGACAACAGCGTCAAGCGCGGCGAACCGCTCGAGTTCCCGGTGAGTGCTGTCATCGAGGGATGGCAGGACCTCCTGATGACCATGAAGGAAGGCATGAAGGTGAAGGCCTGGATTCCGAGCGCGCTCGCCTACGGCGAGGCTGGCGTTCCGCCCCTTATCCCCGCGAACGCCCTGCTCGTGTTCGAGGTGGAGCTTTTGAAGGTCTATGCCGAGAATCCGGTGATCGACAGTACCGCCGTGGTGCCTGCCGCTCCTGCGGATAGTGCCGCCACGAAGAAGTAACGCGAAATTGCAGGCCTGAAAAGGCTAAAATTTGCGGACGCGGCCCTTGACGGGGCCGTGTTTTTTTATGTTTATGGCCATGAATAACACTGCGTCCGATTTCTATTCCCAGCACTTCGAAGTTGCCGGATTCATCCGGGAAGTGTTCGGCTATATGGACCGGTTCAAGGGCCAGCTGTTCGTGTTGAAGATTGACGACGGCCTGATGGACCATCCGCTGTTCCCCGTGCTCATGCGGGATATCGCCCTGTTGCACAAGGCGGGTATCCGCATTATTATCGTGCCGGGTACGCGAAACAGCATCGACGCGCAGTTGAAAGCCTGGGAACTTGAAAGCAAGTTCGAGGGCGGCGTGCGCCTTACGAGCGAAGAAGCCCTGCCGCATATCGAGCAGGCGTCTCTGGGTGTTGCCCAGCGCATCATGAGCCACCTTACGGCGAGCGGCCTCAGCGGTATCCAGGGCAACTGGGTGCTGGCCCGGAGCCTCGGCGTGATTGGCGGTGTCGACTACATGCGCACCGGCAAGATCGAGCGTATCCAGAGGGATATCCTCGAACAGCTTTTGAACGAGAAGTTCGTGCCTATCATTCCGCCTATCGGCTGGAACAAGCTCGGGCATGCCTATAATATTAGTTCTACCGAGCTTGCGACCGAAATCTGCAAGTACATGAAAGTCGGGAAGCTTTTCTTCATCGGTAACGAGAACGGTATCAAGCTCGAAGGCCTCGTGACCGGCAAAAACACGAAGTACCTGGAGCCGACGGACTCGGGCGTGATTTCGGCATTGGATGTGGACCAGGCGAAGGAACTCCTGGAACTCAATTCCGACCAGCTCGACTTTGCGCAGATGGACTACCTGATGAATGCCATCCGGGCATGCGAGGCGGGCGCGAACCGCGTTCACCTGCTGAGCGGTGAATTCCAGGGTAGCGTGCTGCAGGAAGTCTTCAGCGCACGCGGTGACGGTACCATGGTGTACGCGAACCAGTACTCGAGTATCCGGCCCGCGAACATCGAAGATATTCCGGATATCCTCCGGATCATGCAGGACTACATCGCGAAGGGCTACCTCGTGCCGCGTACGCAGGAAAGCATTTCCGAAAAGCTCAAGGACTACGTGGTGTACAGCATCGACAACAGCATTCACGGTTGCGGTGCGTTGCACGAATTTGAAGACGGGATGGCCGAAGTCGCGGGCATCGCGGTGGGCGCGAACTACCGCAAGTCGGGCATCGGCGATGCCATCGTGCGTCACCTCATTTCTGTCGGCCGCATGAAGGGCTACAAGAAATTGTTCCTGCTCACCACGCAGGCTCTTGACTGGTTCTACCACTTCGGATTCGAGGATGGTACGGTCGAGGATTTGCCGAAGAGCAAGCGCGACCACTACAACCAGAAGCGGAAATCCCGTATCCTAGTGATGCCGCTGGATAAGTGACACGCAAGTGTCATCCTGAGCGGAGTGCGAAGCACGAAGTCGAAGGATCCAGTTGAAGGTATGTTATGAATACTCTTGAAGCAATACGCACACGTCGCAGTACCCGCAAGTTCAAGGCACAGCCTGTCGAACTCGAGAAGTTGAAGCAGGTTGTCGAGGCGGGGCAATTCGGCCCCACCGGCGGCAATGCGCAGACAAACCACTTCTTCGTGATTTCGGACGCTGCGGTGATTGCGAAGCTCAAGGAATTGGTGCAGTCAGCCTTTGCCGCGATGGAACTTCGCGAAGACCTGTACAAGAGCCTCAAGAATTCCATCACGCTTTCGCGTAAGGGGAACTACTCGTTCTGCTATACGGCGCCCGTGCTGATTGTGGTCGCGAACAGGAAGGAATACGGCAACAACATGGCTGATGTGGCCTGCGCTGTCGAAAACATGATGCTTGCGGCGAACGAGCTTGACCTCGGCAGCTGCTACATCAACCAGCTCAAGTGGCTGAACGAGGACCCGACGCTTCTCGAATACTTGCGCACCCTCGGACTCAAGGAAGACGAGCGCGTGTACGCCTCCGTTGCCATCGGCTACGCCGACACCGAGAGTGGCCTCCCGAACCGCGCGGAATCCCCGCGCGTCGGCAACGAAGTCGTATTTGTGTGAGGTGGAGAATCTCCGCTATTTGATGATGTCCATGTCGACCAGGAAGACATAGGAGCTGAGTACAGCCATTCCCAGGAAGAACAATAAGATGATTATGTACTGTACGGGGTGCTCGTAGAAATCATAATCGATTCGGCCATACGAAAAGCTTTTGCGCACGGCGGCGCCGATGAACATCGCAAAAAAGAGAATGGCTAGCAAAAGACTCATGCAAATAAATATATATTTTTTGCTATCGTTGAGTTTATGAACAGGTCGCAAGTTATCATACATCCATACGATATGGCCCAACCCGATTGGGTGCGTTGCGTGGTGCCCTTTCTTCAGCTTATCGGGAACAAGGCGTACAATGTTACGCCTTCGATTACGCAAATTATCTGCACGAACAAGGAAGCGCTAAAACAGACCCAGGCCGTTGTTTTGCAAAAACCGACGGCGCCGGGACGTGCCCAGATAGCATTGTATTATTCCAAGCTTAAAAAGGAATGCGGCTTCAAGCTGGTGACCGATATGGATGACCTCCTGTGGGAACTCCCTCCGATTATTGCCCATTATGCGGAGCACATCGAAAACCACGATCAGAAGATGCTTGCGAGCCTCAAACAGGTGCTGCCCGTTTTTGATACCGTGGTCTGTTCCACACGATACCTCGCCAACCGTGTCAAGGCCGATCTCGGTGTAAACGCGGTTGTCATGCCGAACGGAATTTCTAAATCGCTTTTTGGACGGACCAAAAGGAGCTCTGCGTTCACGGGCGTTCCGAAGGTGATGTATGCGGGCAGTTCGGGCCATTTTGCGGATGGTATCAAGGGAGACCTTGAAGGCCCCTGGATTCCGTGGATCCGCAAGCATATCGCCGATGGCAGCATCGACTTCTACATTTTTGGGGAGCCGGATTTCCTCAAGGATCTCGAAGGAAAATTCACGAAGATTCCCTATACTTATTTCTTGCCGTTTGCATCTACGGTGGCAAGCTACAAGCCCGACTTCTTCTTGGCGCCTCTCGCGAACAATACCTTCAATATGGCCAAGAGCGACTTGAAGCTTAAGGAAGCTGCCGCACTAGGCTCCGTCTTTATTGGAAGCGACTTCGCGAACAGCCCCTACAGCTACGCACCGAAGGAACAGTTGGTCGGCGTCAATGCGACGGTCGAAGACCTCGATGCCATTTTCAATAACCTCTGCACGCCGGAACGCTATATGCAGGCCATCAATTGGCAATACCAGGCGCTCGAAGAAAAGCACTGGGCGCATGAAGATCCGGAATACCAGAAAAGATTTGTCAACACTTATTTAGGGTAGATATAGGTTTCATTATGAACGCTGCTATTCTTACCAACGAATTCCCGCCGGAAATTTATGGCGGTGCGGGCATTCATGTGAAGTTCCTGACGCAGGAACTTGCGAAGCTTTGCCATGTCGAGGCACGCTGTTTCGGAAGTCAGGATGTCGACGAAGACAACATCCGGGCCCTCGGCTTTTCGCGCAAGCTCGCCCTGAATCCTGAAGACGACCGTTTCCAGAAGATTTTCAAGCCGCTCGATATCAATATCCAGTGGGCCGCCGCCCTCAAGGATATCGACGTGATACATTGCCATACCTGGTACAGCCATTTCGGCGGCGTGCTCGCGAGCAGGCTTCTGCAATGCCCGCTCATCCTCACGACGCATTCGCTGGAACCGCACCGCCCGTGGAAGGCGGAACAGCTCGGTGACGGCGGCTATGCCATGAGCTGCTGGATTGAACGTACCGCCTACGAGGCCGCCGATGGCGTTATTGCGGTGAGCGAGGGTATGAAGCGTGACGTGATGAAGCTTTACGGCGTGCCCGAGGACCGCGTGAAGGTCATCTACAACGGTATCGATCCGGATTTTTACGCCCCGACTTTCAACGAAGGAATTCTCACCAAGTGGGGCGTGGACCCGAAGCGCCCGTACGTGCTGTTCGTGGGCCGCATTACGCGCCAGAAGGGAATCAGTCAGCTGATCCAGGCGATTCCGCAAATCGACAAGAACGCCCAGGTGGTGCTCTGTGCGGGTGCGCCCGATACGATAGAGCTCGCCGATGAATGCAAGGCGCTCATCGAGGATGTGCAGAAGACGCGCGATGGCGTGGTATGGATTCAGGAACCCGTTCCGCACGAGGAACTGCGCGTGCTGTACAGCCATGCGACCGTATTTGCCACGCCTTCGCTCTATGAGCCGTTCGGCATCATTAACCTCGAAGCGATGAGCTGCGGTACCCCGGTAGTGGGTTCCGCGGTGGGTGGCATTCCCGAAATCATCGTGGATGGCGAGACTGGATTCCTGGTGCCGCTGAAGCACGTTTCCGAGACGGACTTCGACCCTGCGGATCCGAAGGCTTTCCAGACCGATTTTGCGAATAAGCTAAATACGGTGCTTGCCGACCCGGAACTTGCCAAAAAGATGGGCGAGGTGAGCCGTAAGCGCGCTATTGACGTGTTCAGCTGGAAATCTATTGCCAAGCAGACATTCGACTTTTATCAGGAATGCATCGAGCGCTACAAGCGCGAGGGCAAGCGTTAGTTTTTAACCGAGGAGGAGAACAACATGAACGCTCTTATTGTCATTGGGATTGTCGCCGTAATCGTTATCGTTGCCGTAGCATCGATGTACAACGGTTTGGTGAAGCTCCGCAACAACCGCGAGAACGCTTTCGCGAACATCGACGTGCAGCTCAAGCAGCGCTACGACTTGGTGCCGCAGCTCGTGAATACCATCAAGGGCTATGCCACGCACGAAAAGGAAACGCTTGAGAAAGTGACTGCCGCCCGTGCCGCCGCGATGAACGCCACCACGGTCGACGAGAAGGTCGCCGCCGACAAGGCCCTTTCCGGTGCGCTCGCCGGTCTCCGCGTTTCTCTCGAAGCCTACCCGGAACTCAAGGCGAACGAGAACTTCTTGCAGCTGCAGAACGAACTTGCCGATATCGAGAACAAGCTCTCTGCCGCCCGCCGCTTCTTCAACTCCGCTACCCGCGAGTTCAACAACGCCTGCGAAGTATTCCCGAGCAACATCATCGCCGGGATGTTTGGCTTCAAGCGTGCGCCCATGTACGAGGCGACCGAAAGCCGCGATGCGCTCAACAAGGCCCCCGAGGTGAAGTTCTAGTCTTCCCTCATGAAATACGTCGGTATCCAGACCCAGATATGGAGGAATAACCGCAACAGCGTTATCCTGTTGTGTTTATTTCCCGTAATCCTTCTCGGGATGGTGCTCCTCGCCATAATGACCCTTGATTTTATCGGGTGGTTCTGCTGGGATGGTGTTTGCCCGCCGGGACTTCAGGCGACCAAGTTCCACTGGGATATCATCTGGCATTACTTCAAGGATGCCATGCCCTTCACGCTTACGATGACGGGGCTCTGGTTCATCATCGCGTATTGCACGAACACGTCCATCATTCGCCATATCACGCACGCCAAGCCGCTCGAACGCAAGGAGAACGTGCGCGTTTATAACATTGTCGAGAACCTCTGCATCGCAGGCGGCATCGAGATGCCGCAGATCAATATCGTCGAGGATTCGAACTTGAATGCCTACGCGAGCGGTATCGATATCCCGTCGTTCACCATCACGCTCACGACGGGGCTTATCGACAAGCTCAACGATGCGGAACTTTCGGCGGTCGTGGGTCACGAACTTACGCACATCAAGAACCGCGACACGCGTTTGATGGTGGTGTGCATCGTGTTCGTCGGGATTTTTGCAGCCATCCAGTCCATGTCCATGAGGATGCTCGGGGCCCTGCTCCGCGGTTCGCGACGTTCTTCTAGCCGAAGGAACAACAAGGGCGGTGGAGGAGCCATCATATTGGAAATCATGATCCTCCTGATTGCCTTGATCATATGGAGTTCCATCGGCTATTTCTTCAGCTTCATGACGCGCCTCGCCATATCGCGCAAGCGTGAATACGTGGCCGATGCGGGCGCTGCCGAGCTCTGTGGCGACCCGCTTGCGCTTGCCTCTGCGCTCAAGAAGATTTCCGAAGCGCCTGGGCTTGCCGACGTGCAGCGTAACGACGTCGCGCAGCTCTATATCATTCATCCCGACGAGGAATTCGACAACAACATGAAACTCTCGGGCTGGGTGGCCAAGGCGAACATCATGTTCTGTACGCACCCGGACACTCCGGAACGCATCAAGATTCTGGAACAGTTCTAAAAAAAATGGCGGGAATGTCCCGCCTTTTTTATTTCCCGTTGCGCTCTTTTTTAATCTGCTTGAGTTGCGCGAGGCGTTCGCCCAGGGCTTTTTCTTTTCCGTAGGGCTTGGGCTGGTAAATCTCGGTGCCTTCGAGTGCTTTTGGCAGGTGCTCCTGTGCGGAGTAGGCGCCTGGGCTGTCATGATCGTACTGGTAGTCGTTTCCGTAACCGAGTTTTTCGCCGACCTTCGTCACGGAATTGCGGAAAGCGCGCGGTACGGGGAGCGTCCCGGTCTGCTTCACGATTTGGTCGGCCTTCATGCCCGCAAGTTCGAGGCTGTTGCTCTTGGGTGCGAGCGAGAGGTACACTGCGAGTTCGTCGAGGGCGATGAGCCCTTCGGGAATTCCCATGAAGTCATAGGCCTCGCGGGCGGCCGTCGCAAGCAAGAGTGCGTTCGGGTCGGCAAGGCCGATGTCTTCCATACTCATGCGCATGAGCCTGCGCAATATGAACCGCGGGTCTTCGCCGCCCTGCAGCATGCGGTGCAGCCAGTAGAGGGCGGCATCGGGATCGGACCCGCGCACGGACTTGTGCAGGGCGGAAATCAGGTTGTAATGCTCTTCACCGCTCTTGTCGTAACGCAGCGGCTTCTTGTACTGGAACTCTTCGAGAAGCTTTTCGTCGATGATCTTGCGGTCGCCGAGGTTCTTGCCGATCCATTCGATCTGGTTCAGCAAGAAGCGGGCATCGCCATCGGACTGCGCAATGAGCTTGTCTACAACCGCATCCTCGACTTCGACATCTTTCAGTTGCAATCCACGCGGGTGGTCGCGCAATGCGCTAAAAATCAAAGTGCGCAAGTCTTCCTTGCTGAGCGGCGCAAACAATATCAGTTGGCAGCGGCTGAGGAGTGCGCTGTTGACTTCGAATCCCGGGTTCTCGGTGGTGGCGCCGATGAGCGTCACGGTACCGTCTTCCACGGCGCCGAGCAAGGCGTCTTGCTGGCCCTTGTTAAAACGGTGGATTTCGTCGATGAAGAGGATCGTGTCCTGGAACATCGATTTCATTTTGCGGGCGTCGGCCAAGACTTCCTTGACTTCCTTCACGCCGCTTGCGACTGCCGAGAGCGCAACAAAAGCTTTCTTGGTATGCTGGCGGATTACGTGGGCGAGGCTAGTCTTGCCGCAGCCCGGCGGTCCCCAGAAAATCATGCTCGGCACGTTGTCGTTCTCGAGGCTCTTTCGCAACAAACTCTGCTCGCCCAGAATCTTGTTCTGGCCAAGGAATTCGTCCAAATTCTGCGGACGGAGTCTTTCAGCGAGCGGTTGGTCCATGATCTACTCGTTCACGAATTCGAACTTTGCAAAACTGGCGGGCAGCTCGCGTGACGGGCGCCCGTTCTTTGTCATGCAGTGGAGCGTGGATCCCGTGGTGCACAGCTTGCCGTTCACGAATGCCTTGTAGTAAAAGCGGATGCGCAATTTGTCTTCGCGGACCATCGTCGTTTCGACATCCACGAATTCGCCGTAGTGCGTGGGCGCCTTGAACTGCACGTTCAACTCGAGTACGGGGCTTGCGAACCCTTCGGCCTCCATGTCGGCGTAGCTTGCGCCAGCCTCGCGGAAGTATTCGGTGCGTGCCTGTTCGAACCACACGGCGTAAACGGAGTGGTGGACGATTCCCATCTGGTCGGTTTCCGCGTAGCGCACTTCGATGCGGGCGGTATGCTTGAATGTGCAGGTTTCCATGCCCTAAATATAATTATTGCCTACGGGCTCGTCTTTTTTTACCCTGGTATCTGTGGTATGCAATCATAATTTTTCCTTTTTCGGACAAAATGTTATATATATTGTAGGAAAGAATTTTTAGGAGGATATATGAAATTTCAAAAATTTGCTCTCTTGCCGTTGCTGTTCGCCTTTTTTGCTGGCGGCTGTTCTACGGACAGTTCTACTTCGTCGGGCGACGCTGCCTATGGCGATGTCCGGTACCAAAGGACCGTGAACGATCCCGATTTTCCGGGCGCCTGCCATGTCTATGCGACCGATTCGCGTGTCACGATGGTGTTTACGCAGGATTTCGGCAAGATGGGGAACATTTCCATTTTTTCGCAGGCCGAATTCGGCGCCAAGACAAGCTTCCGCGACGAGGTGGTCACGACGGGTCGCATGTTCGAGGCGACGGTGGAGTACCAGTGCGAGGAGATTAGCGCGATGTACAATCAACTCGGCGGGACGGTCAATTGCACGGATTCCGAGGTGAAGGCCCATGGCGAAGTTGCGGGAATCGATCTTTCCGAGCGTTCGGCGCGCATGGAATCGGCGATTGCCACGATGAAGGAATACTGCGACATGTATGTCGAGGAGCGTGAAGATGACGATGGCGGGGACATCGTTTCGCCGGACGGGGACCACGCCGTTTCCTGTACGGTCCACCAGGATGGCGCTTCTGTCGTGATGAACGTCGTTTTCGAGGATAAGACGGCCATGTTTACGACGACCGTGATGGACGGATACACTTTCGCGACCGAGTCGTATACGGGGGTGGATGCGGAAACCCTCGCCCAGGTTTGTGGTGCTTACCGCCTGGAGGAAGGCCTGTACGATATCACTTGCGACGGAAATAATATTATGTATAAGTCGAACGAGGTCTATCCGGTCGAGGAGGAGGCTCTCCTTCTGGAATCGATGATGTGTCCGGCATTTCTCGACGGATCGTATACGCTGGAAGATGCGTGGTTTGAAAAGTAAAGACCCCGGTTTTTGCTCTATTCACAACTTATTCACAATCTCAGCCCGTTTTGTGTACGTCTTTTTTTGAGAAAACGAAAAAAAAACGATTTTTTTTAGCTAAATGCTTGATTTTCATTGACAAAACGGCATAAAACTTATTAAATTTGGCTCACTTGCCAAAGTAGCTCAGCTGGTAGAGCAGCTGATTTGTAATCAGCCGGTCGTAGGTTCGATTCCTATCTTTGGCTTGCATAATGGGTCGTTGCCCGAGTGGTTAAAGGGGACGGACTGTAAATCCGTTGGCTTACGCCTACCGTGGTTCGAAACCACGACGGCCCACGACAATCAGCCCTACGGTGTCTAAGGCATCGTAGGGCTTATGCCCAGGTAGCTCAGTGGTAGAGCACTTCCTTGGTAAGGAAGAGGTCTCGGGTCCGACTCCCGATCTGGGCTCTCACTAATTGGAGATAGAATCATGGCAAAAGAACATTTTGACAGAAGCAAGCCGCACTGCAACATTGGCACCATCG
>CAMJQW010000059.1 GCA_946408125.1 uncultured Fibrobacter sp.
CGAAGTAGTCCACCGTATGGTAGCGGTGGTTGGAATTGCTCTTGAAAATCGGGCAGAGGTAGAGGGCATTCGCACCGAGGTCCAGTATGTATTTTAACTTGTCTGTAATACCGCGGAGGTTGCCGCCGAACATGTTCGTACGGGTGGGCTTGCTGTCCCACGGCACAAACTTGCCTACGGCCTTGTAACGCTCCGAACGGCAGAACCGGTCAGGGAATATCTGGTAGAAAACAGCGTCTTTGACCCAGGCAGGAGCGAACATAGTCAATGTGTAGTGTGAGGTGTGTAGTGTGAGGTGAAAAAATGTTCATTGTTCATTTCACATTACACATTTCTCACTGTAATTAGATTTTCCACATCGGGCGACGCTTGCGCGTATCCACGAGCTTGCGGATTTCGGTGCTCAGGCTCTTGTTCTCAAGCAGGGATTCCACGGTACACGGCAGGCGGTAGGTCCAGTTCTTGCCGCCCACGGTTCCCGGGATGTTCACGCGTTCTGCTTCGGGCGGGACCTCGGAAAGTGTCGAGGAGAGGCCGAAGTAATCCTGCACGGGCAGGATGCAGAACAGGCTGTTGCTGCTGAATACGTGAGCGAGGATGTTCCTCACGGTGGGAGGCGTAAGCGTTTCGGGTGGGTTGCCGGCGAAGTGCGCATGTCCCCAGTAAAGGTTCTTGTCGAAATCCGGTTCGTTCCAGAGGCCGCGCAGGCTCGAGGTGTCGTGGCAGCTCGTGGTGCACACGGAGAGGCGCGGGTACTGTTCCATCTCGTAATAGGGGGAGTACGGCTCGTCCCAATTGCGGGCCCAGCGTTCGATGCGGAGCGAAAGGATGTTCAGCTTCTTGAGTACGGTAGGAACGCAGTGCGGTACGGCACCGAGGTCTTCGGCGCACACGAGCATGTCCGTTTCCTTCGCGAGTACGCTGAGCAGCTTGGTTGCGTTCTGCTCCCAGAGCGTCTCTTGAATGGCTTCGTTCTGGTGGATGATTTCCTTGAGCTTTTCCTGCTCGTTCTGCGGGAGCGTGTAGAGTACCGGCTGGTTGTACCAGTACCAGAACGGGTAGAAGGTGTTCTCGTCGCCCGTGGGAATGAAGATGCGGTTCCAGTAGACCTTCAGGAGCGCGTCCTTGATGGCCTGCGGCTCGTCGAGTCCGGTAATCGCCCTTTCGGAATAGAATTCGGGCTTGAGCACGAATCGGGTCGCCTCGTTCGGCAGGCTCTCGAAGTACACGGAAATGATGTTGTCCGTCTCGTTCCCGAAAAATTCGCGGAGCTGGTCGGCCGAGTAGTTCGGGCGGCGCAGGTATTCGAGCGTCTCGCGTATGAATCCCGCGGCGGAAAGCCTTTCCCAGGTAAGCGGAATGCTCGGGTTGAATCTCCCGAGGATTCCGGTGACTTCGCGTTCGGGGATCGACCAGATGCGGAAGAAACCGAGCACGTGGTCGATTCGGTAGGCGTGGTAGAACTTGCTCGCCTGATGGAGGCGCATCTTCCACCAGCTGAAGCCGTCCTTCTCGAGGTTGTCCCAGCGGTAGGTGGGGAATCCCCAGTTCTGGCCGCTGTAGCTGAACATGTCGGGAGGGGCGCCCGCGCGGTCGTCCATGGAGAAGTAGTTGCGGTTCGCCCAGGCGTCCGCGCTGTCCTCGTTGATGAGGATCGGGATGTCGCCCTTGATGCGGATGCCCATCTTGGAGACTTCGGCCACCGCGGCGGAGAACTGCATCTCGGCGATGTACTGCATCCAGGCGTGATAGAGCGCGTCCTTGTGGTGTTTGCTCCAGAGGGAATCGATGTCCTTGGCGGTCGGGTTCTGGAACTTTTTCCAGTCCCTCCAGCTCGATTCGTTGTTCTGTTCCTTGAGGATGCAGTAGACGCAGTAGGCCTTGGCCCACGGGTTCTGCTCTATCCAGGAGGAAAGGGCGTCGTCCTTCTTGAGGGCGTCGTAGCGGCTTGCGAAGATCTTCTTGAGGATCTGGCGTTTCCAGGTGGAAATCTGGTAATAGTCGAGCTGTTCGAGGCTGTCGAATCTCTGCTTGGCGGCCTCGATTTCATCTTCGAATTCGCCCGAGCCCTGGACGGCCTGTATGTTGATGAAGATGGGGTTCAGGGCGAACGCGCTCCGGGCGCTGTAGGGGCTCGCTTCGGCGCCGGTGTCGTTGACCGGCAAAAGCTGGATAATGTTGAAATCGCAAAGTTCGCACCAACGGGCAAAGGGAATCAAGTCGAGGAATTCTCCGATGCCGATGCTGGTCTTGCTCTGGAGACTGAAAAGGGGAACGGCTACGCCGCTCTGGAATGTCGATATATCACCGTAACGCATGCTTGGAAATATAGTAAAGGGATGCGAAATGTGGGGTGTGGGGTGTGGAGTGGGGAGGGTGGGATGGATAAATATTATATTATGTTTATTATGAGTTACGAATGCAGATATTTGCGCGGTACGTTCTGCGACAAGCGCAAAAGGGAATGCGACCCCGGCGAGCCGGGGTGTGTCCTCCGGGGGAGGGTTTCCTTCCCGTTGAAGGAGGACTCGTCAAAAAAAGCTCCCGCCAAAAAGCGGGAGCCTCTCAAAAGCGGATCGGCGGGCTGAACCGCCACCGGGTCTAGATCAGGCGCAGAATTTCCTGCGTGGTCTGTTCCGCGAAAGAATTGTCCTGGACAAAGCGGCGTACTTCGGTCGGGTTGATGCGCGCGTACTCGGAGAGGGCGCGGCCGATGCCGTTGCGGATGTAGTAGTCATCGTCCTTGGCGCAGGTGAGGCAGAACTGGCGCAGCAGCTGCCAGTCCGTCTGGTCCTTGTACTGGATCTGGAAGATGATGGCGCTACGGCGTACCCAGATGTTCGGGTCGCGAATCCAGGCGGCGATTTTCGAACGGAGGGCCGGAAGCCTCCAGGCGAGATCGCCCAGGATGCAGGCGGCGAGCGTGTCGACGGTGTCGCGCCAGGCGCGCGTCTTGATGAGTTTCTTCAGGAAGTTCAGGTGTTGTCCGCCGAGGAGTTCCTTATGGCGGAACAGATAGTCGCATGCCGCATACTGTATTTCGCGGTACGGTTGGGACCACATGTCTTCCACCCTTGCAACGAGCTCCTCGTCGTTTTTCGGGGGATTCCTATCGAAGATAGGGTAGGTCACTTCACGGCGCGGTACGAGTCTAATTCCCAGGAAGTCGAACTGTTCACGTGCCTTCTTGGACATCTCGTGAGCTTCTTCCTCATTGGAAATTGCACGGAGTGCGAGCAGGATTTCTTGAGTAAACCTTAACATGGTACCTCAAAAATAGTCCAGAAACAATTTAATTTCTAGGCCTTGACAAGCATTTTTTTCAAATTTTTTTTGGCCGGAGCTAAATTTTTTGCAAAAAAAGTGCAAAAAAAGACTTGACAAGCGAAAAAAATCAATTTTTTTAACGAAAAAGGACCCCCTTTCGGAGGTCCTTTCAAGAGGCAACGATCAGACTCGAACTGATGAATAAGGCTTTTGCAGAGCCGCCCCTTACCAACTTGGGTACGTCGCCATTGTGAGCGCTAATATAGGTAATGGTTGGCATTTTTACAAGGGGATATATGTAAAAAAGCTAAATTTTGGCCATGTTTGGCGCATTCAAGGTTAAAATCGCCTCATTTTTGTGCTCCCTGTGGATCAGGAGCCTGCGCGTCCGGCTGACGAAGCCCGAAGGTTACCGCGCTGGCGTAATCGGATCCTGGCACCGGGATTTGATTGCATGCTGCGCGGCCTTCAGGGGCGCGGGCGTCCATGTGCTCGTCTCGCAGTCGCGCGACGGTGAAATTTTTGCCCGCGTGACGTCCGCGCTCGGTTACCGCGTGACGCGCGGATCCGATTCGAGGGGCGCCCTCAACGTGCGCCACCTGCGCAAGACTCTCGATGATGGAAAATTCGTGGCGATGGCGCTTGACGGGCCGCGTGGGCCCGCGGGAGAAATCAAGCCCGGTTCGCTGTGGCTTTCTCGCTCGTCGGGACGACCCCTGTGGATTGCCGAGGTGAGCTATGGCAGGCACTTTACGCTCAAAACGTGGGATAATTTCGTCGTGCCGCTCCCCCTGACAACTGTTGACATCAGAATTAACTATTTTATGGAAAAAGAAAAAAATCAAGATAAGGAAACTCGCTTGTGATTGCTTTGCCTCCAAAATTTGTGGCGTTCGACCTGGAAACGACCGGCCTTGACAATAAGAAAGATGAAATCATTGAAATCGGTGCGGTGAAGTTCACCGTCGAGACCAAGGCGGGCCGCGTCGTGCCCAAGCTCCTCTCGGAATTCGAGACGTTCGTGAAGCCGAACATGCTCATTCCCGCCGAGGCTAGCAGCGTGAACCACATTACCGACGCGATGGTCGAAAATGCACCTCCGGTAGGCGATTGCCTCAAGAAGTTCACCGCGTTCTGCGGGCAGGGAACCATCCTGCTTGCGCACAACGCGAACTTCGACGCGGGCTTCTTGCGAGTGGCCTACGGCAAGAACCCGCAGCTGGTACCCGGCAATCCCGTGGTCGACAGCCTCGTCATGGCGCGCACTATCCTCCCCGAGCTCGAGAATCACAAGCTCGGCTACATGGCGGGCCTGTTCATGAAGCGTGGCGAAATCTCGATGAAGATCGATTCCGAGAAGATGCACCGCGCCGTCTACGACTGCGAGATGCTCATGGAAGTGTTCGTCGCGCTCCTGCGCCGCCGGTTCAAGGAAAAGGACTGGGAGATGGGAAGCATCATGGCGAACATGGCCAAGTACAAGGGCCTCCCGCAGTTCATCAATAAGTAGTTATTGGTTAATAGAAAGGGCGCCGAGGGCGCCCAAGAATACACAAAAGACCGCCAGGGATAGCCTTGGCGGTTTAATTGTTTTTCTCGAAGAGGAATTAGATACCGAGAGCCTGGACGACAGCTTCGATGCCGAGCTTATTGATCGTGCGGAGGCCGGCAGCACTGACGCGCAGGGTGACCCAGCGGTCTTCTTCGGGGATATAGAAACGCTTCTTCTGGAGGTTCGGAAGCTGCTTCATCAACTTCTTACGGTTAGAGTGGGAAACCATGTTGCCCACGAGGCCGGCTTTTCCGGTGACTTCACAAATACGGCTCATAATTAAACTCCGTTGTTTTTTTACGGACACCAATTTTAGTTAAAAGTTTTGGACCTGTCAAGGTTAAAGTTTAGTCTTGTAGTGCCTTTGGCAGGTTAAATTTCGTGTTTTCCACCAATTTTACAAGATTTTCGACCTCGACGGGCCCGAATTTCGCCTTGATCCATTCCACGACGCCTTGGACCAGGACCTCGGGTGCAGACGCTCCGCTGGACAGCCCGACGGTCTCGATGCCGTCGAACCAGGCCGGGTCGAGGTCGTTCACGTCGGCGATGAGGTGGCTTTTGATGCCCTGTTCGAGTCCGAGTTCCATAAGTCGGGAAGAATTCGAGGAGTTTTTCGCGCCGACGACCAGGAGCATGTCGACCTTGCCGCAGAGTTCGAGGACCGCGGCCTGGCGGTTGCCGGTCGCGTAGCAGAGGTCGCCCGCGTCCGGGCCGATGATGTTCGGGAAGCGGTTCTTGAGCGCCTCGATAATCTTGCGGGTCTCCGCGACGGAAAGCGTGGTCTGCGTGATGTAGGCGAGTTCCTTACCCTCGGGAATCTGGACGGTCTCGACATCCGCTTCGTTCTGGATGAGCGTGATGGCGCCTTCCGGAAGCTGTCCGAGCGTGCCTTCCACCTCGGCGTGGCCCGCGTGCCCGATGAGAATGATGTGGCGACCGGCGTTGAAGTGGCGCTTCGCGCTGTAATGGACCTTGAGCACCAGCGGGCAGCTCGCGTCGAGTACCTGCAGGTGGCGGGCCTCGGCGTCGGCGTAGATGTGTTCGGCGACCCCGTGGGCGGAGAAGATGACGACGGAGCCCTCGGGGACTTCGTCCACCTCGTCCACGAAAAGCACGCCCTTTTCCTTGAGGGTGTCGACGACGAACTTGTTGTGCACGATTTCGTGGCGCACGTAGATGGGCGGTTTGAACTTGTTCAGGGCCTTTTCGACCACATGGATGGCGCGGTCGACTCCGGCACAGAATCCGCGTGGCGTTGCGAGTATCAGTTTCTTCATGGTTTCGTTGCGTTAAATTATTTCAGCAGGTCCCGGAGGAACTCGAGCAGTTGTTCGTAGGAGTCGGCAATCTTCGTGCGCTCGTTCGCGAGGAACGTGCTCACGAGCCTCGGATCGGGGATGTTGCGCTTCGCGTACCCTGCGGTGGACTGAAGCTGCGCCATGACGCCCGCATTCACGAGTGCGGCGGCCTTCTCGCGTTGTCCGGCGGCGAAGGGCCCGATGCAGGTGGCGACACCCATCTGGATGGGTTCCCAGAAGTCGTGGACGCCGAGCCCGCGGCTGAACGAACCGCCGACGACGGCGGTGCGGGATTGGGCGAATACCTCGCGGGTGAGGCCGAACTTGCTTACCAGCGAGACGGCGCCCTTCTGCACGAGGGGCCATTCCACGACCGTGAGTTCCTGTTCGCTGAGCGCCTTGCGGAACGCATCCAGTTCGGTAAGGCGGCGCGGGATGAGCACCACGGATTCCTGGCGCTTGATGGAAGAGACGATCATGCGGCAGAGGCTTGCCCATTCGGCCATGTGCATCGATACGAATACCGTGTCGACGGTCGGATTTTCGGGAGGCTTGACTTCGCTGCCCGAACGGACCCACGGAAGGATTTTCCAGTCGCCTCCGATCATCATCTTCGCGATGTTCGCCCTGGAGGCGACGTTCAAGAAGCGGGACAGGTCCCCGCCGGTCTGCATGCTTGCAAACCCGACGCACGAAAAATCGACGCCGGGGATGGAATTGCGGTAGCGTCCCGAGACGATCGCGACTGCGGGCTTGATCGCAAGGCTCTTCATGCAGGAGAGGTATCCCGGCCAAAGTTCATTCTCGCCGAGGATGAGGGCCACGGGCTGCACCTTCGAGGCGAACTGCTTCATGGTGGAAGGCGTGTCCGCGGGGGCGATGCAGGTCTCGATGTCCTTTCCCGATTCCTTGAGGAACTTGAGGACTTCCACCTTCTGGGTGGTGATGAGAATTTTCGGGCAGTTCTCGATATCTTCGCGGAGGAAACCGGCGAGGTTCAGGAGCATCTTGCATTCGCCGAGGCTCGCCCCGTGCATCCACAGGAACGGGCCTTCGGGCCAGGGACCGTTCAGGCGGTCGTTCATATGAAAATGAGAATCCACGACAGGAACTTTAGCGGCGGCCTTGGCCACGGTACCGATTGCCATTCGGGCGATATCCAGTGCTTTGAACATAGGGGCGGACCTTCGTTTAGGACATGAAAACTTTCTTTGCGAGTAGCAATAAATAATACAACAATAACCACGTCCAGGTCGCCCAGTCGGCACAAAACGCCCGGAAAAACGTGCGCTTTGGCTCGGTTTGGGCCTCATGGCGGTTGCGGAACGCTGCTAGCGGGCTGGGTTTCCATTCCCGCCATTCGTCGCCGAACTTCCCTTCGAGAAACCGGTTTTCGGCATGGGCGAGGAAGAATTCGAACAGGATGACCACAAGCGCGAAGGGAATGGCTACGGGGGCAATCCCGAGGTGGAAGAGTATCGCCGAGAGGGCGATGAGCGTGTTCGAAATGTAAAGCGGGTGGCGCGTGCAGGCGTAGGGGCCCGCCTTCACGAGAATGTCGGCTGCATGGATTGAACCGCGGGTGTGCTCACCGATAAACTGCCGCGTCTTGATGCGAAGCAGGATTCCTGCGAGGCAGAGGATGAATGCCGTAGTTGTTGGTGCATCGGGTGCGCAAGCAATTTCGATTTGTCGGGCGGGCAAGATGCAGAGCGCTATGGCAAGTGCGCCGAGGACATATCCCCGAAAGCGGTAGAGGATGCCGTCAAGCGTCTTCATTGCCGATTTCCATGACTTTGAAGAGGGATTCCGTTTCCGGGCTGAGCGCATCGTGGCTCGCCATGACGACCCACTTGTCGAGTGCCTTTGCCGTCTTGAGGAATTCCTCGAGAATCGGTTCGCGTTCGGCGAGCGCCACCGCGGCGAACGGCTCGTCGAGCAGTAGCGCCGCGGCCTTGCTTGCAAGGGCCCAGGTGAGGGCCACCTTGGCGCGCTCGCCTCCCGAAAGTGCTTCTTTCTGGAGGAGCCTTCCTACGCGGGTAACTTCCATGAAATGCTGGAGCGCCTGCGGCGTATTTTCCCGGAGGAGAGCGTTGAGCATTCGCACCGGCGGCAACTCAAGGTCCTGGGATACAATGAATATCCCGCGCATGTGAATCGCCCGCGTGATGGCGGTCTCGCCGGAATCCCATTCTTCGAGTCGGGCCAGGAGCCGTAGCAGGGTCGTCTTGCCCGCGCCGTTCCTGCCGCGCAGGAGCACGGGAGTCTTGCCGTCGAACTGCGTGCTGAACTGGTGGAACACGTGGCGCCCTGATGGGGTGTAACTGAAGTCGCCGTCGCTGATGGAAACGCTGTCGCCCGCGGCCGGCATATGGGGTTCCCTCCTGGGAAGCTTGCCGAATCGGACGAGGAGGTGGTAGGCGCTTGCCGCGGAGCGGAACTGCGGCAAGATGCGCGTGCATTCCTTGACGGGCTTGTAGCACAGCAAAATAGCGGAACAGAACATCACGAGGTCCGTGCCGTTCATCCATCCGCGATTGATGAGGATGGCGCAGAAGGCGAGGACGGCCACCATCGAGAGGACGGAAACCGTTTCCATGGCGAACGAGAGCGCGTTCTTGCGGAGGCTCGCCTTGAGGCCCCGTTCGGCGAGGTTGCGCGTATCGGAACGCAGGTCCCTCGTGGTGGCCGAACGTTCGGACTGTCCGCTCCAGTTGCGGTAGAGCCTGCGGGCCCGCGAAAGGTCGGCACGGAACTTCGAGCGCGAAAACAGGAGGGATTCCTCTTCGGAACCCATGGCATGGAGCCTGCGCTGGATGATCGCGACCAGCGGGACGACGACCACGAAGAGGAACAGCGTGAGCGGCCACGAAATGTAAAGCAATACCGGGAAGAAAATGGCGAGCTGGAGTACGGCTTGGACCGCCTGGAAAAAGACGGTCCCGTTCGATTGGAGTACAAGTGTCGAATCGTAGGCGGCCTCGACCTGGGCGTCGCCTTCGGGTTCGTGGAAAAGTTTCGGCGAGAGGTTGCGGAGCGTGTAGAGGAACCAGGTGGTGACGTTTGTTCCGGTATCGTAGAGGAACGATTCGGACGATCGGGTCTTCCAGAAGACGAACAGGAGCCTGAGAGCCGCGAGCAGGATCATCGCGACGGTCCATTCCGCAATCGTGAAGGAAGAATCATGGTCGAGCAGGTCCATGAAGGAACGGATACCCCAAAGCAGCCCTGCATCGGCGAGGCTTGCGAGGAATGCAAGCGGCAGGAAATGCAAAATCCCACCCAAAAGGGATTTTTTCAACCACTTTTCGAGTTCCATGCGGAAAAAATAAAAAAAATACTTATCCCCCTTTACAAAATAGGAGAATTATCTATATTTGGCCCTACACAAGACGCCCCTATCGTCTAGTGGCCTAGGACTCGGGATTTTCATTCCCGCAACAGCGGTTCAAACCCGCTTGGGGGTATAAAAAGGACTCACGAAAGTGGGTCCTTTTTTTTGATATTGTTGTGCCCGTTATTTCCCGTTGTAGGTCTCGGGGATGATTTCCTTGAGTTTCAGGGCGATATCGCCAATCCCGGAGTCGTAGTGGCGCGCACCCTCGATAGTGTAGTCGTAATCCTCCTGATCGAGCTGCCTTGCCGCCGTCCCGTCGGCGCATCCCCTGGCAATCTTTTCCATGTACTCCTCTACGGATTTCGAGTAGTAGTGGTTTATCTGGATTTGTTTCGTGGAGTTTTTCTGGGTGAATGCCGACCGGATTTCCTGTCCGTTTTCGTCCACATAGCGCCCGCCCTTCAGCTTTATGTAGTGCGGGTTCGATATGAACTTGACCTGCCTGGGATCGACGATGGTCTTGATGTGCAGGTTGCGGGGGTGGTCGATATCCTTTAGCGTGCGGAAATAGTTCGAGATGACGAACCCGCTCTGGGGCATTTTTTCCTTGCCGTCGCTGTCGAACATGATCCAGTTCACGCCCACTGCCGAGCAGTCCTCGAAGTCCTTGAGGAATTCGGTGATTTTCTGCCCGTGCACCACGATGAACTCGTCGGCGTCGATAAAGGCGAGCCAGCGCGTATTGTGTGCGTAGCGCACGGCGGCATCGTTGTAAACCGGGAACTGCAGGCGTGTGCCAGGGCAGAAATGGTATGTAATTAATTTGTTCTGAATGTAGGGTTCCAGCAATTCGCGGAGGTTGTCCGTGGAACCGTTGTCGTAGATGAAGAAATGCTCGACGCCCATGATGCGGTGGAATTCTATCCATTCGCGGATGTAGCGCGCCTCGTTCTTGACGATGACGGCGGCAGATACATAATACGAACCGACGTCGCCTTCGATTGCCTGTACGGCGTCGCAAAGCCGGGCCCTGCGGAAGGGTTCGGCGAGCTTTCCGAGAATGCGCAATAGGGGTGAAGTTGTTCTGGACATCTGTGCGGAATATAGACAAAAAAAGACTCCCGAACCATCGTCCGGGAGTCCTTAAAAGGATTAACCCTTACTTGCTGAGGGTCTGAACCTGCACGTCCCAGCTCTGGTTGCCAAGGGCAATGCGGTAGGTGCTTGCGGCACCGGCCTTCATGTTCTTGGTATCCACTGCCGGAGCGGCGTTCGGGTCCTTCTTCGGCACGCCAATGTGGCGGTTGCCCTTGAGGAATTCGATACCCTTGTTGCCAGCCTTCGTCTGGAGGCAGCCCGTGATGAAGATGGTCTCGTCGGTAACCGGCAGGCCATTTTCTTCGAGGAGCTTCTTCGCAGCCGGAATGCCCGGTTCGAGGATTTCTTCGGCGCACTGGATGCCCGGGTAGGCTTCCTTGAACGGCTTCATGTTGAACTGGTCGGCGGCGATCTTCACGAGCTCCGGATCCGGTTCGCACGGGGTCTTGCCCTGGTAACCGAGGAGCATCTTGCCGTAGCCTTCCGTCATCTTGAACCACGTACCGCGGCCCGCGGCCTGGTTCAGGGTGTTCATGTAGGCCTGCTGGAAGTAGAACTGCGAAACCGGCGTCACGGAAGAAGCAAAGCCACCGCGGCGGACGCATTCGCTCATGTTCTCGATAACCTTCGGGA
>CAMJQW010000060.1 GCA_946408125.1 uncultured Fibrobacter sp.
AGAAGGTGACCCACACCTCTACGGGTGGTGGCGCTTCCCTCGAACTGCTCGAAGGAAAGACCCTCCCCGGCGTTGCTGTGCTTACCGACAAGTAATTTTTCCTTATAGGCTTCGCGATACTGTGTCACGAATCCGCTCGCCGTACGATTTGTACGGCTTCGGGCTTCGTTCCTGGTCTCGCTCGCCTCTAAGAAAAAATTGGATTTTGGGAATCTCGATGAAAGTCGAGATTCTTTTTTTATATAAATTTACAGTATCTTTAGGAAGGGAGAAATTATGTCTATTGCTGAATTTTCGAAGAATTTCCATGCGGAGCATCGCGGGAACTGTGCGATGTCAGTCGCGTACGGCTATGCCCGCGCGACGGGCAAGTCCGAGGCGGAAGCGGTTGCCTCTGCCGAGATGTTCCGTGCTTTCGGTGGAGGCAAGGCTCCGGACGGCCAATGCGGAGCACTCTATGCGGCCAAGATGATGCAGCCCGACCATGCCGATGCCATCGAGGACTTTTTCAGGCGCGGTGCGCAGAACTTCACCAAGTGCAGTGAAATTCGCCCGAACAAGATCATCCCTTGCAACCGCTGCGTGGAACTTGCCGGCGAGGCGCTTGACTTTTTGGAACAGTAGGTCCGCTTTTTATGCGCAAGTGTGCTGCCCTCATATTGTTTGTCCTCTCTTTTGCGCAGGCGCAACTCGTGCCCGAGGGAATGGTCGTGCCCGCGGCGGAACCGGCTGCTGCGGATTCTGTGGCGCCGACGCCGGTCGTGGAGCAGCCTGCACCCGTGAATATGGTGGAACTTCCCGAAGGACAGTCGCAGGATTTGAATGCATCCGTCGTTGACGACAGCACCAAGTATTACGAAGTCGAAATCTTCCGCAATGACCAGGAATTTGCGCACCGCCATGCGATTTCGCGGGTGCTGATGTGGGTAGCCGCCGGCGTGGGTGTCGTTGGCTTCGGCGTGACGGCGGCGGGATTCTTGATGGAAGACGAGGATAACGGCAGTACTTGCCGCCATGTGGGCGAGGGCATCCTGCTCGGGTCACTCGTGACTGCGGGATTCTCCTTCGGCTTCGATGTCTCTGCCGACGGGGCGCGCATACGGGCACAACACTACAGTCAGAAATTGAGCGATTACAGGCGTCGGCTTTCCGACCCGCGTAACCAATAGGGGGAATTGATGAAACGAACTTGTCTTGTGCTTTTGGGGCTTGCCGTTTTGCTTTTTTGCGGCTGTTCCTACAAGTCCTATTTCGAGGTGACGAAAGGCGAATTTGAGATTATGGAAGTGGAGCACTTCAATGGTGCGGGCAAGTGCGTCCCGCAGCAGACTTCATTGAAGGGGTTTTCCGTTTCGGCTTCGTATGCGAATGACAAGTATATTCCGATGGATGTTTCGAACAAAAAACAGGTCCTATCGGATACGGTTGCCGTTCCCAATAGCAAGTTTGATTTCGATTACGAACGGCCCAACACTTTGCTTATTTCGGGTGAAGGTAGCTTCATGTACAAGGGCGACATCGCCTTGTCCGGTATATCGTTGGGCGTCACGTCCTTGCCGCTCTTTTATATCCGGGCGTCGGTCGGCGCGAATATGCGTAATGTCGAAGGCGGCTTGTTCGCATATTACGCTCTCGGTGAGACGCATGCAAGTTTTTCGGGATATTGGTATCATCCGACGACTTATGATATGGGCTTCACCAGCCATGCTTACAAGGAACAGTATGAGAGTGATCGTTATGCGAGGGACATCTCTACGGCAGGCCTAGGCGGGTATGGTTCCGTATATGCGGGGCCTGTAGCACTTTCGTCCTCGGTTTCACTGAGTACTCCGTGGCGCGACCGCAGCGAAGACTTGGACCTGACGTTTGATTTCCCGTTCCTGATCAGGGCGTATGTCGGAGCGTCGGTCTGGATGGGCGACCATGTCAAGGTTTCTGCCGGCGTGTCGGATTACGTCAATGCCGAAAAATTGAGATTGTCGTTTGGCGGATCCGTGGGATACTGGTTGTAGGGGGATGTCATGAGAAATGTTTTGAAATACGTTGCGGTTGTCTTGTTCGGGCTGTTTGTGCTTTCTGGCTGTGCCGGGTCCGACAAGGGTCGCGCGGATGTTTATTACACCAACAAGACGGTCAAGTCTACGGTATTGGTGGATGGAAAGCCTGTCGCCGAAGTCAAGGCGGGTTCGCGTGAGTCGACGATATCCGTGAATATCCCGAAGGGCGAACACCGTTTGACGGTCGTGGACGAAGAGGATGTGTTGCTCGATACGACCTTTGTCATCAAAAACGGTTACGGTAGCGGCAACTGGTTTGCATGGTCCCTTGGGACGACATTGCTGTTCTCGTCCGTGGCGATCGGTACGGGCTGGACGCTTGGATTCCTGATGCTATTCTTGCCTCCGATAATTTTCTCTCATAGCGATGCCAATTTCAATGTCAACGTAACAGAAGATGGTCGGGCCACTGAAACGCCTGTAATCGAGAGGTTCTATAGCGGCATGTATGTGCAAATTTCGAAAGATAAGGATTTTGAAAAAGAATACATGAACGGAATGTACGTGTCCAAGTTGGATGCCGCGTGCTATGATGAAGTCGGTGACCAGATCTGGGTTGAAAAGAAGAAGGGTGCTCCGCTCTTCAATTATAGCATGAGTGATGTCTCCGTATGTATCGGTTCGAGTGTCCTCGATGTAGAATGCCGTGTAAAGGACAAGGAATACTGGAAGCAGTTCCCGTGCCGTCCGACCAAATAGCTATATTTGTCACTCTGAGTGTGTGGGAAAAAAGGAGACTTATGAAGAGCCGTTTTTTTGCTCATGCCCTATTGATTGTTCTTTGTGTGCTTGCCGCCTGTGGCGGTGATGATGAGACGTCCGTACAGCCCGATCCGTTTGTTCCGGCGAATGATGACCCTCCCAAGGATGACCCGATACAGCCTGCCGACACGGCCGACACTTCATCTGCGGTACCCTATGTCCATGTTCCGGGTTTCAATCCCTGCCAATTCAATTTCGGCGCGGCTTGGCAGGCGGCGCATGAAGAAGAAGAGAATTACAAGGGCCTCGACTACATCGCCGTTTGGCTCGGTGACAATGACTGGTACAATACGTTTGAGCAACGTATGGTGGAAATGAGCGTGAATGTCCATGCGACGCCGATGATTTACGGTTACGTGATTGCCGAGTTCGGCAAGGATCACGGTCTCGTGGACTGCGACATGAAGGACGAGGAACATCCGGCGACGCTTTGTAATTCCGGATCGAACCTCATCCGCAGTTTTTTCGAGGACTCGATCCTGTACCGCTATGACCAGTATGCGTCGGGCATGAGGGAACAGCTGAAGCTTGACCTGGACCAGGACCCGGATACGTTCGAGTCCATCTGGCTCATCGAACCGGATTTCTACCAGTATTCGGAGTCGGCGTCCCTGCAGAAGGCCGAATTCAATGGTGACGTGCAGGAAGGCGGCGGCATTCCCGATGCCGAAATGGGCGTGTATTTCTCGAAGATTGTTTCCATCATCAAGTATTACCTGCCGGCGGCGAAAATCGCCATCGATATCTCCCCGTGGATATCCGACTGGAAGGGACTCTCCCAGGCGGCCTGGTATGCGAACTTCGACATGAGCCTGGTGGACTACGCGAGCACATCCGGCGGCGGGACGTTCGCCGGCGGCGAGAAGGTCCGCGCGGGCAACAAGGCGACCTGGAAAGAGATTTACGAGGTGACTGGCAAGCCGATTCTGGCCGATGCCGGTTACGATCGCGGCGGCGAAGGTACGGGACATGCCCAGATATGGGACAATGTCGCCAACATCAATGCCCGCGCGGCGGATTACGTGGTGGGCGTGATGCAGATGGATGCCTCGCTCGACTATCCGGCCATCGTCGATGCGATCCGGCCCCAACTGCAAGTGAATTATCCTTGGTGTGCCGAACAGGGTGCGGAATAAAAAGCTATCTTGTGCCCTGAAAAAGAGGTCCCTATGTCCGCTAATCCCATAATCGTTGTCGACTACAATGCTGGTAACTTGACTTCCGTGATGAACGCGCTTTCGCGTATCGGTGCGGATGCGAAGTCCAGCCGCGATGCCGACGAGATTGCTAAGGCGACGCGCCTGATTTTCCCGGGCGTGGGTGCGGCGGCATCCGCCATGGAGACGCTTACCCGCACGGGTATCGGCGATGCGATCAAGGCGGTGGTGAAGGCCGGGAACCCGGTGCTCGGCATTTGCATCGGCTGCCAGATCATTCTCGAAGAAAGCGAGGAAGACGGTGGTGTGAAGACGCTCGGGCTGTTGCCCGGCAAGGCGGTGCGTTTCAAGGACGAACCGGGCCTCAAGATTCCGCACATGGGGTGGAACCAGGTGAATTTCACACGCGAACACCCAATCATGAAGGGCATTCGCAGCGGCTGCGATTTCTACTACGTGCATTCCTACCATCCGGTGGTGCCCTCGGAATATGCGTTTGCCGAGACGACCTATGGCTCGCAGACGTTCCAGGGGATTGTTGGCCGCGGGAATCTCGTCGCGTCGCAGTTCCACCAGGAAAAGAGTGGCGACGTCGGCCTCGCCATGCTCAAGAATTTCTGCGATTGGAAGGTGTAAAGGGTTCCTGAGGGGCGTGAACGCCCCTTTTTTTGCGGCTTGAGTGTATCATAAAAAGTAAAAAGTTGTGAAAAATGTGATTTTAAACGTATTTTTATGCAAAATCTTAACTTTTGTATCATAGACTATTGATTTTTACGAAGGAATAGGGTATATTTATAGTCATGAAGCCCATTACGGAATATCAGGATTACCGCTGCTATATGCAGGACTACTACGACGAACGGAAGCGCGTCTCGGCGTTCTCTTGGCGTGAGTTCGCTCGGGCGGCGGGATTCGCATCGCCCACGTACCTCAAGCTTGTATGCGACGGCAAGTCGCGCCTTTCTGCGGCGGGTGCGGAGAATGTCGGCTCGGCGATGGGCCTTGCGGGTTTCGAACTTGAATATTTCAAGAATATGGTCGTCTATCGCCATGCGAAGACGGACCGCGAAAAGAAGGCTGCCTACGAGTCCATGATTGAGCTCGCTAGGAACTACAAGATGAAGGTCGTCGATGGCGAAGCCTTCAAGTATTTTGAATCCTGGGTGCATCCGGTGGTGAGAGAACTTGCTCCGGTCATGCCAGGGGCGACTCCGGGTGAAATCGCAAGGCGTTGCTGCCAGCGGGTTACGGGGGAAAGCATCCGCGAGTCGCTCGAATTTATGGTCAAGGTGGGTCTCCTGAAGAAGGAGGGGAACGCCTATGTACAGACGGACAAGTATCTGAAGGGTTCTTCGGAAGTGATGCCGGTAGCCTTGCGTTCCATGCACGGCGAGATGGCCCGTTTTGCCGAAGAGGCGATAGAACGCTTCTTGCCGTCGGAAAGAAACTTTACCGGGCTCACCATGGGCGTTTCCGGCGAGGCCTACGACAAGATCTTGGCCGAACTGGAGGCCTGCCGCAAGAGGATTGTCCAGATTGCGTTGGATAGCCGCAAGGTGGAACGGGTGTACCGCTTGAATTTACAATTGTTCCCGCTGACATGGGGGGAGGATAAGGATAATGAACAAGAAAATTCTTAACATTTCGGCTTGTGCTTTCTTGATGGGGCTTGTCGCGTGTTCCGATGACGGCAAGACCGCCGGAGTTACGGAAGACGACAACGCCATCGCGCAGAACGGAAGCAGTTCGTCGTTTAGCGGGGATGCCGAACCGAAGTTCGACTTGTGGAATGGCGCGGACGGTTTGGCCCAAGTGAATTTGGGTGACGAGAAAGTCGGCTATTGGTACAGCTTTAATGACAAGGATGACGGTGGCTCGTCGAGGGTCGTTTATCCCGTGCCGATGGGAAACGATTATTCTGCCACTCTGGATCCTGTTGTGGAGCATTGCGAGGGTATGTGCGGTACGGTCGAATTGAATAATCTGACGTCGCAGCCCATGGCGGGTGTCGGGATTGCCGTTGCCGAAGAAGGCTCTACGGCGGATATTTCTGCATGGAATGGCCTTTGCGTGACCTACGAATCTGATTTTGCGATTACGTTGATGCTCGGCGTGGTCACTGCCGGCGATTCCATGAATTGGGCTTCGCCGTACGTTACGCTTCCTAAGGCTAAACAGGGAATCGTAACGCGCTGTGCCAAGTGGAGCGATTTCGCTATTCCCGTGTGGGCGAACACCAGTTCAATTTCTCAGGTAGGGGAACTGTTGAATGGCGAAGAAGCCGCAAAACAGGTGAAAGCCATCCTCTTCATGTTTAATGGAAAATCTGATGAATCAGGAAAGTTCAACATCAAGGGGATAAGCTCCTACGACGAGAACCTGCCGCAATGGGATACGCCTGTGAGTGAAACCCTGTCGAGCAGTTCTGTCAATAGATCTAGCTCCTCCAGCATCAATGATGCCTCTACATGCTTGTGGAATGGGTCGAAGAAGGAGTATCCCGTGAATACGGGATTTGACCCTGATGGCGAACATATGGCCGGGTATTGGTATTCTTATGACGATAACCAGGATGGAGGAGCTTCTAAAGTTGAATGGCCTGAAGTGTGTTCGGATTATGACTTTTACGACGATATTTGTTTTGATGTGATGCTTGATTATTGCAATGGACTTTGCGGGAAGATGTACATAGATAAAGGTTCTGCGAATGAAGCTGTTTTGGGCGTGGCGTTCAATGTTGCCGGCTTTGAAAATCCGGATACGGACATAATTCCCATGACGGCCGATATCAGCGATTGGGGTGGCATATGTGTTACCTTTAAATCGGAATTGAATTTGTTTATGAGGCTGGGTGTCGATTCGTTGACGGAGGTAATCATTGAATTGGGAAAGACCAAGGAATTGGAGGAAAAGTGCTTTACTTGGGACGACTTTGATGAAGATGCCGAAGATCCTCAGATGCCTGCTAAAGAAGCTGCAAAGAAAGTACGTAGCATAAAGTTCGGAAAGAGAAGTGGCGAATCCATGATCGGAACGTTTGCCATTGCGGCAATCGGAAAGTATTCGGCTAACGGAGCGTGCACTGTGGAAGGCGCCCGTTCGAATTCTAACCGGGATCAGTCATCGTCCAGCCAGGTCGCTATGTCGAGCTCCAGCAGCGTCAAGTCCAGCAGCAGCTATGGCAATGTCGTATACGAAGATACTTGCGGCTTCTATGCTGGTGACGATCTATGGTTCGGGCCGAATGGAATCGTTCCGGTGGAAACCGGCTTTGATGACGGTTCTGAAACTTCTGGCTATTGGTTTGGAATACAGGATCGCGGCAGTGCCGAAAATACGAAGGTTGTCTGGCCTGTTGAACTGGATGATGAATATGACGAAGAATCCCTTTTCCCGGTTGTCGAGTACTGTCAGGGTGTCTGTGCGACGCTTGATTTCAGGAACGCTTATTTTGCCGGTGTCGGATTCCACGTTGCGGGCACTACAGCAACCGGGGTGCTTTCTACGGCAGATGCTACGGGATGGGGCGGTCTATGTGTCACGTATGCTTCGGAAGGCGATGTGGACATCGTATTGAACAAAGGCGACCATGACGAGTTCTTTAAGCCGAACCTGTTGCCTACGGCGACGCTTCCCAAGAGCGAACTGCTTCAGATGAAGTGTGTCCCATGGATTGGCTTCAAGGACTACGAAGGCAAGGAAGCGGACGTGACCAAGCTGTCGAGCGTCTACTTCCTGGTCAATGGTGAAGCCGGGACCAAGAGCAAGATCAATATCTTTGGCTTGGGCACGTACAAGGAACTCACCATGGATCTAGGCCAGTGCCGCGAAAAGGATGTCTTTGTGTCTGCAGAATAATTAGATTTGCAGATGTGTTGATGGCGATATAAAAAAGGGGGGGGTATGACTAGAAAGCTTTATGGTATCGCGGCTTGCTTCTTGATGCTCTGCATGGCCGCTTGCTCCGGAGACGACGTTTCCGGTGCTTTGGAGCCTACGCAGGCGGAAAACATCTCGTCTTCAATAGAACCCGCCTCAAGCGATGCATCGGGAACGGTTGCAAACAGCAGTGCTACAATCGAAAGCAGTGAAGGCGCGGTCGCAGTGTCGTCGAGCAGTGACAGTGAGTCGTCGAACGGTAACAACGAGTCGTCTGCCGCCAGCTCCTCGAGCGGTATCACCGGGCTTTGCACGACTCCTGAGAGCGTCAGTGATTTATGGTATGGTCCGTCTGATATTTATGGCTATGTCAATACGGGGCTCGATAATGGGTCCGAAACATCCGGATATTGGTTCAGTTTCGGCGATGAGAAGGCAGAATCGTACGTTGCATGGCCTGAATGGCATTATGAATATGAGACCAGTCTTGACCCAATTTTAGAAGAATGCAAGGGAGTTTGTGGAACATTCAAGTATAGAGATGAGGGTTTTACGGGTATCGGTTTTAATGTTGCCGGGGAAGCTTTGCTTGGAAGTAAAGGAGCCCTGGATATTGCCGATATTTCTGCTTGGGACGGTTTGTGCGTGACCTATGCCTCGGAAACGGATATGGATGTGACCATGTTTAGCGATTCAGTATGTTCTTTTGTCGAAAAAGTGGCGCTAATGCCGAGGGTTTTATTGCCCAAGAGCGTCGAAGCCAAGACGGTGTGCTCGAAGTGGAGTGATTTTGCCTCCGCTGCTGAAACGCCTGGCAATCCGACTCATGTTGCGTCGATTTTGTTTGTAGCCTACGGAAATGCTGGCACTGCGAGTAGGTTCAATGTGATTGGTGTCGGCAAGTACGCCGATGCCAAGAACATCTGCAAGCAGGGCGCCGATCCGTTTGTATCTGGAACAAAATAGCTCGCGAATAATTCGCGAGCATCTCTCTTTTACGGCAGTTCGCCGCCGATCAATTCCATCTGTTTTTTGAAGATGTCTTTGCACGCGTTCTCGCCCAAGTCGAGGAGCGTGTTTAGCATATTGCGGTCAAAACTTGCGTGTTCGCCGGTGCCCTGCACTTCGATGAAGTTCGCGGCATCCTGCATCACGACGTTCATGTCGACGTCGGCGGCGGAATCTTCCACATAGCACAAGTCGCAGAGCGGTTTGCCCGAAACGACGCCGACGGAGATTGCGGTGATGCCGTGCTTGAGAATCTGCTGCGTGATGCCGAGGCGTTCCTTGATTTTCTTGAGCGCGAGCGCAAGGGCCACGAAGCCGCCGATGATGCTCGCGGTACGCGTGCCGCCGTCGGCTTCGATCACGTCGCAGTCGACCACGATCGCGTTCTCGCCGAGGGCCGCAAGGTCGGCTGCGCCGCGAAGCGAGCGGCCTACCAGGCGCTGGATTTCTTGCGTGCGGCCGCTTGCGCCCTTGCGCTCGCGTTCCACGCGCTTGCCCGTGCTCTGCGGGAGCAGGCTGTATTCGGCGGTAATCCATCCGGTACCGCGTCCGGCGAGCCAGTCGGGAACTTTCGGGAGGAGGGTCGCGTTGCAGATGACACGAGTGCGGCCCATCTCGATGAGCACGGAACCATCGGCGCTGGAAATGAAGCCGGTGGTCATCTTGAGATTGCGGTATTCATTGAATTTGCGGTCGGTACGAGTGTAGGACATGATGGCTCACTTGTTAAGTGTGTAGTGTGAGATGTGAGATTGTTCATTACACATTTCACATTCCACATCTCACATTGTTTAATACGTTAGTTTCTCCGTCGTTCCTTCGCGGAAGCTTCCGAGGCGGTACACGAAATCGCAGTAGCTTTGCAGTTCCTTGAGTGCATCAATGACGGCGTCGTCTTTCGGGTTCCCTTCGAAGGAAAGGTGGAAGATGTATTCCCACGGGCGGTCGGGATGCGGGCGGCTCTCGATGCGGGTAAGGTTCAGGTCGCGCTTGGCGAAGCAGCCGAGCGCGGCATGGAGCGCTCCGGACTTGCCGGAATCACTCAACATGAAGAGCAGCGTCGTCTTGACGGTTCCCGTTTCCGGGAGCGGATTCGCCACCTTCTGGATGGCGTAAAACCGGGTGAAGTTCACCCCCGGCAAGTTCTCAATTCCTTCGGCCAGAATGTCCAGGCCGTAGAACTTGCCGGCGTAGGCGCTCGCAATCGCGCCTACGGTTTTATCGCCACGCT
>CAMJQW010000061.1 GCA_946408125.1 uncultured Fibrobacter sp.
TTGACGCCGTCGATGGTCCATTCGGCACCGAACACCTTGTGGCGGCAGTGTTCCGAGTTGGCCTGCGCGAACATGTAGAGTTCCACGTCGGTCGGGTTGCGCTTGAGCTCGGTGAAGTTCTTCACGAGGTAGTCGATTTCGTCCGGTGAAAGCGCGAGGCCCATTTCCTTGTCGGCCTTCACGAGGGCGTCGCGGCCTTCGGTAAGCACCGGAATCACGTTCAGCGGACGCGGTTCTTCCTTGCTGAAGAGCACTTCCAGGGAGGCGGTGTCGGCAAACACGGCCTGCGTCATGCGGTCGTGAATCTTGGCCGAGATTTTCTCGCGGGCACCGGCGGGCACAGCACCTTCAAACTTCACGTAGTAAGCAATAGCGCGTTCAATGCGCTTGATGGCCGGGAGGCCGCAGATGTGGGCGATATCGGTCGCCTTGGAGCTCCACGGGCTGATGGTACCCGGACGCGGGCATACCACAAAAAGTTCGCCTTCAAGAGCCTTGGGTTCGCGAGCCGGACCGTAGTGCAGCACCTTCTTCAAGGTTTCGGTTTCCGCATCGGTCAGGTCGGCGGACAAATCCACCACATGCAGGAATTCAGCGTAAACAGAAGCGACAGAGAGCCCCGCAGCCTTGAAATCGGAAGAAAGTTTCTGGAGACGGAAATCCGACAGAGCCGGCGTACCACGTAAGATGAGCATTTTAACCTCGGTTTGATTTTTACGCCGTAAATTTAGAAATTTGCGCGGAAATTAAAAGGAGATCCCCGGCCGAGCCGGGGATGACAGCGAGGGCGCGAAATCCACAAAAAAAACGGCCCGCAGGGCGGGTCGTTTTTCAGGATTTTCTATCTCGTTGAGAGTCAAGAAGATAGCGTTTTCTTGTGCGAGAAAGGCTATTCCTCGTACTCTTCCTCTTCTTCGGTCGGGGCGGTCGCGGCCGGGGTCACCAGGCCGAGAAGCGCGCTCACGTCGATGGAGCTCAGGTTAGTGAGGTACCAGACGTCCGTCTTCTTGTCGACATCGACCTTGTCGAACTTGGAATCGATGAAGTAGAACGTGGAAGCCTCGAAGTGGCGGGTCATCTTGGCCTTGCTGTTGGAGCCCTTGGTGGCCGGGAAGTACTTGGCTTCGAGCTTAGCCATGTCCTGCGAGGTTTTCGCGGTCTGGATGCCTTCACACGCGAGGCCCCATATCATCTTATTCACGTCGATGGAGCTGGAAACGTATTCCACGATCTTGCTCGTGGCCTTGAACGTGTTCTGGGTCGTCTTGTTGTAATGTTCGGTAGCCTGATCCACATAGTTACCCTTCTGCATCAGGAGGAGTGCCAGCACGGCAACAAGAAGAACGGTAAGAGCAATGGCGATATTCTTGATATTCATTCTTGAATCTCCTTATTCGAAGTGGAACGGAGCCGGAGCTTCGAGCTGGAAGTTGGACGCCATGTTCAGTTCGAGAAGAGCCTTGTAGTCGCTCGTCTTGAGCTTGCCCTTTGCGAAGGTGAAGCTGATGGAGCAGTTCTTGCCGCATGCCACTTCCTTCACGCCGCCTTCGTCCTTGAGCAGGAACTTGTCGGCGAGGCCGCCCTTCTCGTTAATGTCGTTCTGTACCTTGGGCGGAATGCCCGCGGCGGTAAACACGTAGGAAAGCTGCTTGAAGCGGGCAGCCTGGTCGCCTTCGATGGCCTTGACGGCCGCATTGAAGCTCTTTTCGGTCTTGTCGCCGGTGAGGGTCACATAGACGAGCTTCCATGCCATTCCGTTCTGGTCGACGGACTTCCACAATTCCTGCAAAACGCCGTTGGCGGATTCCTGGAACGTGCCCAACTGTTCCTTCACGGAGGCTTGGGCCTGGTCGTTATAGTTGCCCTTCAGTATCATCATGAGCACGACAAGCGCCACGATGATGACTGCATCGGCAATCGCGATTATCTTGAGTTTTTTATTGTCCATATATTCCCTTAATAGAGGTTTACGCCTTGTAATCTATTTTCAAATTAGAAAAATGCAAGCAAAAACTTGTTAAAAAGCGCAAATTTAACTGATTTGGCCACTCGATAGGGCATTTTTTTATATTTTGCGCAGTATGAGCGAAAACGACGAGACCCCGAAACTGCCCTCCCAGATTATTTTTGACAACCTAAAGGAGCTTTTGCGGGCCAAGAACACCGCGCACGAGTCCATGTTCAAGTTCCACTGGAAAAAGATGTGGCCGTTCAGCCTCATCTGGCCGCAGGTGGACTACGAGCGAATCGTGCGCCTGATGAGCGAAATCCGCAAGAATGCGATTGCGCAGGGGAATCTTGTTGCCGAGGCCAAGTCCAAGGCGCACCCGTCCGAGAAGCATTTTCTGGACGCCCTCCCCGCCTACCTCAACGCGCTCGACGTATCGTGCCAAAAGCTCTCCGCCGCCGCGCAGTGGAAGCAGGACATGCTCCAGAAAAAACTTCACCACGACGTGAAGATGGTGCGCGACGTTTCCGAATGGAGCAAGATCCTCAAGGAATACGAAAAAGCGCAGAACGATCTTGTCCGCGCCGGTGCGCTAGTGCAGATGGGCTGGGGCGAAGTTATTCAGGGCCACAAATAAGGGCTTTAAGCAAGTTCACTCGCCACTTGATTCTCTGCCAAACGCCTTTCCCGCTGCCCGTAATCCGGGTGGCGTTTGTTTTATGCTGTCGGTATTCCACGAGAGCTTCGGGAATGTACTCCACGCTGAAATGCTTTTCGGCTACGAGTCCGAGCCACTGGTCGTGCATTGGAAGCTTCGCGGGGAAAGGGAGCGCCTTCGCGAGGAGTTCGCGCCGGAATGCCATGCAGTTGCCCGTGTAGCCGTTCTTGAACCAGTTGCGGAAAATCCCGCGTGCGAACGGGCGGATCTGCGAGAGCAAATCCCCGCGGATCCATTCTTCCGAAGACCCCGCACGATGCAGAAGGTATGCGTCGTGCAGCACGAGTGTCGCCTCGTTGAGCCCGCCGAGCACGCGGGCCACCTTCCCCGGGAGCCACACGTCGTCCTGGTCCGTGATGAACACGTATTCACCGCGGGCCTCCACGAGCGCACGCTCCAGGTTGTACGTCGGGCCGAGCGGGCGCTCGCCTCCGCGGATGATGCAGATGCGCGAATCGTTAAAGGATTCAATGTAGTCGAGCGTCGCGTCGGTAGAACCGTCGTCGGCGACAACCACCTCGTCGTTAGCCTCGAGCTGCCCGAGGATGCTTTCGAGCTGCATGCCGATAAACTCGGCCCCGTTGTACGTGGCCATGCATACGGAAATCCTTACCGGAGCATTGCTTGAATCGGATTGCATACCGAGGTCCTCAACACTTCAAAAAAGCCTTGGGAATGAACAGTTTGGGCAGACGCAACAGGAACGAAGGCGTAAGGCTTGCGAGCTTAGGCAGGCGGCGCAACGCCTCGCGCTTGTCTTTGTACGCAAGCGTCGAGAACCACCGCGCCTTCCAGCGCCTGCAGGCGTAGGCATAAAGGCGGTGCGACTTGTACAGGTCCAGCAGGCGGAGGATTTCGCGGTACATGCGGTCGTAATTGCCGTGCATGTTTTCGCCGTGGACGCGGTAATGGCAGCACACGATGTCGGGAGAGACGGGCTGCGGTCCGTATTTGAAAAGCAACGCGAGGAACAGCGGCATGTCCTCGAAGTAGAACTGCGTGTCGTAACCGCCCAGCGAACGTATGGCCTCGGTCACGAACATCTCGGAGCATCCGTGTATGGCGCGGTCGCTCACGAATACCTGCTCAAAGCTCACCTCGGGCACATTCTTCAAGTACAGCGGTACAACATCCGGCGACACCTCCCCTTCCGGCGAGAGCGTCTTTATCTGGCCAAAGCACGCGACACTCCTCGGGTGCCGCGATAAAAAGTCGCTCTGCTTCCGGAGCCTGTCGGGCGGCATGATGTCGTCGGATGCGAAACTGCAGAAGTACTTGCCGCGCGCCAGAGACAGGAGCTCGTTCATCGTGGGAACGAAGCCCTTGTTTTCGCGATGGATGTAGCGGAATCCGAGTTCGCCCTGCAACTTTTCGAGGATATCGGGCGAATGGTCCGTGCTGCCGTCGTCAATCACGACAAGCTCGAAGTCTACGCCTTTCTGTTCCATCACGGAACGGACCGCGGCTTCCACGTATTTTTCGTGATTGTAGCTCGCCAGGAGTACCGAAACGAGCGGGATATGTTCACGCTGCTCGGTCTCCACGCCCTCCGCGAAAGCCTTCACATACACGTCTTCCGTCATCTTCTCGGCGAACATGTTCGTTATGGAGTATTCCACTTGAGCCTCCGTACGGCAATCACGAGCGCGATAAGCGTCACAAAGTTTTCAAGCGCATAAGCCATCATCGGGCCGTGCATTTCGAACAGTCTGATTCCGATGAATGAACCGATGGCGAACAGCAGATTCGCGCCCAGTTCGACGATTAGGAAAATCTTTGTCTCGCGCCTGGCGATCAATACCATCCCAAAGCACCATCCGCCCGAGCGGAACAGGTCGCCGAGAAGCTGGATGGGCATGTAATCCGCCGCCGGAGCGTAACTTGCCGAAAGCATCACCGCGACGACGATATCCCTGCAGAAGAATAGAGCGCCACACACGACAAACGTAACCGCGACAAGCCTGTAGAATACGGGATAGAATTCTTGACGGAACTCATCCCTGGTCATCGTGCGCGAAACACGCGGCAAAATCAGCACGCCGAGGACTGCGGAGAAAATGGATGCAAAGAAATCTGAAATCTTGTAGACGCCCTGCCAGATGCCGGCCGCGTTCCAGCCCATCTCGTAACCGATCATGGAACGCACGCACATCAGGATAAGCGGCGAGACGATCATCGGCACAAGCCCCATGACGGCATAAGACATCCACGGGCCGCGAATGTCCAGGACGGACTTTCTGATCGTGGAGAGGTTGAATCCGGCGCGCGAGGCCACGCGGGCGGCAAAGAAGCCTGCGATTATCGTCTGCGTGGCGATGATGGAAAGCACCGAGAGGCGTCCGGTATAAAGGAAGAAGGCGACCCAGACAATCTGAAGCATGGATGAAACTATCTGGATAAGCGCCCAGCGGCGCACCGAACCGAGACCGTTCATCACGGAAGAGGCGATGGTCACGATGTTTGTGGCGAGGATTCCTGGCAAGGCGAACAGGATGGCCGCCTGCGCAAGCCGCGGGTGGATGCCCGGCAGCATTTTTTCGAGCGGGGCGGTAAAGCAGAAGATGGCCGCGAGGATGCAGGTAATGATGGTTGCGAACGTGGTAATCCGGAAACCGCCGCGCCATACGCCGTGCAGTTGCTTGAGGTCATTCTTGTTCTGTGCGGTAAGGCTGACCCAGCCGTTCTGCATGGCGAGGCTAGATGTCGCCTGGCCGATGCTCATCCAGTTCATGAACTGTCCGACGCACGCAAATGCGGCCGGCGGCAAGAACACCGCGAGGAGCTTGTTTACGATGAATGCACGCAGCGCATTGAACAGGGTGACGGAGCCGGACCCGAAAAAAAGCTTCCATATCTTGGAATTTTGGTTCACGGTCACTCGCCCACTTTTCGGATGACTCTGGCAGGAACGCCGCCGATGATGACGCCCGCAGGGAATTCTCCCGCGATGACGGCTCCCGCCGCCACGACGGAATCCTTTCCGATTCTCGAACCCTTGAGGATGGTGACCCGGTCGCCGATCCACACGTTGTCTTCGATGATGACCTTGCCCGATCTTTGAGTCCCGTTGCAGCGGTTCGCCGGATCGGTGTCGTGGAAATCGCTGTCAAAGACGGATACGCCCGTACCCACAAGCACTTTCTTGCCGAACTCGATGCCCGGCCCCTCGGCGATGGCGGTGAAATGATTGCACACCGTAGTCCCGTCACCGAACGAGATGCATGCATCTTCATTTCGCGGGTTGAGTAATACGTACGACGTCCAGAAATCGCTGTCCTGGATAAATCCGAACGTGACGCCCTCGCCTACGCAGACCTTGCCCTTGCCGTCGCAGAGCACGGGAGACACCGCGCAGAACTTGCCCTCGACCTTCGCAGTCGAAATATGCCTGTAAAAAGACACGCGGGCGGAGCGGTAAACGCGACGTACAATCCTAGACAGAAAACTCATTCAATGCTCCAATAATTTCGGTGACTTCTTCGTCGTCAAGCACCTGCGAAACGGGAATGCTCAAAACGGTTTCTGCGAGATTTTCCGCAATCGGGAACTTGCCATCAAACCGGTCCTCGTAGGCTTCTTGCCTGTGCGGCGGAATCGGATAAAAGATGAGCGTGCCGATACCGCGGGATTCGAGATAGCCTTGCATCTTGTCCCTGGTTACGCGGTCAGGCAATCGGATGGTGAATACGTGCCACACGTGCTCCTGCGGGTCAGCAGGAATTTCGGGCAGGCGAACCAGCGGGTTCGTAACTTCGTTCACGTAGCGTGCCGCAATCTCGCGTCGGCGCGCATTCCAGGCGTCCAGATGCGGGAGCTTGGCAAGCAAGAAGGCGGCCTGGATTTCGTCTAAGCGGGAATTCACGCCGCGGTAGCGGTTCACGTATTTCTGTTCGGAACCGTAGTTGCCGAGCATGCGCACCACGCGGGCAAGTTCCGCGTCGTCAGTGACGACCATACCCGCGTCGCCGAGCGCCCCGAGATTTTTTGTTGGATAAAAGCTATAAGCGACGGCGACGCTCTTTTTACCGGCGTGCTTCGCGGAACCGGACTGCGCGCCATGCGACTGCGCGGCATCCTCGAACACGAGGAGATTGCGTTCTGCGGCAAATTTCCAGATGGCGCTCATATCCGCAAGGCGTCCGTACAGGTGCACCGCCAGAACCCCGCGCGTTTTCGGCGAGCAGGCCGCGGCAAGCTTCGCCGGATCGATATTGAAAGTCCTTTCGTCGGGCTCCACGAGCACCGGGACAAGCCCGGCCGCATTCACGGCAAGCACCGTTGCGATGTACGTATTCGACGGAACAAGAATCTCGTCGCCCGGCTTGAGACGCCCGAGTTCGATGGAGGCGCGGAGCATCAAGGTCAGCGCGTCGAGGCCGTTCCCGACGCCAATCCCGTGGGCAAACCCGCAGTAGGCGGCGAATTCCTTTTCGAATTTTTCGCAATGCGAACCGCGGATGTACCAGCCCGATTCGACGACATCCGTCGCCGCATCCATCAGGGAATCCATATAGGGCGTGTTCACGCGTTTCAGGTCGAGAAAAGGAATCTTGATCATACGCGGCCCTCCGCTTGCGTACCCGCGGAACCGTCAAAAACAAAGGCGTACTTCAGGTCGGCAAAGCAGCCCACGCTCTCCTTGAACGTGCAGAGCCCTTCGCTCGCGATCCCGTCCGATGCCGCAGGGCCAAGGTCCAGGAAATCGAATCCCAGGTTGCGGTAATGCAGGAACATTTCGCGCGCAATCGCGTTCAGCGGGCGCAACTTCAGGGCATCCTGGTCGGCGCCCCAGTAAATCATCTGAGCCACCTTGTCGCTGACCCTGTAGACAATCGTAGAAGCGACCGGCTTGCCGTCCATGCGCAACAGGCAAAAATCGATCGGCACGATTGCGGCTGTCTTCTTGAGGTCTTCGAAGCTCATCCAGAGCGTATAGCCCTTGGCCTTGTAATGCTGCTGGATAAACCCGTACACGAGGCGCTGCTGTTCTTCGGATTCTTCGCGCGTAAAGGAACAGCCGACGTGGGCAATCTGCTTGTAGTTCCGTGCGCCCATGTAGTGGAAACGTTTTTCGTAGGGGGTCGCGTCCGTGTAGTCGAACGCATAGTTCAGGTTGGCGTAGCTCTGCGTAAAGCCATTCTGGAGCAGTGCTGCCACGACCTTGGGGTAAAAAAGCCTGTCGTAAAAGAGCGGGGGCAGCGTCAGCTTGAGCACCTTCCCCTGCGACACCGCGAAAGATTTGAGTTCTGCGCCAGCCGCGTTCAAAAGTGCGACCGTCTGGCACTGCGTATAGGCAAATCCGCCGAACGGAGCGGAGTATGGGGAACTCCAGACGTTTCCCTTCTCGCCCACCGCGAGTCCGAGCGCTACCTCTCCCGATTCGGGAGCGTACGCGAAAAAGCGAATGGCATCAACCTTTGAGGCGTTCAGCAGGTTAAAGTCCGCGCGCAGGTAGCAGGCGACCGGATTTGCAAAATGGCGAGCGTATTCGTCCGCTGTAATCTCGACCCAAGCCATCTACCCTCTCTTGAAAGCGACATAATCGCCATATTCGCGCCAGTAGTCGCTTTCGTTGAATTCGTGCGAGGTCAGCACCAGGCAGATGGAACCCGAAGAGAAATTCAGTTCTTCGGCCCAGACTCCGGGCGGGACGTGCAAGCCGTAGTAAGGACGGTCCAGCCTGTAGATTCTTTCGTTCTTGCCGTCGGAAACCTTCACGTCGAATGCTCCGCTCGCCGCTACGAGCATCTGGTGGCACTCCTTGTGGGCATGCCCGCCGCGGTTCTCGCCGCCGGGAATATCGTACAGGTAAAAGATGCGCTTCACGTCGAAGGGAATGTCCTTCGAGTTCTCGAGCGAGGTCAGGCTGCCCGAACGTTCGCTGTGGCGCGGGAGCGTCATGAGCTTGCAGTCATCGATGGAGGCGGCTTTCGCACCCGCGTAACCAGGGTCAAGAGGCTTTGACGAAGTGGCATCGGGTGCATACTGCAGCGGTGTCGGAGTCCACGCGGACTTTATCCGGCAGAAATCGTCGCGTTCCCAGATGTAGTCGTCTTCTTCATAGGGCGTCGAGGAAATCACGAGCGCGAGCGAGTTCGTCGAGAAGTTGTCGAGCGTGCGGTAGTGCATGGGCGGCAGGTAGAGCCCGTAATAGGAGCGGGAAAGCGAATAGCGTTTCTCTTCCTTGCCGTCGTGGATCACGGCGTCGAAGCTCCCCGAAAGGGCGACAATCACTTCGTGCTGGTTCTTGAAGGCATGGCTCCCGCGGAGCTCGCCGCCGGGAACGTCGTAAATCCAGTAACAGCGGCGAAACCGGAAAGGCACCTGCTTCTGCGATTCCACGACACTCAGGTTCCCTCGTTCGTCGAGAAACTTGGGAAACTGGACAATTTGCGCCTTTTCTTCAAAAATCGGCATATTATAGGTCTAATATACAATTTTTCGCAATCCGGAACACCTTGAGCGGGCGACTTAAAGCTTTAACGCATAGGTAATTATAGCCCGAAGCTATAAGCAGACTTCCATTACTTTTTACTATATTTATGCATATGAGTGAATATTTGCATAAATCCAGCATCGGCC
>CAMJQW010000062.1 GCA_946408125.1 uncultured Fibrobacter sp.
TTCTGGTTGCAAGAAGCGTCATTGAACATAAGGGAAGAAAGAAATAGCCTTGAAAAAAGATCCCCGCCTGCGCGGGGATGACGATTATGAAATAGGAGATTTTATGTACGTCGAACTCAAACATATTAACAAGCATTTCGGAAATTTCAAGGCCTCGGACGATGTGACTGTCGGCATCGAGAAAGGCAAGCTGATTGGCCTTCTGGGCCCGAGCGGTAGCGGCAAGACGACGATTCTCCGCATGATTGCGGGGCTCGAGAACCCGGATAGTGGCGAAATCATCATCGACGGGAAGGTCATCAATGATGTGCCCGCGAGCAAGCGCGGTATCGGTTTCGTGTTCCAGAGCTATGCGCTGTTCCGTTACATGACGGTCTTTGATAACGTGGCCTTCGGTTTGAAGATTGCGAAGAAGCCCGCAAATGAAATCAAGGAACGTGTCCACGAACTCTTGGAACTGGTGGGGCTTTCTGGCCTTGAAAAACGTTACCCCAGCGAACTTTCGGGCGGGCAGCGCCAGCGTGTGGCCTTTGCCCGTGCGCTCGCTCCCAACCCTCAGTTGCTTCTGCTCGACGAGCCGTTTGCTGCAATCGACGCGAAGGTGCGCCAGGAATTGCGCAGTTGGCTCAAGGGCATGATCCAGAAACTCGGCGTTACGAGCATCTTTGTGACCCACGACCAGGACGAAGCCATCGAAGTGGCCGATGAAATCATCATTACTAACCGGGGCCGCATCGAGCAGGTGGGCACGCCCTACGAGGTTTACAGCAACCCGAAAACCGCCTTTACGGCATCGTTCTTCGGGCAGCCCAGCATTTTCAGGGATTACAGCAAGTTCCGCCGTTTTGACGTTCTCGAAAATGCAGAGAACGCGATTGTGCGCCCGGAATTTGTGAAGGTCACCAAGAAAACCGAAGTGCAGAAGTACAAGAATTCTGCAGAAGAAGGCATCGTGGAAGAAGTGGATTTCCGCGGTTACGGTATCGAGCTGCGCGTTCGCGTGAACGGGATCTTGCTTACGGCGCGGCGCTCCTTTGACCAGCCGAGAATCGAGGTAGGCGAGAAGGTGGACGTGTTCATCTATCGCATGTTCGTGACTCAGGGCGATACGGCGACCCTGCTCGAAAACAAGTCGCTGCGTGAGCCGGTGGTGGTGATTTAAAAATTGCCGATTTTGGCTTCGTTATAGAAAAAACTGATAATTCCGCATAAAAATTAAGTATTGGACGCGACGAAAATCGCGTTTTATATTTGGCTGCGAACAAAAGATGTACGGAGATTTGCTGGATGAATTTTGATACTGCTTTATTGCACCAGAATTTTGGTAGCGACCGATGTAGCGGTTCTACGCTTGCGCCGATTTACCAGGTGAGCGCCTTTTCACAGGATTCTGCCGAAAAACTCGAAGCCGTGTTCAACAACAAGGCTCCGGGTTTTGCGTATACGCGCATCGCGAACCCCACGAACGATTCTTTTGAACGACGAATCGCGTCGCTCGAGAAGGGAATCGGCGCGGTGGCGTGCTCTTCGGGCATGGCGGCGGTGACTATCTCGCTTTTGAATATTTTGCACGCGGGCGACGAGGTGATTGCGAGCGCCGGGCTCTTTGGCGGCACTATCGACCTGTTCCATGACCTGGAGGCGCTCGGCATCACGACTCGCTTTGTTACCGAAGTGACGGCTGAAAGTGTCCGCGAACAGTTGAACGAAAAGACGAAGGCAGTGTTTACCGAACTTATCGGGAACCCGAAACTGAACGTCGTTGATTTGAAGGCCGTGGCGGATGCCGCGCATGAAGGAGGCATCCCGTTTATCGTCGATAGCACGACAGCGACCCCGTATCTTGTGCATCCTTTTGATTTCGGTGCCGATATCGTGGTGCATTCTTCTTCGAAGTATATTAACGGCAGTGGTTCTGCGATTAGCGGGCTCATTGTCGATAGCGGAAAGTTCCCATGGGATTACGCCCGCTACAAGGGTCTCAAGGAATACAGGCGTTTCGGCAAGTTCGCCTACATCGCGAAACTGCGCAACGGAATCTGGCGCAACGTGGGCTGCTGCGTTGCTCCCCAAACATCTTTCCTCAATTCGCTCGGGCTCGAGACTCTCGGGCTGCGCATGGATCGCCTTTGCAGCAATGCGCTGCAACTCTCTGATTTTTTGCAGGGTTTTGATGACATTTCTGTCAACTATCCGGCCCTGAAAAGCAGCCCCTATTACGACCTGGTGCAGAAGCAGCTTGGCGGCAGGGGAGGCGCAATCCTCACGATTGACGCGGGCACGAAGGAAAGGGCGTTCAAGCTGATTAACGGGCTCAAGTATGCGACCATCGCCACCAATATCGGGGATATCCGCACGCTGGTGATTCACCCGGAAAGCACCATCTTTACGCACAGTTCCAAGGAACAGAAGGAACATGCGGGGATTTTCGAAGGGACTATCCGCGTGAGCATCGGTATCGAGAATATCGAGGATCTGAAGGAAGATTTCGAACAAGCGATTAAGAATATTTAAACGGAGATGCCCGCCTTCGCGGGCATGACAATAACGGAGACACAAAATATGGCAACGGATTATGCAACTCTTAAAAAGGGCGGTTGGATGCGCCAGAAGCAGAAGAACAACTTCTCGCTGCGCGTGCGCGTCGTGGGTGGAAACCTGACCGCCACCCAGCTCGCCAAAATCGCGGAAGTCGCCGACAAGTACGGTGAAGGCTACGCTCATTTGACCTCCAGGCAGAGTGTCGAAATTCCGTTCATCAAGCTGGAGAACGTCGAAGACGTGAAGGCGGCCTTGGCCGAAGGCGGCGTGGAACCGGGTGTCTGCGGCCCCCGCGTACGTACCATTACGGCATGCCAAGGCGAAGCGGTTTGCCCTAGCGGATGTATCGACACCTACGCGCTCGCTAAGGAACTCGATGACCGCTATTTTGCCCGTGAACTCCCGCACAAGTTCAAGTTCGGCGTGACCGGTTGCCAGAACAACTGCCTCAAGGCCGAAGAGAACGACGTGGGCATCAAGGGAGCCATCAAGGTCAAGTGGCTCGAAGACAAGTGCATCGGCTGCGGGCTCTGCGCAAAGACCTGCCGCAAGGGAGCCATCAAGGTCGAAAACAAGAAGGTTATCTTCGACGAATCGCAGTGCAATTTCTGCGGTCGCTGCTACAAGTCTTGCCCGACGGATGCCTGGGAAGATACCCACGGCTACATCGTCTCCTTCGGCGGGCTTTTCGGCAACAACATCAACAAGGGCGAAACGATTATCCCCTTCATCGAAGACAAGCAAAAACTGCTGGACATCTGCGATGCGGCCATCACTTTCTTTGCCGAGAACGCGAAACCCGGTGAACGCTTCAAGTACACCATCGACCGCATCGGTCGCGACGTGTTTGCGAAGAAAATCCTGGATGCGAGCGTGTAGCGTTTAGAAATGAGCTGGCGGCAACGTATTGCAGAAGAAGCCCGGCAAAGTTATCCGCACGAATGTTGCGGAATTTTGCTCGGAAAAAACGCCCCGGATGGCAAGTTCGAGGTGACGGAAATACGTGCTTTGCCTAACCGGATTCAGGGAGAGGGGAGAGGGACGCATTTCGAGGCGGACCCTCTCTTTCTTTATCAGGTGGAGCGGGAAATCGAGGGAAGCGGGCTTGAAATAGTCGGTTTCTACCATTCGCACCCCGATTATGAGGCAATCCCGTCTAGGGAAGATGCCGAAAACATGGTCCCAGGGCTTGTTTATGTGATAATTTCGGTGACAGGAGAGGGAGTTGTCGTTATCAGAAGTTACAAAAACGATATCAAATGCTGACGGGATCACGCAGTTATAGGCGTTATAAAAAAAACTGATAATTCTGCATAAAAATTATGTATTGGACATAGGCAAAATTCGGTTCTATATTTCGCGTTGAAATAATCCTATTGATTATTTTGTTCAAAATGCCACTTTTTTTGTACGGAGGAAAAAGTGAAAATTTACATCTCGGCTACACTCAGAAATTTTTTTGGAAACAGTGCACAGATAGAAATCCCGGCGAGCTCTGTCAGGAAAGCCCTCGCTATCCTTCTGGACATGTATCCAGACGCAGGCAAGGTCCTGTTTGATGACAACAATAAGCTCAGAAGCTTTATCCAGATTTATGTCAATGGCAAGAACCTGCTCGACGCCCTTTGGGACACGCCGCTTTCAGAAGAGACAGAAATCCTTCTGCTGCCAGCGATTGCAGGTGGCGCACCTGTTGTAGAATCTTCGACAGAAAGCATCATCTCCGATGCACGACGTAAAGAGGTCTCCTTTGACGACTCCGAAGTGGAACGTTTTGGGAAACACCTGATGCTCAAGGAAATCGGAGTCAAGGGACAAAAGCGCATCAAGGCGGCACGTGTCGTCGTTGTTGGAGCGGGAGCGCTTGGTTCCGCCGTAATCCAGTATCTTGCGGCGGCAGGTGTGGGCACAATCAAGATTATCGACAATAGCGAAGTCTCATTGGACGGCCTGCAAAATCAGGTCCTGTATGGCGCTCGTGACATTAAACGGCCCAAAGTCGCCTCCGCAAAAGACAGAATTCGGAATGTGAACAAGTCCATTGTGGTCGAGGCCGAAAAAGAAGAAATTTCAGCAGATAATGTCCTAAGGCTGATTGAGGGATATGACCTCGTCATAGACTGTACCGACAACTACAAATCCCGTTACCTGATTAACGACGCCTGCGTCTTGAACGGAACACCGCTAGTATTTGGAGCCGTTTACCAGTTCGAAGGGCGTGTCGGCGTATTCAACCTGAATGGCGGCCCCTGTTACCGCTGCCTTTTTAAGGAACCGCCCCCTGCAGGACTTGTACCTTCTTGCGCATCGGGTGGAACGATCAGCCCGCTGCCGGGAATTATCGGGAGCATCCAGGCAAATGAAGCGCTAAAGTTAATTATCGGAGTCGGCGAAGTCCTGAGCGGAAAGCTCCTGATTATTGACAGTCTTTATCTAAAATCGAAAATTATCCAAGTTCAGAGGCAGAGCGACTGTCCGATTTGCGGAAAGAACCCGACCATAACCGATATCGAAGAGTTTGATTATGAAGATTTTTGCGGGCTCAAGGAAAACAACGAAATCCCGGTGGAGGGCTTTACGCCCGAAGAACTCGCGAAGAAGATTGACAATGGCGACCCGATGACTATCGTGGATGTGCGTGAGCCGCATGAACGCGCAATTTTGCGTTTCCCGAACGCCATTGTGATTCCCATCGGGCAGCTGGCCCGCAGGCAAAAAGAACTGGACCCGAACAAGGATACCGTCTTTATTTGCAAGCAGGGCAAACGCAGCATTCTCGCCATCAACACCTTGCGCGAAGCAGGCTACACGGGGCCGCTCTACAACCTGAAGGGCGGCGTCGATGCTATGAAGGACATCATGTTCTCGCACGAAGGCGCATGGCTATAAAATTTTTTCTTGCAGAATCCTATAAAATTGATAGGAAACAAAACTTTATAGAACTGCAACACTTAACTCAAACCCAAGAGGTAAACCACTATGGCAAATGAAGCTACAGAAAAGAAAACCGGCATCAATGCGCTTGGCGCAAAGGCTGCCTACAACCTGGCGAACGTCACCAAGACCAAGCCGCAATTTGGTGCGCTGACTCCCAAGTGGCTCACCAAGTTCCTTGAATTCAAGGGCCTTGAAACCGGTCTGTTCCGCGTGAACAAGGTCGTAGAAGGCGAAACCCCGCTGGACGTGCTCTGCAGCCAGACCAAGAAATCCGACATCATCCCGGAAGGCTACGTCGAATACGAAACCGAACCGCGCGAATACAAGCTCAATTCCATCTCCACGATCATCAACGTCAACACCGCGATCGAAGATGTTTACAGCTCCCCGTATGACCAGGTCCAGGAACAGCTCGGCCTCGCCATCGAATCGCTCCGCGAACGTCAGGAAAGCCAGCTCATCAACAATGACGATTACGGTCTGCTGAAGAACGTGGCCGACTCCCAGCGCATCCAGCCGATCCGCGCCGACGGCCGCCCCACACCGGACGATCTCGACGAACTCATTTCGAAGGTCTGGAAGGAACCGTCCTTCTTCCTCGCTCACCCGCGTGCCATTGCCGCGTTCGAACGCGAATGCACCCGCCGTGGCGTGCCGCCCGTTGTCGTGGACATCGCCGGTGGCAAGTTCCTCACCTGGCGCGGCATTCCTCTGGTCCCGACCGACAAGCTCCTTGTGGACGGCCTCAAGAATCCGAAGTCCCAGGGCGGCAAGACCAACATCCTGCTCGTGCGTACTGGCGAAGCCAAGCGTGGCGTGATTGGACTTTTCCAGGCGGGTCTCAAGAATGAACATTCTCGCGGTCTCTCCGTGCGTTTCCGCGGCATCGACAACAAGGGCGTTGCTTCTTATCTGCTTTCCCTGTACTGCTCTGCGGCTATCCTTGCCGACGATGCCATTGCAGTTCTCGAAGACGTAGAGGTTGGCGAATACTATGATTACGAATAATCCAGATACCAGATCGCTGGAAGAACTCGCCGGAGTTCCCAATGCGGCTGAACTGGAGCAGTTGGCAAATGAGTACTTTCCCGACCTGACGGACAGTGCTTATGCTGCAACTCCCGCAGCACCCGAAGTGCAGAACGCTTCTGCGGCTCAGGGAGTGAGTGCTGCCCAAGGGGCAGCTGCCATCAACCAGACTCCCGCATTCGACTGGGAACATCCGTTTGCCTACGGCGGCAATTCCACCGATACCTGGCTCAACTCCGTGGAAGCCCCTGCGGTTCCCGAAGCGGAATTTTTGTCGCAGTTCGGCGATGTCCCGGCAGCGCCTGCGCCTGCAACGGGGTATTCTCCGAAGGTCCTTTCCAAGACCCAGGCAGCAGAAAATGCTCGCCCGATCGACGCTCCGACATCTCTCGGTGGCGATTCCGTGAACAAGGCCGGCAACGCTAACAGCGGCTCCAATTCCCGCAACGAATCTATCCGCATCGGTTCCAAGAACCTTGCGCAGATTCGCGCCGACTTCCCGATTCTTTCGAAGCAGGTCAACGGGCATCCGCTTGTCTGGCTCGATAACGGTGCAACGACGCAGCGCCCGCAAGTGGTGATTGATCGTCTCAAGTACTACTACGAAAACGAGAACTCCAACGTGCACCGTGGTGCCCATACGCTGGCGGCTGCATCGACGGATGCCTATGAAAACGCCCGCAACATCGTGCGTGACTTTATCGGGGCCCCGTCTTCGCAGGAAATCGTATTCGTGCGCGGTACCACCGAAGCAATCAACCTGGTGGCTAACGCCTACGTGAAGCCGACACTCCAGCCGGGTGACGAAATCATCGTCTCCATCCTGGAACACCACGCGAACATCGTGCCGTGGCAGCTCATCGCCGAAGAAACAGGCGCAATCATCAAGGTGATTCCCTGCGATTCTACCGGCCAGCTCAAGCTCCACGATTACGAGGCTTTGTTCACCAAGCGCACCAAGTTCGTCTCCGTTACACACGTTTCGAACGTGCTCGGTACGGTCACCCCGATCGAGGAACTCATCGCAATTGCCCACAGGCACGGCGTGAGAATCCTCATTGACGGAGCACAGTCCATCGCGCACATTCCGGTGAATGTTTCCGCCCTCGATGCAGACTTCTTCGTGTTCTCCGGGCACAAGGTGTTTGCCCCGACCGGTATCGGCGTCGTTTACGGCAAGAAGGAATTGCTCGAAGCGGCCCGCCCGTACCACGGTGGTGGCAACATGATTGCCGACGTGACGTTCGAACGCACGATTTACAACGGGATTCCGAACAAGTTTGAAGCGGGAACCGGAAGCATCGCCGATGCTGTTGGCCTCGGTGCGGCCCTCCAGTACCTCTCCGAAATCGGGATGCCCTGCGTATTCCGCTGGGAACATGAACTGTTGCAGTATGGCCTCAAGGAATTGAAGACCGTCAAGGGTCTGCACCTTGTAGGTACGGCACTCAACAAGGCTTCTGCTCTCGCCTTCAAGCTCGACGGTTATTCCGACGAAGAAGTGGGCAAGAGGCTTGACGCCTACGGTGTTGCCGTGCGTACAGGTCACCACTGCGCACAGCCGGTGCTCAGGCATTTCGGTTACGAAAGTACCGTACGCCCGACGCTTGCGCTGTACAACTCTCCGGACGACATCGACGCTCTCGTGAGGGCGCTGAAGACGTTTGCATAGGTTAGACTAAGACGGCCCTTCGGCAGGCTCAGGGTCCTAAACAAGTTCACTGAGCTTGTCGGAGTGAACGCCGTAATACTCTTTCAACAAATTTGACTCATGCACGAACTTATCCAGGAATCAGAAGTCGAAAAAGCGGTCCAGACTATTTTTGCCGATTACAACCGCGGCAAGCATATCGACAACATCGACATCTACAATCGACCCGACCAGGCCGAGATTCAGACGATTTTGCAGAACCTAATCCGCGTAGTTTATCCTGGGCATTTCAGGGACCGCACCCACAAGATTTACAACCCCAAGAACAGCTTTGCGGTCATTATCGAGGACACCTTTTACCACCTCCACAAGCAGGTGGCCATTGCTCTCGATTACTGCAAGCTCC
>CAMJQW010000063.1 GCA_946408125.1 uncultured Fibrobacter sp.
GACCCGGACGGCGACCGCATCCGCTTCTACGACGGTACCCGCGAAATCGACATGAACCAATTCGGCGCCATCGCGTTCCACTATATGGCAACCTGGCGCAAGGAACAGGGCTGCGTGGCCAAGTCCGTCGCTACCTCCAACTTTGTGAACATCATTGCCGAAAAGCTCGGCGTGCCCGTGATGGAAACGCCGGTGGGCTTCAAGAACTTCCGCCCCTGGCTTTCCCGTAACGCCAAGCAGAAGGCTCTCGTGGCTTTCGAAGAATCCGACGGTATTTCCGGCCTCAACAACACGCTCGAGAAGGATGCCCAGTTCGGCCTCCTCATCGCCCTTGAAATCATGGCGACGACGGGCAAGAACCTCGGTGAATACCTCGACGCCCTCTATGAAGAATACGGCCGCTTCTACCCGACCCGTTCGGGCTTCGAAGTGGACAAGTCCCTCGTGGGCGCCCCGCTCAAGGCCAAGGTCGACGCTATCGCCGATATCGCGAAGCCCGGTGCCAAGGTCATGGTCGGCAAGAACGAAAAGACTGTGAAGCAGCTTTTGACGCTCGACGGCGTGAAGGTCATCTTCGACGACGACTCCTGGATGCTCGTCCGCCCGTCCGGTACCGAACCGAAGGTGCGCATTTATACGGAATGCCGCAACCCGGATGAAAAGGACCCGATGTTCGAGGCTGCTAAGGCTCTGTTCTTCAAGAATTAATTTTACGATTGGGGAGAGTATAATGAAAAAGATTCTCGTATTGCTTGTTATGGCACTCGCCATGCTCGGCTATGCGCAGGAAGGTACGCTTAAGCCCAAGTTCCAGGCGTTTACCGGCGCTCTGGTCAAGCTGAAGCCCGCACAGAATGGTTACCACAAGTTCTCCTTGAAGGTCGAGGCTGCGCCCTGGGCTTTCCAGGCTATCGGTGAAGTCCGCGCCCCGAACGGCGATCCGGACCTGCTGATCAATGCGCTCTTCGATGGTGACGTTTATGCCGTGCTCGCTTACGTGGACCAGACCGCTTCCGGTACGGACGGCCAGGAATACAACGTGGGCCTCTTTGACATGATGCTTTACTACGACGAGGAAGCGACTTCCATTCGCAACCTCAAGTTCAAGCTCCTGCCTCCCGCGAACGACGAATGGGCGATGGGTATCTTGAAGGATGCTCTCGAATCTGGTTCCCTGATTGGAAACGTGTGGGGCGGCAAGTACGATGGCGCCATCACGAAGGCTTCCGCGAACCCGATGGACAAGCAGAAGCTCAAGAGCATGAAAAAGCAGCACGCCTCTGCCGAAGAATCGATGTCCGACGACAACGACCGCCGTAGCCGCATGAAGAGCAAGGCTAAGGAAGAAGAACCGGTCGTCAAGAAGAAAAAGAAGAAGAAGGTCGTCGAGGAAGAAGAGGAAGAGGCGCCCAAGAAGAAAAAGAAAAAGAAGAAAAAAGTCAGCAGCGAAGACGAATGCGACGATCCGTCCCTTTCCATCAAGGAAAAGCGCCGTTGCCGCATGAACCAGAGATAATTTTAACAATATCCAACTAGAGGTAATCTATGTCCGGTCACTCCAAATGGGCCACCACCAAACGCAAGAAAGCCAAGACTGACGTCGCTCGTGCGAAAGCTTGGAACAAGCTTATCAAGGAAATCTCCATTGCTGCCAAGCTCGGCGGCGGCAACCCCGACGCTAACCCGCGTCTGCGTGCTGCCATTCTCAAGTCCAAGAGCCAGAGCTTGCCGACCAAGAACATCGAGAGCGCCATCGCCAAGGGTACGGGCGCGAACTCCGGTACCGAAATGACGGAACCGCTGTACGAAGGACGCGGTCCGGCCGGCATCGCCATCATGGTCCAGTGCTTGACCGACAACAAGGTCCGTACCGTTGCCGAAATCCGCAACATCTTCAACAAGAACAACGGTTCCATGGGTGAATCCGGTTCCGTCTCCTGGGCTTTTACGTACAAGGGCGTGATTATTGTCGACGCCGAAAAGTACCCCGAAGAACAGGTCATGGACCTCGTGATTGAAGCCGGTGCCGAAGACATGACGACCGAAGACGGCGTGCATGAAATCTCCACGACTCCCGAAGCCTTCGATGCAGTTTCCAAGGCTCTCGAAGCTGCCGGTATCGAAATGATGAGCGCCGAAATTACCTACGTCGCCAACGACCCGGTGAAGCTCGGTCACGAAGATGCCCAGAAGCTCCTCAAGCTCATCGACAAGTTCGAAGACCACGACGACGTCCAGGACGTTTACCACAACGCCGAAATCGACGAAGCTGACATGGACGCCGCCGAGTAATCTCGTGTGTCATTCTGGAGGGCCGAAGGCCCGATAGAATCCATGAAACATTAAAAGCCGGGTGCGGAATGCATCCGGTTTTTACTATTTGTCCATAATAATGTTTAGAATAAAATATTGAGGGCCCGAAAAAAATATACTATTATGGGAAATAGGAGGAAATATGAATATTCGTAGATTTTTTCGTTTGAGTTGCTTGTCCGCTGCAAGCCTTTTCTGGGCGAGCTGCGGTAGCGACTCTGATTCTTCGACCGGAGCGACAGGGCTCAATTCCGATGTCAATCCTGAATCTTCTGCAGAGCCTGCTTCGAGTTCTGCCGTGACTCCCGAATCGTCGGCGGAACCGAATTCTGCAGATGCAGTACCCGAGTCTTCTTCGTCGGAAATTGTCCAGTCGAGCTCTTCAATTGATTCTGCGGAATCGGCCTCGTTAGGTGATGATCGCGTTAAGCTCTCGAGGGATACCTCCGTGACCTGCACTGTAAAGTATACCTTGGGAAATGATTGTCTTAGCAGCGGGTCGTCTGAACCTTCATATTCATGCATGCAGTTGCAGGAATTCCTGGAAAAGGACACCACGGTCTCGCAAAAGATTCTGGATAAGTGGGAAGAGAAACTTTTGTCGTGTGGCGCAATTCGGGAAGAGGCGACGGTTTATGGTGTCATTTACACGACATGTCAGCGTGCTACGATTACGTATCTTGATGATTGTTCCGATGGCAAGCAGTACTACAATATTTACGGGCATGATAATGGAATCGCCTACATTTCAAAAGCGGAATACGATGAGGTCCATAGTTCCAGTTCCGTGGCCGAAAGCTCCAGCTCCAGTGCAGAGCCGGAAGACTTGGTCCAAAATTGCCGGCATGTAGATTTTTTCCGGTTCGTTGATATCCTTGCAGATGTGCAGCAAGGGCTATTTACCGAAATCGTCGCGAAGCTAGAAAATGGGCCTATGTATAACGATGCGCAAAAGGAATATTTGGAGGGTCTCCTGGATCGCAGTCAGTGGACTTTGAAGGATAATTTTGCGCCCTATTTTGAAGGAAATCATGATGCGGATCGTACTCGCGTGTATGAATCGGATTATTGGTTCAACGGCTATATTGCAAAACGCGAGGAATGCCCGGATGGAGTGCCCGAGAATACGCAGCTCTATCTTGATAAGTACTACGAGATTCTAAACGAATGTCGGGTCATTATCGAAGAAAAGTTAAAGTCGCTTCAATAAATTAGTTCTGCTTATCGCCCGAGCGTTTCGCGGTAGCTGTGCACGGCTTCCTTGTAGGTGCTGACAGCTTTCGAGATGCGCGCGGCGATATCTTTCTGGCCCTTGTCGGTCATCATGTACGCTTCGTCTTCGGGGTTGCTGATGAAGCCGATTTCAAAGAGTACCGCGGGCATCAGTGCGCCTACGAGTACCATGAATCCGGCACCGCCGACGCCGCCGGACTGACGCTTGATCTTGCCGCCGTCCATCGCCTTGAGCATTTCTTCGGTGAACATGTAGCTGTTCTGCTTGTACTTTTCGAGACGCGCTTCGAGCTTGAACCATTCGATGGGGGAGAGTTCTTCTTTGGCGTTCTTTTCGCCGTAGAGCGTGGCCACTTTGTTTTCGCGACGTGCAATCGCTTTGTCTTCTTCGCTTTCGGGCGCGCGCAGCACGTACACGTGGTAGCCCTTGATTTGCTTTTTGCGCTCGGCGGTCGCATCGATGGCGTTGCAGTGCAGGCTTATGAAGAGGTCTCCGTCCCACTGGTTCGCGAGGTTCGCACGCTGGCCGAGTTCGATGAACACGTCCTTGTCGCGGGTCATCTTCACGTTGAAGCCTTCCTTCTCGAGTTCCTTCTTGAGGAGCTTGCCGATGGAAAGCACGATGTCTTTTTCGTTGGAATTCTTGCCCTGCGCTCCGGTATCCTTACCGCCGTGGCCGGGGTCGATGACGATGGTACGGACTTCGCGGGTGCCGGCGGTCTCGTTCTTGGGAGTCGCGGGTTTAGTCGCGGTGACCGCTTTGGCTGCGGAAGAGGCGACCTTTGCGTCGGAAGATTTTACGGCGACGGAGCTGCTGCTGGCGGGCTTTTCGGGCTCCTTTGCGGGGACTGCCTTGAAGAGCTTGGCCGCATCGACGGAATCGAGCACGATATGCCCGCCTTCGATTTCAGGCGCGCGTGAAAGTTCGACGGTCTGGTCGTGGCTCGTGGCGTAGGGGAGGCCGACCGCGAACTTCATCGTGTCGGTCTTGTCGACCAGCGTGAATGTTTTCTGGACGGGATACCAGTGGAATTCGGCCCCTTTCTGCTTTGCGAGTGCCTCGACATCCACGTTCGTACCTGCGGTCGCGGCGATGGCGGCGAACATGATCGCAAACGAGATGTTCCGGAGGGCTTGCATTAGCGGTGCGCCTTTGCCGCGCGGGCCATTTCTAACTTCGCGTCGCGGTTGATGATGTCCTGGCGCTTGTCGCGCTGGTCCTTGCCGCGGCAGATTCCCATCTCGAGCTTGGCTCGGCGGTTCTTGAAGTAAAGCTTTAGCGGGATAAGCGTGCAACCCTTCTGTTCCTTGGCCTTGCGCATCTTCGAGATTTCGTGCACGTGCGCGAGCAGCTTGCGGCGCCTTGCCGGGAAGTGGTTGAAGCGGTTTGCAAAAAGGTATTCGTCGATGTGGGCGCCCACGAGCCAGAGCTCATTCTTCTTTTCGTCGATGTCTATCCAGGCCTCGCCGAGGGTGCACTTGCCGTCGCGGATGGACTTCACTTCGGAACCGATGAGCATGATGCCCACCTCGAAAGTCTCGTCGACAAAGTAAAGGTGCGATGCCTTGCGGTTTACGATGACCGGTGTTTTCTGTTCTTTATTTGCCATTCTTTTCGACAGGTGATGCGGCCGCTTCGGCGGCGACCAGTATGTCGTTCAGCGACTTGATGAGGTCCTTGCTGGCTTCGAACACGGGCTTTGTCCCGGCACCGATGACGACTGTCTCGCCCGTGCGCGGGTTCCTGGCGGATCTCTGCTTGCGTTCCTTGAGCTTGAAACGGCCGAATCCGCGAATTTCGATGTTGTTGCCTTGCAGGAGCCCCTTGACCAGCGAGTCCAGGAAGCATTCAACAATGGTCTTGGTCTCCACCTGGGTGAGACCCGTGCGGAGCGAGATATCCTCGACGATATCCTTTTTTGTGATGTTCGCTTTTTCCACCATGACCTTGTCTCCGCTTGAGCGTTGCAAGTTTTTGTAAATCAACAACTTATGTTATTAATTTACAAAAAAATATGGCTAAGCGGTAGGCTTTTTTGCCCAACCAGAGCTCTTTTTTTGCGTATGGGGGACCGCTTCGTCCAGTGCCTGAAGCAAATCCTCGCATCCGTCCCCGGTCAGGGCCGAGGTAACGATGACTTTCTGGCGGTGTTTCTTGAATTCCTTGATGGCTGCCTCGATACCCAGGTCCGCCTTGTTGAGGGCGATGACGAAGGTCTTTTCGGCGAGTTTCGGGTGGAATGCCTTGAGTTCGTCCTTGAGTACGGTGAATTGCTCGTATGCATTCTCCGCAAAGCCGTCGATAACGAACAGCAGGGTGTGCGTACGTTCGATATGCTTGAGGAACTGGTGGCCGAGGCCCTTGCCCTCGCTGGCGCCTTCCAGGAGCCCGGGAATGTCGGCGACCACGAAGCTGTGGCCGTTCTTCTGCACGATGCCGAGGACCGGCTCGAGCGTGGTGAACGGGTAGTCGCCCACCTTCGGGCGCCCGCTCGAAATCTTGTTCACGAGGCTCGACTTGCCCGCATTCGGGAACCCGACGAGTCCCACGTCGGCCATGAGCTTGAGTTCCAGGAAGAGTTCGCGCTTTTCGCCCTTTTCGCCGGGCGTGTATTTGCGCGGGGCCTGAACCTTGGGGGTTGCGAAGTGCTGGTTGCCCATGCCGCCCTTGCCGCCGCGCGCCGCAATCCACTTCTGGCCCGGTTGCGTGAGGTCGGCGAGGATGCGTCCCTCGGCGTCCTTGACGATGGTGCCGCGCGGGACATCCACGATGAGGTCCTCGGCGCTCTTGCCGGTGCAGCGCTTGGCGCCGCCGGGCTGGCCGTTGCCCGCCTTGTACAGGCGCGCGTTGCCCATGTCGAGGAGCGTGGAATACTGCTCGTTCACCTGGAGGATCACGTGACCGCCACGGCCGCCGTCGCCGCCGTCGGGCCCGCCGAGCGGAACGAACTTTTCGCGGTGGAAGCTTATGATGCCGTCACCGCCCTTGCCGGAGCGAACTTCGATTGATTTTTCGTCTAGGAACATTAAAGGCTGATTCCTTCGTCGAGGCCGAGCGCGATGTTCATGTTCTGGATGGCGGCACCGCTTGCGCCCTTGCCGAGGTTGTCGATAATAGTAGTCACCTGCATCATGTTCTCGTTTCCGAAAACCTGGATGCGGGCGTTGTTCGTGTCGTTGCAGACGGTGGCGTCAAGGCGACCGTTGAACAGCACAGGGGCTGCTTCATAGGGCATCACCTTCACGAAGCGGGAACCTTCGTAGTGCTTCGCGAGGATTTCGGTGAGGGCTTCTGGACCGACCTTCTTGGTGAGCATGTTCGGGAAGATGGCGACCGTAACCGCCATGCCCTTGTAGTAAGGGCCGAGAACCGGATTGAAGAAGGGAACGTTTTCGAGTTCGCAGTACTTCTTCATTTCGGGCAGGTGCTTGTGAGCGAGCGCGAGTGCATACGGGGCCGGAGCCATGATGGCCTTCGATTCGCCGGCTGCATGCGAAAGCGCTGCGGCATCTTCGTATTCGGCGATGAGCTTCTTGCCGCCGCCGGAATATCCGGTAATGCTGTAGGCGGCGAGATTCGCGCTCTTCGGGAGGATTCCCGATGCGACCAGCGGGTACACGCCCAGGATAAATCCCGAGGCGTGGCAGCCGGGGTTTGCGATCCTCTTGCTCTTGGCGATGGCTTCGCGCTGGGCTGCCGAGAGTTCCGGCATACCGTAGGTCCACGCGGGATTCACGCGGTGCGCCGTGGAGGCGTCGATCACGCATGTGTTCGGGTTTTCGCAGAGGGCGGCGCTTTCAACTGCGGCTGCATCGGGCAGGCAGAGGAACGTCACGTCGGACTCGTTGATGAGTCGCTTGCGTTCGGCGGTATCCTTGCGGAGTTCGGGAGAAATGCGCAACACTTCGATGTCGTTACGCTTCGCGAGTCTCTCATAAATCTGCAGGCCGGTCGTTCCTGCTTCACCGTCTACGAATATCTTGAACATCTTGAACCTTTACTTGCCAGCGCCGCAGCACTTCTTGTACTTTTTGCCGGAACCGCACGGGCACGGGTCGTTGCGGCCAACGACGGGACCTTCGTGGCGGATGGTTTCCTGCTTCACGGCACGGCCGTCGTAGAAGAACCATGCACCGCCCACCTTGTGGAACTCGCCGAGTTCGTGGTGGTTGCGGGTGACGTTGCCCTGCTTGAAGCGAGCGATGAATTCGACCCAGCCGATGTTCTTTTCTTCTTCGGTCTTGGTCTGCTTGATTTCGATGCCGAGCCATTCGGAGTCGTTGCTCCAGGCGGTCACGCTCGGTTCGTCGAAGTCGCTACGCTGCGTCGCTTCGAGGGAGTCGCGGAGCCAGGCAATCTCGTGCTTCGCGTAGGCGGTGTAACGAGAGCGCATCAGGGCTTCGGGGCTCTGGGCGAGGGCGGTTCCCTTGATGATGGGTTCGCAGCATTCGCCGTATTCTTTTCCGCTTCCGCAGGGGCATAAATCTTTAGGCATAGTTCAATCCTTTTTTCAGTAAAAATTTTTGTTAAACAACCTTCTTCATGAGCCAGAACTCTTCCTTGCCTTCGCGGCCCGGGAAGCTGTTCTTGACCGGGATGCGTTCGACGATGTCAAACACGCCGTCGAGACGCGCCATGAGTTCGCCTTCGCTGGTGCAGTGCGGCGGGCCCTGCAGGGACTTGCCGTTCATCAGCGGGTAGACGAGGCAGATGAACAGACCGTCGTCCTTGAGCATCTTGTAGCAGACTTCGAAGAATTCGTCGCGGCGGCCCGGATGGAT
>CAMJQW010000064.1 GCA_946408125.1 uncultured Fibrobacter sp.
CAAGTTCTGCGTCAAACGCCTGCTTCACATTGTTAATAGCTTCACTCATAGTGCGGGTAAAGATAGCAATTTTAGTCAATTCAAGCCTATTCTTCCCACAGCTTGTGCATGATTACGGGCCGGTTCTTGCCGGCTTCGGTCTTGTGAATAGTGAGTTTGCCGGTGCTGTCATAGCTAAATTGCTCGCCGACGCGTTCGCCGTTCACATAGCTCAGGCTGTCGCGCAGCACGCCGCTTGCGTACCAGTTGCGCAAGATGCCGTTCCGCTGCCCCTCTTTCCAGAAGGCCTCGCTTGCAAGCTTGCCGCCGAGGCTGTCGGGGTAGAAACTCCGGCTTACCGCGATTTCTCCGTTCTCCCAGAATTCTTCGTAGCGCAGGTCATGCCCTTTCTTGTAGTACCACAGGGTCGCCCCCTTGAGGGCGCGTCCCAATATGGCGCTGCTGTCCAGCGTGCCGCCGGGAACGTTTGCCACAAAGGAAGTCTCTGCGCAAATCATCCCGTAGTTGTCTTTGCATTGCCCGTAGGCGATTCCCGTGCCGTTCACGAATTCGCTTTCTATGACAAGATGCAGGTGACCGTCATCCAGCCGCCAGATAGAATCGCGGACGCCCATTTTCCAATGTTCCCGCCTGTAGGGTAAAAGCCCGTCTTCGGAGGGGAGGTAAAATTCCCGGTTCCCATCCAGAACGCCGTTTGTATACCCTTCTGTAACAAGCCAGGAATTTTTTTCGTCTGCGGCGTACGTGATTTGCGGCCCGTGGAGCACTCCGTACCGGCATCCTGTGAGATGCCTTCTTTTCCCGTTGTCGTAATACTCCACGATGGTCCCTGCGCTGTCTCCACCATGACAGCTGTTCTCTTCCAGGAGTTTTCCGCTCTTGGACCATTTCTTCCACACGCCGATGGAATCCCCTTTTTCGTTGTAGTGTTCTTCGAAGGCCTTCGAACCGTCGTAGTGCCAGCCTTCCCAGTCGCCAACGGGATGGTCGTCCTTGTAGTACCGCTCGGCTTCTTTCTTGCGGCTATTCAGCCGTTCTACGTAGTAGCTCGTCCACTTGCCGTCGCGCAGTCCTTTTTTGTAGTACCCGATCATCGCCACGTCGCCAAAGCCTGTCCAGCGCTTGAACTCCCCGTGGGGAACGTTGTCCTTGTACGGAATTTCAAGTTCCTTGATGCCGTCGTTGTACCACTCGTTTCGCTTCAGGATTTCACCGTCGGGGTAGACCCAGACCGAGGTCTTTTTGACTCCGTTCGCGTGCGTCGCGATAACCTGCTCTTCTGCACGTTCGACCGTACAGCCGACGAAACTGCATAAAAAGGCTAAAAAAACGAGTAATTGACAGACCTTCATTGTCCGTAAAGTAGAAAAAAAGGTAATTTCTAGTGGTGATGGAGATGAATAAGAAGTCAATTGCCGCAACCTTCAATGTGAAACTCCAGACTCCCTGGGTCTGGCTTGTCATCGTATTGACTATTGGGCTTACGGTCCTGTTCTATTTTTCGCAAAAACCGCAACTTGTCATTTACGGGCAACGTGTGAAGGCCCTTTCGGAATATCAGCTTCTTGAAACGAGCCTCATGCGCTCCATGGAGCATGTCCGGTCGGGCTATGGTGCCGATACCTTGCTGGTGCAGTCCCAGGCGATGACGCTCCGTGAGATGACGGTCTCTTTTTCCCGCGAGATGGATGATTTGAATTTCCTTGGGATGGATGCCCCTCCTCCGGCCGTGTCAATGCGTTTTGAACGCGAAGTCTTGAGCAAGGTCGCCGGGATGCGCCGCTACATTGCCGTTCGAGGCGAGTGGATTGAAAAGTGGCGCGTTGCCGAAGGCCAAGTGCTTTCCTTGCCGGCCGAATTGCGCGACCGGATGATGCCGGTTCTTGATTCCGCCCGTGCGGGCTTTTCCGTGATGCGTCCGGCGGATTTGGCCTTGCCGGATACCGTTGCTTCCGTGGTGGACGCGCTTCTTGCTGAAAATGCCGACCTCTCGGTTGCGTGGAGCCGCTTCGACAATGGTGCCGCCATGATGTATTGCATGGACCTGATTCAGTTTTTCCAGATGAAGACGATGGACGAAATGGTCCTGAAGTCGAAGATCCCGATGGTGTTCTATTTCCTGTCCATTGTGCTGTTGCTATCCACGTTCTTCTTCCTGTTTCGCTCCAGATTGTAAAGTATGGCTTCATATTTCCGTTCCCGCAGATCCGCTTTTTTCAATATCGCTTTCCTGTTCCTGATTGCGATTGTCTGGATGCTTTCGTACATGCAGCCCGTGCTGCGTAGCTTTTTCAAGGAAGACCATGTCTTTTACGGGAAGGTGAGCTATGCCGCCATACCCAGTATTTTCGGCGGTTCCAAGATTCCTTTTTTGGACAAGACGTATTTCCAGCTGAATGGCGACCCGGGAGCGACATTCGTTTTGTATGCTTCGGATGAGATGCTGGAAGAAATGTCGGAGTGGTTCAGTTTCTCGGCAAGGAATGTCGAAGACATCTCCATCGAAGTGGACGCGGTCCGAATTTCGCAGGACAAGTTCGTCGTGAAGTCGATATCCACTTCCGAGTACGAGCTGGATTGGGAAACGCTTTCGGAATACCAACTGACCTGCAGTATGTTCGGACTCGGACTAGTCGCCGTTGCCTTTATCTGGTTTCTGGTGTTTGTCGTGCTTGGCATAAGGTGCAAGCGTTAGATGGCGCGTTTCCTGTTGTTCGTGATTCTGGCCTGTTGTACGGGCCTTTGGGCGGCGGGCGTCCCTGATACGGTGATGGTGTCGGCTCCGGGACTTCAGAACAAAAATCCGGTTGGTGTCTGGTGGCCTGCGGCGAAAGCGAAGTCCAGGGTCGTCGTGTGGTTCCATGGAGGCATGACGAGCGGCAACTGCCAGAAAGGGCTTGTAGCCGGAGAGGGTTTCTCGAAACTTTTCCCGGATGTCGTCGTGGTGAGTGCTTCTGCCTGCAGGGAAAATCATTGGGCTAGCGAGAATATGATGGCCGCAGTCGATGCGGCGCTCGATTCGGTTGCGGCTCGTCGCAAGTCCCCCGTGGAAGAAGTCTCGCTGGTCGGCGTTTCGGACGGCTCGCTCGGAGTGATTGTCTATTCCATGAATGGCAGACGCCGGGTGAAGGACCGTCTTCTTGTAAGTACGTTTGGCAAGCTGCTGGGGGACGCCCCTTCGGTCGCGGCCTCTCCAAAAATGCGCTCTGGAAGGTGGCGGTTCCTGCAGGGGGGCAAGGACCGGCTTTTCCCGTCGCACGAGGCGCTTCCCTGGATTCAGGATTTCTGCAGGAATGTGGGGGCGGACTGCGATGTGAGGTATGACCCGGAGGGCGAACACGACTGGAGCTACTGGGAAAAGAACGCGCTTCGCTGGATTAAGGACGCGATTTTCACGAAAACCCCTTGACAAAACCCCCGTTTTTTTCAAAATTTGGTGCACCACGCGGATGTGGTGGAACTGGTAGACACGCTAGATTCAGGTTCTAGTGCCTGCAAGGGCATGAAGGTTCAAGTCCTTTCATCCGCACTGAAAGGCCGCCGGATTTTTCCGGCGGTTTTTCTATATATAAAAGCATGGACGATTTCCTGACTGAAATCCCGGATGTCCCTATCGAGGGCGAGCATGTGACGCTTCGCCTGTTGCACGAGCGCGATGCGGCGCCGCTTTACGCCGTGATTGACGAAAGCCGCGAATTCCTTGCCCGCCACTTGCCCTGGCCGCGTGATTGTCGTTCCGTTGAGGATGTGGCTTCCCGCATCGATTCCTGGGAAATGCAGGCCGAAATGACGAATGGCGCCTGCTGGGGCATATTCGAGCGTGGCGTTCTTGCCGGCGTTATCGTGCTTGGCTGGATACAGGCGGCACACCTTTCGGCAAGCGTGAGTTACTGGCTCGGCGAGAAATTTACCGGCAGGGGACTTGCTACCGAGGCCCTGAAACTCGTTTCGCGCCATGCGTTTACGGAGCTTGGCCTCAACCGTCTTGAAATTTCGGCGTCCGTATCCAACGTGGATAGCCAGGCGGTGGCGCTCCGGGCGGGCTTTTCGAAGGAGGGCGTTTCCCGCGAATTTGAGCGAATTAACGGGATTTTCGAAGATCATGTGCGTTTTTCGCGCCTGGCGCGCGACCCTGGTTTCTAGGGTAAACACGAAAACGTAAATTTTTTTGTTCCGAGGGTGTGCAATCAACTATCTTATGTAGTATGGAAAATGGAGAAAATATAAAGTTGACTGAGCCCGATGTGCTCCAGTACACCAATTTCAGGGTGTACCTGAGGGACTACTACGAGTTCAAGAAGAAGACCTTGCCGGCCTTCAGTCTTCGCTTTTTTGCAGAAAAAGCGGGACTTTCCAGCCATGCCCATTTGAAGTTGACCATTGACGGCAAACGCAACATCACCAAGGGAACCGTAACCAAGCTCATTCACGGAATCGGTCTCGAAAAGCAGAGGGCTGCCTACTTCGAAAACTTGGTGTTCTTCAACCAGGCGTCGACTGACGAAGAGAAGCATGCTTACTACGAACAGCTGGTCAAGTGCAGCCCGCGTTCTAAGCTGCACAAGATGGACAAGGCGCAATTCCGCATTTTCAGGGAATGGCACCACTCCGTGATTCTCGAGATGGTGACCCTTCGCGGGTTCAGGCCTATTCCTGAAGCCATTTCCAAGAAGCTCAATGGTTTTGTGACTCCTTCTCAGGTGCAGGAATCGCTGAAGCTGCTTGTGGAGACCGGCCTGCTGGTGAAGACCGCGAACGGATACCGCCAGCGCGATCCGATGATTACGACGGACGATGAAGTCCAGGACATGATGATAAAACTCTATCATCAGCAGATGTTGCGCATTTCGGCCAATATGTTGGGCGAGTTGCCGAGTAATCAGAGGGACTTTTCCGCCCTGACATTCTCGATTAGGCGCGAAGATTTCCCCAATTTGAAGAAACACATCCAACTAATGCGTAAAGAACTACTAGATTTCTCTGCAAAAGCTGGAGAAGCCGATGACGTGGTCCAGGTAAACATCCAGTTGTTCCCGTTGACTCGAGGAGTGTGATGCGTTTTTTTAAATCCATAGTTTGTTGCTGCATAAGCGCGTTTGCCCTTGTCGGTTGTTCCGATTCCAAGGGGACTGCCGGTATTGAAATCGGCAATCCGTCCCTTGCGGATGCGGATACTGTCGCGAAGGTGCCTCTGGCGCTTACGGCGGACTTCTCTGTGGATTACGACAAGGCTATGGTCCTGACCAAGTCCGCTTCTGATGATGAACCGGTGCTGCTGGATTCGTTCGCCATGGAACTTACGCAGGTCCGTTCCTATTCCAGTTACTATGTGAGCGTGAACTTCGATGCGACGCAGGGCCTTCCGCTGTGGCCGGATGAAGACGCTTCCGATACGACGCTCCTCATTTCGTTTACCGAAGGCTCCGCTGTCGATGATGCCTTTAGCAGGATCAACCTCAAGGACGAAGGCTACCTGAAGGAAATCGGCGTACGCTTTAAGCCTGCTAAAACAGACGCCGCGATTTATGGACGTGTGCGCATTGATGGTGAGTATGTTCCGTTTGAGTATTCGCTGTCGGCCTTCCAGAACATGACCTTGCGTTACCACTTTACGCAGGTGGAGTGGGTGACGGACAGCCTTGTCAACTTGTCCGTTGCGTTCCATGTCCGTGACTTTGTCGCTGGAATAGATTTCGCGGGGGCTACTGTTGCCGAAGACGGCGTCGTACGCTTCAATGGTTCCGAAAATATTGCTCTATGGAACAAGCTGAACCGCAGGTTTATCCCGAGTTTCCGCCCGCTCCGTTATGACTTCGCTGATTCCCAAGGGAATAATTCCGAAGACTACGTCAAGGAAATCTGGGAAGATATTGTCGGATCCATGAGCAAGAATACCATCGAAAACGGCGATTTCTCGCATGGTATGGACCACTGGATATTCTTTACGCAGCTTTATGGCGAGGCGACCGCAAGGATTATCGAAGAAAAAAATGGTGATCATATCCTTGAAGTTGACGTGACGGATGGTGGCAACAAGTCGTACAGCGTGCAACTTATCCAGGAAGATGTCGCCCTTGTCGCTGGCAAGAAGTACAAGTGCGTGTTCACGATCTGGTCGAATGTCGAAGGAAAGATTACGGCCCGCATAGGCGCCTATGACGATTACGAGACGATCGGGTTCCAGTTGCATCCTATCGTCAAGACGACCGGGCAATCCTTCGAGGTGGAGTTTGCGCCGCAGGAGAGCACTCCGTTCGCCCGCTTCGAACTGAACCTGGGTAACGAAGTCCGCAAGTTCTACATCAAGGAAGTGAAGATTTACCGCCTTGAAAACTAGAACATTCTTCAAGTTTGAGAAATGAAAAAACGACGGATTGTTCCGTCGTTTTTTTGTACCTCCTTTCAGGTGGATTACATTTCTTCGAGTTCCTTGCCCCGGGTTTCCTTGATGAACTTTGCAACAAAGAAGATGCTGAAGATGGCGAAGAAGGAATAGATGGCGTAAGTCGGACCGACGCCGATTCCCTGCTTGCCGGTAAGTACCGGGAAACTCCAGGTGACGATGAAGTTCGCGCCCCATTGGGCGAGGCCACAGATGGCGATGGCCACGGCACGGATGCGGTTGTTGAACATTTCGCCAAGCATCACCCACATGACCGGGCCCCACGTTGCTGCGAAGAAGGTGATATAGAGGTTCGCGGCAATTAGGGCGATGACGCCTGCGGCTCCGGGGAGGCTTCCGTCGGCATTCGCGCCCAAGAAGCAGATGGTGAGCGTGCTGAGCGTGATTGCCATGCCGATGCTACCGATGAGGAGTAGCGGTTTACGCCCAATCTTGTCGATGAGCATGATGGCGGCGATGGTCATGACCAGGTTGGTGACGCTTGAAATGACGCTGGTGAGGAAGGCGTCGCTTTCGCCGAAGCCTACGCTCTGCCAGAGCATCGTTCCGTAGTAGAAGATGACGTTGATACCCACGAGTTGCTGCAGGATGGCAAGCCCGAGGCCGGCCCATACAATCGGGGTGACGCGCTTTTTCCCGCCGACGATTTCCAGCAGGTCCGAGAGCTTTGCGGGCTTTTCATTCTTGAAGGTCTCGTGAATGGAGGCGATTTCTTTTTCTACGCCTTCGGCGTCAATCATGGCGAGGACTTTCTTGGCTTCGTCGAGGAGCCCTTTTCGCACAAGGTAACGCGGGGATTCCGGGAGCCTCCAGGCGGCAAGGCCGTAGAGCGCAGCCGGGATGATTTCAACCCAGAACATGATCTGCCAGGCCTTGATCCCGGCGACGAAAGTATTGTTGGCGGACCCTGCAATGCGTACAATGACATAGTTTGAAAGCAGGGCGACAAAGATTCCGATCACGATGGCAAATTGCTGCATGGAACCGAGCCGTCCGCGCAGGTGGGCGGGCGCAGTCTCTGCGATGTAGATTGGCGCAATGATGCTTGCGACGCCGATGCCCACGCCACCGATGACACGCCATACGATAAAGTCCGGAATCCCGAATGGGACGCCTGAACCGATGGCGCTGACGAGGAAGAGGGCTGACGCAGCGAGCATGCAGCGCACGCGCCCGAACGAATCAGCAAGCCGTCCGGCAAAGTATGCTCCGACGGCGGCTCCGATTAGGGCGAGTGAAACGGCCCAGGCGAGCTGATAGTCGGTTGCGTTGAAGTGGATTTTTAAGGCGCCGTTTGCTCCGTTGATGACGGAGGAATCGAAGCCGAAGAGGAAACCGCCAATTGCAGCTGAAAGGGTTATCAATATGATATGCCCGAGGCTGGTTTTTGCGCTAGACATAATATCTCCTTTTGTTAAGAGATTGATTCCGGCGAGAATCAGCTAGGGATAAACTATGTTGTTTGACGCCGGAAAGCCCGTAATGTGAAGAAGAAATATCAGTTTTTTTATTCCAACTTGGAATAAGATGGCGTTTTTGGGCTAATTTGGCTTATGGCGCTTTTGAACCGAGCTTTCTCGCCTTGTTCACTTTTGCCTGCTCCCGCTATTTTCTAAATTTACGCCCGAAAATTTAGTGCCCGCAGCGCTGTGTTGCGGGGTTTGAGGTAACCCATGTTTCGTGAAGTAAAGAAAGAAGAAACCTTCCCGCAGATTGAAGAACGTGTTCTTTCCTTGTGGGATAAGGATGAATCGTTCAAGAAGTCGCTGGACTCCCGTCCGGAAAC
>CAMJQW010000065.1 GCA_946408125.1 uncultured Fibrobacter sp.
ACATCGACGAACGTGCCGCCTTCGAGGCCATCGACGCCCGCAAGGACGTGGACGGGGTGACCTGCCTCGGCTTTGGCCGCATGGCGATGGGCGAACCCGCATACGGATGCGCGACCCCCGCCGGAATCATGAGGCTCCTAAAGGCCTATAATGTTAAGCTGGCAGGAAAGCACGCCGTGGTCGTGGGCAGGAGCGCCATCCTCGGCAAGCCCATGGCGATGATGCTTTTGAATGCCGACTGCACCGTGACCATCTGCCACAGCAAGACAGAAAACCTCCCCGAATTCGTGAAGCAGGCCGACATCCTCGTGGGCGCGGTCGGCAAGCCCGAATTCATCAAGAAGGAATGGATCAAGCAGGGCGCCGTCGTCGTGGACGCCGGTTACCATCCGGGTGGAGTCGGCGATATCGAGAAGGGCCTCGACGACGTGGCGTCCGCCTTCACGCCGGTCCCCGGTGGAGTCGGGCCCATGACCATCAACACGCTCATCTACCAGAGCGTGGAATCCGGCGAAAAGTATCTGGGATAATTCGAGAGCGGATGGCGCGGGCTAGCGCCTAGTTCTTTCAAGCTCGACCGCGTCCGTTTCGGCGGAATTGGGCGAAAGCATGTTCTTCATGGTCTGACCCACGAACTCGGCACCCACGCCGATCAACGTTCCTGTAGTGGAATCATTCGAATATTCGCGGCTGTCCATCGCGGCAGTCGCATCCTTCAGCGCGGACTTGTCGTTTTCCTTGGGGTCGGCATAGACGGACGGCCCCTTCCTGTTGCCGAGGTTTACCGAATCGGCAGCAGAAGGAGCTTTCTTCTGCACCAGCTGGGCGTTGCATGCGCACGCGCATAAAAAAATGACAACCGACATTCTCATCGGCACCAAATTTAGTAAAAAAGTTAAATTTGTCCCCGTGATCCAAATACAGAACGTTTCCAAGTCCTTCGGTATACAGGTCCTTTTGGACGGTGCATCCCTGCTCGTGGGCGACCATGAGCGCGTGGGGCTCGTGGGCCGCAACGGTTGCGGCAAGTCGACTTTGTTCAAGATGATTCTCGGGCAGGAATGTCTCGACGGCGGTTCCATCGACATTCCCAAGAAGTATACGCTCGGCTACCTGCAACAGCATATCAACTTCACGCACGCGACCGTGCACGAAGAAGCCTGCAGCGTACTCAAGCCCAATGAAGACGGCTGGCTCGAAGAACACAAGGTGGAAGCGATCCTGTTCGGCCTCGGATTCGACGAAGAATCCATGCACAAGAGCCCGATGCTTTTGTCCGGCGGTTTCCAGATCCGCCTGAACCTCGCGAAGGTCTTGGCGAGCGAACCCGACATGCTCTTGCTCGACGAACCGACGAACTACCTCGACATCGTGTCGATGCGCTGGCTCAGCAGGTTCCTGCGCAACTGGAAAGGCGAAGTGCTCCTGATTACGCATGACCACCATTTTATGGACGAGGTCTGCACGCACACCGCGGGCATTCACCGCCACAAGATCCGCAAGGTGAAAGGAACTGTCGAGAAGTTGCGCGAGACGATTGCCGAAGAAGAGGAAGTCGCGCAGCGCACGCAGGAAAACGAGGCGAAGAAGAAGGAACAGCTCGAAAAAGTCATCGAGCGATTCCGCTACAAGGCCGCAAAGGCCGCGATGGTGCAGTCAAAAATCAAGGCCGTCGCAAAGCTCGCGAACGGCGAACGGCTCACGCACGAACGCAACCTCGATTTCAGCTTTACCGAAGCGGAATTCCCGGGCAAGAGGATGTTGCAGATCAAGGGACTCTCATTTGCGTACGAGGGCGGCCCGGAACTCATCACTGACCTCACGATGGAAGTCTTCAAGGGTGACCGCATCGCGGTCATCGGCCCGAACGGTCGCGGCAAAACGACGCTTTTAAACCTAATTGCAAAAGAACTGCAGCCTAGCGCAGGCGAAATCTGCCACAATCCGAATTTACAGATCAACTATTTCGGACAGACGAACATCAACCGCCTGAACCTCGAAAACAATGTCGAAGAAGAAATCGCGACCGCCATCGAAGAGGTGTCGCAGAAGAGCCGCGCCCGCGGACTCGCGGGCCTCATGATGTTCAGCGGCGACGCGGCGCTCAAGAAGGTGAAGGTGCTCAGCGGTGGCGAGCGGAGCCGCGTCCTGCTCGGAAAGATTCTCGCAAGCCCCTGCAACATGCTACTGCTCGACGAACCGACGAACCACCTCGACATGGAATCCATCGAGAGCCTCATCGATGCCCTCGACGATTACGAAGGCACGGCCCTCGTCGTGACCCACGACGAGGAACTCCTGCACGCGTTCGCGACAAGGCTCGTGGTATTTGATGGCGGAAAGTGCCGCATCTTCGAAGGTACCTACGCAGACTTCCTCGAGAAGGTGGGCTGGGCATCCGAAAAGAAGCCCGGCGGCAGCGAATCCGCAAACATCAAGCTTTCGAACATCGACGTGAAAAACGATGCCCGCACCGGTGCGGCATCTGCGGGCAACGCAACGCCCCGCGCCAAGGAAGACCGCAAGGCTCGCGCCGACTACATCGCCGAGCGCTCCAAGGTCATCAAGCCCCTCGAAAAGAAACTCGCGAACATCGAAAGCGATATTGCGAAAGCCGAAGCGCTCGGCGGGGAACTCGAATCAAAGCTCGTCGCGGCCTCGGAATCCGGCGACGGGAACGCGATTACCGCCATCGCAAAAGAGATGGACGACAACAAGAAGAAAATCGACCAGCTTTACGAAGACTGGGAGAAAGTCTCCGCGGAATTGGAATCCGCGAAAGACAAGTACCCGATATAGAATGGCGAGCGTCGCTACGGTTTCAAACGCTTGATGCCGAGCGTGTACGTCTCGTCCTTATCGGTGAGGGCTTGCGCACCCGATATCACCTTGTAGTAGAACTTGGAAATGTAGGCTCCCGTCCCAACGAGACGCCCGCTCTTGCTCCGCGCATTCCATTCGAAATAGATGTTGCCCGGGTTGTCGCGGCAGTTTTTAGGTAGGGACGGATCCAGGTTGAACACGGTCGAATCGTTGCAGGCGATTTCACCGCGGGCACTGTTCACGTATTGCCCGAGGTTCGTGAAGTAGCTGACTTCCCATTTGACCTTCACGGTCGAAAGCATGTCATCGGAAAGCACGAGTTCGCCGAGCTCGTAACGCAGCAGGTGGCCGGGCAAGCCGTCGCGCGCCATCACGTCCTTGACGGATTCTCCCATGGCGATAGACACGGGCCGGATGCCTTCAGGATAAGTCCACGGCGGAAGCGTATCGGGCATAATCTTCACGAACCCCGGCACCTCCGATTCGGCGCGCGGTTCACCCGTAATCCTCACCCAGGCATTGTTCACGTGGGAAGGATTGCCGCTCAAATCGAATACGCCTCCGGGCACCAGGCGAACGCTGTCGCCCACGGTGGGCATCACGCCGCCCTCGGCAGCAAAGAAAAGCAGTTCCATCTGCGCCTTGCCGCTCCTCTGGCTAATCATGGATATGACCGCCTGCGCCGAAGATTCCTCGCCATTGCGCCACACCCTGAACTCGAACATCGAGCGCGCTTCCTCGCCGTTGAACTTGATTCCCTCGCTCAAGGTAAGGAAAAGTTTGCTGTACACATCCGACTGCGGCACGATAACGGCCTTCATCAGAATGGGCCCGATGCGGTCTGTGACAGGGGACTTCATGTCGAGCGGAACCACGTCGCCCGATTCATCGTCTATGTGGGTGTAATGATAGCGAAACGAACCGCTGTACACATCGTTTTCCTTACCCGTGAAAATCCGGTTCGAAAGCGAATCCGCCGTTATCACGATCATCGAATCCTGCCAGATGTAATTCATCACCGCAGGCACGGAAGCGATCTTGTGGCTAGTCGAATCGCCGAACGTCCAGTCGAGCGTATCGGGAATATCGTCGTCGAACCTCTCGTTGAACAAGGCGCACAGGCTATCGCCTATGCCGTCGCCATTGCGGTCGAACATCCAGCTCGCCGTCGCGTAGGGAACGGGGGGCTTCTTCAGGTTGATATTCTTCCACGTAAGCGAGTTGCCGACCGCAGCGCCGCCGATGCTGAACGAACCGTTCACCACGTCGGCCGTGCCCATCACGTAAAAGTCCGCAAATCCCGTACCGTCCGTCTCTATCTCGGTTACCTGCTCGTTGTTCTTGTTGAAGAACACGAGCGAATCCGAAGTCGATAGCGTCAGCTTCACCACGTTCGAATCGAGAATCGTGTTCAGGAACAGGAGCGTTATGCGCACCGGGTATGTCACGAAGGCGTATTCGCCGAGCGGGACATTATCAAGTACTGTCACGATATTCCCTTCGATATCGCGTATCGCCTCGTCGTTCCCGTCCACGAACGCGATTTCGGAAAGAGGATATTCCGGCACCGAGAAAATCAGCTCGCTGTATTGCGACGGATCGGAAGCAAGCGAATAGCGCAACAGGTAATTGCCCGAAGGCAGCGCACGCGCACGCACGATAGCGGCGGTATCGATGACAAAGCCCGCCATATTCTCGTTGACGGAGATTCCGCCGTAATTCACTCCCGGATTGAGCAGCTTGCCTTCCCGCGGGAGGAACCCGTTGCCGTCAAACAGCACGAAGGTCGACTGCGCCAGGGTCGTGTCGATCTTCGTGGTGCTCGACACGTCGCAACTGATGGATTCGTCAATCAGGAGCTGCAAGATGTTGTACTCGATCAGGCCATCCAGATGCGGAACCTCGCGCGGCAGGTATGTCTTCTGCGTCTGCAAGTTGATGGAAGTGCGCATCTTGAAATTCGATCCTGTCGCATTGCGTTCCGAGAAGAAAATGTGGAAGGGATATTCCTGCCCCTCGACAAGTCCCATCGTGTCGAGGTCCACCGCACCTTCCTCGGGATTGTGGCAACCGCCGATGTCCACGACGAGCCTGTTGTTGATGTAGACCCAGACATCGTCGTCGCCACGGAACTCGAAATACTGGCCCCTCACGTAGCGGAATTGCGCGGAGACCTTCATCGCGAAACTGTAATTGTGGTTGCAGCCGCTGATATCGTGGTCGAACTTCGGGTTTCTAAGCGTCTTCGCGGAATCCAGGAACTCGAAATCGTCAATCGGGTAGAAACCCGGATGCAGCGGGTCGTTGCAATCCGTCGGGTTCGTGATGTCCGCAAGCCAGAAACCTTCCTCGTCGAGCGTCAGGTCGATGTCGCGGCAGACCGCATTCGTGTAACTCACGCCGCGCGCATCCTTCGCGACCTCCACGGGCACGAACCATTTCTCTATTTCGTGTGCAGCCGAGCACATTCCCCACGGGTACACGGACGAATCGACGCGAGCGGGGAGGCCGTTCACCAGCGTGTCCTGCACCATCCCCTTCACGAGCCCGCCGCAAACCTTGTTGGTCGAAAGCGTTCCGGTAGAATCGAGGTAAGTTACCGTCGTGTACTCGCTACCGCCATATATGTTGCCGAAGTCCACATCGATGCTGTCATGGAAAGTCTCGCCGGCCCAGTCCACCACCAGCGCGGAAATCTTCATCGTCGGACAGACGCCCAGACGCCCCGGATAGGCGATATCAAGTTGCGGCGCGCTGTTCGATACCGGATACGGATAAACCCAAACCGTATCCACGACCGCCATGAGCTCGCCAAGCGAAATCAGGGAATCCACGAGCTTGCCTTCCTCGACCGTCCCCAATCCGCCATACTGCTCCATGCCGAACGTCTGCTTGAAATACACGTTCCAGTCATCGACATGCTTGTAGTAAGTGCCCTGGTACCAGCCGCACGTATCCGGCGAAATGGGCCCGAGCTTGAGCGTGTCATCGGAAAGAATCATGGAGGGCGACATGTTGTCCCACGGGCTCATCAGGCGCACCGTCTTCGGTTCCGGCGGGTAATACACAAAATCCTTCACGTGCATCTTCGTGCTCGTATAGAACCACACCTCGTAAACGCCCGTCGGGAAAAGATCCATCGCGAGCATCCGCTCGTCCTGCGAAAAATACGGGTGCTGTGGCCATTCGTTGCTGCCGCGCAAAATCTGGAACCAGGCCCACGTGGAGCCCCACTGCGCCGAGGACACGAGCGAATCGGAAAAGTCGACGTGGTACCAGAACGGGAATTCGCCCTCGTCGCTCAGCTTTGTCGGCGTATTCATGATATTGTTGTCGATCGTCATGTAGAACGAGGAATCACGGAAACTCGTATTGTTGCGCCACGGATGGTAAATATGGAGCCTGCGCGTCGGATCGAAGCATTCGCCCGGAGTCCCCTTGTCGAAGGAAACCTCAACATTTGCAACCGTGCCATCGATAAAGATCGTATCCTGGACCTGGAGCGCACCCGCGAGGTCGATATTCCCCACATCCGCCGACGGGACCACGAGCCACGGGGCCATATAGCGGTTGAAATAAGTAGTTTGGACAAAGTTGTCTGCAAGCATCGAAGGAGGAATCGCGCCATAGAACCAGCCGCACATCGAAGCATCGCCTTCGGCAAAACGCATCAGCACGGAATCCTTCCCGAATCGCATCTGCGGGAGCGCCCTGTTGCCCCACGGACTCTTGAACCACACGATCTTCGAGCCCGGAGCCATGAACGACTTGGTGAACGTCTTGCTCGCGACATCCGTATAGAGCCAGATTTCCTTGTCGGTACCGAACAGCGCCGCGATCTTCATCTCGCCGAATTCTTTCCACTGCTCGCCATTATTGTTGTTGTAGTTCTGGTCTGCGGTATTCGGGAAGATGCTCACCGTGAAAGTCATCCAATCCTGAAAATCGGAAAGGTCCTTGTCCCACGTGTAGCTGAACCAGCCGTCGCCCTCGTCCACCGTAATCGTGGGCGAACCCTCGCCGTACATAGCGTTATAACCACCGCCAGCACCGCCGAGAATATGCAGGTAATACCCGTCCTTCGAAGCATCCTCGCGCCAGGGGGACTGGATATGGACGGTTAGCGTAGCGTGCGAAACCGCCACGAAAAAGCACAGAACAAGAAAAACCCACTCCCGGAATTTCATACAGCCCCTTTAAATCAAACAACCCATCAATAAAATACTTTCAATATTTTGGATTATTTGGTTACGCGGGTATGAAAGCAGAAAAACGTTGTAAAACGCTCAATGTAACGCCCGAAGCGGGTATAAAAAAAGCCCCCCGATGATTTACGGCAAGGGGCCGTGAGCCGCAAGCGACCCGTACTGACGGGTCGTGGCGGCGAGAGTGAGCGCCTACCGGAGCCGTACGTACGGCGGTAGCGCGAACGGTTTCTCATAAAACGAAGAGGCCCCCCGCCGTTCAGGCGAGGGGCCTCGAGAATCCAGCGGCGCCCTACTCTCCCGGGCCCGGGGGCCAGGTACCATCGGCGAAG
>CAMJQW010000066.1 GCA_946408125.1 uncultured Fibrobacter sp.
CTCGAAATCGATAACGAGCGCCGCCCGCTCCTCACCGAAGTGGAACGCCTCAAGAGCGAACGCAACGCCGAATCCAAGAAGATTGGCGACTTGAAGAAGAAGGGCGAGAACGCCGATGAAGCCGTTGCCGCCATGCGCGCGCTCGGCGACAAGATCGACGAACTCGACAAGAAGCTCAAGGACCTCGACTACAAGCAGACCGAAATGCTCATGCACGTGCCGAACATCGCCCCCCGTTCCCCGGAAGGCAAGGACAGTTCGGACAACGTGGTCGAGAAGGACGGCCCGATTCCGTTTGACTACTACACCAAGAACGATGACTTCGCCCGCGTGGACCACAAGACCCTCGGCGAACGCCTCGGCATCTTTGACTTTGAACGCGGCGCCAAGATTTCCGGCTCCGGCTTCCCGGTCTACCGCGGTCTCGGTTCCCGCCTGGAACGCGCCCTCATCCAGTTCTTCCTGGACGAACACATGAAGAACGGCTTCGAAGAATTCACGCCGCCGTACCTCGTGACCCGCAATACCATGCGCGGCACGGGCCAGCTCCCGAAGTTCGAAGAAGACATGTACCGCTGCGACAAGGACGATGACCTGTTCCTCATCCCGACCGCAGAAGTGCCCCTGACCAACCTCTATGCCGGCGAAGTGATTCCTGAATCCGAACTCCCGAAGCGCATCTGCGCCTACTCTGCCTGCTTCCGCCGTGAAGCCGGCTCCTACGGCAAGGACACCCGCGGTCTCTTGCGCCTGCACCAGTTCAACAAGGTGGAAATGGTCTACTTCGCCCACCCGGAAAAGAGCTACGAAGACCACGAAGAGCTCACCCGCTTCGGCGAAATGCTCCTCGAAAAGCTCGGCCTCCCCTACCACCGCCTGGCCCTCTGCAAGGGCGACCTCGGTTTCGGTGCTGCCAAGTGCTACGACCTCGAAGTCTACGCCCCGGTCGAAAAGAAGTGGCTCGAAGTCAGCTCCTGCTCAAACTTCGAAGACTACCAGGCTCGCCGCGCGAACATCAAGACGAAGATTAACGGCAAGAACACGTTCGTGCATACGCTGAACGGTTCCGGCCTCGCCACTCCGCGCGTGATGGTGGGCATCTGCGACAACTACCAGCAGAAGGACGGCTCGCTGTTGATTCCGGAAGTGCTGCGTCCGTACATGGGTGGCATGGAACGCATCGAACCGAAGAAGTAATCTTCCAGATTCCGGCTCGATGGCCGGAATGACGTAGGAGTCGAGTGCAATGTCAGACTGCTTGCAGGCTAGCATTGCCGAGACGAACCAGTCATGCCGCAAAGCGGAATGACGTCAAAAATTAAGCAAGGTCAAGCGGCCTTGCTTTTTTCGTGCGCACCTTACGGTGCTATAAAGCGTATGCTTAATCCTTCAGGCAGCGGACGGAATACCCGACGCTCTTCTTGTTGGTATAGCTGCCCCAGAACTTGTCCGTAGCGTAGTAGAGGTCCCAGTACGGGGCATGGCTCGCGTTTTCGGCTTCCGCGGAAGTCCAGAATCCGGCATCGTTCTTGATATCGTCAAACGAACCGTCCGCATTGCGGCGGCCTGCGGGCTTCGCATTGAATCCATAGCGGTTAGAGCCCGCCTCGCATTCCTCGTCATCGCTGTCACAGGCATTCCAGTCCGTCTTGGACTTGAGGCTCGTGCCCACAGCTTCAGGATGCTGCTTATCGAGCTTGGCGTTCACCTTTTCGATAAAAGTTTCGAGCAATTTCATGTCTTCCATCGAAGGCACATGCCAACCTTGAGGGCAAGCCCCGCGATGATGGGCTGCTATCTGGCTACCCGCAGATGTTGTCTGGAACGAGTCATCGAGGTCAACCGCTGATGTCCATGTATACAGGCGTCCGAAAGCTTTGCAGTTTTCAGGCTTATCATTGTAGCACCAGCTACCGGCCTTGTCAAACCTCAGGTTTTCCGCCATCCATACTTGCAGTCCGATCTTAACCGTGGCGTAAATCTCCCCATCGCGGTTGTCACAGAGCGCATCCGCAGGCACTTCATTGCATAGCTGCGGTTCAGGCTCCTTAAAAGGAACTGGCGTTTCGCGTTTAGGAGCGGGAGTGCGCCCCTCGCCCTTCGGCGATGCGACACTCATGGAGAAAGACGTTTGGGACGAGGACGAAACTTGTTCGGAAGATGAGCTTTCCTCAGCGGAAGATTCGGGCTCCTCGACAGATGAACTCATGGCGAGGGGCTCCTGCGGAACCGTACGGACTTCAGGCTCCCGCTGTTCTTGCTTCGGGGGCTCAGCCTTTTCGCATCCTGCAACGAGCATGGCGCCCAAGGCTAAACAAAAGAGATGTCCGCACATCTTCTTCAAAAGAAAAACCTCTTGATTCTATACCTAATATACATAGTTTTGATGCACTGAGGAGGATTTTTGCTTCAATTGTTCGTAAAAAAAACAAATTTTTTTTCTTTTTTCAACAAAAAAAGACCTATTTACGGACTCCTAAACTATATTTAAGGTGTATTTTTTAACCTTACAAAGAAGGAATACACATGAACATTAAATTGATGACCCTGACCACGGCTCTCGCTCTCTCCGCAGCCATGGCTCAACAACAGCCTGCAGCACAACCTGCTGCACAGCCCGCTGCGGCTCAGCCCGCTGCTCAGCCTGCTCCGGCTCCCGAAGCTGCTGCTCCGGCTGCTGAACCCGCACAGGCCTATGCAGAACCCGCTCCGGCTGCTGAACCGGCTCCGGCTCCTGCCCCGGCCCCTGTCGCCGCTGCTCCTGCCGAAGAACCCGCCCCGGCTCCCGAAGCCGCTCCGGTTGATTCCACCAACGGCAGATTCAACGTGCTCCGTGGCAATGCTTACAACAACGTAGGCAACCAGGCTGCTGCCTCCACGGTCGCTGATGTTCTCGGCTCTCCCTACCAGATGGCCGGCAAGAAGTTCGTCTACCTCGAACCCACGAACAACTTTGCTGCTGTTTCCTTCGGTACGGGCCTCACCAAGTTCCTCGCATTCGACAACTCTCAGGGCCTCGGCCTTGCAACGGTCGGTGTCGCCAATAACGCTTTCGGTATCGCCGTGTCCTACGCCCTCGGCAAGCAGTGGACCTCTTCCGAAGTCACCAGCGCCAACAGGAAGACGACTCAGGACGAATCTGCCGTGACCGGCGGTGACCGCGTCGACCTCGTTTTCGCAATGCCGATCGGTGGCCTTGACCTCACCCTCAATGGTTCCTGGATCACCTACCAGCGCGAAATCGGCTCTACCACGGAAGTGAAGACCGTCAACAACAAGACCAAGGACGAAAGGGACGAAGACTTCTGGAACATCCTCGGCGGTGCCATGGTGTCCAACACTCCGTCTGCCAAGAACCTCTCCTGGGCTGCCGGCGCAACGTTCTTCCGTCATGAGAACTTCACCGAACGCAAGCACTCTGACAAGGAGAACTCCGACAACAACTACAAGACCGAAGTGACCGGCCCGGATGCCTACATTTCCGTGACCCCGCGCTTCAACATTGCCGGCACGATCCTCTCCGCCAGCAACGCTCGCGTGCTCCTCGGCTTGAACACCCGTGCCCCGTTGGTCTTCTATGATGAAATCAAGGAAAAGGCCGAGTTCGCCGATGATGACGTGAACAAGGACAACTACTTCACCATGGGTGTCTACACCGCACCGAATATCTTCGCTGAACTCGGTCTCGGCAACTGCTGGATGGTCTTCGGTGGCGCAAGCTACGACTGGGCCCTCTTCACGATGCGCAACGGCGAATTCATCGAAGACTACAAGGACAAGGACAACAAGGAAACGACCAAGACCACCATCATCTCGATGGCTACTGGCGTTGCTACCGTCCAGGCCGGTGCTCGCTTCCAGTACAGCAACTTCGCTCTCGAAGCCACTATCGCGAACGGTTTCTACAACGATCCGCTTACCGGCTTCAACGGCGGCGACATGATTGCTAACCTCGGTGCCTTCATCAACTTCTAATAGGAGAAATTAACCATGAAAAAGATCATTTCCGCAATTGCTGCAACATTGTTGATTTCTGCCTTCGTTGGTTGCACCGCTGCTGACGATTCGACCATCTCGAGCCCGCGTCTCAGCTCCAACATCGATAAAAATTCTGGCAACGACAACAACAACAATAGCAACTCCAAGAACGCTATTGAAGAATACTGCTCCAGCTACACCAAGCTCGGCAGCGAAGGCAACGAGACTGCATACCAGTGCTCCAACGGAGACTACTACGTATGCACCGCCTCTAGCTGCGAAGAGATCGATGTCGACGACTACATGGAATAATCCTCCATCTAGTGCAGAAAATAGGAAAGACCCCGGTTTAACCGGGGCCTTTTCTTATTCACGGAAAATGAAAAAAATAGGTCTAGAGTCCCTTGCGTTCAAGGTCAAGAAGCAGAGACTGCAGGGAGTCCTCGACAGACGAACGGAAATTGGCCGATCCGAGGCTGCAGCTAGCCACAACCTCCTCGCCCTTCAGGATGCGGATGACCGCAAAACCGTTTTCGTTCGAAAAAACGACACTCAGACCTTTCTTCAACGCTTTTTCAAGCAAATCGCGCATATCGACTCCTTTTTTCAGAAAACTTGCGCCGGGCATCCGATACCGGACAACCAACTACCATAAACTACGCTTTTTCCAAAAGAAAAACAACAGAAAAAACGTTTTTTGCATACAAATCTGTGCAAAATGAAGGTTATTCATATTATATTCTGCACGATGTACGATTTTCACCTCCATTTGGCCAGATTGAGCGACCCCGAGAGCATCGCCGACGAGCTCGAACGCCGCGGTTACCACTATGTGGACGTGGGCTGCGAACCCTGGGAATGGGAAAAGGTCCGTGATTTGAAACGCGCGGAGGTGAACGCCGCTGAAAAATGCGCCGAGGCGAACCGCGCGGCCTATGGCATCCACCCGATGATTGCGGAAAAGGTCACCGAAGAGGATTTCACGACGCTCCGGAAGTTCCTGGAAAGCGACTCCACCGCGCAGGTCGGAGAGGCCGGACTCGACAGACGGTTCAGCGGGTATGAAAGCGGAGGTGCACAGGAGAAGGTATTCAGGCGCCAGGCGGAGCTCGCGCTCGAGCTGGGACGCGATATCCAGATCCACTGCGTCGGGGACTACATGCGCATCGTGAAGGTGTTGCGGGAAGCGGGCTTCAAGACGGGAGCCGCGCAGAACAACGCCCCGCAAAATAACGCCCCGCAAAATAACGCCCCGCGGCCCATATTCCACCGCTTCGTCGGCGACGTATCTGCCGTACGCGCAGGCATCGAACTGGGAGCCATCTTCTCACTGCATGCGGACAGCTTCCTCAAAAAATCCACCGCAGCCGCCATACCGGGCATTCCGCGCGATTGCGTGCGTTTCGAGACCGACGCCGATGAAAACTTTGGCGAAAGATTCGCCGGAATGGACCGCACGCCTTCGGCAAAAGAAATCGCCGAAGCCCTCATCAAGGACCTCGGCGACGTTCAAAGACTTTACAAACTAGCGATTAAAGGCGCTTAAGCACCGCGGCAGCGTGGTGGATAAAGCCTTCTTCGTTTGCGACGGCGGCAATGGCCTTCGCGTTCTTCTTGATGGCCTTCTCGCTGTAGCGGATGATGCTCATGCGCTTGAGGAAGTCGTACACGCCGAGCGGGCTGAAGAAACGGCCCGTGCCGTTCGTAGGCAGCACGTGGTTGGGGCCAGCAAAGTAGTCTCCCACCGGTTCAGAAGACCACGGGCCGATAAACACGGCGCCCGCGTTCTCGATCTGAGCCGCCATGGATTCAGCTTCGGCAGTCATCACTTCCAGATGTTCCGGAGCGATGCGGTTCGCGATTTCCACGCCGTCGAACCAGTCCTTCACCACGAGGATGCGCCCGAAGTTGCCCAGCACCTTCTCAAGGAGTTCGCGCTTCGGGGAATTTTCCACCTGGATATCCACGCAGGCGCTAATCATCTGGGCGGTTTCCATGTTGTCGGTAATGCAGATGGCCGCCTCGAAGCCGGAACCGTGTTCCGCCTGGGAGAGCAAGTCTGCCGCGACAAAGTCCGGATCGCAGGTATTGTCGGCCATCACGAGCACTTCGGAGGGGCCTGCCACCATGTCGATGTCCACGACGCCGAAGACTTCCTTCTTGGCGATAGCGGCAAAGACGTTGCCCGGGCCCACAATCTTGTCGACGCGCTCCACGACGGTCTTGCCCTTCGCATCCTTCGCGCCGTACGCAAGCATGCCAATCGCCTGTGCGCCGCCGATGTGGTAAACTTCGGTAATGCCGAGTTCCTGGAGCACGAATGCGACTGCGCGGTTGATTTCACCCTTGATGGGAGTGACGACCACGATGTCTTCCACGCCGGCTACGAGAGCCGGGACAGCGTTCATGATGACGGTGCTCGGGTAAATGCCCGCACCGCCCGGCACGTAGAGGCCCACGCGCTTCATCGGGCGAATACGCTGGCCGAGAACCACGCCATCCTTCCCTTCCATGAGCCAGGATTCTTCCATCTGGTTCTGGTGGAAATCGCGCACATTCTTGATGGCCTGCTTCAGGGCCTTCTGGAGTTCCTTCGGGCACTTGGCGGCAGACTTCGCGATGGCGGAAGCCGGCACGCGGAGGTTCTTGCCCTTGAGGCCGTCAAACTTCTGGGCGTATTCGGTCGCCTTCGCGATGCCGCCCTTCTTGATGTCGGCAAGGATCTGCATCACCTTGTCGTGAATTTCCTTGCTCGGGGCGACTTCGCGCCCGCAAATGCGTTCAATTTCAGCAGATTTCGGAGTAACCTTAACAATTTGCATAAACTACTTCCTCTTCTTCGCAGAACGGGTAATGTCGGCGAGGTTCCTCACCTTGCGGGCACTCAACTTCTTGGCCTTCGCCGGAGCGGGTTCCTCTTCCTTCACGGCGCTTGCCTGCCCCGCAGCCGCAACCGACTTCACGTCGATATGCTTGTACGCGCAGTCGATGACCTTGTTGTCCACGAGCAACTTGTATGTGAGCCCGTCCACGAACGCCATCCAGCTCGCCTCGATGATGTTGCTCGAGACGCCGACCACGTTCCAGTAGCCCCTCTCGTCGCCAAACGTCGTCCACACGCGCACCGTCGCGTCGGATGCCACCTTGGAACCGAGCACGCGCACCTTGTAGTCGTCGAGCTTGACCTTCGCCATGTTCGGGAAGAACGGGAGCAAAGCCTT
>CAMJQW010000067.1 GCA_946408125.1 uncultured Fibrobacter sp.
TCCGGGCTCGTGAGGGCGTCGCAGTTCATGGCCGAGAGCACCTTGATGAGGTCGAAAGCCTTCGCGGTCGGAATCATTTCCTTGCCATCGCGGATGACGTACTTGTCGCTCACGAGCTTTTCGATGATGGCGGCTCGCGTTGCGGGAGTTCCAAGCCCGCGCTCCTTCATGGCGTCGCGTAGCTCGTCGTCTTCGACGAGCTTGCCCGCACTCTCCATCATGGAAAGCAACGTGCTTTCCGTGTAGTGTGCGGGCGGCTTGGTGAAGTCTTCTTCGGCGCGGATGTCGAGCGTCTTGGCGGAGTTGCCCTTCAGCGGCGGGATGTTCGATTCTTCGTCGCTATCCTTGCCGTACACGGCCTTGAATCCCGGGTCTACGAGGATCTTGCCTTCGGTGATGAACGTTTCGCCCTCGACGGTCGTGACGCGGGTCGTGTTCAGGTACTGCGCCGGCGGGAAGAATACCGCGATAAAGCGCTGGCAAATCATCGTGTAGATTTTTTCTTCGGCTTCGGAGAGTCCCTTCGGGGTGACTCCCGTGGGGATGATGGCGAAGTGGTCGGAAATCTTCGTGTTGTCGAATACCTTCGGGGTGCGCTTCACGTAGCTGTTGTCGAGCGCTTCCAGGGCGAACTTCCTGAGCGGGCCTTCGATCTTGCCGAGGGTCGCCTTGACGGTCGGCACGTAGTCTTCGGGCAGGCAGCGGCTGTCGGTACGCGGGTAGGTGGTCGCCTTGTAATGTTCGTACAAACTCTGCGCAATCGAGAGGGTCGTCTTGGCGCTGAAGCCGAAGCGGTTGTTCGCCTCGCGCTGGAGCGTAGTGAGGTCATAGAGCTGGCCGCACTTCTGCTGGGAGGGCGCGGTGGTCTCCTCGATTTTGCCGGGCTTGCCCTTGCACTTTGCGAGGATTTCTTCTGCCTTTTTGCCGTCAAAGATTTGCTTGACGCGGTCCTTGCCCTCACCGTTACCGGAGGTGAACCACTTGCCCTGGTAGCTTACGCCGCTGTTGTCGAAGTCGGCGTCGATGGTCCAGAATTTTTGCGGCACAAACTTGATGCGTTCCTCTTCGCGCTTCACGATAATGGCTAGTGTCGGCGTCTGTACGCGGCCGCACGGTGTAATCTGGAATCCGCCCATGGAACTGTTGTAGGCGGTGAGACCGCGGCTCCCGTTCATGCCCACGAGCCAGTCGGCTTCGCTGCGGCAGAGGGCTGCGTCCTTCAGGTTTTCCATCTCTTCGGCGGTGCGCAGGTGCTCGAAAGCGTCCTTGATGGCGGCAGGAGTCATGCTCTGCATCCACAGGCGCTTGATGGTTTTGCCCGTGAACTTGCCCTTGAGCACGTAGTCGAGGATGTAGAAGAAAATCAGTTCACCTTCGCGGCCCGCATCGCATGCGTTCACGATGGTCGTGACATCTTTACGCTTGATGAGCTTGCTTACGATGGATAGCTGCGACTTGGTGGAGGGCGTGGCGACGAGCGGGAATTTTTCGGGAAGCATCGGGAGCGTCTTCATGTCCCATGCCTTGTAGCGTTCGTCGATGTCTTTCGGGTCGGCGATGGTCACGAGGTGGCCGATGGCGTGGCTCACGATGGTCGTGTCGCTCTCGTAGACGCCCGTGCCCTTCTTGAAACTCTTTGCTCCCAGGACCTTCACGAGGTCGGCGGCGACGCTCGGCTTTTCGGCGATGATCAGCGTCTTGCCTTCGGCCTTGGCCGCTTTTGCGGTGGCAGTCTTCTTTGCTGTAGTGGTCTTTGTCTTTGTAGTCGCTTTTGTAGTTGCCATGTTATTTCCACTTGAATCGTCCGAACAGGCCGAAGAGGACGGCCAGTACGGTAAAGGGGGCGTGGATGAATTCTACGGGGATGCACCACTTGAGGAGGTGCTCCTGCCGGAATATCCGAAGCCCGCGGAGAATTAAAACCAGGTCGCCGATGCACTTCGCGATGAACGCGATGGCGGTTGCGATCAGAATAGCGAGGCTGAACGGCGAGAGTGCCGCCGCCACGCAGAGCATGACGAGGAAAAGGAACACCATGCTCAGCACGAAAACGATTTTCGGCGTATAATAGATTGTCTTCGAGGCCCAGCGCTTGCGCTGTTCCCAGAGTTCCTTGAGGGTCTCCTTGCCGTTCGTGGTCACGAAGGTCGATTCGGCGATGCAATAGCGCATGGCCCACGGGCGGTCGGCGGCTAGCTTCTGCATCATCAGGTCGTCGTCGCCGCTCTGGATCTTGAGTACGCCCGCGAACCCGTTGACGCTCTTGAAGAAGCTCTTGCGGTAGGCGAGGTTGTTGCCGGTGCTCGTGAGGGGGAGGTGCATCGCGAGGCCCGCGGTCCCTGCCACGCGGTAGATGAGCGTCTCGACGGCCTGCATGCAAACGATGAACTTCGACTTGCCGGGTTCGGTCGGGATGTAGGAGTGGCCGGCCACGAGTTCGATTCCCGGCTCGAATTCGGCTACGATTCCCGCAACCCAGGTGGGCTTGACCAGGCAGTCGGCATCGGTGAGGCAGAGAATTTCGCCGTCGCAGGCATCGATGAGCTTGCTGAGTGCGTGCTTCTTGGGGCTCACTCCCTCGGGAATGTCCTTGATGGTGAGTACGTGCAACCGCGGGTTCTTGGCGGCATATTCCGCGAGGATTTCGGGGGTGTCGTCGGTGCTGCGGTCGTCGGCGACCCACACTTCCCACTTGCCCGCGTATTCTTGGGCGAGAACGGAATCGAGGGTGGCCCGGATGCCTGCCGACTCGTTGCGGGCGGCGATCAGGATGCTCACGTCCGGCTTGGGCTCCACGTCGGATTCTCCGGTACGCACGTTCCCCAGGGCGCGGAAGAACCGCACCTCGAGGACTATGTAGAAGAGTCCGAACACGGCCAGGAGGCCGATGACCAGGTATGTGAACACCGTGAAAATCATTTTCCGCGCAAAATTTAGTTCATCGAATTGGAATCTTGGACTGCGGGTGCAGGTTTGGGACGACGATTTCTCGTTACTATATATATGTTAATGTAAATGCCCCAAAACGCTTGTTTTGAGGCAATTTGGGCTTTTTCAAAAAATTCCTGTAAGTTTTTTGCAATTTTCGGCGCTTATTCCTTCAGGAGTTCCGGGTGCTTTTCGGAAATGCGGCGGGCGAGGTATACGAACGGCGTGTCCATCAACGAAGTCACGATGAAGATGCCGTAACCGAAGATGAGGATTTCGACAATCGTATCCCACGGGAACACTCCCGCGAAGGCGAGCAGGTTGAACGCCACCACGTTGATGAGCTGGCTCAAGAGCGTGGAGCCGTTGTTGCGGAGCCACAGGAAACCCTTCTTGTCGCCGAACTTCTTCTCGGTCCATTTCCACCAGGCGTGGTAGGCCCACACGTCGAACATCTCGCAGATGGCGTAGGCGAACAAACTAGCGAGCATCACGCGCGGGGTGTTCGCGAACACGGTGCGGATGGGTTCTGCCATCGTGTCACCCTCGGCGGGGATGTACAAGAACCAGCTCTGCGAAATCAGAATGAACGTGACGTTCGCGAGGATGCCAATCTTGACGCAGCGGCTGGCTTCTTTTTTGCCGAAGATCTCGCTCATGATGTCGGTCGCGAGGAAAGTCGAGGCGAAGATGACGTTGCCGAGCGTGGTGTCGAGCCCGAAGGCATGGACCAGGATGAGCACCTCGATGTTTGCCGCGATGGTGCAGATGACGGTCCAGGCGAATATACCCTGCTTGCCGAAGAAGCGGAAGAAGGCGACGAGACCGCCGAAGAATGCGAAGATGGAGGCGACGAGGATGATTTCGTTCTGCATGGTTATTTCCTCCTGTCGATGGCAGTGAACAGGCGGGTCTTGGCGAGCGATTCGAATTCGGTGCCGGGCTTGCCGTAGTTCGCGAACGGGTAGAGCGAGATGCCCCCGCGCGGCATGAAGATGCCTTCGACTTCAAGGTACTTGGGGTCGAGCAACTTCACCAGGTCCTTCATGATGATATTTACGCAGTCCTCGTGAAAATCCCCGTGATTGCGGAACGAGAACAGGTACAGCTTGAGGGACTTGGATTCCACCAGGAACTGGTCCGGGATGTAGTTTATCTTGATTTCCGCGAAGTCGGGCTGGCCCGTCTTGGGACACAGGCTCGTGAATTCCGGGCAGTTGAAAGTGACCATGTAGTCATTTCCGGGGTGCTTGTTGGGGAATTTCTCGAGTACTTCGGGGCTGTAGGTCGTCTTGTACTGGGTCTTGTTGTTGCCGAGCAGCGTGACGCCTTCGAGTTCAGCTTCTGAACGCATATAGGTCTCCTAGTTTTGGTTTATAGGCCGGCGGGCGCCGCCTAAGGTCAGGATGGAATCTCGAACTGACTGGAGCCAATTTTAGAAAAATGGGGCCCCCTTGTAAAGATATTGACTTTACCCCCCGATTTTACTACATTTGGGGCACTTTGAGAATCGATATCGCACAAGAACTTACGGAATCCGAAGACCGCCGGGTGGTCTGGTCCCATGCCGACGCCCCCGAAATCTTCGACGAACTGCACCTCAAGGGCGATCTGGTAGCCGAGGTGCTGGTTAGCCCCGAAGGCCCGAGTAAGTGGCTTGTGTCCGGTACTCTCTCCGGAGTGCAAACTCTGACCTGCTCCAGGACCCTGGATTTGTTCGACCGCCCTTTCACTACCGAAATAGTGGTGGAGGTCGAACGGCTCGCTGTCGCAAAACAGGAGCTTGACGAAGACGATGCAGATGTTTTCGCCTACAAAATCCCCCAGGGGCAGCTCTTCGTGGACGTTTCCGAGTGCATCCGACAGCTGGTTATACTGCAAGAACCAGTCGCACCCGTGAAAAATCCTGACGAAGATTTTATCTTTGTAACAAACAATCAAGCCGACGGTGGCGAATCGGGCGAAAAACCCATGGACCCCCGTTGGGAAAAACTCAAGGCTCTTAAGAGCAAAATGGAAAATAGGAGTTAAAAATGGCAGTACCTAAAAGAAAAACCTCGACCGCCCGTCGTGACAAGCGCCGCACCCACTGGAAGATGGAAGTGCCGGCTATGGCCACTTGCGAACACTGCGGCGCCACCAAGCGCCCGCACCGCGTTTGCCCGGTTTGCGGCTACTACAACGGTGTTGAAGTTGTAGACATGAAGGGTGCTGAAGCCTAATTCGCCTAGGAGGATTCCATGATCAAAGTAGCGCTAGATGCTATGGGTGGCGACTACGCCCCCAGTGTCTGCCTTGAAGGTGCCGTAAACGCCGTCAAGAAAAATCCCGATATTCATGTAGTCCTCTGCGGACCGGAGGCCGAGGTCAAGGCTGGTCTCGAAAAACTCGGCTATACGGGTAACGGGATTTCCGTTGTCGATGCTCCGGACCTGGTCGCCATGGATGAACATCCTGTCATGGTGGTCAAGAAGAAGCAGCGTTCCGGCCTGGTGACTTGTGTCGCCTTGCAGAAGAAGGGCCTCGTTGACGCTTCCGTCAGTGCCGGTAACTCCGGTGCCATGATGGCTAGCTGCCTCATGGTTCTCGGAAAGTCCAGCGAAAAGTTCTCCCGTCCGCCTATCGGGGTCGCCCTTCCGATCAGCGAGCGCAGCATTGTGCTTGTGGACGGCGGTGCGAACGTCGATGAACGTGCTTCGACCCTCGTGGACTTCGCCGTGGCGGGTTCCGCCTTCGCAGAAGCTTACCTCGGTTACGAAAAGCCGACGGTCGGCCTGTTGAACATGGGCGAAGAAGAACACAAGGGCCCGGCCGTGCTCCAGGAAGCCTATCAGCTCCTGAAGTCTGCTCCGGTCAACTTCGTCGGTAACATCGAAGGCCGCGACCTGGTCGCCGGCAAGGCCGACGTGGTCGCCTGCTCCGGTTATACGGGCAACGTTGTGCTCAAGTTGCTGGAAGGTTTCTTCGAAATGCACCAGGCGATGTTCGGCACTATCGATTCCCCGGCTGGCAAGCGTTTCGCCGAGATGTGGGACTACCGCATGACTGGCGGTGCGTTGCTCCTCGGTTTGAACGGTACGGGCATCATCGCTCACGGACGTTCCGACGCCCTCGCTATCGAGAAGGCTGTGGAAGCTGCCGCGAAGTATGCTGCCAAGGGCGTTTCCAAGAACGTGAACGAACGCCTGGCCGCCATCAAGGACGAACCGGCTGAAGCCAAGTAACAGATACCTGTTAATGAATTTGGAGCCCGGCTTTTACGCCGGGTTCTTTTTTATTATCTTAGTAAGTACACCTTTTCAGGAGCGTAATTATGCGCATAGCCTTTGCTACATTGATTTCTGCGGCGGGACTTTTTGCTGCTGAAACCCCGTACGACTTGATCCGCCCGGTTTATCCGATGGAATGGAGCACTGCCGCCGTTGAAGATGGCGGAACGGTTCTTAGCTTTGGCCAGTTTGATGTCAACAAGGATGACTCGCTGCTTGGCGTTCCTGAACTGGGCTCTAAGCCTGCCGATTTTAAGGCGAACGGCTACATCTCGGATTCGCTGGACCAGGCCTACATAGATGCCTTGAGCCTGAAAATCGCGAACATTCGCGTGAACCAGGCCGGTTACCTTCCAAGTGATCCCGAAAAGCAATTCTATTATACGACCTCGGGCGATTGTGAAGATGTTTCTTACTCGGTTGTTGACTTGGACGGTAAGGAACTTGCCAAGGGTGGTTCTCTCACGAGTACAGGCGCCTCTGCTGAATACAAGCGAATCGTGAAGGCACGTTCAAATTCATTAATAAACCGTTATACTGTTGAACTTGCCGAATCGACGAAGCGCGTGTGTGTCGGCAAGCTGGCCGATGCGGCGGCACTGCCCAAAGACCAGAGACTCCGTATCAAGGTGGGCAAGGAATATTCTTCGACCTTTATTATTAGCGACAAGGTCTATTCCATGCTTCGCGATGCGACGCTCAAGTTCTTTGGTGCGCAGCGCAGTGGCGATTCCGAGTCCTGGTTCCATGGCCCGAGCCACGTGAAGGATACTATTCCGGGCGGCTGGTACGATGCCGGAGACTACTTGAAAGAAGGGCCGACCATGACTTATGCGTTCATGATGCTCTCGGCTCTTGCTACGTTACATCCGGAAC
>CAMJQW010000068.1 GCA_946408125.1 uncultured Fibrobacter sp.
TCGTAGTCGGGGTAGGCTTCGCCGATTTCCTTGTAAAGGATGTCGAGGCCTTCTTGCGGCTTGATTTCGAAATTCATGACCACGTCGAAACGGATTGCCTTTTCTTCGAAGTTTACGTAAAAACCATGAAGTTGCAATGCCCACTCATGAGCCTTTACCAATTTCAAGACATTGCTGCGGATCTTGGCGGATTCATCGTTCTTGGTGTTGTAGGAATAGACGCCCACGCCCGTCAGAAGTACGCCGGTTTCCTTGTGTACGCGAGCCTGCACCCTGCGGGTGAGTTCGTCGAGTTCTTCGACGGTCATGGTGTCGGGGAGTTCCAGGTGCACGGAACCGAGGAACTTGTCCGGGCCGTAATTGTTGAGGATGACATCGTAGGCACCGTGGACTTGCGGTTCTTCGGTGAGCAGCGCCTTGATTTTCTTGACCAGGTCGCCATCGGCGCGCTTGCCCAGAATGTCGTCCAGGGTTTCGATCAGCATTCCGATGCCCGACTTGATGATGAATCCTGAAATTACGAGGCCCACGTAGGCTTCAAGTGAAATTCCCGTGAGGATGAAGACGATGGCCGAGGCCAGCACCGAAAGGGAGAGGATAGCGTCGAACAATGCGTCTGCGCCTGATGCCACGAGTGCGCCTGAGTTTACGCGTTCGCCTTGGCGTTTCACGAATTTGCCGAGCACGAGTTTTACCACCACCGCCGAGGCGATAATCACCAGCGAGACGGTGGAGTAGTCCGCTGCTTCGGGGTGGATGATTTTCTTGACGGATTCCACCGCCGAGGTACCGCCGGCGTAAAGCACGATTGCCGCAACTACCATTGCACTCAGGTATTCGATTCGACCGTAACCGAGCGGGTGTTTTTTGTCGGGCAACTTGTTCGAAAGTTTTGCGCCCACAATCGTAATGACCGAGGACAAAGCGTCAGAAAGGTTGTTCACAGCATCGAGCGTCACGGCGATAGAGTTGGTCGCAAAGCCGACGAATGCCTTGAACGCCGACAGCACGATATTTGCCGCGATGCCGATGATGCTTGTCCGGACAATGACCTTTTGACGGTTTTCTGCTTCGTTCATACGATGACTCTTAGCGGATGAAGTTCGTATAAATTTTCTTTTCGGCAACAGGCTGCGCAATGCCCGCCTGCTTGCCGGCTTCGATGCTCTTGAGGAGCCAAGCCATGTTGCAGCCAAGTTCGCGCATGATCTGCACGCCTTCTTCGTCCTTGAGCACGTCTTCGGGACTGGAGCCGTGGACCATGTTCCAGTAGCGCGAGGTCACCAAGGGCTGCTGCGCGTAGGTGGGATACTTGTTCAGTGCATCGAGGGTGGCGCTGGTGCCTGCGCGGCGAGCCGAAGCAAGCGTGGCGGCGGGCTTGAAAAGCAGTTCCGCTTCGGCGAGGCCGTAGAGCCTGTCGAGGAACATCAGCATTTCGCCGCTGGGGGAGGCGTAGTAGACCGGCGAACCGTAAACGACTGCGTCGGCGGACTTCAAGATTTCCTTGGCTTCGTGGACGACGGCTTCCGTTTCGCCCTTGAGCACGCGGCCCCCGACAAAGAAGATTTCGGTTTCGATGCCTGCGGCGTTGAGTTCGTCCGCGACAATGTTCAGTGCTGTGTAGGTGCAGCCCTTTTCGCGACGGCTGCCGTTGAACAAGACGACTTTCATGATAAACTCCGGTGAGCTTGATTTTTATACCTGTTGAAAGATACAACATTCTATTGTCATTTTATCAAAGCTAATTCGATTTTAGCCGTAAATAAAGTGAATTTTTCAACTTATTTTATAGTAAGTAAAGTTCGTATGGGAGGCTTTATGTCGTTTTCAATTAAGGGATTTCCCTTTTTTGCAGGTTTTGTCGCGTTTTTGGGCACCCTCGCCAGTGCGGCAACGATTAACGTAGATATCGGCAAGGAATACCAGCGCATCAGTGGCTTTGGTGCCGCTTCGGCATGGGCTGGCTCCATCACCGACAAGAACGCCGCCTTCCTTTGGGACTCTACTAGTGGCGCAGGGCTTACGCTGCACCGCATCCGCATCGCCCCGGACGGCACCACCTCCGAAACAAGTATCGCTAAAAAGGCGAGTGAATACGGCGTCAAAGTCTGGGCAGCCCCATGGACATCCAAATACACCGTAAATTACGACGGTGACAAAAAGCACCTGGATTTCAATCACGCTCAGGACTGGGCCAACACCATCTTGAAGTTTACGCAAGACATGCGGAAGGCTGGCGTTAATCTATATGCAATTTCGTCGCAAAACGAGCCCGACGGCACCGGAGACAACCACTACGAACCCGATGAATTGGCTCGTTGGGTCGGCGACTACCTTGGCCCCACCCTCGATACCACGGGCATCAAAATCATTGGCACCGAAGCCATCAACTGGTACGGATTCCCCAATTACAAAAAAGCCTTCTTCAACAATCCCGCCGCCCTGAAATACACCGATATTTTTGGGACGCACGAATACGGCGGAGACCCGGCGGCTTATCCCGAAATCCACGAAGCCGGCAAGGAATTCTGGGAAACCGAAGTCTACGATCTCGGAAGCAACAAGGAAGATGTTGGCATGGGAAGCGCACTCCGCGTTGCAGGCGTAATCCATGACGCTTTGACTATTGCGAACATGAACGCCTGGCATTTCTGGTGGATTTATTCCTGCAGTGAAGCCAGCTGCGGCAACGGAGCGCTTTGGCCGCAAGGACAAGGCAACCCCGACAACGTGGAGCCTACCAAGCGACTCTGGGTCATGGGGAACTTCAGCCGCTTCGCGCGCCCCGGCGCGAGGAGAATCGACGCCACCAAGAATCCCGAAGCAAATGTAAAGGTCACCGCCTACCGCGACTCCCTCAAGACGAAAATTGCAGTCGTCATTCTCAATTCCAAGAATGAGGAATTCAAGGCGGACTTTGACTTCGGAAACACGAAAATTGGAAGTTTCAAGCCCTACGTTACCGACGACAACAATAACCTCAAGGAAGGTGACGAAGTTCAGGTTGACGATACAAAGTGCAGTTACAGCGTTCCGGCCCGCAGTGCAACGACAGTCGAATTCATTCTGTGGCAGGAACCAAATGTGGAACCGCCCGCAGATTCTACAGAGGCTATCGCCTTCGGACTTTCTGCTCCCCAAAGCATTCAAAGCTCATATAAGGTATTTAGCCCGCTCGGAGCGTTTGTCGGTGAATTCCAGGCCGGACATATCGGTGAACTCCGCAACGCCATGACAAACGCTGGTTTAAGCCGCGGCGTGTACATGGTCAAACGTGGCAACGCCAAAACGCAACATATGATTTTGAAATAGCCCAATTCAAGATATAGGGTTAGTTAAAGTAAAAAACGCAGGCTCGATTGAGTCTGCGCTTAATGCTTTAGATCCTTCGATTTCGCGCCTTACGGGCGGAGTTTATCCCGGACTTGTTCCGGGACTCAGGATGACACGTAGTGTCATTTCTTCACGTGACGATGGTACTCCTGCAAACTGCACACTTCGAATCTTCCGAAGTCGTGCTTGTCCATGAGGCCTTCCACGGTGGAGGTGAGGGCGGCGATGGTCGTGGTGATGGGGATGCCGGACACGACGGCCTTGGAGCGCATCTGGATTTCGTCGACCATGGCTTCGGCGCCGGTTTCGGTGGTGTTCACGATCCACTGCACTTCCTTGTCGTGAATGAGGTCCAACAGGTTCGGGCGGCCACGGGAGATGCGGAATACGGCGCGGGTCTTGATGCCCTCGTTGTAGAGCATGGTGGAGGTGCCGCGGGTGGCGTAAATCTGGTAGCCCATGTCTACGAGGCGCTTGATGAGCGGAACGGCCTTCTGCTTGTCTTCGTCCTTGAGCGAGACGAAAATGTTGCCTTCGCTCGGCACCTTGTTGCCTGCAGCGAGCTGGCTCTTGAGGTAGGCAAGGCCGCGGTCGCGATCGAGGCTCATGACTTCGCCGGTGGACTTCATTTCCGGAGAAAGCGTGATGTCCACGCCCGGGAACTTGACGAACGGGAACACGGCTTCCTTGACGCTCACGTAAGGCACGTGGACTTCTTCGGTGAAGCCGATTTGTTCAAGGGTTTCGCCGAGCATGCAGCGGCTTGCGTAACTTGCGAGCGGCACGCCGATGGACTTGGACACGAACGGCACGGTGCGGGATGCGCGCGGGTTCACTTCGATCATGTAGAGTTCGCCGTCCTTCACGGCGAGCTGCATGTTCATGAGGCCGACCACGTGGAGTTCCCTTGCAAAGTCCTTCGCGTATTGACGAACCTTGTCCTGGATTTCCTTGGAAAGCGTCATGGGCGGGATGACGCTTGCGGAGTCGCCGGAGTGGATGCCTGCGGGTTCCACGTGTTCCATGATGGCGCCCACCACGGTGTGCTTGCCGTCGCTGATGCAGTCCACGTCAAGTTCGGTAGCGTCTTCCAAGAAGCGGTCGATAAGAATCGGCTTGCCTTCGCCAATGGCGGCGGCTTCTTCCACGAACTTGCGGAGGTATTTTTCCTTATAGACAATCACCATGCCGCGGCCGCCGAGAACGAAGCTCGGGCGCACAAGCACGGGGTAGCCAATGCGGTCGACAATAGCCAAGGCTTCTTCCACGTTGTGGGCAATGCCAGATGCGGCCTGCTTGATACCGACCTTGTCGACCAGCTGCTTGAAGAAGTCGCGGTCTTCGGCGAGGTCGATGTCTTCGGGACTTGTACCTACGACGTTTGCGCCGGCCTTCTTGAGACGCATGGCGAGGTTCAGCGGAGTCTGACCACCGAATTGCACAATCACGCCCGCGCAGTTTTCGCGTTCGTAAATGCCCATCACGTCTTCGAGCGTGAGCGGTTCAAAGTAGAGCTTGTCGGAGGTGTCGTAGTCGGTGGAAACCGTTTCGGGGTTAGAGTTCACCATGATGACTTCGTAGCCTTCGCGACGCAGCGTAAAGGCGGCGTGGCAGCAGCAGTAGTCGAATTCGATACCCTGACCGATTCTGTTCGGGCCGCCGCCGAGCACCATGATGCGCTTCTTGCCGCGGTTGCCCATGATGGTGCGAACCGGTTCCGTATGGTCGGCGTAGCAGCTGTAATAGTAAGGCGTAATGGCTTCGAATTCGCCGGCGCAGGTATCTACAGAGTAGTAGCTGGGAACGAGGCCGATGGACTTACGGACTGCCATGACATCTTCGGGTGTTCTGTGGAAGAGGTAGGCAATCTGAATATCGCTGAAGCCGAATTCCTTGGCCTGGCGGAACAGGGCCTTGTTCTTGGAGAGGCCATCCAGAGACTTGGCTGCCTTGATTTCGTCTTCGAAGAAGGCGAGTTCTTCCAAGTGACGGAGGAAGTAGCGGTCAATCTTGGTGACTTCGTAAAGCTTTTCGATGCTCCAACCGCGACGGAAGGCTTCGTACACCACGAAGATGCGTTCTGCGCTCGGGCGGGCGACTTCCTTGGCCAAAGTTTCGTTGTCGTAGGCCTTGAACTTTTCGCACTTGGCGCAGCAACCGAAGCCGCCGAATCCCGTTTCGAGGGAGCGGAGGGCCTTCTGCATGGCCTGCTTGAAGTTCGTACCGATAGCCATGGCTTCGCCCACGGACTTCATCTGGGTGCCGAGCGTAGAATCTGCCTTCGGGAACTTTTCAAAGGTGAAGCGCGGGACCTTCACGACAACGTAGTCGAGAGCCGGTTCGAAGCAGCTTGGGGTCGTCTGCGTAATGTCGTTGCGGAGCTCGTCGAGAGTGTAACCCACAGCGAGCAATGCAGCAATCTTTGCGATGGGGAAGCCCGTTGCCTTAGAAGCAAGAGCAGAGGAACGGGACACGCGCGGGTTCATTTCGATGATGATGCGGCGGCCGGTCTTGGGTTCGATAGCCCACTGAACGTTAGATCCACCAGTTTCCACGCCGATAGCTTCCATGACCTTCAGGGAGTCGTCACGCATAGCCTGGTATGCGCGATCATCAAGGCTCTGGATCGGGGCGACCGTGATAGAGTCACCGGTATGCACGCCCATGGGGTCGAGGTTTTCGATGGAGCACACGATAACGGCGTTGCCCTTCTTATCGCGCATGACTTCCATTTCGAATTCCTTCCAGCCGAGGAGCGATTCTTCGATAAGCACTTCGTTGTTGAGCGAGGCATCGAGACCGCGGTTCACGATGGTTTCGAATTCTTCGGGATTGTGGGCGATACCACCGCCCGTACCGCCGAGGGTAAAGCCCGGACGGATGATCAGCGGCCAGCTGCCGATGGTGTTTGCAATAGCGGTAGCTTCGCTCATGGAGTGAGCGGAACCGGAACGCGGAAGGTCAAGCCCGATCTTGAGCATGGCTTCCTTGAATAGGTGACGGTCTTCGGCGCGCTGGATGGATTCGGCCTTAGCACCGATGAGTTCCA
>CAMJQW010000069.1 GCA_946408125.1 uncultured Fibrobacter sp.
GTAGCTCCGCCAGGTTTGGACCTTACTTGTTGTTCGCGCGAATCAGGTTGAGGGCGGAGCCTGCCTTGAACCATGCCCACTGCTGTTCGTTGTAGGTGTGGCTGAGGGCGATGTTGTCGACAGAGCCATCCTTGTGGTGGGCGACGAGCGTGAACTCGGAACCCGGAGCGAACTTGGTGAGACCGACGATGTCGAACACGTCCTGTTCCTGGATCTTGTCGTAGTCGGCGGCGTTCTTGAAGGTGAGGGCGAGCATGCCCTGCTTCTTGAGGTTCGTTTCGTGAATGCGGGCGAAGCTCTTCACGATCACGGCCTTCACGCCGAGGAAGCGCGGTTCCATGGCGGCATGTTCGCGGCTGGAGCCTTCGCCGTAGTTTTCGTCACCGATGACGATGGAGCCCGTGCCCTTGGCCTTGTAAATCTTCGCAAGTTCCGGGACTTCCTTGTATTCACCGCACTGGCAGAGGACCTTGTTCGTTTCGCCGTTGAAAGCGTTCACGGCGCCGATGAGCATGTTGTTCGAAATGTTTTCGAGGTGACCGCGGTAGTTGAGCCACGGACCGGCCATGGAGATGTGGTCGGTGGTGCACTTGCCCTTGGCCTTGATGAGGAGCGGGGCGCCCGCGATGTCCTTGCCGTCCCAAGCCGCGAACGGAGCGAGAGCCTGGAGGCGCTTGCTTTCGGGGTTGATGGAAACGGTAATCTTGGAACCGTCTTCGGCCGGAGCCTGGTAGCCGGCGTCCTTGACTTCGAAGCCCTTCGGCGGGAGTTCGCACTGTTCCGGCGGGTCGAGCTTCACGGCCTTGCCTTCGTTGTTCACGAGGGTGTCGGTCATCGGGTTGAAGCGGATGTCGCCGCTGAGGGCTGCAATCACGGCCATGAGCGGGGAGGCAACGAATGCGTGCGTGTTCGGGTTGCCATCGGCGCGCTTCGCAAAGTTGCGGTTAAAGCTGTGGACGATGGTGTTGAGTTCCTTCTTGTCGGCACCGGCGCGGTCCCAGCGGCCAATGCAAGGACCGCAGGCGTTCGTCATGATGGTTGCACCGAACTGCTTGAACAAGTCGATGAGGCCGTCGCGTTCGGCGGTGTAGCGCACCTGTTCGGAACCCGGGTTGATGAGGAGCGGGCACTTCGGGGTAAGTCCCTTCGCGAGGGCCTGCTTGATCATGTTGGCTGCCATGAAGAGGTCTTCGTAGCTGGAGTTCGTGCAAGAACCGATGAGGGCGGCGCTTACGACCGGAGTAGATTCCGGCTTGGTTTCGGTGGCCTTGAGGCTTTCGGCCATGTCGGTCACGGCGTAGGCGCGGTCCGGGCTGAACGGGCCGTTGAAGTGCGGCACGAGCGTGCTCAGGTCGATTTCCACGACGCGGTCAAAGTACTTTTCCGGATTTGCTTCGACTTCGGGGTCGGCCTTGAGGTGTTCTGCAATCTTGTCGGCGGCGGCGGCGACGTCGGCACGGCCGGTCACCTTGAGGTAGCGGCTCATGGAGTCGTCGTAGCTGAAGGTGGAGCAGGTAGCGCCCACTTCGGCACCCATGTTGGCAATCGTTGCCTTGCCGGTAGCGGAGAGGCTGCGTGCGCCTTCGCCGAAGTATTCGATAATGGCGTTGGTGCCACCCTTAACAGTGAGGATGCCAGCGAGCTTGAGGATGATGTCCTTGGCGGTAGCGAAGCCCTGGAGCTTGCCGGTGAGCTTCACGCCGATCATCTTCGGGTACTTGAGTTCCCACGGGAGGCCGACCATGGCGTCCACGGCGTCTGCACCGCCCACGCCAATCGCGAGCATGCCGAGGCCGCCTGCGTTCACGGTGTGGGAGTCGGTACCGATCATCATTCCGCCCGGGAAGGCGTAGTTTTCGAGCACCACCTGGTGGATGATGCCTGCACCCGGGAGCCAGCAGTCAATGCCATACTTGGCAGAGACGGACTGGAGGAAATCGTAAACTTCCTTGCTTTCTTCCTTGGCGCGGGGCAAGTCCTTTTCGACACCTTCGCGGGCGATAATCAAGTGGTCGCAGTGCACGGAGCTCGGCACTGCCACGCGGGCCTTACCGGCGGTGGTGAACTGGAGGAGGGCCATCTGGGCGGTAGCGTCCTGCATGGCCACGCGGTCGGGGTGGAATTCGGCAAAATCCTTGCCGCGTTCATAGGTCCTGTTCTCGGCGCCATCGATCAGGTGGCTGTAGATAATCTTTTCGGCGAGGGTGAGCGGACGGCCCAGCTGCTTGCGGGCAGCTTCAACGCGGGCAGGAATGCGGGCATAGACGCCCTGGATCATGTCGAAATTGAAAAGCATAGTCTCTTGGGGGTTTAGGTTGAATTTTCGGGCGTAAAGATAGAAAAATTAGACAGAATTTAGTCCTTTACGCAACGCAGACTGCGACCTCGAACGAGCAGAGTCCCTTCATCGACTCCGTATCCGTCCTTGCCAGTGGTTGCAACGATGTGGTAAGCTAATGCTCGGTTGTTAGCGCAAATGTCACAGTATTTGGCGGTAGAGGTCCAGACGTATGCGCGCTTCCCGTTGGGGAAAAGTTCCGAGCCGTAGGTGTTACTGACTGGGAGGAGTGCAAATCCCAATTCGTTTGTCGCAATGTCTTCGTTTCCGTCAGAGTCGTATTGCCATCCGCAGGTGGATCTCAGTTTTACGATGCCTCCCCGGCAATCTGGGAAACTTGTCTTGGTTTCGTCATCGCATTCTGCGCCAACGGCCTTGCTCAAAGTCATCCATTCAGAAATCGTGGGAACATGCCAACCACTAGGACAAATTCCCTGCTGGGGATTTTCCCATTTTCCGAAAAGGGTGTCCTTAATTAAACCTGCTTCCATCATTTCGTCGATATTGAAATTCATGACACCCATGAAATTATAGAGCTGCCCGTACAGGGCGCAACTGTCTGCATCCGGATCGCACCAATGGTTGCCTGCCAGGTTGGGCGTTTTTTCTTCGTCGGCGTAAGCCAGGTTTTCCGCCATCCAGATCTGTTCCCCGATTTTAACGGTAGCGTAGAATTGACCGTCGCGTTCGTCCTCCAGGCAGTGGTATTCAACGTCCGGGTTCAGGAATTTCCAATTGGGCTTCGACTTGCCTTCGCAGCCGATAACCGTGGGAGCCTTGTCGTAAAGGTGGCAGGAAATCTGCACCGCCGAAGACGAAATTGCAATTGAAGATGAAGACTTAGGCGATTCCGAGGAAGAACTACTCTTCACGGTTCCTGCAGGGCAGGGCTTGATTATTTCGGGATTCCAGGTTCCGTCTTTACAGGTGACAAGTATCTTGCTGTCTTCCGTCAGCAGGACGAGCCCTTCTTTATCGCAGTTGTTGCCTTTATATGCCTGATACTCTTCCCAGGAGGGAATGATTTCGTTGTAGCGGACGCTCGTGACGCATTCCTCCATCGTGGGAATGGTGCTGGAGCTGCTGAGGTCCGTTGAAGATGAACTTTTTTCATTGTTTGTCGCAGAACTTTTGCCTTGTTCCGAGCCGGCTTTGTCAGATACAGAGCTCGAAGATTCCTTTAGGTTGGATTCTTTTGCACTGCTGGAACTTTCGGAAGGTTCTTGAGTTGGCGATGTGCTGGATTCGTCATCTCCACAGGCGATAAATGCGAAGAATGTAAAACAAATGAATAATTTTTTGATCATTTTTTCCTCCTTTCTTTTATAACAAAAGATAAAAAATTATCGGGTCTCGATCCTATGCGCTATCGGTGTCGCGGCCCAAGCCAAGGAATAAACACATGGTCAGGTAGTAGATGTTGCGGATAAGCCAGAATAGTACGGCGAGAACGAGCAGGACGATTGCTCGAAAAACGGAGAAACTTACATTTTTCGTACGATTAAAGATAATAAAAGCCCATTTTTACCCTTAACAAAGGGTGTAAATTTTCCTAAATTTGGCCGCGTTCCTAAGATTGGAGAACCCCCATGTCCAATATAAACGCCAAAGATTCCGTCAAGAATTTCCTTGCTGGAGTCAAGACGACCGTTACTCCTGAATTGTTCCGCACGATCCGCAGGGGCTACGACAAGAAGAACTTCGTAAGCGACCTCATGTCGGGCCTGATTGTGGGCATTTTGGCCTTGCCGCTTGCCATTGCGTTTGCTATCGCTTCGGGTGTGGGTCCGGAACAGGGCCTTTACACGGCCATTATCGCTGGCTTTACCATTTCGCTCTTGGGTGGTTCCCGATTCCAGATTGGCGGCCCGACGGGTGCATTCATTGTGATTGTCTACGGTATCGTGAGCCAGTACGGCTACGATGGCCTTGCCTCGGCAACGCTTTTGGCCGGTATCTTGCTGATTATCTTCGGTTTAGCCAAATTTGGCGCGATTATCAAGTTTATCCCGTATCCGGTGACCGTAGGCTTTACCGCCGGTATCGCTATTATTATTGCTCTTGGCCAGGTGCCGAACTTCTTTGGGCTCCGATTCCTTTCCAAGGACCCGGCCGATGCCGTGGGCAAGATCAAGCTTTACGCTTCTTCCTTGGATACTATTAATATCTATGCCGTGATCGTGGGCCTTGTGGCACTTGCCGTCTGCATCTTGTGGCCGAAGATTACGACGAAGGTTCCTGGTTCCCTGATTGCCATTATCGTGGCGACCGTCATGGTGAAGGTTCTCGGCTGGGATGATCCGATTACGGGCCACGGCGTGGTGACCATTGGCATGAAAAACCATATTCCGAGCGGTTTCCCGGTTCCGCATTTGCCAAACATTAGCCTTGAAATGATGCAGAAGGTGTTCCAGCCGGCTTTGACCATTGCCATTTTGGGTGCTATTGAATCCCTTTTGTCTGCCGTGGTGGCCGACGGTATGACCTCGACCAAGCACCGTTCGAATACCGAACTTTTCGGCCAGGGTGTCGCTAACGTGCTTTCCCCGATGTTTGGTGGTATTCCTGCTACGGGCGCTATTGCCCGTACGGCTACGAACATCCGTAACGGTGCCGTGAGCCCGATTTCTGGCTTGGTGCATGCGATTGTCTTGCTCCTCATTATGCTTGTGCTCGGTAAGTACGCCGAAATGATCCCGATGGCAGCGCTTGCCGCCGTGCTTTTCCAGGTCGCGTTCAACATGTGCGGTTACCGCAGCTTTATCAAGATGTTCAAGGCCCCGAAGAGCGATGTTGCTGTGATGCTCGTGGCCTTCTTCTTGACCGTGATTATCGACCTGACGGTCGCAATCGAAGTGGGCGTGCTCCTTGCTGCAGTGCTCTTCATCAAGCGCATGAGCGACGTTGCCGAAGTGGAAACGGTGACTGAAGCCCTTAAAGAAGACGACGAAGAAGCTGCCCATAATGAACTTAGCCGACAGGTGCCGAAGGGCGTTGCCGTGTACGAACTTGCCGGTTCGCTCTTCTTTGGTGCGGTCGACAAGTTTAAGGATACCATGGCCCGCATCTCCGACAAGCCGAAGATCCTTATTTTGCGCATGCGTAGCGTGTCTAGCATCGATGCCGCCGGTATCCAGATGATCGAAGACTTGCTCAACCGTTGCAACCGCGAAGGCACTCAGCTGTTGCTCTCGGGCGTGCATGCCCAGCCGGTGGTGGCCTTGACTCGCGCCGGCGTGCTCAAGCAGCTCGGCGAAGAAAACGCCCTCGGTAACATCGATGCCGCCCTCAACCGTGCCCGCGAACTCTTGGGCCTCCCGATTGTGGATACCTCGCATGAAATGCCGCAGGCGCCTACCGTTTCTTGGGAAAAGAGCCTCGA
>CAMJQW010000070.1 GCA_946408125.1 uncultured Fibrobacter sp.
CCTTGAGCATCTTGTAGCAGACTTCGAAGAATTCGTCGCGGCGGCCCGGATGGATGGCGGAGAAGGTGCCGTAATCGTACACGATGTCGAAGAGCTGTCCTTCGTGCTTGGAATCCTTCGGGGTGAGCGTGAACAGATCCTGGTCAAGCGAGTGGAGGTTCTTGTGCTTGCGGCTCAGGTGGTCGAGTTCATCCACGGCGGTGGGTGCGAAATCGACAGCGAGCACTTCGTGACCGCGCATAGCCCAGGCCTCGGCGTCGTAGCCGAATCCGGCTCCGGGAATCAGCACGGAGCCCTCGGCGGGGCAGGAGGGGTGCTTGAAAAATTCGAGCAGGGCCGGAGTCGCCTTCTTGAAATTCCAGTAGTCCTTGCCTTCGGCATAGAGGTTGTCCCAGAATTCCGGGAGGTTCTGCGTTAACATTGTTTACCTTCCTTTTTGTACGCAAGCTGCCCGCATGCGGCAAGGATGTCCCTGCCCCGCGGGTTGCGGATCGTTATTTGTATTTCTGCGGCTCGCACGGTGGCGAGAAAATCTTCCACCTCTTCGGGGGTGGGGGCGTGCAGCGTCGGGTCATCGCCGTCGTTAAGCACGATGGCGTTCACCTTCACGCGGCGCGGCGCGCAAATGCGGATGAGTTCCTTGGCCGCCTTCGGGGTGCACGTGATGTCCTGGATGAGCACGTATTCGAAGGTGACGTAGTTGTCGGTGCGGCGGATGTATTCGTCGACGGCTTCCAGCAACTTCTCGATGGGCCACACCTTGTTCACCGGCATCACGGACGAGCGGTATTCGTTGTTCGTACTGTTGAGGCTGATGGCCAGGCAGCACGGCGTATTGCGGTCCACGAGTTCCTTGATTTTTGGGACAACCCCCGAAGTGCTCACGGTCATGCGCTTCGCACCCATGTTGAACAGGCTCTGGTTATGCAGCGTGCAGCAGACGCGGTGGACCTGTTCCAGATTGTTGAGCGGTTCGCCCATACCCATGAAGATGATGTTCGTGACCTGGGCAATCTTGCCCTCTTCGTCGAGGATGCCTTCGTCTTTCAGGTGCCAGTTGACGCTGAGGATCTCTTCGAGGATTTCACCCGCCTCGAGGTTCCTGGTAAAGCCCATCTTTGCGGTGCGGCAGAAAGCGCAGTTCTGGGCGCACCCGATCTGGGTGGACACGCATACGGAAAAACGCCCGTTCGCGGGAATCATCACGGTCTCGATATGGTGACCGTCATACGTCTTGAAAAGCCACTTGATGGTGCCGTCCTGCGAGACGGACTTCTGCTCTTCTTCCAGGCAACGCATGCTGAATTGTGCGGCGAGTTTTTCGCGCAGGCTGGCCGGCACGTTCGCCATCTCGTCGAAACTTCTGACCTGCTGGCAGAAAAGCCATTTCTGGATTTGGTCGGCGCGGTACTGCTTGTCGCCAACGTCCCTGAGCCAAGCCTTAAGCTCGTCCGTGGTCAGGGATTTTATGTTGCGCGGCCATTCCATAGTTCCGCGTAAAGATAGCAAAAAAATACGTTTTTGTTAAGGGGAAAGAAATCGCCATTTCCTTGAAAATTCAAGGATTCAGGGCGATTCCGACGTATTTTTCGCAATGTTCTGCTAGAACATTTTTCTTGCTTTTTTCGGAGCGTTCGGGGAGCTCTTTGTCTCGGTGGCGCCCTTGTTGCTGAACAGCGTCGCGTCGTCGGCGGACTTAGTCTTCACCTCGAAGTGGTTGCCGTCGCAAGTCTCCTCGGGAGCGTATCCGGCCGTGTAGAGGCAGTACGTCTTTTCGGAGCAGAATTCGCCAGCGATCTTTCCGGTATGGTTGCAGATGCCCCTGCTCACGACGCCGCCCGGGACGGGGAAGGGCTTGCGCGGGAGGTCCTTGTGGAGTTGCTTCATCACGGCAATCCACACGGGGAGCGCGTCTTCGGTACCGGTATGGCCTGCGCCGAGCGTGCCCGGGCTGTCGGAACCGACCCAGACGCCCATGGTGTACTGCTTGGTGAATCCGATGTACCAGCAGTCGGTGTAGTCGTTGGTGGTACCGGTCTTTCCGCCGCTCGGGTGCGTGAATCCGCTAGCCCATACGCGTGCGGCTGTACCGCGGATGTTCACGTCCTTGAGCATGTCGACCATGATGTAGGCCGATGCGGGGCGCAGCACTTCGTGCTCCACCTTGGAGTTCTTCTCGATGACTTCGCCGTTGCGGTCCACGATGGATTCGATCATGTACGGCTCGATTCTGTTACCGCCGTTCGGGAACACGGTGTAGGCGGAAGTCATTTCCATGAGGGTCGCGCCCACGGAACCGAGAGCGAGGCTCGGGACGGCCATCAGCGGAGCGCGCACGATGCCGAACTTGCGGGCGTAGTTCACTACGTTGTTGAGACCGTACTTCATACCGGTCAGAATGGCGGGGAGGTTCTTGGAACGGTACAGGGCCCTGCGGAGCGTCATCATGCCTTCGAAGTCATGCTCGAAGTTGCCCGGACGCCAGACCTTGTTCGGGTTCTTGTCGTCGGGATCGGGGATGGTGACGGGCTGGTCGTTCACGGAGTCGCAGGGGGAGGCGCCGTTGTCCATCGCGGTTGCGTATACGAACGGCTTGAAGCTCGAACCCGGCTGGCGCAGGGACTGCACCGCGCGATTCCACTTGGAAGTATTGTAGTCGCTTCCGCCGACCATCGCCCTGATGGCTCCCGTCTCGTTCTCGATGATGATGGCCGCAATTTCGGGATGGTGGTACTGGATACTGTCGGGGAACCTGCGCTTGGTCAGGTCGGGGTTCGTGTCTTTTGCGAGGTAGTTCTTCTTGAAGTCCGCGTAGATGCTGTCGAAGTGGGCGACGACGCTGTCTTCGGGCATGCCGTATTTCTTGGTGAGGAGAAGTCTGCGAGTCGCGCGGTACTTGACGCGGCGGCGGACCTTTTCGACCTGGACGCGTGCGACGCTGTCGGCGTAGGCCTGGATATCGGGGTCAATAGTCGAGTTGATGGATACGCCGTCAGCGTACAGGGAATTTTCGCCGTACTTCTTTTCCATGTACTTGCGGATTTCTTCGTAGAAGTAGAGGCCGCTTCCGCTTTCGCCGCCCTTCTGGTTCAACGTGATCGGGGTTTCCACGTACTTGTGGTAATCTTCCTTGCTGATGTATCCGGCGTCGTACATCGCGTACAGGACGGTATTGCGGCGTTCGAGGCTCGCTTCCGGATGGCGGTCGGGACGGTAGGCTTCCGGACGCTGGAGCATGCCGGCGAGTACCGCATATTCCGGGATGGAAAGGCTGTCGAGGGAATGGCCGAAGTAGAAACGTCCCGCGGCCTGGAAACCGTAGTTGCCGCCGGAGAGGTACACCTCGTTCATGTAGAATTCGAGAATCTCTTCCTTGGTGTACGTCTGCTCGATGCGGATGGCCGTCATCGCTTCCTTAATCTTGCGGGTGATGGAACGTTCCGGCGAGAGGAACAGGAGCTTGGTGAGCTGCTGCGTGAGGGTGGAGGCGCCGCGGAGCTTCTTGCCGCTGGAAACGCTTTCCATGATGGCCGAGGGGATGGCCCAGACGTTCATGCCCCAGTGGCTGAAGAACGCGCGGTCTTCGGTGGCCATCACGGCATGGATTGCATCTATGGGAATAGAATCATAGGGAACCCATTCGCGACGTTCCACGTAATATTCGTGGGCAATTTTCCCGTTCTTGTCGTAGATGTTCGTGACGAGCTTCGGGTTGATCTGTTCGAGCTGCGAGAGGGAGGGAAGCTCGGACGAAAAGTGGATGTACGTGGCGAAAACGGCGATGATTCCTACGAGGACGGGAATGCCGAGGATGATGAGCCACTTGACGAGCTTCTTGTCGCTTAAAAGGTTGCGTATAAAGCCGAGGCAGGCGGATAGATATTTTTTGACGATGTCCATCTTGCTAAAAAGGGAAAATGTGTTGATGGCCCAAATCTAGATAAATAATGAAAAAATGTTTTTCTATCCCCTTGACAATGGGGGCGATAATGCTATATTTGGGGCACAATCGCGGATGTAGCCCAACTGGATAGAGCGTTTGGCTACGAACCAAAAGGCTCCAGGTTCGAGTCCTGGCACCCGCAGAAAAGGCCCCTCTCGATAAGAGAGGGGTTTTTTCGTATAATCCTGAAATAGGGACGATGAACCTGGGGCCGTCGTGAGCTGGAGTCCTCGGTATAGACCGAGGACGGAAGCGAGAGCACGAGCCTGACCGGAAGTCCAAGTAAGCGAAAGGCTCGTGCGGTCTAAAATCCGCTCCAGGTTCGAGTCCTGGCACCCGCAGAAAGAAGAGCTCCCCTCGTAAAGAGGGGGGCTCTTCTTTTATACCGGCTTTAGGACGAAGAAGTCGCTTATTAAGAAAATATTACAATACCATTACAAAATGCATACGAAAGATTGCGCACAGGAAGAACCGCAAGTGCTAGATTGGGCTCCATGACTGTTGATTCCCTGTACCACGTTTCGCTTGCGAAGGTTCTGATTCGGCTTCGGCACGAAAAATGCTATACACAAGGAAAGCTGGCGATGCTGTCGGGCATAAGCCGCAAGCATGTCTCGGCGATGGAGGTCGGTTCGAGCCTTCCTACGCTCGGCGCCTTTTGCAGGCTGGCAAAGGGATTCGGCATGACTCCGGTCGAATTGATGAGGCTGTTCGAGGACGAGTGCGGGAGGGTCTCCGAGGAGATTTCCGGATCCGAAAAATAGTTCGCTGGACCGTTATTTCGTGTTTCAATTTGAAACGTAATTCTCTTTTTGTTTCAATATAGAGCTAATGGGGTGTGAAAGCAACCTCTTTTTAATGCTATTGGGACTTGGCACGTCTTTTGCTATCAGAGGGACGAATCAAAAAATGGTCCATTATGGACTAAGACTTTAACAAAAAAAGGAAAAGTAAAATGATCAAGCCTTTAGCAGATCGAATCGTTGTCAAGCCGGCAGAAGCCGAACAGAAGACCTCCTCGGGTCTCTTCATCCCCGATAACGCCAAGGAAAAGCCCATGCAGGGCAAGGTCGTGGCCGTGGGCCCGGGCCGCAAGAACGACAAGGGCGAAATCGTCCCGATGGAAGTCAAGGTGGGCGACGTGGTGCTCTACGGCAAGTACAGCGGCACCGAAGTCACCGTCGACGGCGAAAACTACCTCATCGTGAAGGAACCGGACGTCATCGCGACGCTCTAATCAAAAAGTTTTAAATAAAAAAAGGAAAAACAAAAATGGCAAAGCAACTCAAGTTTGATGTGGCGGCTCGCGAATCCCTCATGAAGGGCGTGGACAAGCTCGCCAACGCTGTCAAGGTAACTCTCGGCCCCAAGGGCCGTAACGTGATGATCGCCCGCTCCTTCGGTGCCCCGAACGTGACCAAGGACGGCGTGACTGTCGCTAAGGAAGTGGAACTCGAAGACGCCTACGAAAATCTCGGCGCCCAGATGGCCAAGGAAGTCGCGAACAAGACTTCTGATGCTGCCGGTGACGGTACTACTACCGCTACGGTGCTGGCCCAGGCCATTACCCGCGAAGGCCTCAAGAACGTGGCCGCCGGTGCAAACCCGATGGACATCAAGCGCGGCATGGACGCTGCGGTTGACGCCGTCATCAAGGAAATCGGCAAGATGGCCGTGAAGATCAACGGCAAGGAACACATTGCCCAGG
>CAMJQW010000071.1 GCA_946408125.1 uncultured Fibrobacter sp.
CCTGCACGATGGCCTGCATCTGTTCCATGGTGTTGAAGTTGAAAGCCGGGATAGCGTAGCCACCCTTAACAGCCTTTGCAAACATTTCCCTGGTGTTCACCAGGCCGAGTTCCTTGTAAGAAACTGCCATTTGATTTACCTCTTGAGTGATTGGCGACCTGGGCCGCCGGTTTAAAGTTACGGGGCTAAAAATAGCAAAATGAGATAAGAAAATCAAGATTTTACTTGCGTTTGGCCCCGCGGTAAGGTAATTTTAAAGAGTATGGGTTTTAAGGGGTATCAATGTCTTTTCGCTCGCTGTTTATTGCCGGGATAGCCTTCGCCGCTTTTTCGACGGTCTCCTTTGCCGAGGTCACCTACACGCTCCACAAGTCCGCGAACCCTACTGCCGACGAGCAGGATGCCTACAAGCGCATTACCACCGTGATGGATTCGGCGGTCAAGCTCTACAACACATACTCGAACCTTTCGAAATTCATCAATGTCTACTACGCACCAGGTGTGCCCACGGCCGAGGCGAGCAGCAACGGCGACCTCCGGTTTGGCGAAAACCGCAGTTACATGGTGGTGCCCACAGCCATGCACGAGATGGGCCATACGATGGGTATCGGTACGACCCAGGAATACTGGGATGTATGCAAGGATGGTGTTTTCAGGAACGACAAGGTGCAGGCGAAGCTCCGCGAACTGGACAACGACCCGACCAAGGAACTCCATTGCGACTCCCAGCATATCTGGCCCTATGGCTTGAACCGGGCGAGCGAAGTCAGTTCCGAGAAGGACCTGATAAACCACGTGATTCTCGTGGAGACCATCTACCAGCAGTTGTTCAAGATCGCGTTTTTCAAGGAGGGGAGGATCAAGTCCCTCGGCGAAACAAAGAAATGCATGGGAATTACATCTAGCAATGCGCTCGAACTCATGGATTGTAGCGACACGGCGACCTTCGTGAAGATTTTCTCGGTGGGCGATAACCCCGTTACATACTACATTCAGCTTGGGAGCCGCGTCGTGGATATCCCGAACGAATCTACGGCCGCTGGCATTGTCGCCTCGACCTACGGCTACAACGGCGGAGCTCACCAGCGTTATACCTTCGATGATGCCGGAATCAATACGCCGAATGCCTTCTTGCTCAAGAACTACAAGAGCGGGCTCTACCTGCAGGCGGTGGGCACGCAGGTACAGCAGAACCGCAAGGTGGACCGCGACGAATCCTTCATCTGGAAAATCGAGGAAGCGGCGTCGGCGCCCGATACATCGGAGCAGGACACTTCCATTGCGGGCGATACGTCTGTTGTCGTCGGGCCCGATTCTTCTGACACGAGCAAGACTGACACGACCATAACGAGGATTGTCCGTACCCGCGATATGCAGCTGCAGACTCTCCCGAAAAGGACGTTCGACCTGAAGGGGAGGACCGTCAGGCGCGCACAATGGCGTCGCCTGTTCGAACGATAGGGCTTTCACACCCTAGATACCGTATAATCGGAATCGGTAAAAACAAAAATCCCGACCTCGTGGCCGGGAGTTTTTTAAAGGTTTGGGCTTCGATTAAACACCGAAGGCGGCATCGGCGCTGGCGGCAGCCTGCTCGATGTTGGCCGGGGCTTCTTCGACCGGCGTGTTCACGGCTTCGGCGGTCACGTCATTATCGGCCTTTTCGGTCATGGAGAGACGGCCTTCCTTGAACTTGTACATGGCGATGGTCGTCGGCTTCTTGTTGAGCTGGATGTAACCCTGGTTTGCCTGGTTGTTCAGGAAACGGGCTTCGTGGGCCATCATCACGACGGCACGGAAAACGGAGCCTTGGCATTCCTTGCTGGCATAGATATCGTCAAGATAGACTCTCTGATCGGACATCGGGGTACCTCCGAAAAATTTAGAAGAGGGAGAGGGATTCGAACCCTCGTTACCGTAAAGTAAACACGCTTTCCAAGCGTGCGCCTTCAACCACTCGGCCATCCCTCCAGGATGTGGAGCCAAATATAGATTGATTTTTATTTGTTGTCAACCGATTTTGGCCCATTTTTGCATAAAAAAAGCTAAAAAATTATGAAAGCTCGTCCCACACGACCTGCATGAGCGGTTCGAGCGTCTTGGGGGTGAAGTCGAACTTGATGTTCGCGGCGGCGAAAAGTTCGGGCAGCGGGCGGCTGCTCCCGAGGCTTTCGGCCCGGAAGAGGTCGTCGATAGCCTTTTTCGGGTCCTTCTTGAAGTTTGCCCACACCTGGAGCGCGCCAATCTGGGCGATGCCGTACTCGATGTAGTAGAACGGGCATTCGAAAATGTGGAGCTGCTTTTGCCAGAGGTTGCGGCGCACGGCCTCGAGCCCGGAGTAGTCCACGCCGGTGTCGTAGCGGTCCATGATTTCGGTCCAGATGTCACTGCGGTCGCTCGCCGTATGTTCCGGGAAGCTGTAGAGCCTGTGCTGGAAACTGTCGACGCTCGCGACCCACGGGAAAAGCCAGATGACGTCTTCGAGTTCGCCGGCGATACTGCGGGCAATCGCTTCCTTGTCGTCGCCATAGAACGGCTTGAGGTTCGATGTGCCGATGAGTTCCATGCTCATGCTCGCCACCTCGGCGAATTCGGCAGGCACGTCGCGGTACGGGAAAATCGGCTGGCCAGCGAGCGCGAACTGATGGAACGAATGGCCGGATTCGTGCAGGAGCGTGTAGATGTCGCGGTCCGTGCAGGCGGAATTCATGAAGATGAAGGGGAGGCGGCTCTCGTCGAAACCGATCTGGTATCCGCCGGGGGCCTTGCCGAGCCTGGAATCAGGGTCGATTAGCTTTTTCGCCTGCATCTCGCGGGCCCACTTGCCTGCCTGCGGGTGGATGCTCTCGAATATCTGGTCCACCTTATTGATGAGTTCGTCACCGCTGGTGTAAGGCTTGAGCGGGGCACGGTTCAGCGGATCCACGTTCAAGTCCCACGGGCGCAGGCGGTCGAGGCCCATCTTTTGCGCGCGCTTCTTATAGATTTCTTTCTGGAGGGGCAGCACAAACTTCTCGATGCTCTCGTGGAACGCCTCGCAGTCGGCAGGGGAGTAGTCGAAGCGGTGCTTGGCGAGGAAGATGTAGTCGATGTAGTCCTTGCAGTGGGAATTCTTCGCTATTTGCTTGCGGAGGGCGAAGAGGTTGTCGAAGGCTTTGTCTAGCGCCTCTTTGTCTTGGAGGCGGCGTTCCCACATCGCACGCCAGGCGCGTTCGCGGAGTTCGCGGTCCGTGCGTTCCATGTAGGCGGCCAGCTGCTGCATGGTCTGGGTCTTGCCCTCGAATTCCACGCTCATGCCGCCGGTAATCTTCTGGTACGCCTGGATTTCCTTGTTCTCCTCGGTTTCGAGTGGGATGTTGTCGGGGGAGAACAGGTCGAGAGAAACCTGCACGCCCTTGAACCATTCGCCGAACTCACCCTTGAGAGCGTCTTTTGCTGGGTGCGCAACGAGCTTCTTGTTCAGCTTGTCATCGTACTCGTTCATGATGGGCTGTACGTTCTCGACAAAGTCGGTGTAGGCCTTCGCGGCATTCTCGTCTGCCGTATTGCAGGTCATGGCCACGTAGCGGCGGCAGCTCACTTCGCCGAGCACGGACTCGAGTTCACTCCAGTCCATGATCCACTGGCGGAGCTTCGCGGAATCGACGGGGATGTCGCGCTGCAGCAGGGATTGGTAAAGGGCGGAGACGGCCCGGCTGTCGTCGGGATTAAGGTCATTTGGAACAAAGTTGCGTTGCATCGTAAATCTCTCTATCTAAAATTTTATGGCGCCGACCCAGTCGCTGATGATGTTGTCAAGCACCGAGGTGCGTGCCTTGTCGGCCAGGGCCTGTTTTTCTTCGGGACTGATTTTGCGGTCCATATCAAAGTCAATCATGAACGCCTCGTCCTGGGCCTTGAGCGAAACATCGATGCGCCCGACGATATGCACCGTCTGGATTTCGCCGAGCTTGAATATGCGTCGGTCGATGGGCATCTGCGTCACGACGAAAAGCTTGTTGTCGCCCGGAGCGAGCGTCACGGAATCGCGGAGCGCCACGGGGAGCTCCATCAGGGTGTCAAGCGCGAGATTGGCGACGAAGCCCCTGATCCAGAGAGTATCTTCGCCCTGGTTCTTGGCGTTGAGTCCGACCGTCAGGTGGACCGTTCCGATTTCTTTCTCGAGGATGCCCTTGGCGAAATCCTGCACCAGGGAGACCACCTGCGGGTTCGGCAAAAGGCCGCTCATCAGGTTGTCCGTTTTCGGGAAAAGGTCCTTGTTGATGGTTGCGGAATCCAGCGCGAAGCTTTCGAACTCGAGTTTCGTCTTGGACAGGATATCGGCGGCGGTCAGCTTCTTGGTGACCGCACAGCCCGCCAGAACGGAAAAAAGAACGGCAAAAGCCGTCAGGACGCTCGTATGGATAAATCGCTTCGTATCGATCATTGCGTCTCATATAATAGTAATCGGTAAACGAAATAAAAGGAGCCTGTAGCCAAAAATGCCCTTTTTATTTAATTTTTGCCCAGTATGCATTGCCGATAATGTAGATTATGTAAACTAAATAATCGCGAACTCTCGACAATCATGGGAGTTTTTTCTATCTTTGGCCCAATCACCTGAACGGAAGGTCCCCCATGGAATTAGGAAAATACAACCGCGCCCGCGTCGAGGCCATCATGCCTCAGGGCTACTACCTGGAACTCGAGACAGGCGGCCGCGTGCTGCTTCCCGGCAAAAAGGAAGAATTCACGCTCCAGGAAGGCGAAGTCCTCGACGTGTTCGTCTACATGGACTCGGAGGACCGCCCGATAGCAACGCTCGACAAGCCGTACGCGACTGTCGGCGAATTTGCCGTACTCGAAGTCAAGGACGTGAACCGTTTCGGCGCGTTTCTCGACTGGGGCCTCAACAAGGATCTTTTCCTGCCATTCAAGCAGCAGCTCGGAGAACTTGTCCGCGGTGACCGCTGCGTCGTGTATGTCCTCGAGGACGACAAGAGCAACCGCATCGTCGCGACCGAAAAAATCAAGAGCTTCATCGATACGGACACTTCGGAACTCCATGTCGGCCAGAAGGTCATGCTTGCCGCCTACGACGTCACGCGCGACCACGTCGATTTTCTCGTCGATTACCGCTACACGGGACGGCTCCTGCTGACGCCTGGAATGCCGCGCATCTACATCGGTGACACGATGGCCGGCTACATCCAGCGCTTTACCGAAGACGGAAAGATTACGCTCAACCTGACTCCCGTGGGCTATGCGGGCCTTATGAAAAGCGAAAGCCCGTCTGCAGTCCTGAAAAAGCTGGACGAGGCGGGGGGATTCCTCCCCTACGGCGACCACAGCGACCCCGAGGCCATCCGCCGCGAATTCGGTATGTCCAAGAAGACTTTCAAGAAAATTCTTGGGACCCTTTTCCGGGAAGGCAAGATCGTCATCGAAGATGACGGTTTCCGGGCTGTTTGATAATGAAACCAATATTTGGTTAAGCGGGTTGGCATGCAATTTGCTATATTCGCGTCGAAAAATTAAAAAAGGAATAAAGAGATATCATGGCAGAAGATTTGAATCAGCAGGAACCGACCGCAGAAGAAAAGGCAAAATTCGAA
>CAMJQW010000072.1 GCA_946408125.1 uncultured Fibrobacter sp.
AGAACTTGCCGGCGTAGGCGCTCGCAATCGCGCCTACGGTTTTATCGCCACGCTTCGCGACTTCTTCGGCACTGCCTGCGGTATCGTAGAATGCGGTGCTCTTGATTTTCGGGTTGCGCCCGAAAAAGCGGCTGCACTGCGCAAGGCCCTGCGGGTGGCTCAGCACTTCCTTGATGTCGGCGAGCTTTGTTCCGGGGAGCGCGCACAGGCTATGCGAAATTTGCAACTTAACTTCGCCCACGATGGGGTGGCGCCACTTGTACAGCAAATCGTAGTTGTCGTAGATGGAACCTGCGGTGGAGTTCTCTATGGGGATGGCTCCGCCGTCTACGGCGCCGGTTTCGATGCCTTGGAAAATCTGTTCGAACGTGTCCATCGGGACAACTTCGATATCGTTTCCGAACAGGTGGTAGGCGGCGCTTTCGCTATAGGCCCCGCGACGGCCCTGAAATGCGATTTTCTTCATATGAGTAAATATAAAAAGTCTTGACAGTGCCTATTTAAACCTGCGGCCGCCCTGGTACTTGTGGCTCCAGTACTTGTCGTTCATCGGGGAAATCATCACGCCTTTGCTGGTGCTCGCGTGTATGAACCGGTCTCCGTTCAGGTAGATGCCCACGTGGTCGACTTTCCAGAAGCTCCCGAAGAATACGAGGTCGCCTTCCTTGAGGCTGCCGCGGCTCACCTTCGAACCGCGGGAATCTTTGAACATGCCGGAGGAACTGTGGTCGAGTGCGATGTTGTAGTAGCCCTTGTACACCTGCATCACAAAGCCGGAACAGTCGGTCTTGCTCTTGGAGGCGGCTCCATACACGTATTTGGCACCAAGCCACTGACGGGCATAGCTTTCGAGCGTGCCGCGGGATTCGGGCTTGGGGGCGACGCGGGCGGCCTCTTTTTGGGTGGCGGCACTGCGGGCGCGGTCGACGGAATTTTTATGCTTTCCTGACTGCGTAGCCGTATCGTCGACCGTCGCGGCCTGCTTCTCCGCCGCTTGCGCTGCTGTCTCCGTTGGCGCCGCTGTGGCTGTTTCGCTAGCTGCCGAAGGTACAGGCTTGTATCCACCGATACTCCGGTCGTATCCGGTGCGCACGGGCATCGTGCAGCTGCACAGGTATATGCAACTGGCGGCGAGCGCTATTCCGGCGACAAACTTCGAAAGCGAAATCATCGGTATGAAATGTAATTAAAATGGATTGTAGTTATATTTGGCGGGTATGGAAAAAGTGAAAATCCTGTTCGTGTGTCACGGGAACATCTGCCGCAGTCCGATGGCGGAGTTCGTCATGAAGCGCAAGCTCGCCAGTGCGGGTATCGAGGGCTTCGAGGTCGAAAGTGCCGCGACCAGCACCGAAGAAATCGGGAATCCCGTTTACCCGCCGGCCAGACGCATGCTGAATTCGCATGGGATTGATTGCAGCGGCAAGCATGCCCGCCAGATGACGATGCGGGATTACGAATACTACGACTACATCGTGCTCATGGACAGGAGTAACTTGCGGAACCTGCGCTGGATCTTGTCTCCCGATGTTTATGAAAAGGAATCGACTAAGTCCGGTAAGGTATCCCTGCTGATGGACTGGGCCGGGAAAAACCGTGACGTGGCCGATCCGTGGTATACGGGCGATTTCCAGGCGACCTGGGACGATGTGAACGAAGGTTGCGACGCAATTATAAACAAATTAACGACGCAGCGACGCTGACGTTTGATGCAGTTATAAAAATCCGTGCGGCTCGAATCCGAGCCCTTTCACGAGTTCGAAATCCTTGCAGCTGTTGACGCCTGCGGTGGTGAGCATGTCGTCGGTGATGGCCGCATTCGCGCCGCTCTTGAAAGCCCGCTTACCGTCGTCTCCCAGTACGCCGCGCCCGCCCGCGAGGCGGATGAATGCCTTCGGGTTGATGAAACGGTAAATGGCCACGATGCGGCAGAATTCGTCGTTCGTGAGCTTGGGCAAGTTCTCGTACGGGGTGCCAGGAATCGCGTTCAGCACGTTGACCGGAGTGGATTTTACACCGAGCTTGCGGAGATCGAGACACATGTCGATGCGGTCTTCCATGGTCTCGCCTAGGCCCATGATGCCTCCGCTGCAAATTTCAAGACCGGCGGCAAGCGCGTTTTGCAGTGCGCCGATCTTGTCGTCGTAGGTGTGTGTGGTGCATACGTCAGGGAAGTGCCTGCGGTAAGTTTCCAGGTTGTTGTGGAAGCGGGTGAGGCCGGCTTCTTTCAGCTTGTTGAACTGCTCGCGATTGAGGAGCCCTGCCGAAAGGCATACGGAAAGCTTGGTTTCCTTTTTGAGTCTGCGGATGGCTTCGCCAATCTGTTCCACGTCGCGGTTCGAGAGCGTACGGCCCGAGGTCACGATGGAATAGCGCGGGATGCCTGCGGCTTCCTTCTTCTTCGCGTCAGCCACGATTTCGTCGGCGCTGAGCAACTTGTATTCGGGCGCGCCCGTGTGGTAGTAGCTGCTCTGGGCGCAGTACTTGCAGTTTTCAGAACAGCGGCCGCTACGGGCATTCACGATGGAGCAAAAGTCAAAATTGTTGCCGTGGAACTTTTCGCGGATTTCGTTCGCGGCATCGCAAAGTTCGCCGAGGTCGGCATCCAGAAGGCGGATGGCCTCGTCGCGGGTAATCTCGTACCCGCCGAGGACTTTTTCCTTAAGGTCTTGTACGAAGGACATATTGCGCTCCTTGAATAATTCTGGGCGCAAATATAGTTCCTTATTTAGAATCCTTCACGCAACGTACGGAGAACCCGCGGTCCTTTTCGTTGTATTGCGTCGAGTAGAATCCCATTGCCGTGGTACGGTAATCGAGATAGGCATAGATGGCCCCTGTCACCTTCTTGGCTTCGGATGCGGTCCAGAAGTTCGCGAAGAAACCGTCGTCATCGAAAGTGGTCTGGCTATAGTCTCCGCTGGGCGTGGTATGCGTCCCGTAATAGGCTCCCGTCGGAATGGCCGAGAATCCGTAGGGGTCTCTCGAGACGGTCGATGTCGAGTATGCCTGCCATCCCCTTTTCGATTTCAGTTGGCCCGATGCTCCTTCAACCTTGTAGACGTAATTGGACAGCTGGTACCATTCGGTAGAGTCGGGAAGGTGCCAACCATCGGGGCAGATTCCCTTATGCGGGGATTCGATTTCCTCGGCGGCGGATGCGGTCAGGTAGCCCGAGGGCAGGTTCATGGCCGCGGTCCAGGTGTAGAGTCTTCCGCCAAGTTCGCAGTTCTTCTCCACGTTCTTGTAGCACCACGCATTCGCGACGAGGTTGTCGTTGTCCTTGGTATAGTAGTTGAGGTTTTCGGCCATCCACGTCTGCAGCCCGATGGTGACGGTCTTGTATTCTTTCCCGTCGCGGCCGTCCTTGAAGGAGCCGTATTCGACGGTATCGTTCAAGAACAGTTCTTTCGGGAGGTCGTAAAGTGCTGCGGGGCGCCAGGAGCCATGGCCACCGTCGCAAATGTAGGTGTCCTTCGAAGTCTCGGGCGACATAAACGTGCCGGCCTTCTTGACGGTGCAGGCGTTTTCATAAAGGGCTTCGGTGGAATACATGAGCCTCCATGCGCCTTCTTCACAAACGTACTGTTTTCCGAGGTTGTTGCTGTATCCGTTTGTCACCTTGTGGAATTCGGCATCTTTTTCATCAGTACATTCGCCAAAGCCGTAAGCGTCGCCAACGAACAGGCCGATGTATTTCTCGAACGGCGGAACCTGCTCGTCGATTTCTTCGAGCATCTGGCGGATGCCCTGGGTCCCGTAGGAATATGCCATGATCCAGTCGGCCATCTTTACGCGGGTTTCATCGTCGTTGTCCCAGGAGCCGTCTTTTTCGATGTTGTCCGAAATGCTGGTGATGCGGGCTAGCAGATCGGCTTCCGTAAGGTCTCCCTGCAACAGGATGGAGGCTGCCAACAGCTTGGCATCGTCGTCCGTCTTGCCGAAAATGCTCAAGTCCTCGAAGGAATGGTTCGCTCCGCCGAAATTGAAAGCCTTCATGATTTCCTGTTCCGCGGCAGCCTTGGCGGCGGGAACGTTCTTGTACTTTCCGCTTTCCGTATACAGGTATACCACGCGCTTGTGGATCAAGTGGATCAGAACGTTCATGTTCACGCTTTCACGGTCCTTCAGGTCGACAATTCCCCTCAATGTCAGGGTGCCCGTGGAGGGCTTGAAGAAGTTTTCGTTGTAGTAGGACCCGCTTACCTGCAGTTGGGCATACTGGGTGGAGAGAGAAACCTTCGGCGATGTGAAGTCGCCCTTTTCGCCAGTCACTTCCCATTCGAAGTTTGTGCCGGTCAAGTCGAGGACGCTGTCAAGTTCGGAAAGCCTGATGGTGCTGCCGACCGCATAGGGCCCTTTTTCGGCAACGCCCTTGAAAGTCTGCTTGCTGATGGCGACAGTCTTGACCGTTTCGTTGGCGCTCTCTACGCTGGAACTCGATTCGGGAACCTTGCTGGAACTGGACTTCGCTGAACTGCTGGACTTGTCCTTCGAATCGGACGAGCCGTCCTTGGACGCGGATGAGCTCCCCTTGGAAGAAGAGGAGTTGTCCTTGGATGCGGAAGAGCCGTCCTTGGAACTGGAAGATTTTCCCTTTGAAGAGGAACTCTTCTTGTCGTCGGAATCGGAGGATTCGGGCTCGCCGATATCTTTCCAGTCATTCTTGTGGCACAGGAAGTTGTGGCCTTCGTCTTCGACGAAAACGATGTCGCCCTCCCGTTCGGTCGTGCATTTCCCCAAGTCATAGATGCTTTCGACGCTGGAGTCGTCGCTTCCGGATTCTGCGACCGCAATGGAGTCGGAGGAATCGTCGCTACAGGCGCAAAGCGAAAAAACGGCTGCTACAACCAGGGGCAGGAGGGAAAATTGCTTTTTCATGTCGACCTCTTTGAGGATTATATGGTTCTTCCTGTGTGAAAGCTATTCATAAATATATGGTATAAACGGCTTCAATGCAAACCGAAAAAGCGACGAAAAAGCAAAAAAGCCCGGCAATGCCGGGCTAAAAGCTGTGTTTTCAAGTCGAATTAAGCGTTGAACGGCGTCATCACCTGCCAAAGCACTGCTTTGTGAGCGTGAAGCCTATTTTCCGCTTCTTCGAAGCTCATATTCACGTCGAGGTTGTCCATCACGGAGTCCGTGATTTCTTCGCCGCGGTGTGCGGGGAGGCAGTGGCTCACCTTGCAGTGTGCCGGGGCGAGCTTCAGGAGTTCGTCGTTGATCTGGAACGGCAAGAAGTGGCTCTGCTTTGTGGCCTTTTCACCTTCCTGACCCATGGAAACCCACACGTCGCTATAGAGGATGTCGGCGTCCTTGACGGCTTCCTTCGGGTCGTTGAACACGCGGTACTGGCAACCGTGCTTCTTGAGGCCGGCGGCGGCTTCTTCCACCACGCTCTTCGGCTGCTCGAAACCCTTCGGGCAGGCGAGCGTGAAGTTCATGCCCACCTTGGAGGCGAGGG
>CAMJQW010000073.1 GCA_946408125.1 uncultured Fibrobacter sp.
TCGGCAAGATGGCCGTGAAGATCAACGGCAAGGAACACATTGCCCAGGTCGCTACCATCTCCGCGAACAACGATCCGGAAATCGGTGACCTCCTCGCCAACGCGATGGAAAAGGTCGGCAACGATGGCGTGATCACCATCGAAGAATCCAAGACCGCCGACACGGTGCTCGACGTCGTGGAAGGTATGCAGTTCGACCGCGGCTACCTCTCTCCTTACTTTGTCACCAACACCGACAGCATGGAAGTCAGCCTCGAAAATCCGTACATCCTCCTGTACGACAAGAAGATTTCTACCATGAAGGATTTGCTCCCGATGCTCGAACACGTTGCAAAGCAGGGCAAGTCTCTCCTCATCATCGCCGAAGACGTCGATGGCGAAGCTCTCGCAACGCTCGTTGTGAACAAGATGCGTGGCACCCTGAAGGTCGCCGCCGTCAAGGCCCCGGGCTTCGGTGACCGTCGCAAGGCCATGCTCGAAGACATCGCTATCCTCACTGGCGGTATGCTGGTTTCCGAAGACACGGGCGCCAAGCTCGAAGATGCTCCGGTCACCGTCCTTGGCCAGGCCAAGTCCATCACCATCACGAAGGACAACACCACGATTGTGGAAGGTGCCGGTGATGCAGCCTCCATCAAGGGCCGTATCGGTCAGATCAAGAAGCAGATCGAAGCCACCACGAGCGACTACGACCGCGAAAAGCTCCAGGAACGCCTGGCCAAGCTCGCCGGCGGTGTTGCCGTGATCAAGGTCGGTGCCGCTACCGAAGTCGAAATGAAGGAAAAGAAGGACCGCGTCGACGACGCCATGCACGCAACCCGCGCTGCCGTCGAAGAAGGTATCGTTCCGGGTGGTGGCGTTGCCCTCATCCGTGCCGAAAAGGCCATTGACGCGCTCAACTTCGACAACGCCGACCAGAAGACCGGCGCTGCCATCATCCGCCGCGCTATCGAAGAACCGCTCCGCCAGATCGTGCAGAACGCTGGTCTCGAAGGCTCCGTCGTGGTGAACAAGGTCAAGGAAGGCAAGGATGCCTTCGGTTACAACGCCAAGACCGACACCTACGAAGACCTCATCAAGGCTGGTGTCATCGACCCGGCCAAGGTGACCCGCACGGCCCTCAAGAACGCCTCCTCCATCGCCTCGATGATCCTCACGACTGACTGCGTGATCACCGAGAAGAAGGAACCCAAGCCGGCTGCCCCGGCCATGGATCCGGGCATGGGTGGCATGGGCGGCATGATGTAATCATCCCGACAATTCATTCTACTCCGCAAAATTCCGGCCTGAACACGGGCCGGAATTTTTTTTTGTGCATGGCTCCGTGAAAAAAATTACTAGATTGTAGCACATGAATATCCGGATTGCAGCATTAGCTTGTTTGATAGGTTTTTCTTTCTCGCTGGCTTTGGACCCGCGATTGGAACAGGGCGCCCGCTTCGAGGCAAAGGGCGAATACGATATGGCGCTGGGCGAATACCGCTCGATATTGGCCGAAGACCCGAAGAATGCCGATGCCTACTTTGCTGCAGCGGAAGTCCGCGTGAAGATGAAGGACTTCAGCGGCGCTCTCGCCAACTACCGGCTTGCATACAAGTTTAACCCGTCGATGAGCGCTGCGTACGAAGGTGCCGCGAAGGTCTACGAGGCCCTGAACCAGAAGGCGAAGGCTGATGCCGAACGCGCGAAGGACCCGAAGAACAAACCCGCCGAGGAAGCGGTCGCGGAAGCTGCTCCTGCTCCGGTTGAAGAGCCGAAGGCTGCGCCGGAACCGGTCAAGGCGGCCGAACTCGCTCCGGAACCCGCGAAGGTTGCTGAGCCTGCTCCTGCGAAGGCGGAACCTGCGAAGGTCGCGGAACCCGAGCCCGTGAAGGCTTCTGAACCCGAGCCTGCCAAGTCTGCCGAACTCCCTGCCGATCCGTTCGAGAGGGGAAAGGCGCTGCTTGCCGAAGGGAAATTCAAGGAAGCTGCTCCGCTGTGGCGTGAAGTGCTTACGAAGAAGCCTGGCGATGCGGGTGCGTATTTCTATGCGGGTCTGACCCGTTACGAGATGGGCGAATTCGACAAGGCCGAATTCAACTTGAAGAAGGGTGTAAGCTACAAGGAACGCGGTAACGACGCGAATTACTACCTCGCGCAGATTTACCGCAAGACGGGAAAACTCGAGCTCGAGAAGAAATCCCTCGCCGCCTATTTGAAGAAGGCTGCGCCCGATGCGCAGTTCCGCAAGGAAGTCGAGGCCCGCATTGCCGAAATCAAGGCGGATGCGGAATTGCTCAAGGCTGCCGCCGCTTCCGAGGAACCCGTTGCCGCTGAACCTGCCGCTCCTGCGGAGGTTGCGACCGCTCCCGCGGAAACCGTTGCCGCGCCTGTCGAGAAACCGGCGGAAGTGGCCGGAGGGACGAGCCCGATTGCCAAGGCGAACATCTACTTCAAGGCGGGCAGCTTCGAGCAGGCCCTCCAGATGTACAGGACCGTCGTGGAATCCGAGGCGGGTCCGGACGAACGTTATTTCGCGATGCTCCAGATGGGAAACATCTACCGCGAGCTGCGCGACTTCCACAGTGCGGTTTCCCGCTACCGCGAAGTGGTGCAGCAGTATCCCGATTCCGACTGGGCGACCGAGGCCGAGCGCGCTCTCGAAGATGCCGTGTGGCTTGAGAAGCATGCGTCGGAACTGCCGCGCCGTACGCGCTAATCGGAGCAACGTAGTTTTTGCTTGATCCCGGCCCTTCAGGTGCCGGGATTCTTTGCTTTTAAGGCGTATTTGGTGCGGTTGCCGTTTTGTGCCTATTGATTTTTTGTATGTAAAAACATAGATTGGGATAAGATGTTTTAACAAGTTTGGGGTTGGAATTTTATGAAAAGACTTTTGGGCATTTTGGCTTTGACTCCCTTGATCGCGTTCGCGGATCCGCCGTCGAATTTTAGCGGCTGGGAGCTCGTGTTCGAGGACAACTTCGACGGCACTTCGCTCGACAAGAAAAAATGGAACCCGACATACAACTGGGGCCCGACGCACAACCACCGCGCCTACTGTGCCGAAGAGAACGTGATTGTTTCCGACGGTACGCTCAAGCTGAAGGGCGAAAAGAGGGTGCATCCCGATGCCAACGGGCGCAAGGCGAAGTTCAACAACAAGGAAATTCCGGTCGACTACACTTCAGGTGCGATCGATACCAAGGGCCACTTCGAGGTGAAGTACGGCTATATCGAAGGCCGCTTCAAGGCTCCGTCGCAGAAGGGTACCTGGCCTGCCTTCTGGACTTTACAGGACGGCTGGCCTCCCGAAATCGACATCCTCGAAATTCCCGCTTCACGCAAGCAGCACCATTACTACCTGCATTACACGGATCCGAGCTGGTACAACAGTCACGGTTCGGCGTGGGACCACGAGGCTTCTTTCGGCGGCCACAAGGACGACGACGTGGATCGTTCCGCGGGTTTCCACAATTATGCCGTGGAGTGGGACGAATCGACCCTCAGCTTCTATTTTGACGATAAGCGGTTTGCAAGCTACAACCGCCCGACTGAAATCAAGCAGCTTTCGGCGCAGTACATCATCGTGAACCTCGCCATCGGCGGATGGGCCGGCGACGACATCGATATTACGACGGACAAGCCGGCGTATTTTGAAGCGGACTGGGTCCGCGTGTGGCAGGCCAAGCCCGCGAAGCCCGATACTGTGCGCATCATGTCGATGAACTTCGGCACGTGCATGACCAGGACTTCCGAAGACAAACTCGTGCTTGGGGACTGCAATGGCGATAGCGCCATCGTTACGATTACTCCTCTCTCTTCGACCACGTACCGCATCAAATTCGGCGACATCTCTTTCGATACTCCGAATGAATCGAAGGATGCTGGCATCACGATGGGCCTGTACAAGTGGAATGGCGGAGCCCACCAGAAGGTTGTGATGGAAAAACAGTCCGGCTACGAAGGTACCGTGGTGCGCATGAAGATGCAGCACAGCGACATGTACCTGCGTGCGACGACCGATGGCGAACGCGTAGTGCAGAGTTGGGCCGACGACTGGGAATGGAACCAGATGTGGCGTTTGCTTGGTGTGAATGATTCTATTCCGACGAAGAAAGATACGTCTGTGACCGACACTGGCAAGACGGCGATTCCGTACCTAGGCGATTTCGAGAGCGTGTACGGGTCCTCCGTACATTATGCCGAGAATCGTTTGTTCGTAGAGCTGGGTAGTGGCTTTGTCGATGGTGCGAATGTACGCATCCTCGATTTGCAGGGTCGCGAAGTAATGCGCAAGCATGCCTTGCGTACGGTGATCTTTGACGTGCGTGCTTTGCCTGCGGGCGTTTATCACGTTGCCGTGCAAAAAGGGAACCGCACGGAAATCCGGCGGTTTAAGAAATAGCTACACGACCTGTAAGAGCAATCCCTTGAGGTACTGCCCTTCGGGGAAAGCCGTATTTACGGGATGGTCGGCGGGCTGGCCGAAGCGTTCAATGATTTGAACGCGCCGATGGGCATCGGCGGCGGCATCCGCGACGATTTTCTGGAACAAGTCCATCTCCATGAGCCCGGAGCAGCTGAAGGTCGCGAGCATGCCGCCCTCGGCCAAGAGCTTCATCGCGAGCAAATTGATGTCTTTGTAGCCGCGGGCGCCTTTCTGCAGGTTGTCCTTGCTTTCCACGAATTTCGGCGGGTCCAGAACGATGAGGTCGAATGTTTCCGCCTTGTCGCGGCACTTGCGCAGGTACTGGAACACGTCGGCTTCTACGTGCGTGGCGTGCGCGGTACTGAGCTTGTTACGCATGATGCCTTCCTTGGCGAGCTTGAGCGCGTCTTTGGAGACATCCACCTGGTAAACCTTCTCGCAACCGCCACGGAGGGCGTACAGCCCGAATCCGCCGGTGTAGCAGAAGCAGTTCAAAACTTTCTTGCCTTTGGAAAGCTCGCCGATGCGGCGGCGTGCGTCGCGCTGGTCGAGGTAGTAACCCGTCTTGTGGCCGTTCTTCACGTCGATGGGGAAGAGGATGCCGTTCTCGTTGATGATGACGGGTTCGTCGCTCACTTCGCCGTACACGACTCCCGTGCGGAGCGGCAGGCCTTCTTTTTTGCGCACTTCGGAATCGCAACGCTCGTAGATGCCGCGGCAGTGCGTCTTTTCGGCGAGCAGTTCATAAATCGTATTGCGGTGGATTTCCGGTCCGGCGGCGAGGATTTCCACCGAGTAGATATCGGCATACTTGTCGATGATGCATCCCGGAATGCCGTCGTTCTCGGCGTTGATCAGGCGGAATGCGGATTCCTTGTCGTCGATGTCGAAGCCGCGGCTCTTGCGGGCTGCAATCGCTCGGTCCAGAATGTCGCTGAAGAATTCGCGGTCGATGTTCGCCTTTTCGCCGAATGTCCAGAAGCGCCCTCGTATCTGGGACTTGGGCGAGTACGCCGCAAGACCCAGAAAATCGCT
>CAMJQW010000074.1 GCA_946408125.1 uncultured Fibrobacter sp.
TGCAGCTGTTCCCGCTCATGAAACCGGAGACCTGCTAACTGATGAACAAGCTGGAGTGGCTAATCGCCTGGCGTTACCTGGGGGCTCAGCGCAAGAGCCTCTTCGTCTCGCTTATCGGCATTTTCAGTATGCTCGGGGTATCCATCGGCGTGTTCGCGCTGGTGGTGGCGCTCGCTGCGGTCAACGGCTTCGAGGAAGAGGTCACCGCCCAGATGATTGGGAAGGACGCCCACCTCGAAATCATGGCGTACAACAGCGAACCTATCGTGGCCTACGATAGCCTCATCAAGGAGGTCCGGGCCCGCGATGCGAGCGTGACGGCCTCGTCCCCGTTCATCATCTACAAGGTGGGCATCAGTTCCAAGAAGGTGAACGACGGTATCGTGATTTACGGTATCGATTCCGAGACGTCCAAGACCGTGACCGACATCCACAAGTACATGAAGTGGGGCATTTACTCCGTCGACAGCCTGGAGGATATGGGCGGGACGCGCCGTCCCGGCATCCTGCTCGGTTCGGGTCTTGCAAACCGCCTCCGCGTGGTGGTGGGCGACAAGCTCGTGCTGCAGACGTTCCAGAGTCCCGACGAAATGGTCGGGAGCGGTGGCCCGAAGATGATGATGTGCGTCGTGAGCGGCATCTTCGAGACGGGTACCTATGAATACGACGGAAACCTCGCGTATGTGGGCATTCCGGAATTGCAGAAGCTCCTTTCCATGGGCGATGCCGTTTCGGGCATCCAGTTCCGCATCAAGAACCACTGGATGGCGGGCGAGGCTGCGGACCAGATTTCGGAATGGCTGACCTACCCGTATTACGTGCTCGACTGGAAAACGAAGAACATTACCCTCCTCAAGTGGATGAACTACGAGAAGTTCATCGTGGCGGCGATTATCTGCCTCATCATCCTCGTGGCGGCGTTCAACATCATCAGTTCCCTCATCATGGTGGTCATCGACAAGACGAAGGAAATCGGCATCCTCCGCAGCATGGGACTCAGCAAGTCGGGCGTCATGCGCGTGTTCATGCTCATGGGAAGCTTCATCGGCGTGGGTGGCACCATCGTTGGCGGTACCGTCGGGCTCGTGCTCTGCAAGCTGCAGGAAGCCTACCACTTCATCAAGCTTCCGGGCGATGTCTATGTGATTCCCTATTTCCCGATTTCGGTGCACCTGCTCGATGTCGTCCTCATCTTTGTAATCGGTATCGCGCTTTGCGTACTTTCGACCCTGCTGCCCGCATGGAAGGCAAGCAGGCTTGACCCCGTAGGAGCGATTAGGCATGAGTAGTTTGTTGCAGACTGTCGACCTTCGTAGGGTCTTTTCCGAGACGGGTGAACAGCTCGAAATTTTGAAGGGCGTGAACTTCTCGATGGATGAAGGCGAGCTCGTGGCGCTTACCGGTTCTTCGGGTTCGGGCAAATCGACTTTTTTGAATCTGGTGGGAATGCTTGACACGCCTACCTCGGGCGAAATCTTTTTCAAGGGCAAGTCGCTTTCCAAGTTCAAGGATGACGAACGCGACATGTACCACCGCGTGAAGGTGGGTTTCGTGTTCCAGTTCCATCACCTGCTCAGCGAATTCACGGCCATCGAGAACGTGTGCGTGCCGGGCCGTATCCTCGGGACGAGCGATAAGGAATGCCGCGAGCGCGCCGAGATGCTGCTGGAATCGGTGGGCCTCAAGGACCGCCTCAAGCACTTGCCGCGCGAGCTCAGCGGTGGTGAACGCCAGAGGATTGCCATTGCGCGTGCGCTCATGAACCATCCCGACCTCGTGCTTGCCGACGAGCCTAGCGGCAACCTCGACGAAGCGAATTCCGCCAAGTTGAATGAACTCTTCGGCGAATTGAACGAGAAGTTTAGACAGGCGTTTTTGATCGTCACTCACGATGAAAATCTGGCATCCTTTGCGAAGCGTCGCGTAGTGATGCACAACGGTTTGATTCAGGATTTTGAATAGGAGCGAATATGTCTGACGGAAACGGAATCTTTTCTGCTAAGGCCAAGGCCGTGATGCAGGCTGCGCGCATGGCTGCCCGGAACTTGGGCAACGACAGCATTACCGTTGAGCATTTGCTCTTGGGACTTGTCCGCGAGGAATCCGGGTATGCTGCCGAAACGCTCAAGGCGTTGAAGGTGAACCTGAACGACCTGGCGGAAACGGTCCAGCGTAATCTCGCGAATGACGGCGGCATCATGACCGTCGGGGGAGACCCGAAGAGCGGTCTGCTTTCCTTCACGGTGAAGACCAAGGCTGTGCTTTACAATGCGGCAAAGATTGCGAAGATGGAAGGCGACCAGTATATCGGTCCCGAACACTTGATGCTTGCCATCTTGCAGCAGGCGGATTCTCCTGCTGCGGGCACGCTTTCCACGTTCAACGTGACATTCGAGAATTTCCAGCAGATGCTGGACCAGCTCAAGCATAGCGGCGACGGCAATGTTTCTCCGGAACCGGCGGATGAATCCCAGCGTCCTTTCCAGGCGCAGAAGGACCCGCGTGGCGGTTCTCGCTCCAAGACTCCGATTCTCGACCACTTCGGTCGCGATCTTACGGCGATGGCGCGGGCAGGAAAGCTCGATCCGATTATCGGTCGTGAATCCGAAATTGAACGCCTTATCCAGATCCTCTGCCGCCGCAAGAAGAACAATCCGGCGCTCATCGGCGAACCGGGCGTGGGCAAGACGGCCATTATCGAAGGCCTTGCGCAGAAGATTGTGCAGAAGAAGATTCCCGACCTGCTTGCGAACAAGCGTGTCGTTACGTTGGATGTGGCGGCGATGGTTGCGGGCACCAAGTACCGCGGCCAGTTCGAGGAACGCATGAAGGGACTCATCATGGAACTCCAGCGCGTCGGCAATTCCGTGATCCTCTTCATCGACGAACTGCATACCATCGTGGGTGCGGGCGGCTCCGAAGGAAGCCTTGACGCATCGAACATTTTCAAGCCGGCGCTTGCACGTGGCGAACTGCAGTGCATTGGCGCTACGACGATTGACGAATACCGCAAGTACATCGAGAAGGATGCGGCTTTGGAACGTCGCTTCCAGACGATTCTCGTGAATCCGCCCAATGCGGAAGATTCCGTGCAGATTCTTGAAGGCTTGCGCACGAAGTATGAACAGCACCATAACGTGCATTATACGCCGGAGGCCATTCGTGCGGCCGTGACGCTTGCCGAACGCTATATCAGCGAACGCTTCTTGCCGGACAAGGCCATCGACGTGCTCGACGAGACGGGCGCCCGCGTGAAGCTCAATTCCATCAAGGTCCCGCAGGACCTGCTCGACATGGAAAATGAACTCGCCGAATCCTTGCAGAAGAAGGAAGAGGCTGTCGCGAACCAGGATTACGAGAATGCGGCCAAGTACCGCACCCGCGAAGAAGAACTCCAGACCGCCATCACCGAGCGCAAGAAGCAGTTGCAGGGCGAAAACTCGGAGACTCCGGTCGTCGACGAGAGCGACATCCGCGACTGCATCAGCAAGATGACGGGCATTCCCGTGAGCCGCCTCGGCGGTGAAGAGACGCAGAAGCTTCTGCACCTTGCCGATGAAATCAAACAGCGCGTGATTGGTCAGGACCAGGCCGTTGACGCGATTGTCAAGTCCATCCGCCGTACGCGTGCGGGCATCCGCAGCAGCAAGCGCCCGATGGGCAGCTTCCTCTTCCTCGGGCCTACGGGCGTGGGCAAGACGGAACTGGCGAAGGTGCTGAGCCTTACGCTTTTCGGAAGCGAGGATTCCATGATCCGCATCGACATGAGCGAGTACATGGAAAAGCACAGCGTTTCCCGCCTTATCGGCGCTCCTCCGGGATATGTGGGCTTCGAGGAAGGTGGCGGACAGCTCACCGAGAAGGTGCGCAAGCGCCCGTATTCCGTGGTGCTCCTCGACGAAATCGAGAAGGCGCATCCGGACATCTACAACATCTTGCTCCAGATCCTCGACGACGGCATCCTTACCGACAGTTACGGTCGCAAGATCAACTTCAAGAACACCATCATCATCATGACGAGTAACGCCGGTGCCCGCGAAGTGCGCCACAGCGGCGGCATGGGATTCACCAAGGAAGGGGAGACCGACGACTACGAGCGCATGGAAAACGCCATCCGCGAAGAAGTCAAGCGCGTGTTCTCTCCGGAATTCCTGAACCGCATCGACGAGCAGATCGTGTTCCGCGCGCTCAGCAAGAAGGACCTCGTTTCCGTCGTGGATATCCAGATGGGGTTCCTCCAGAAGAACATTTCCGACCGCGGCATCCTGCTGGAAATCAGCCAGGAGGCGAAGGAATTTATCGTGAACAACAATTACGATTCCACCCTGGGGGCGCGACCCATCCGCCGTTCCATCCAGAACCTCGTGGAAGACGCGATTGCTGAAGGGCTCCTGCTTGGCACCCTCACGGACTTCTCCACGATAAGCATCGGCGTCGAAAACGGCAAGCTCAGTTTCAAGTGCGAGAAGATACAAAGTTAGTAGTGTGTGATGTGTAATGTGTAATGAAATTAATTTCACATTCCACACTACACATTCCACATTTTTTATATTTACCCGCAAATTTTAAACAACACACAACCCAAGAGGTTAACAATGGCTAAAATTCCTGCAGTTCTTATCTTCGGCGCACCGGGTTCCGGCAAGGGTACCGTCGGCGCGAAGCTCGCTGCTACCACTTCCCTCAAGCACATTTCCACGGGCGACATCTTCCGTGGCATTGCTCCTTCCAGCGAATCCGGCAAGCTCCTCGCTTCTTACTCCAGCAAGGGCCTGCTCGTTCCGGACGAAGCCACTGTCGAAATTTTCGGCCGCTTCATCGAAGGCCTCATCAATACGAACAAGGTCAACCCGGATAAGGATACCCTCCTCCTCGACGGTATTCCTCGCACGGTTGCCCAGGTCAAGCTCATCGAATCCGTTGTCGACGTGAAGCACATCTTCGTGCTCGACATTAAGGACGAGAAGACCATCGTGGCCCGCCTCCTGAACCGCGCCAAGATCGAAGGCCGCAAGGACGACGCCGACGAAGCCGTTATCAAGAACCGCCTCAAGGTTTACAAGGAATCCACCGCCAAGGTGCTCGGCAAGTACAGCAAGTCCATCATCAGCCGCATCAACGGCGACAA
>CAMJQW010000075.1 GCA_946408125.1 uncultured Fibrobacter sp.
CCCTCCTTGCCGACAGCCGCATCAGCCCGAAGCTCCCGCGCAACCTGCCCGCCTTCGTGAAGGCATTCGGCAGCATCGCGAAGGCCAACAAGGTTGATGCAAGCGCACTGTTCATGCTGCTCCACAGCACGGCTCTGAAGTATACTGCTGGTAAGTACTTCCGTCCCGGAATGGTGTTCGCATTGTTGTACTAGTGGTGCTACAAGGGCGAGGAAGTTAAGTCGCTAAGCAAACAATCGAAGCCGAAGGCAGAGCCCTTGTTTGCGTGCGAGCTTAACTTCGGAGCCGAGACATCACTAATAAGCTACGTTTTTGCGGATATGAACAAAGAGACGCTCCAAACGGAGCGTCCTTTTTGTCATTCCAAGGAGATTCTTTCGGGCTAGTTCGCCGGCGTGGCGTGCGTTTCCTTTACAATAGGCATCTTGTTGCTCGGGTTAGTGTTCCAGCCGTAGTCGAACACGAGGAGCGTCGCATTCCTAAAGGCCTCCTCCGCTTCGATATAGAAGTCGAGTTCCGTCGAGCAGATGCAATCGGCCTGCAGGGAGGATTCGTCAATGGTCGGTTTCACATAGAGGGTATCGCCACCCACAGAGACATCAATATTCTTGAATTGCGTACCGCAGGTCAACTGGACTGACTTAATAACAATCTCAGCCTTATTTCCCAGGTTGTACATGTAGGCCACCGGAGGAATTGCGCCGTCACCTGCACGCGGGCCATCTGAACCACCGTCCGTCAGCGGGTCATCCCCGTTGTTCGAGTTGCGGCACTGGGCCGTCGCATCCTCGATAATCTGACGCGGGCGATCCTTTGCCGCATCAATAACCTGCACCGGACCGTTGTTGTCAAAGGCGGTATAGCCGAAACCAGCGTATTTCCCGTCAAACAGGAATTCCACTCGGGCATTGCACCCGCACGTATAATCCCCCTTGCTGCGGTCGATATTCACGAAGAGTGTATCGTTGACGAGGTTCGCACCGGTACGAGCCATAGCCTTCTTGGCTTCCGTTACCGCAGAATCCTCATTGGCGCCACAAGGCATGTTCAAGTAGGCATTGATGATGGTGAGTTTCGCAAGCCCGTCAATTCTCGAGATAGAACCCATGTAGGGGTAAGGTTCGGCCAGGTCATCCGTCGGGAGGGTCTTTCCGTCAAAATCATGGTTCGCCTTGCATTCAAGCGAGATATTGGTCACCGGCACCGCGGTACTTCCGCCATGAGCCGACGAAGAACTCGGAGTTGTCGAGGACGAAGACGGCACGCTACTCTGCTTATCGATTGTCGAACGCATGTAATCTCCCACAACGATAATGGAGGTATTCGTAAAGGCGGGATCAGCCTTGAGCTTGAAGTAGAATTCCGTCACGCACTTGGAGCCACCTTCAGCCTTGGCTTCGTCTACGATCTGCTTCACATAGAGGGTATCGCCCACCGCCATGACCTCGACGCTGTCGAGAAGCGCCGGATTCACGATCATCCCGGCAAATCCGCTAATCTGGTAATCCGGCATCATCACGTTTTCCACGACGACAACCGCAATATCGGAACCCTCTTCCTGCCCCATGATGGCATGCGGCGGCAGGGCCAGGCCGTCTCCGCCTGGAATATTGGAATTTCCCTTGGATTCCATGCACTTGCCGCCAACCTTCACCTTCTGCACAGGGTTACCCGCCACAGAAGAAGAGGACCCTACGTCCGCAGAAGATTCGGGATTCTGCGAGCCCGAGGACGACGGCTGCGAACCGGAAGAAGCTGGCTGCGAGCCCGAGGAAGCCCCGTTCGTACCGGAAGATTCCGCGCCAGCACTTGACGACGGGTCCTGCGAACCCGAAGAACCGTCAATGGAACCGGAAGATTCAACATCGTCCCCGCCAGCCACGGGATCGGGGCTCGAAGACGAATCGTCACCGCAAGCCATAAGCATAAGCGACAATACTGCACCACAAACAAATAACTTTTTCATGTTTTTCTCCTCAATAATTTAATCGACGACCACGGGACCCTGCAAACGGTACAGGGTCGACCCGAATGAGAAATACTGCACACGGGTATTCTCCTCGTCGATGGCAAACTCAATGATATCGAAAGTGCATACGCACTTGGACACGGCTCCCATATCGTAGTAGTCCACGAACAGCGTGTCGCCATTCACCTTCTGCGAAACCTTCGCGTCAATATCGCAGTAGTCCATGACCTTGTTCAATTCCACGATGGCCTGTCCATCCGAAGCGTAGCGCAAGGTCGCATACGGGAGTTCCTCCGGAGCCGGGGCGCCCTTTACGGGCATCATTTCGCTAAAATCGTCCTTCAGGCACTGCCCCCTGTAATAGCCCGCAGCCTTAAGCTGGCTCTCCTCGAGAGTTGTAGCGCTTGATTCGGGAATTGTTGCGCTCGAGGATTCCGGCGTTGCTTCCTCGGCAGAAGAAGCGGCTGCTTGCGTACCCGACGAACCGACAACGGAATCGGAAGATTCAATCGTCTCGCCGCCCGTCACGGGATCCGGGCTCGACGAAGAATCGTCACCGCAAGCCAGCAACATGAGCGAGAGGGCCGCACCGCAAACAAGTAACTTTTTCATATGCCCTTCCTAGTTTTTCTTCACGGAATCGACTGTGTACAGTTCTGTGCCGAACGAGAAATAATTGACCTGGATATTTTCACTCGGCACGATAAACTTGAGGTCGTCGAATATGCAAACGCACCTGAGCAGGTTACTCGATTCGCTGTAATCCGCAAACAGCGTATCGCCCCGCTGTTCATATTTCATAGTCGCATCCCCGATTCCACAATTCGCTTGCGCCCTGCTGATTTCGATGTAATAAACATCCGAATTGTGGCCGAGAAGAGCCGTAGGAAGCGCCTCCGGTGCAGGAGCCGCCGAAGCGCTCCCCGCCGGAGCAACATCGTCATTCATGCACTGTCCGGCAACGACCTTGTTTTTCAGCTTATCGCCCCACACAGAGACTTCTTTCCCGGAAACGATATCGAAAACGTTATTACGGCCTATCACCAGATGGGTCGCTCGTGTGAAGTTGTCGTCTTTCTTGACCTTGAACGAAACGCGCGTATTGCAGATGCAGTTGGTTACCGGGGCTTCCGGGTCCACATGGAGTTCCGCGAAAACCGTATCGCCTTCGGCAGATGCCGAAATGCCATCCAGGGCAATCCCGCACGACAGCATCATGCTTTCCACGACATACGTTATAAAACCGTCATCGCCGATGTACGCGTACGCCACGGGAGGCGTTCCGCCGGGGCCATCCACTATTTCGACATCGACGGGTGCATTCTCGTCCAGCCCGTCGCCACATTGCGCGACGATGTCAGTGGCCTCCTGCTTCGAAGCAATCACCGAAGAAGACGATTCCGGAACTGCAGCGCTCGACTCGGGAGCCGTTCCGCCCGCAGAAGAAGTAGCGACTTCGGCAGAAGAAGCGGCTGCTTGCGCACCCGATGAACCGACAACAGAATCGGAAGATTCAATCGTCTCCCCTCCGGTCACGGGATCCGGGCCCGACGAAGAATCATCCCCACAGGCCAACAGCATCAGCGACAGGGCCGCTCCACAGGCTAGCAATTTTTTCATGATAGACTCCTTTTTCCTTCAAAATATACGCGTTGAAACGGGCAATTGCAAGCAAATTTGCCCCTATACGCGAACAATCCGTTATTCCGTGCAGTTAATCACGTCTTTTTTGCACGAAATCGGGATGCAGAGCTTATTTGGAAAGGCACTGGGCTGCTTTCAGGGTAATGTCGAGTTCCAGCTTCTTCTGGTCCTCAAAGGCGGTCTTTATCAGGGAGTGAACCGTATAGTCCTTCTTGACGGAGTTGAGCATGCAGGTGCAAACCTGCTTGTCCAAATCCTTCTGCTTCAGGCATTCCTTCACGAAGGCGCCGTCCATCTCGGCCGGGAAATCCTTCGGGAGGCAGGGTTCCACCACGCCGAATCCCCACTTGGAGATGTCCACGTTGCTGCCGTCAGCGGAGACGGACCCGAGAATCTTGGACATGGCATCCTTGTCGCCGATAAGCTTGTCGAAGGCGCACTTGCAGGACTTATCCGCCTGCGCGGTTCCGAGCCATTCGGCGGACTGGGCCGAGCACGACTGCACGAAATTGTCCTTGAATACGGGGCTCTGCAAGAGGGCCATCAGGATGATCATTTCTTCGGGGGAAACCGAGAGTCCGGTCGACTTCTGTTCCTGCTTGGCGGGTGCAGCGGTTGCGGCGGTAGCGGCCGAAGATTTCGGCGCCGGGGCGGCAAAGCAGAGGGTTACGGCAATCAAGGAAAAGAGGGCTGTTTTAAATACGTTCATAATGCACCGTTTTTTAAAGAAAATAGCAAATTCCCGACCACAAAATTACTAAATTTACTTGCACTATGAGTCTAAAATTTGAAACCCCCATTACCGAAGTTCCGCTGTTCCACCAGGGCAAAGTACGCGACATGTACGACCTGGGCGACAGCTTCCTGATGGTCGCCAGCGACCGTCTTTCCGCTTTTGACGTGGTGCTCCCCACCCCGATTCCTGGTAAGGGCAAAATCCTCAACCAGCTTTCGCTGTTCTGGTTCAAGCACCTCGGCATGAAGAACCACCTCATCACCGCCGACGTGAACGAGTATCCGGAAGTGCTGAAGAAGCACGCCGACTACCTCCGCGGTCGTTCCATGATCGTGAAGAAGGCTCACCGCCACTCCGTGGAATGCATCGTCCGCGGCTACATCGTGGGTTCCGGCTGGAAGGACTACCAGAAGACGGGCCGCATCTGCGGTCACGTGCTCCCCTCCAACATGCAGCTCTGCCAGAAGCTCGAAAAGCCGCTCTACACACCGAGCACCAAGCCGGATGTGGGCCACGACGAGAACATCAGCTTCGAACAGACTTTCGACATCGTTGGCGAAAAGGT
>CAMJQW010000076.1 GCA_946408125.1 uncultured Fibrobacter sp.
CACCATAGTCAATATCAGGGTTCAGGAACTGCGACTTGGAGGTTACCTCGGGACACTTCTCCGAAGAAATCGATACAGGATCCTGTCCTTTGGGATCCTCCTGTTTTTTAGTTGAATCGGCTTGTTCCTTTTCAGTCGGGGCAAAGCTGCTCGAGCCTTCATCTTCGAAGCAGGCGTTCAGGCAGAAAAAAGACGTAGCCGCAAAAGCGAAAAGTGCAGCTTTTCTAAAAAAAGGTCTATGCATGACCAGGTTCCTCCCTTGTCCAAATATTCTTATATCAAAGATAAATCTTTTCCTTACTCAAATTATGTATATTACGAAAAGAAAACAAAAAAACGGAGATAAACAATGGAAAATCTTCTCATCGTTGGAATTATCATCGCGGCGATTGCCGTCATCATCCTGCTCGCCTTCATCGGCAAGTTCTTCAGCCTCTGGCTCCAGGCCTTGTTCTCCAGGGCGAACGTGAGCATCTTCCAGCTCATCGGTATGCGCCTGCGTAAGGTGCCTCCGCAGGTGATTGTCGAAGCCCGAATTTTGAGTTGCAAGGCAGGCCTCCCGGTCGACACGAACCTGCTCGAAGCGCACTACCTTAGCCGCGGTAACGTGCTCCGCGTGATCCAGGCCCTCATCGCCGCGAACAAGGCGAACATCAAGCTCGACTTCAAGGAAGCCGCCGCCATCGACCTCGCCGGCCGTAACGTTCTCGAGGCCGTGCAGATGTCCGTGAACCCGAAGGTCATCACGACCCCGAAGGTTTCCGCCGTGGCCCTCGACGGTATCCAGCTGCATGCCGTGACCCGCATTACCGTGCGCGCGAGCATCCAGAAGCTGGTCGGTGGCGCCGGCGAAGACACCGTGATTGCCCGTGTGGGCGAAGGCATCGTGTCTTCCATCGGTTCTGCCAAGAGCCACAAGGACGTGCTCGAGAACCCGAACATGATTTCCAAGAAAGTATTGGCCTCCGGCCTCGATGCCGGGACTGCCTTCGAGATTCTCTCCATCGACATCGCCGACGTGGACGTGGGCCAGAACATCGGCGCCATCCTCGAAACCGACCGTGCCGAAGCCGACAAGAAGATTGCACAGGCCAAGGCCGAAGAGCGCCGCGCCATGGCATACGCCGCCGAACAGGAAATGAAGGCGAAGGTCATGGAAATGAAGGCCAAGCTCGTGGAAGCCGAAGCCCAGATCCCGATGGCCATGGCATCAGCACTGCGCGACGGCAAGCTCGGCGTGATGGACTACTACAACTTGAAGAACATCGAAGCCGACACGCAGATGAGAAAGGAAATAGGCAACGCCCCCGAAGCGAAGTAATCGATGGAAGGACTCCTCATACTCATAGGCATCTGGCTCCTGGATGTCGTCATCAAGAAGGTTGCCGCCAACCGTAAAAAGCAGCGGCAGCTTCCGCCGACCGTAAGCCGGCGCGAAGAACCCGATGATGACCAGGACGAATACGGGACCGAAGAGCCCCCGCAGGCGCCGCGTTCCCTGCAGGATCTGATCCGGCAGTTCAACGAGGCGCAGCGCGATGCGAGCCAGGGTACCTACGTACCGCCAGACCCGCCCGTAGAAAGGCATCGTGACCCGAACAAGCCCATCACGCTCCGCGATGTCGCCGAAGTCGTCATCGGCGTCGACGTCGTCAACCTGGAATTCCTGATGGACGAATTCGAGGTCGACGAGAATGCGGCCGCCGAAATGCTCATGGCATTGCAGGCGCACCGCATCGTGGGCCGCGACATGGGCGAAGGCGACTGCGACGTACTCGTGCACGACATGGAAGAGCTGGACAACCTGCTCAACCGCGAAAGACGTGCCGAAGAAGAGCGCAACGAGACCCTTCGACAGGCTCAGGGTAACAACGACACGGAACGCGAAGACGCCCGCCGCCAGGAACTCGAGCGCCAGCGCGAACTGAACGCCCTCGAGGAACGCGCCAAAAACGCACGCGAAGCGGCCGCAGCCATTTCGGATTACGGCGTATCGTCACAGGATGAAGAAGCGGGCATTCGCACCCGCGGCCCCATGGTATCATCCAAGAATATCGCGGACGTGAGAAGAGGTTTCATCTGGGCGAAAGTCCTGGACGAACCGCGTTTCAAGCGCCGCTGGACAGCTTACACGAGATAAAAGGCCATATAGAACTGCAAAGCCCAGAACTTGGCCTTGGAAGACTCCCTGTATTCGGAGTCTTTCTTAATCCATAGCTTTTTCCCGTTCTCCATACGGGTGACATCGAGCTCAAAACGCGTACCGATGTCAAACAGGAGGCTGTTCGTCAAGGGGATTTCCACGCCCAATCCAAGCACGGGCGCAAAGCGGAAGGGCTCGGGGTTCCATTCCCCCATCTCGTTTTCTTCGTCATCGCCAAAATTGTGTTCGCTGTCGAAAACGAAAGTGAACTGGCAGCCGGCTTCGGCATAAGCCCAGTCCAGGGGATTTATCCGGGCAAGAAGGGGTATCGAGAGCTGGAACCACGTGATGGACTCGGTCTCATATTTAAAGTGGGCATAACCCATGTTATCGAAGTAGACCTCACGATACACGCCGTTATCCATCTGGTCAAACGAAAGGATTCCCAGGTTCGCCTCGGCGGCGACCCCGAAAAAGCCGTTGATTTTGAAAAGTAGGCCCACACCCATTTCCATGTCAAAGCTTTCGCGGTTCTTGAATGGATCCACATTCGCGATTTCGGAGCCATCCTCGTGAAGCAGCTTCACCTTCTCGTTATTCCAGACGCCGATCATCCCCATCGAAAAACGGGGACCCAAGAAAAGAGAATTTTCCCCGGCAAAAACGGCCGCCGACAGGAAAAGGACAACGAACAAAATAGCTTTGGCAGAATTCATACTTTTACCCCCAATTGAATATAATATTTTTTTCCGATCTTTTATATATTTATGAATGAGGTTAGAACGAGGATTATGAAAAACATACTCAGAAATATTTATATATGGCTTGGCGCCATCTTTTGGAGCAGACGGTACAGTTTGGCTGGCGTCATACTTTCCTGGTTTTCGCTCCAGGCTTGCTCATGCACATACGGAACTCCCGATGACGTTTCGGAGAATCCCGGTGGCCCCGATGTTTCTGTGGATTGCAAGCCCCTCTTCAACTATCAGGGCACGGCCGATTCCCTTTATTCCGAATGCGAGCGCAATATCGTCGACAAGCTCGCCCAGGCGGAATCCGTCAAAGCCCAGTATGGGGAAAATTCAGACGCGTTTATACAGCAGTGGAATGTTTCGCTGGACCAGGCGCGCGAAATCGCCGCGACATGCGACATGGAGCACCTGAAGGCCGACAAGACCCTCTTCGCTTACGCCTGTACCGATGGGCGGACGATTCCCACCGAAGAATACGAACAAAGTCTCAAACAGCTATAAATCAGCTATTTTTTATTTCAGGCGGTCCTTCAGGGCCGCAATTTCTTTTTTGGACAGTCCCAATTTTTCCAGGTACTGTTCCGTGGCCTTGGCCAGGTCCACCTTTTCAAAATCATCGATGTCCACGCCCGCATCGCCGTAAGCCATTTTCATGTTGCGGACAATCAGGGCCTGGAACCAATCCAGCTGCGATTCCGTAAGGCGCTGCTGCTTGCCGTCCACCACGTTGTAGTAGTTGTCGTAGGTCTTCACGTAGTCCTTCTTGACTTCTTTGGAGCTGGCTCCCATGAGGGCTTCGAGCACGGCGCTCACAAAGCCCGCACGGTCCTTGCCCATCTGGCAGTGCACCAGGTAAGGGGCATCGTTTTCCAGCATGAACCGGAGTCCCTTTACCAGGCCTTCCCTGAAAAGTTTCGTCGTGAAGGAGGCCGGCAAGGAAAGGTAAACCACCTTCTGTGTAGCGTAGTAGGACTCGTCAAAGCCTTCGTAAGCCTCGGCACCCGCTTCGGTATCCGTCAGGTTGATGAAGGTCGCCACCTTGGCCGCTTTAGCCAAGGAATCCGCATAGGTGTTGCGGCCGTCTACGGGATCAATGGGGCTCGAAGAACGATAAAGCACGCCCTTCCCCATTCCCGTGGTGGTAATTTCCCTGAAGTTGGCGAATTCCGCCACGGATAAATCCGGATAATTCTCTATGGAGAGCCCGTAATTCTGGTATTCCAGCATTTCAAGGTTTTCCTTGAAGCCGCCCGCCTCCTTCATGGCAATGACAACCTTGATGGGGAACTTCACATCCTTAAGCTTGTAGGCGTTCTCGGAACCTTCGGGAGCGCTCTCTGCAATGCCAAGGGAAACCGCCACCTGCCCAAAGTTGATGGCGAATGTCAGGTGCGGTTTGCCCGCCTTGACGCGGAGCAAGAATTCACCGGGCGCCACGTCGTCGTAGTCCGACACCACGGGAGCATCCAGGGTGTCAAAGCCGTCAATCATCACCGTCACGATGTCACCCAGTTCAAATGAGGCAAGGAACGTATCCGCAGGCACATCCAGATTCAAGTGACCGAATTTCAGCATATCGTCGCCGTCTTTCTTGACGGTGGTGCTGATCAGCACTTGTTCTTCGTCGCTCGAAGGACTGGACGAACTGGAAGAATCGCCGCAGGCAGCAAAGAACAGGGCCACGACAAGGGAAAATAGGATTTTCAGAATTCTGTTCACAACAGCCTCACTTTTTTTTAAAATAAAAAAAGTATCGGCATAAAAGTCGCCGGCAACAGCTCCGGAATCAAAAATCAAGCCTTTGCGAACCTGGACAGGAACTGTGCCAGGCGCTCGTTGCCCGATTCGCGGAACACGTGGTCGGGAGTCCCCTGCTCCACGATGACGCCACCGTCCATGAAGATGACCTTGTCGGCCACATCGCGGGCAAAGGCCATCTCGTGAGTCACGATGACCATGGTCATCTTGTCTTCGGCAAGTTTCTTGATAATCTTGAGCACTTCGCCGGT
>CAMJQW010000077.1 GCA_946408125.1 uncultured Fibrobacter sp.
ACCTTTTACCACCTCCACAAGCAGGTGGCCATTGCTCTCGATTACTGCAAGCTCCGCGGCACCATGAGCTCCGACGAGCGCAAGATTGAAAGCTACCGTATCTGCAAGGAGTTTTTCGCCAAGATTCCATTGATTCGCGAATGCCTTGAAACCGACTTGCACGCCGCCTACGATGGCGACCCTGCTGCCGGCTGCCTCGACGAAATTATCCTCGCCTACCCTGGCCTTATGGCGACAACGATTTACCGCATCGCCCACGAGCTTTACCTTTTGCATGTACCCGTTCTCCCGCGTCTCATGACCGAATACGCCCATTCCAGAACGGGCATCGATATCCATCCGGGCGCATCCATCGGCAAGTACTTCTTTATCGATCACGGCACAGGCATCGTCATTGGCGAAACCGCCGTGATAGGCAAGAATGTGAAGATTTACCAGGGTGTCACTCTCGGTGCTCTTTCGACACGCGGGGGCCAGCGCCTCTCCGGCAAAAAGCGTCACCCCACCATTCAAGACAACGTAACCATTTACGCGAACGCCTCCATTCTCGGCGGTGATACCGTCGTGGGCGAAAATGCCATCATCGGCGGTAGCGCCTTCATCACGAGTTCTGTCGCGCCCAATACCCGCGTGAGCATGAAGAGCCTCGAAATGGACTACGTTTCTACCGATAAGCAACACAAGACGGAAGAAATTACCCAAAGCGAGGAGTGGTACTACATTATATAATCATAAGATGGCAACTTGCTATAGAATAAACTGATAATTCAGCATAAAAACAATGTATTGGACGCGTGCGAAAACGCGTTCTATATTTGGGCCAGATTAAAACAACAATGTACGGAGAAACAACAATGGCAGAAATAAAAATCGACGATACCATCGACATTACCGATGTCGTGTGCCCGACCACTTTCGTGAAGGCAAAAGTCGCCCTCGAGGAACTGGAAGAAGGCCAAATCCTTTCTATCCGTCTGAACGACGGCGAACCGGTGCAGAATGTGCCGCGCAGCATCAAGGAAGAGGGCCACGAAATCTTGAAACTTGACGACAACCAGGACGGAACCTACACGCTCATTGTGAAGAAGGTCGGCGACTAACCAAGGAGTATAAAATGATTATTACAGTTGCAGGAAACAAGAAAGAATACAAGGACGGCCTCACCGTCGCAGAACTGATTGAAGCTGAGAAGATTGACAACCCGCTTTATGTGACCGTTTCGGTGAACGAGGAGTTTGTTGAGGGTGGAACTTTTGACAAGGCCGTGCTCAAGGACGGCGATAGCGTCGAGTTCCTCTACTTCATGGGAGGCGGCTGCTAATGGCGTTTACTAACGAACAGCTGGAGCGCTATTCGCGCCACATTATCTTGAAAGAGGTGGGCGCGAAGGGCCAGAAGAAGCTTTTGAATGCAAAAGTTCTCGTGATTGGCGCTGGCGGTCTCGGTGCTCCCGTGGCGATGTACCTTGCTGCAGCAGGCGTGGGCACCATCGGTATTGTCGATGCCGACGTGGTCGATCTTTCCAATTTGCAGCGCCAGATTATCCACGCTACGCAGGATGTGGGCAAGCCCAAGGTGCAATCCGCGAAAGAGACGATGGAAGCGATGAATCCCGATGTGAAGGTGATTACGTACCATACCTTCGTCACAAGCGAAAACATTCTCGACCTCATCAAGGATTACGACTTCGTCATCGACGGCACGGACAATTTCCCGGCGAAGTTCCTTATTAACGACGCTTGCGTGATGGCGAAGAAACCTTTCTCCCATGCGGGCATCATCCGCTTCCAGGGACAGCTCATGACGTATGTTCCGGGCCAGGGCCCCTGCTACCGCTGCGTGTTCAAGGAACCGCCTCCGAAAGATGCCGTGCCGACCTGCAAGCAGGCGGGCGTGATTGGCGCTATGGGCGGTGTTATCGGTAGTTTGCAGGCGATGGAAGCCGTCAAGTACATTCTCGGCGTGGGCAATTTGCTCACGGGTTATCTGCTCACTTACAATGCGCTCACGATGGAATTCCGCAAGGTGAAACTGCCGACGCATACCGAAGACTGCGCCGTGTGCGGCACGCACCCGACCATCACGCAGCTTATCGACTACGAGCAGGCAGTTTGCGACTTGAAGCACTAAACCTTTGTTGTCATGCCCGCGTAGGCGGGCATCTCCCCTAAAAAAGATCCCCGGTCAAGCCGGGGATGACATTGGAGAAAAAAATGATTTCCATTTCAAAAGACAACTACGAAAAAATCCTCGCGCATGCTGTGAATAACCTCCCCGAGGAGGCCTGCGGGCTGATTGCGGGGCGCATCGAAGGTAGCGACAAGCATATCGAGAAGGTCTACCTGCTCACGAATATCGACCATTCGAACGAGCATTTTTCGCTGGACCCCAAGGAACAGCTTGCCGCCATCAAGGACATGCGTGCAAACGGCCTCTCGCCGCTGGGCAATTGGCATTCCCATCCGGAATCCCCTTCGCGCCCGTCGGAAGAAGACAAGCGCCTTGCCTACGATTCAAGGGCGAGCTATTTGATCCTTTCTTTACAGGACCGCGAACATCCGGTACTGAATTCTTTCCACATTGAAGGTGATATTGCCACGAACGAAGGTCTCGTAATCGGCTAAAGATCTCCGTACAATGGTGCCTCTGGGGTTATCGTGAAATTCCTGCCCTGGAGGCACTTTTTTATGGTGGGAATTTTTTTATTTTTGTGTGGTTAATTTTAAGATTGTCTGAAGGCGAAAAGAAAGATGTTCAAAGTAGGTTTTGATAACGACGCGTACCTGAGGACGCAGTCCGAAAAAATTGCCGAGCGCATTGCGAAGTTCGGCGGAAAGCTTTACCTGGAATTTGGCGGAAAACTGTTCGACGACCATCACGCATCCCGCGTGTTGCCCGGCTTCGCGCCCGACAGCAAGATCCGCATGCTCGAGAAAATCAAGGACAAGGCCGAAGTCATTATCGCCATCAACGCGGGCGATATCGAGAAAAACAAGGTCCGTGGCGACCTCGGCATTACCTACGACCAGGATGTGCTCCGCCTGATCGACGCCTTCCGCGGCTACGGCCTGTATGTGAGCTCTGTGGTGCTGACCCGCTGGCAGGAACAGCCGAGCGCGATTGCCTACCAGAAGAAGCTGGAAGGACTTGGCCTCAAGGTTTACCGCCACTACCCGATTGCGGGTTACCCGAGCAACATTCCGCTGGTGGTGAGCGACGACGGTTACGGCAAGAACGAATTTGTGGAAACGAGCCGCGAGCTCGTTGTGGTGACGGCTCCGGGTCCCGGAAGTGGAAAGATGGCCGTGTGCCTCTCGCAGATTTATCACGAGAACAAACGCGGCGTGAAGGCCGGTTACGCGAAGTTCGAGACGTTCCCGATTTGGAACATCCCGCTGAAGCATCCGGTGAACCTCGCTTACGAGGCTGCCACCGCCGACTTGAACGACGTGAACATGATCGACCCGTTCCATCTGGAAGCTTACGGACAAACTACCATCAACTACAACCGCGACGTGGAAATTTTCCCGGTGCTGAACGCTCTGTTTACGCGTATTCTCGGTGAATCCCCGTACAAGAGCCCCACGGACATGGGCGTGAACATGGCCGGCAACTGCATTGTTGATGACGACGCCGTTTGCGAGGCCGCCAAGCAGGAAATCATCCGCCGTTACTACAACACGCTTTGCGACGTGCGCAAGGGCAATGCGGAAAAGGACCAGATTTACAAGCAGGAACTCATCATGGAGCAGGCGCAGATTAGCACTGCCGACCGCCCCGTGATTGCCGCTGCCGTGGAAAAGGCCGAACTGACCGGAGGCCCGGCGGTCGCCATCCAGCTGAACGACGGAGCCATCATCTCGGCGAAGACTTCTTCGCTGCTCGGTGCTTCTTCCGCCATGCTGCTCGACGCGCTCAAGCACCTCGCGAAGATTCCCGACGAAGTGCGCCTGCTTTCGCCGATGGTGATTGAACCGATTCAGAACTTGAAGACCAAGCAACTCGGCCACAAGAACCCGCGCTTGCACATGGACGAGGCCCTTGTGGCGCTCTCCGTCTGTGCCCTCACGGACTACAACGCGAAAATCGCACTAGAAAAGTTGCCGGAACTCCGTCACTGCGAAGTGCATTCCAGCGTCATCCTCTCGCAAGTGGATGTGGGCGTGTTCCGCCGCCTAGGCGTGAACCTGACGATGGAACCGAACTATCAAAGTGGTAATCTTTACCACGGTTAAAATAGCGGAGGCCCTGCATGAGCGAAGAAAACATCCAGGAAACAATGCCGGAAACCGTTGCCACGGAACATCCGGCGGGTAAGTTTATGTGGAGCGTGGCTCTTGGCGGACCGCTTATTTCGTGGTTTTTCCACCGCAAGGAATTGAAGAAGAGCGAAAAGGGTTTCTTCTTGCCGATGCTGGGATGGAATATCCTGACGAATATGGTCGATAGGGCTTTGACCACTGCGTCAAAATTTCAGGGCTCGGAATTCCTCAATGTATATGATATCTTGGGAATGGTCTGGTTCTTCGCCTCTATTTTCATTTTGGGAAGACTGGGCGCTTCTAGAATTAAGAACTGCCTTCCGGACTATGCTGCAGTAGACTATAAGCCGCGCGAACGCAAGGGGATTATTGCGGGCGCAATCGTCATGGTGATAGTTTTTGTAGCCTCTTTCTGCTGGTTCTTCTTTTTTGAATAGTTTCAATAATTAAAAAAGGCCGCGAGTGAATCGCGGCCTTTTTTTGTCATTGCGAGAGTGCGACGCACTCGTGGCAATCTCTGACCTTATTTTACAGAAGCCGTCAAGAGCTTCGTAATTGCCGCGACGTATTCAGCCGGGTTCGGGAGCGGAGAACCTTCGGCAAGCAAAGCCTGACCGTAGAGGGCCTTCG
>CAMJQW010000078.1 GCA_946408125.1 uncultured Fibrobacter sp.
AGTCGATCGGAGCGGAGGAGTGAGCACCGCCGTTGATCACGTTGCACATCGGGCAGGGAAGCGTGAGCTTCTTGGTGCCATGGAGCTTGGCGATGTACTGGTAGAGAGGCATCTTGGCGTCGTTAGCAGCGGCGCAGCAAACAGCCATGGAAACGCCGAGGATGGCGTTTGCACCGAGGGTGTTCTTGAGCATGCGGTTGCCGTCGAGAGCGATCATGGCGTCGTCGACTTCGGTCTGCTTGGCCGGGTCCATGCCGATGATCTTCTTGGCGATCTTGGTGTTCACGTTCTTCACAGCAGTGAGCGTGCCCTTGCCGCAGTAGGTCTTCTTGTCGCCGTCGCGGAGTTCGCAAGCTTCGCGTTCGCCGGTAGAAGCACCGCTCGGGACAGCAGCGTGACCCTTCACGCCGTTTTCGAGGGTAACATCAACTTCGAGAGAGGGATTGCCGCGAGAGTCGAGGATCTGGCGGGCAACAACGGATTTAATTTTAGAAGCCATTTTTTTGCCTTTTGGTTTAGTGTGAAATTTTTGTGCTGTAAATATAAAAAAGTAGGACGAAGTCCGTTAGTGATTAGTGGTTAGTGGTTAGAAAAAATATGAAGATTTGGCGACTGATGGTTAAGGAGAATGGGGATAAAAGGGGAAGGTTTTCCCAACTCCAGGCTTATTTTTCCACCACACGCCCCGAAAGTTCGCGGAAATCGTCTTTTTTATACAAAGTAACACCTGGGGATGCCAAGTGGAATACGGACTGCTCCGCAAGGGCATCCAGGCTAAACTCGAAGGAATCCAGGCGGTTGCGGTAGCTGTCGTTGGAATTGTCAAACGACACCATGTAAGGCGGGCGCCTGAGCTTGCCCTGCTCCACAAGCGACAAAAGCTCCACACCTACCCTGTCGTTTGACACCACCCACGCATCCACAGGCGGAACCTCTTTTACCAGTTTTAGCAATATGCGACTAAAATGTTCGTGAGCCCCTTTCTCCTGCATAAAATCATAATGGCTCGCATGCGATGCGTCCGTCGCCTCGAATACCTCGAGCCCCACCTTCTTGAGCCCTTTCAAGCGGTCCCTCGACCACATGCTCATGTGGTACGGCGAAACAAAGGCGACGCGGTCCATTCCCTTCTCTTTCAGGAACCGCCCCACGGAACGCCCCGGAAATTCTCCGAAAGCCAAATTGAAAAAGGCGAAGCGTTTTTCCTTCTTGAGCGCCCGCGGGATATCGTACAGCGGGTGTTCCCACCACACCGCCACCGGGAAGCGCGTACACGAGAGTTCCGCAAAAAGGCGGTTCACGTTGAACACCAGCATCGTCGAGACGACCGCGCCAAAACACCCGCGGCAGCTTTCCATCTCTACGCGGTTGCCGCCCGCATCCAAAAATAGCCCGCCCTCCTCGAAATAGCCGAGCGCCCGAACCTTGAGGCTGTTGCGGTGAGCCTCCGCATAAACCTTCTGCATGAACGTGAGCTCGCGTTCACCGAGGCAGTTGAAGTCGCCGTTTCGATTGCAACGCATTATCAGGAGGATTTCCTTGAATCTCGCCGCCGACATGCGCCGAACATTCGCGAACCAGTAACGCCCCCGCCCCTTGCGTTCGAGGATACCCTTGCCCTGCAGCACCTCGAGCATACGCCTCATCGTTGCCGGAGTCGTCCCGAATTCCGTGCAAAGGTCCTTGATGGAAGGCAGCGGGCTACCTGCCGATATCTTGCCGGATTTCCAGTCCTCGAGCAGCAAGCGCTCCAGGCGGTCGCTTTCGCGTTCATGCACGGAGACGGCCAATTCGGGCTTGCGGCCCCAAAAGTAGCCATTGCCGCGTTCCGCATAAACCTTCCCCAGGGCGACCAGGCTCTTGTATGCCCGAAAAACGGTATACGTGGACGCGCCCGAAGAGGAGGCGACATCGCGCACCGAAGGGAGCCTGTCCCCGTCCTTGAATCCCGACGATTCAATCCACTTGCAAAAATCCGCGACAGTCATAGCGAACCTCCTTGATGCCGTCCGCACCTGGCGACAACACCGCCATATTCAAACAGTAGATACACTTTGTAAAAAATATAGATAACTTTTCGGTCGCATGGATTTCCCCGAGCTTATTTTTTCAACGTAACGCAAAAAAACTCCTCCGTAAAAAAAAGAGGCCAACATGTTCAAGAAACTCATTTTCTCACTGGGAATCCTGCCTATGACTACTCTAGCATTCCAAATCGGCGCCTGGGTCGGCGGCCCCGGGCAGTACCCGCAGCCCACCCAGCAGAACGTGCAGGCCTTCCAGGATTTGCAGGGCACGCACCTCGACCTCATCAGCTACTTCGCGCTCTTCGACATCAACGACTGGAATGCGACCGAGGAGTACGCAAATGTCGCGAAGAACAACGGCTCCACGCTGGTGGTGACCTGGATGGCAAACGGCTACAACGCCCAAGACCTGGTGGACGGCAAAGCCGACACCTACATCCGCGACTACGCCAAGGGCGTCAAGGGCTACGACGAAGAAATCTGGCTCAGGCCGCTCCACGAAGCAAACGGCGACTGGTACGACTGGGGCGTAGGCAAGGCAGGCGCCGGCAATACCGACGCGAACGTCGCCGAGGCGTTCCGCCACATCGTGAAAATCTTCAAGGAAGAAGGCGTCACGAACGTCAAGTGGGTATGGACCACCAACGCCTCGAACCAAGGCAGCGGCACCACGCTCACGGGCAACTATCCCGGCGACGAGTACGTGGACTACATCTCCATCGACGGCTACAACTGGGGCACGTGCCAGAGCTGGTCCAGCTGGCAGACATTCTCGCAGGTTTTCAAGAAGGCGTACGACGCGCTCGCCAAAATCAACAAGCCGCTCTTTATCGCCGAAATTTCGAGTTCCGAGAGAGGCGGCAACAAGGCCGAATGGATTACCGACATGTTCGAGCACTTCGCCACGGACTTCTCGCGCGTTTTCGCGGTGATGTGGTTCAGCCAGAGCAAGGAAGCGAACGAGGGCGACTGGGCGCTCAACACCTCGCAGGCAGCCGTTGACGCGTGGAAGGCGGGCATCGCGAAGATGAAGGCAATGGCGCCCGAATCTTCCAGCAGCGAAGCGGTTATCGAATCGTCGAGTTCAGTCAGTTCGTCCAGCAGCACCACCGCCATCCGCACCAATGGGATTACGGACAAGTTCACGTTCCGGCAGCAGGGTGACAAGTTGCTCTTGCAGGTCGACCGCGCCATGACCGCAAGCGTCGTGCAGTTTGACTACCAGGGACGCATCCTGTGGCAGAGCGCCGTGCAGCACTTTACCCCGGGCAAACACACGCTGGACGTTCCCGAGGCGGGCACGCGCAGCTTCTACAAGCTAAACGTACTGCGATAAGGGAATCACTTCCTCACGAACCGCAGCCCCACCCAGATGGAGTGCAGGTTGAACGTGCTGTAATCCTTTTCAGATTCAACCGGGTTTTCAAAGGCCGCGGTCAAAGCGGCACCCATATTCCACTTTTCGTTAAGGGCCCACGTGTGACCGACATCGAAGACGATGCTCTGGGTCAACGTCGAAATTTCCATAGCACCGTGATTACGGTCGACTATACCGTTCTTTTCCTTACCTGTCTTTTCCTCTTCTACCTGGGTCTCGATAACGGAGAACCCGAAGGATGCACCAGCATGGAATCCCGTCAGGGGAGTGTCCTCTTTCGCAAAGGGGAAATACGTGAAACCGGTACCAAGGAACAACCGCGTAGACAGGGAACGAAGTTCGCTGTAGCGGAGGTAGTCCTTATACTCCGCAAAATGAGAGTGGAATGCATAGATATCATCGTCGCCACCATCATATTCCACGGGCTCGCTCGCCACATAGCAATCGAAATCATGATAACCTTCGGTGTAAGTCCACTGAACAACACCGAATAAGGCCAGCTTTTGCCAACCACGTCCCACTTTCAAATCCAGAGCAGGGCCGTAACCCACGTACTCCACTCGGTCCCGCAAGGCATAGTCGCCGCTAGGCCCCGTATCCTTACAGTCCTCATTTCCAAGGCACTCGTTCACATGGTCCTCTGCCAGACGTAGCCTGCGAGAACGCTCCTGTTCTATGTAGTCCGCCTTGGCAATGCCCAAGGACCCTTCCAGATAAAGTCCCTTGGCCGATGCGCCCGCAGCGATGACAGAGAGCGCCAAAACACAATTCTTAAGAATGTTCCCCATACAGTAACTCCCGATAATACGAATAAAATATAACTACAAAAAAAGAAAAGGCTCACTTTGTAAGCGAGCCCTTCTCTAGGATATTCTGTGCTAATGCAAGAATTAGAAACGGAAGTGGGCGAAAGCCTTGTTGGCTTCGGCCATCTTGTGCGTGTCGTTCTTCTTGCGGACAGCGTTGCCTTCACCGTTCTTGGCGGCAACGAGTTCTGCAGCAAGGCGGTCAGCCATGTTGGCTTCGTTGCGGTTACGGGCAGCGTCGAGCAACCAACGGAGAGCGAGAGCCTTGGCGCGATCCGGTGCAACTTCCATCGGAACCTGGTAGTTTGCACCACCGATACGGCGGGACTTCACTTCGAGACGCGGCTTGATGTTTTCGAGGCAGATTTCGAACTTTTCAAGCGGAGTTTCCGGGCCTTCGAGCTTCTGGCCGAGGGTTTCGAGAGCGGTATAGACGATCTGTTCAGCGATAGTCTTCTTGCCCTGCTTCAGCACGACACCGACGAGTTCGGTAACGAGCGTGGACTTGTAACGCGGATCCGGGAGGATGGAGCGATGGAGAGCCTTTCTTCTTCTAGACATAGA
>CAMJQW010000079.1 GCA_946408125.1 uncultured Fibrobacter sp.
ACAAGACGCTCGCGGCGCAGCTCTACCAGGAATTCAAGGCGTTCTTCCCGCACAACGCGGTGGAATACTTCGTGAGCTACTACGATTACTTCCAGCCCGAAGCGTACATCCCACACACGGATACCTTCATAGAGAAGGACGCGAGCATTAACGACGAGATTGACAAATTGCGCCTGCGCGCCACCGCGAATCTATTGACCCGCCGCGACGTGATTATCGTCGCCTCCGTGAGCTGTATTTATGGTTTGGGAAGCCCTTCGGAATATTTTGATTTGATGGTGCGCATCAAGAAAGGCGACGTTTACGACCGCGACAAGATTCTGCACGACCTGGTGCGAATTCAATATACGAGAAACGATTTCAGTCTGGAACGTGGTTCTTTCCGCGTGCACGGCGATGTCATCGAGATTCACCCGAGTTACGACGAAGAAGGCCTGCGCATTGAACTTTTCGGCGACGAAGTCGACAGGCTCGTACGCTTCAACATCGTCACCGGCGAAGTCACGCAGGAACTCGACGAGATGACCATCGCGCCGGCAAAGCACTTCGTGACCAAAGAAGAAGGCCGCGCAGGCATCTTGCAACGTATGCAGGTAGAACTCACCGAGCGTCTCGCAGAGCTTGACAAGGAAGGCAAGGTTCTAGAATCGGCACGCCTCAGCAGCCGCACCCGCTACGACATGGAAATGATTCGCGAAACGGGCCAGTGCAGCGGCATCGAGAACTACTCACGCATTATCGAGAACCGCGCCCCGGGCACGCGCCCCTTCACGCTTATCGACTACTTCGGCGATGACTGGCTCTTGATGATTGACGAATCGCATGTGAGCATCCCGCAGGTAGGCGGCATGGCCGAAGGCGATAAATCCCGCAAAACAACTCTTGTGCAGTACGGGTTCCGCCTCCCCTGCGCTCTTGACAACCGCCCGATGAACTTTGCCGAATTCGAGTACATGTACCCGAAGCAGGTGCTTTTTGTGAGCGCGACTCCCGGCGATTACGAACTTACCAAGACGTGTGGCGTCGTTACCGAACAAATCAACAGGCCGACCGGACTCCTGGATCCGAAAATCGAGATGTTCCCCATCAAGGGACAGATGGATGTGCTGCTTTACCGTATCGAGGAAGTCGTCAAGAACGGCGACCGCGTGCTCGTCACGACGCTTACCAAGAAGATGGCGCAGGACCTTACCGACTTCTTCGTGGAAGCGGGCATTCGCGCGCGTTACCTGCACAGCGACATCAAGACTCTCGAACGCCACGAGCTCATCCGCGGGCTCCGCACCGGAGAATTCGATGTACTCGTGGGCATCAACCTGCTGCGCGAAGGCCTGGACCTGCCCGAGGTGAGCATGGTCGCGATTCTCGACGCCGACAAGGAAGGGTTCCTCCGCAACTACCGCAGTTTAATCCAGACGATGGGACGTGCAAGCCGCAACGTGAACGGCACCGTACTTTTGTTCGCCGACAACATGACCGACAGTCTGGAGAAGGCCGTCACCGAAACCGCCCGTCGCCGCAGCGTGCAGGAAGAATTCAACAAGGAACACGGCATCACGCCGAAATCCGTGACCCGCAAGCTTGAAGACGATTTGAGAATCAACGACCCGCTCGGCGATATCGGCGACGATTCCGTCGATGAGGACTGGGATGACGACAACACCGGTATCCGTCCGATGGAACCGCTGCAGCCTTCGAGCAAGACGAAGAAGAAGGCCTCCCGCTACTCCAAGCGCGCGGAGAACGCCGAACTGAGCGAAACTATCGGCGCCACACCTTCGTCATTGCGAGCGAAGCGCGGCAATCCAGGCCAGCAAAACATTGAAGATCTTGAGCGCCAGATGAAGGAAGCCGCCGCCCGCCTCGACTTTGAAGAAGCGGCCCGCCTCCGCGACATCATCCGCGACATGAAATAAAAAAAACTTTACCGTTGTAATCCATTCAATGGATTTTCGGTGTCGTAACCATTTTTGTCTTCATCCTCCCCCTTTTCGATATAAATTGATTCTGTGTTCTGATTAGGGATAATTTACGAGGATTTAAAAATGAAATATTTTCTTACAAAAGCCGCTTTTTTCGCCATCGCAGGCGCCCTCACGGTGACCACGTCAACAGCGGCCACGCTCCCGAAGGCATCAGAAATTCAGTCCAAGATGGGCATGGGCTTCAACATCGGCAACTCCATGGAAGTGCCGAACAACCCGACATTATGGGGCAACCCCTTCCCCACGCAGGCCCTGCTCGATTCCGTAAAGGCGGCAGGTTTCAGCACGGTCCGCATTCCCTGCGCCTGGGACAGCCACGCACCGGGCGGCAAGATTACCGACACATGGCTCGATTCCGTAAAGACGGTCGTTGACTATGCGATGCGCGCGGGCCTCTACACAATTTTGAACATCCACCACGAAGGTGAAGGCGGCTGGTTCCAGAGCAACATCGGCACGAGCGTCGACAACAACATCGACACCAAGATGAAGAACTACTGGACGCAGATTGCGAACAAGTTCAAGGACTACAACGAGCGCCTGATTTTCGCGGGAGCAAATGAACCTGGCCCGAATGTGAATACTTGGACGGCTCAGCATGTAAGCACGCTGATGCACTACTACCAGACCTTCATCGACGCGGTGCGCGCCACGGGCGACAACAACGCCACACGCACCCTGATTATCCAGGGCCTCAACACCGACATCGACAAGTCCGTCAAGAGCGCCCCGGTGAGCACCTTCCCGAAAGACAAAGTCGAAGGCCGCCTGATGTTCGAAGTGCACTACTACGACCCGTATCAGTACACGCTCATGACCAAGCAAGATGACTGGGGCGCAAGCGAACCGATTCTGCCGCAATACTACTACGGCGACTACCAGAAAACCAGCGAACCCAAGCGCAACGCGGGCTACAACGCCTGGGGCGGCTCGATTGACTCAAAACTTGCAGGCATCGGCCACCCGCAGGAACAATTCGCCAAGATGAAGTCGAACTACGTGGACAAGGGCTACCCGGTCATTGTCGGCGAATTCGGTGCGAATGTTCGCTCCCCGGAACTGAGCGGTTCTGACCTGGACCTACACAAGCAAGGCCGCGTGCAGTGGCACAAAGACGTCGTTTCCGCCGCCAAGCAGTACGGGCTCACCCCGATTCTTTGGGACATGGGCAACGAGAGCAATTCCGGCTACGACAACATGGCCTACATCCGTCGCCAGAGCAGCCCTGTGGGCAAGGTGCTCGAAACCGACGTCATCAACGCGATGCGCAGCGTGTATAACCTCGGCAACTATGTGAACAACGGCATCACCCACGTAGAAGATTTCATCACGGGCGGTAGCAACGAGTCCACATCGAGTTCCTCGATAATCGCCAGCAGTTCTGCCGCACAGCCGGAATCCTCCAGTTCGGTGATTTCCCAATGCGATGCATTGATTCCTGAATGCGGCTGGAAAGAATCCCTGCCCACTGTTGCCAGAACGCACGTTGAATTCTATCGCGAAGGTAACACACTCTACGGCACCGGCAAGATTATGCTTTTCGACATGAACGGCAACCTGGTGCGCGCTTCGGGCAATACCTCCGGAAAGTCCACCTTGCAGCTGCAGGGAATCAAGCAAGGGCTCTACATCGCGAAGTGTGGCAGCAAGTCCCTAAAGCTGATAGCAAAGTAAGCACAACAACACTATAAAAAAATCCCTCGGCTCATCGCCGGGGGATTTTTCACATTCGTCATCCCCGCCCATTCGACATGCTCAGGGCAGGCTCCGGCGGGGATCTAATTACACGTCGACCACTTCAGTCCAGCCGAACGGGTCTTCCGCTTCGCCGAACTGGATAGCCGTGTACTTCGTGAAGAGTTCCGTGCAAACCGGGCCCGGATTCTTGCCGTCACCGTAGGTGAATTCCTTGCCGGCAACCGGATCCACAATCTTCTTGATCGGGGTAATCACGGCGGCGGTACCGCATTCGGCGGTTTCGGAGAATTCAGCGAGTTCTTCGAACGGAACCTGGCGGCGTTCCACAGTGTAGCCGAGGTATTCAGCCAACTGCTGCAAGCTCTTGTTCGTAATCGACGGCAGAATGGATTCGGACTTCGGGGTCACGTAGGTCTTGCCCTTGATGCCGAAGAAGTTTGCCGGACCGCATTCGTCGATGTACTTCTTTTCCTTTGCGTCGAGGTAAATCGTGCTGGAGTAGCCGAGTTTCTTGGCCTCGGCGAGGGAAAGCAAGCTGGCAGCGTAGTTACCGCCGACCTTCACCGTACCCGTGCCCTGCGGAGCAGCGCGGTCGAAGTTGCGGCTGATCATCATGTCGACCGGCTTGAACCCGTCCTTGAAGTACGGACCCACCGGAGTCACGAACATCAACAGCAGGTATTCGTCGGAGGGCTTCACGCCGACTTCCGGGCTCGTACCGATGAGGAGCGGGCGGATGTAGAGCGTTGCGCCATGACCATACGGCGGAATAAAGCGGGCGTTGGCCTTCACCACTGTGTGGACCATCTCGCGGAACAGTTCGACCGGCGGAACAGCCATGAGCACGCGGTTCGCGGTGTTCTGCATGCGCTTCGCATTCTCGTCGACGCGGAAAATACGGACCTTGCCGTCCTTGCCCGTGTAAGCCTTGAGGCCTTCGAAACCTTCCTGGCCGTAATGCAAGCAAGTAGCGGCCATGTGGATGCTGATGTCCT
>CAMJQW010000080.1 GCA_946408125.1 uncultured Fibrobacter sp.
TGCCCAGCTCGACTTTATACTGGAAACCACCTGTTTCAACAATAGAATACATTTTTGTAATCCTTTTTTGGTTGCTATTGGGACCCCAAATATAGAAATTTTGGGAAATTTGTAAAGACAACACCCCATTTTTTTCTATTTTTACACCGAAAAATCCAAAAAGGACACTCGAATGAACAAAATTATGAGCCTCAACGGCGACTGGGAAATGATCTGGGACACCGAAGACCTTGGTATTTCCAACCGCTGGTATGCAACCTATCCCGAAAATACCGAAACCGTGCAGGTCCCGCACATTTGGGAAAGGAAGTTCGAGAAGCTCCTGATGTCGCAAGACTGCGCCTACTACTTCAAGAGATTCACCATCGACGACGAAAAGCAGGTCAGCAAGCGTATTTTCCTGCGTTTTGACCGTATCGCGACCCATGCGACGGTCTGGCTGAACGGCAAGTTCCTCGGAACGCATTTCGGCTCCTACACCTCGTTCGTCCTCGAGACCCAGAAGGCCATCAAGCTCACCGGCGAAAACATCCTCTGCGTGCGCGTCGCCAACATGGGCGCCTCGAACAGCCGCATTGACCTCGGGCGCGAAAGCAAGGAAGGCGCCGACGACCGCTACGTCCATCCCGCCGAGATGCCCGTGGGCGAACCGTGGCTCCAGTACCCGTTCGGAGGCATTTTTGGCAATGTGGACCTGATTCTCGGCAACGCGGCGTTCATCGAGAACATGCGCGTGGAACCGGACATGGACCAGGAACGCGTGGCCGTCGAGCTTTCCTTCAACAACCCGCGCGGTTGCTCCACCCGAATCCGCTTCGTCATGCGGAATTCCAGCGGCGATGTCTACGAATTCTTCAAGGACGGCGTCAAGCTCGACCGCGAAAACGCGACGCAGCGTTTCGTGTTCGCCATCAAGGACTGGAAGCGCGACAAGTGCATCTGGAGCCTCGAAAAGCCGAACATGTTCGCCATCGAAGCCGCCATGGAAAACAAGGGCGGCAAGAACAAGGGGCTCGATTTCAGCTTCCCCGTGATGAGGACGTTCGCCTTCCGCAAGTTTGACTGCATCAAGGGCGACTTCTACCTGAACGACCAGATCCTCAAGATCCAGGGCCTCTGCTACAACCAGCAGTGGAGCGAAGGCGGCCTCTGGACCATCGACAACGACAAGCTGCGCAAGGACCTCGAAGCCGTCAAGGCAGCCGGGTTCAACGCCATCCGCAGCTGCGGCGCCCCCCTGAGCAACGAAGCTCTCGACATCTGCGACGAAATCGGCCTCCTGGTGTTCCAGGAATTCCCGATTTACACGATGCGCTCCACCGCACAGGGCCTCGAAATCGTCAAGAAGCTCATCAACGACATCGTCCGCGAACAGCACCATCACCCGAGCATCGCCACGTGGGTCCTCGGTTCCGAAAACGGGACCTTCATGCTGCAGAACGGCAACAAACTGCTGAACACCATCAGCCCGGTCGACATGTGCCGCCCGGCCATCAGCAACCTCGACAGTATCTTCATCGACAACGAAGGGCAGTTCCACAAGGACACGGGCAAGCTTATCCCCGTGAGCGTGGACCGCATTTCGCAGTATTCCTCGCTCCGCATCAACCCGCGCCTGAGCCCGAACGCAAGCTACACCCACTACCTCGCCCACTGCTTCGACAGGGAGCAGAACGAAGAAGACGAGCTGATGGTTCCCGATTCCGGATTCGGCGACAGCCTGTTCCAGGATAGCGAAGAACCGCCCATCGACGCCGACAACAAGATGCTCGTGACGCTTCAGAACCACACGCTGCTGCCCGCCAAGGCGACCAGCATCGCCGGACCGCGTAGCGCCAAGAACCAGAAGGCCATCAAGAACCTCTTTACGGACCTCCAGGCATTCGTCAAGGAATCCGAGAACTCCGTGTGGAGCGATTTCGAATCGTTCCGCAACGACGTGAACCGCATTTCGCTCAAGAGCAAGCTCGACCAGATCGCCGCATTCCAGAGCAACCCGCAGATTGCGGGCTACTTCCTCGGTCACTGGGCCGACTACGGCACGACCTTCGACGGCCTCTGCGACGAAAACCGCAAGAGCAAGGGCTTCGAGAGCTTCATCAAGGAAATCACGACCCCGAGCCGTGCGCTCGTGAGCGAACTGGAACATGTGGTCGCTCCGCAGAGCGAAGTGTCCTTCCAGATTACGCTCTTGAACAACAGCCGTCTCGAGAATGCGAGCGTCGAAGTGAGCCTGCTCGATTCCAAGGGCAAGGTCATCTCGACCCAGACCCAGAGCCCCGAAGAACAGACCGGCAAGACGAGCCTCACGCAGCTCGGCGTCTGCACGCTCATGACCCCGCGCGCCGCCGGCAACTACCAGATCAAGATAACCCTGAAGGACGGCAACAAGGAAATCAACAGCTCTGTTGAAGACCTCGTCGTCATCAGCCCGGCCAACGTGAAGGACGCCATCAAGAAGGTATGCTTCCTCGACAACAGCGAGGAATCCAGCGACGCCCTCGCCGCCCTCACCGGCCCCGAGCAGATTATCTTTACCGCAAACCTCAGCTCCTGGCCCGATGACATCCTCGACAAGATCGTGGACGTCACGAAGAACGGCGGCAAGACGCTCCTGCTTTCGGACATGACCCAGGAAGACATCGACTTCCTAAACCAGAGCCACCAGTTCGACTTCAAGCTCGATTCCCACTGGACCACCGGTGCAAGCGAGACAAGCCTGCATTACCTGCCCAAGGGATCCAAGCTGTTGCCGGTATTCGGCGGCGAAAACGTCCTCGACCACAAGGCCGCAGCCGTTTTGCCCGGACTTTCGCTGAACGAACTCCCCGGAGCGACCGTATTCGCCCGCTCCGTGAGCATTTCCAATGGCGAGCTCAAGACCGGAGTCGATATGCAGCTCCTGCCCTTCGGCAAGGGCAAGATCCTGTTCAACCAGTTCAGCGTGTTCGAAGGGCTCGAAACGAACGCCCTCGCCGATGCGCTGTTCGCGGCCATCGTTGACCTGCTCTAAGACAGGCCGAAACGCATTTTTGGGCGGTGCATGGCGCACCGCCCATTTTTTTCATTTTTTTTTGTACATCTTCGAATTTTTTATATAAGTTCCGATAGGTAATACAACCTTCGCAAGGAGAATCTTATGGGACGTAATAAAAAAACTGATGCTGAACTCCCCGATGAAGAACCGCTGGAAGATGATCTCGACTTGATCCACGAGGACGAGGAAGAAGACAGCGAAGAGGATAAGGGTATCGACGAGATTCTCGGCGACGCGACCCTTGGTCGTGCCGGTTCCGACCTGGACGGCTGGGGCGGCGGCGAGGACTACGAAGGCTAACCCGATCTGAAATTTCAAAAAAAAGAAAAGGCTCCGTGAAAACGGAGCCTTTCCTTTGTAAAAGATTCTAGAAATCAATTACTTGGTGATAACGCGAGCCATTTCGCAAACCTTGTTGCTGTAGCCCCATTCGTTATCGTACCAGGCGCAAACCTTCACGAAGGTCGGGTCGAGCTGGATACCAGCCTTGACGTCGAAGATGGAAGTGCGAGCGTCGTTGCGGAAGTCGGTAGAGACGAGAGCTTCGTCGGTGTAACCGAGGATGCCCTTGAGTTCGCCTTCAGAAGCTTCCTTCATGGCCTTGCAGATTTCTTCGTAGGTAGCCGGCTTTTCGAGTTCGGCAGTGAGGTCAACGAAGGAAACGTCAGAGGTCGGAACGCGGAGGCTCATACCGGTGAGCTTACCGTTGAGCTGCGGGAGAACCTTGCCCACGGCCTTGGCAGCACCCGTAGAAGACGGGATGATGTTTTCGAGGATGCCGCGGCCACCGCGCCAGTCCTTCTTGGACGGGCCGTCGACGGTCTTCTGCGTAGCAGTAGCAGCGTGGACGGTGGTCATGAGGCCACGCTTGATGCCGAACTTGTCGTTGAGGACCTTGGACATCGGGGCGAGGCAGTTGGTGGTGCAGGAAGCGTTGGAGATGATGTCCTGACCGGCATAGGTGGTGTGGTTCACGCCGTAGACGAACATCGGAGTAGCGTCCTTGGACGGGGCAGACATGATGACCTTCTTGGCACCGGCCTTGATGTGGGCGCGGGCGAGTTCGTCGGTCAGGAAGAAGCCAGTGGATTCCACGACAACGTCAACACCGAGGGCACCCCAAGTGATGTTGGTCGGATCCTTTTCGGCGAACACCTGAATCTTGTTGCCATCGACGATGAGGAAGTTGCCTTCGAAAGACACGTCGTGCTTGAAAGCGCCGTGCACGGAGTCATACTTCAGCATGTAAGCGAGGTAGTCGACGTCGAGGAGGTCGTTGATACCGACAACCTGAATGTCCTTGGAGAAGTTTTCCACAGCAGCGCGGAACACCATACGGCCGATGCGGCCGAAACCATTGATACCGAGTTTGAGAGCCATTATTGGATCCTTTT
>CAMJQW010000081.1 GCA_946408125.1 uncultured Fibrobacter sp.
TACGGTCGACGTTGTGTACCACCGTGCAGAGTTCCACGGCCTTGCCGCTCTTGAGAGTGTCGGCTACGAACGGCAGGAGTTCACGACGGTCGAAGTTTTCAAGCGGTTCCTTCACAAAGTTCTTATCGAAGGACTTGATGCCGCCATTGACGGTTTCAAAAATCTTGGAGAAGTCGAGGTTGTGAGCCTTGTAGAAGGCAATCGCCTCGTCGCGTTCCAGGAGGTCGCTACGGCCGCAGGCTTCGGAGAGGCTCTTGAGGCCAAGGCTTGCGAGAATCTCGCGGACTTCGTCGGCGATGAAGAAGAGGAAGTTTTCCACGTACTCGGGCTTGCCCGCAAAGCGCTTGCGGTAGTCCGAATCCTGCGTAGCAATGCCCATCGGGCACTTGTTCGTATGGCACTTGCGGTCCATTACGCAGCCAAGGCTTACGAGAAGGTTCGTGGCAAAGCCGAATTCTTCGGCACCGAGGAGGGCGGCCACCACAACGTCGCGGCCCGTCTTGAGCTGGCCATCGACCTGGAGCTTGATGCGACCGCGCAAGTCGTTGAGCACAAGGGTCTGTTCCGCTTCGGCAATACCGAGTTCCCACGGGAGGCCGGCATGCTTGATGGAAGTGAGCGGAGATGCACCCGTACCGCCATCGTGACCGGAAATCAGCACCACGTCGGCATGGGCCTTCGCGACACCCGCGGCAATCGTACCCACGCCCACTTCGGACACGAGCTTCACGGAAACACGGGCCTTCGGGTTGGCGTTGCGCAGGTCGTAAATCAACTGCGCCAAGTCTTCGATGGAGTAAATATCATGGTGCGGCGGCGGAGAAATCAGCGATACGTTCGGAATGGAGTGACGGATACGTGCCACGAACTCGTTCACCTTGTGAGCCGGCAGCTGGCCACCTTCACCGGGCTTTGCGCCCTGGGCCATCTTGATCTGCAAATCCTTCGCATGGCGCAGGTAGTCAATCGTCACGCCAAAGCGGCCCGAGGCAACCTGGCGAATCGCGGAACTGCGGATATCGCCGTTCGGAGCCGGAGTATCGCGGTCAGGGTCTTCACCACCTTCACCGCAGTTGCTCATGGCACCGATGCGGTTCATCGCAATGGCAATCGTCTCGTGTGCTTCCGGGCTCAAGGAGCCAAGGCTCATGGCGCCCGCCACGAAGTGGTGGATAATGGATTCGCGGGATTCAACTTCGCTAATGTCGATAGGGGTCGTTTTCTTGAACTTGAAGAGCCCGCGCAAAGTCGCCTGACGTTCGGACTGGTCGTTAATCAGCTTGCTGTAGACCTTGAACTTCTCGTAGTCGCCACCCTGCACCGCCTGGCGGAACGCGGCAAGCGACTGCGGAGTCCACAGGTGCTTTTCGCCTTCCTTGCGGAACGCATACTGGCCACCCGACTGAAGCACCTTGCTTGCGTCGGCAAACGCAATCTTCTGGCGCTCGCCCACTTCGCGGGCAATCTCTTCGAGGCCGATACCTTCGATACGGCTTGCCGTACCCGGCAGGAACTTCTCGATGAGTTCGTGGTTCAAGCCCACGGCTTCGAAAATCTGTGCACTGCGGTAGCTGCGGAGCGTGGAGATACCCATCTTCGACATGATCTTGAGGAGGCCCTTGTCCACAGCCTTCACGTAATTCGCGGCAGCCGTCACCGGATCCACATCGAGATCACCGTTGTGGCACATGTTGGTAATGCTTTCAAACGCGAGATACGGGTTGATGACCGTAGCACCGTAACCGAGCAACAGAGCAAAGTGCATCACTTCGCGGACTTCACCGGACTGAACAATCAGACCGATTTCGGGACGCACGCCCGCTTCCACCAGGGCACGGTTCACGCAAGCCGTCGCGAGGAGCGAAGGTATAGGCACGTAGCCCCAGTCGATGTTCTTGTCCGAAAGCACGATGATATCGTAATGGTCATTCACCGCACGCACGGCATCGCCGGCCAAGTTCTGCAGGGCAGCTTCCAGCACGGAGCCGTCTCCGCCCAGCGGGAACTGCATCTTGAGAACTTTCGCCTTGAACGCCTTGTCACCAATGTTTTCAAAGCGGCGGATTTCATCTTCGGTCACGATGGGGCGCGGAATCTTGATGAGATGCGCCTGCTCCGGAGTTTCTTCCAGAATGTTGCCGTGGTTTCCGATGTAAGTCGTAAGGCTCATCACGAGCTCTTCGCGGATCGGATCAATCGGCGGGTTCGTCACCTGGGCGAACAGCTGCTTGAAGTAGTTGAACAGCGGCTGCGGCTTGTCCGAAAGCACGGCAAGCGCGGCATCGTTACCCATGGAGCCAATCGGTTCGGCACCGTTCTTGGCCATCGGCTGCAAGATGATGGAGAGGTCTTCGGCAGAATAGCCGAAGCGCTTCTGCTGCACCAGGATATCTTCAGGAACGTCGGACGGGTTGATTTCGCTGAAGAGCCCGCGGACGCTCATCTTGTTCTCGGTAACCCAGCGGCGGTAAGGCTTGGCTCTCGCCACCTGGGCCTTCATTTCCGCATTCTTCAAGATACGGTGGTTTTCGAGGTCGAGGTAGATAATCTCACCGGGTTTGAGGCGGCCCTTTTCTTCCACCTCGTCATCGCGGAGGTCGAGCACGCCCGTCTCGGACGCCATCACGAAAAGACCGTCTTTACACAAAGTGTAACGTGCTGGACGAAGGCCGTTGCGGTCGAGAATCGCACCCGCGTTTACGCCATCGCTGAACGCCACGGCGGCAGGGCCATCCCACGGTTCCATAAGCATGGATTCGTATTCAAAGAAGCCACGCACGTCGCGGCCCAGGTAATGCTTCTTGCCCCAGGCCTGAGGCATGAGCATCATCATCGCATGCGGGAGGCTACGACCCGCTGCGACGAGAAGCTCAAACATGTTGTCAAGGCTAGCCGAGTCGCTCTGGCCCGCCGGAACGAGCGGGAAAAGCTTCTGAAGGTCATCGCCGATAATATCGCTCTTCATGTGCGGTTCGCGGGCACGAAGGCTGTTGAGGTTACCGCGCAGCGTATTGATTTCGCCGTTGTGAGCGAGGTAGCGGAACGGGTGCGCAAGCGGCCAAGTCGGGAAAGTGTTCGTGGAGTAGCGCTGGTGAACAAGCGCAATCGGGGCTTCGAAATCGAGATCGTTCAGGTCCTTGTAGAATCCTTCGATCTGGCTTGCCAAAAGCAGGCCCTTGTACACGATGCTACGGCGGCTGCAGCTGCAGATGTAGAGGCCCTTGCAGGCCTTTTCCATCAGGCGGCGAGCCACATAAAGCTTAATATCGAACGCGCTGTCGGATTCGAAAGCGGAACCGTCGAAGAAAGCCTGGCGGATATGCGGCAGGGTCTCGCGGGCCGTGCGACCGATCTTGTCGGCATTCACCGGAACCTCGCGGAAGTTCAACACCGGCATGCCCTCGGCAGCGGCAATCTCCTTGATCTTCGCGTCAAAGGCGGTAGCCTCGAGCGTGTTGTCCACAAAGAACATCGCCACGCCATAGCGGGCCGGGAGTTCCGGGTTCACCTTACGGAAGAACTTGTGCGGCATAGAAAGCAAAAGACCCGCACCATCACCGGTTTCCGGGTCTCCACCTGCTGCACCGCGGTGCATGAGTCTCTTCAAAACAGTAATGCCCTGCAGCACAATCTGGTGCGAGGCAACATTATTAATATTAGCGACCAGACCGACACCACAGGCGTCGTGTTCATTCATCGGGTCGTAAAGAGCTTGAGCGTTCATAAAAGTCCTTTTCTAGCTTTTTGCGCTCCTTATTTGCAAAATCCGTGCCAATTTCTGGAAATACCCGTCAATTATTGAAAAAGCGGAAAGAAAATGTAAAACACGAAAGATTTACACGATTTTCAACGATTATGTAATTTCAAAATTTGTAAAAGAATTACAGAGTATTACAATTTTCGTAATACATAAAAGCAAAAAGTCCTACTGCTTGTTTTCTTCCCCTCCTTTTTGTATATTCCTTCCCAAACACCAGAAAGGGTGCTATTAGAAGATCGCTATCCGCGCAAGCGGGGCGGTCTTTTTTGTTTTCAAAAGAGGTAAAAATGGAGAAAAACAAGAAAAAGACGGAATTAGCGATCTTTCAAGGTGCAATTTGTACCTTGAAGATGGATTCTGACGAGAAAAACTGTTCAAGGTCGAAATTGGGGATGCGGACGAATAGTTGGACACGACTAGAGGACGCATCATGCATTTTACA
>CAMJQW010000082.1 GCA_946408125.1 uncultured Fibrobacter sp.
CTTCCGGGCAAGCTCGCCGACTGCAGTAGCCGCGACCCGAAGGAATGCGAAATGTTCATCGTGGAGGGCGACTCTGCAGGTGGCTCGGCCAAGATGGGCCGCAGCCGCGAATTCCAGGCCATCCTCCCGCTCCGCGGAAAGATCCTGAACGTGGAGAAGGCTTCCTTGCACCGCGTGCTCGATACCGAAGAAATCCAGAACCTGGTGAATGCCATCGGTACGGGTATCGGCACCGAGTTCAAGATGGAAAAACTCCGCTACGACAAGATCATCATCATGACCGATGCCGATGTGGACGGCTCTCACATCCAGACGCTTCTGCTCACGTTCTTCTTCCGCTACATGCGCCCGCTCATCGATACGGGACACATCTTCCTCGCTATGCCGCCGCTGTACAAGCTCAAGGTGGGCCAGAAGGAACGCTACCTGTTCGACGAGAACGAGAAGGACCGCGTGATGGCCGAAGTCGAAGACAAGAAGAACGTCTCCATCACGCGATTCAAGGGTCTGGGCGAAATGTCCCCGGAACAGCTGAACGAAACGACCATGGACCCCTCCAAGCGCTTCCTCAAGCAGTGCTACGTGGAAGACGCCGTGCTTGCCGACCAGATCTTTAGCATGCTCATGGGCGAAGACGTGGAACCGCGCCGCAAGTTCATCGAGACGAATGCATACAAGGTCCTGAAGGATCTGGACATTTAACAATGAGCCCTTCTAAAGCCGATTTCCAGGTAGTGCTGGGCCAGGCCCGCGAACTCGTTCGTGATTCGCTTGCGCGAACCGAGCAGGTGATTATGCAGGTCGCCGAGACCGCCCCTGCGGGCATTTCCGAACGCCTTGTTTCGCTGTTCGGCCGGAAGGGCAAGCGCATCCGCTCGACGCTGTTGTGCCTGATTGCCAACTGCGGTGAGAAGGCCCCCGACCAGGAACGCGTCGCCCATGCCTGCGCCAGCGTGGAACTTTTGCATCTCGCGAGCCTCGTGCACGACGACATCATCGACGGTACGGATCTCCGCCGCGGGCAGATTACGGCCCACAAGGAATGGGGCACCCAGATAGCCGTGCTGGTGGGCGACTACGTGCTTTCGCAATCCATGCGCTGCGTGATTGACGAAGAAGCCCGGAATATCCCGGTCATCATCTCCGATGCGGCGGATATGCTTATCGTGGGCGAAATCATGGAACTGGACCACTGCGGCGAAATGACGCTTTCCAGGGACATGTACAACGAGATTATCAACAGGAAGACGGCCGCCCTTATCGAGGCTGCGGCACGCATCGGCGGAATCATGGCGGGATTCGACGAGGGCCTCTGCGATGATTGCGCCAAGATGGGTGCGCATTTCGGGCTTGCCTTCCAGATTATCGACGACCTGCTGGATTACGGCTACGGCTCGAAGGACCTTGACAAGGCGAAGTTCACCGACCTCTCGAACGGGCTCATAACGCTCCCGCTGCTGTACTACTTCGAGGACTGCTCTGCGGAAGAGCGCACCGAGATGGAAGGCTTTATCAAGAAGGCTTCCGATGCGGGCGTGGCCGAGAAGATCCTGGAACGCCTGAACGCGAAGAATAGCTTTGACAAGGCGAAGGGCGAGGCGCAGGAGCACCTGGAACAGGCGCTCAAGATTGCCGAGAAGTTCCCGAACAACAAGTTTACCGATGAGATTGTCGCCATGTTTGCGAGCATGAGCGACCGCGGAAACTAAGCGCTACGCGCGCGATTATTTGCGCCGCATCCAGAATGCGAGGAAGACGATCACCGACAGGATACAGACTGCGATGATGCCCCAGAAGGCCATGCCCGAGCCGGTAAGCGCGTCGCCGTTCATGCCGAAGGGCAGCTTCACGTTCATGCCGAACAAGCTCGCGAAGAACGTCGGGAGCGAAATTGAAATCGTCACGATGGTCAAGTTCTTCATCAACTGGTTCACGTTGTTGTTGATGACGCTCGCTCGCGCATCCATCATGGATGTCAAAATGTTTGCGTAGATGTTTGCCTGTTGCAGGCTCTGCCCGTTTTCGATCTGGATGTCTTCCAACAGTTCCCGTTCGGCCTCGGTCCAGTTGAGGCTTCGACCGAGCTGCAGCTTGCGCAACAGCGTATCGTTGCTGTTGAGGGCGCTCACGTAGTAAATCAAGCCTTTGTTCAGGCTGAACATGGAAAGCAGGTACTTGTTTTCCATCGAGGTGTTGAGGCGCAGCTCCAAGTCGTCGTTGATGCGGTTGATGATCTTCAAGTGCTCGTTGAAGTGTGCGATGGCGTAGCTCAATACGCGGAGCACGAACGTGTTCAGACTGTCGATTTTCGAGAAGCGCTTTTCGTCCATGACGGGAATGTCGCTGTCGGTCAGGAGCAGTACCCAGTCCTTGAAGATGAATATGCCGAAGGATTCCACGCGGAACTGGAAGTTGTCCTCGGCGGAATAGTTCTTGGGCTTCTTGAACACGATTGTGGTGAAGTCGTCATCGTACTCGATACGGGAAAGCTCGTCGGAGTCGAATGCGGATGCGATGGTATGTTCGGTAATCTCGTATTCTTTGACCAGGACGCTGCGCTGTTCCTGGCTGAGGGAGCCCATGATGACGATGTCCGCGGAGTCTTCGTTCGGAGCTGCCGCGATACGACCGGATTCGATTTTGTAATACTTGAGCATGCGAGCCCCCTTTGATCGAACGGGGTAGAATATAGAAAAAAACCTCGGTAAAACCGAGGTTTTTTAATGCTTATTTGCAGTGAATTACACGCCCTTCTTGAAGTGCTTGGACCACCACAGAACGATCGGCGAGCAGATGCACACGGAGGAGTAGGTACCGATGAGGATACCGAAGCACTGCACGAGACCGAAGTCGCGGATGGAGGAACCGCCCTTCACGGCGAGGATCACGCACACGAACAAGGTCGTGAGGGAGGTGACCACCGTACGGCTGAAGCACTGGTTCATGGACTTGTTGATGGTTTCGGCGAAGTTGCTGGAACCGAACACGGCGGTGTTTTCACGCACGCGGTCGAAGTTCACGATGGTATCGTTCACGGAGTAACCGATCATCGTGAGGAGCGAGGCAATCAGGGCGCCGTCGAAGGAAAGACCGAAGACGGAGATGAAGCCGAGCGTGATGATGGTATCGTGCACAAGGCCGAGCACGGCCGCGACACCGAAGCCGAGACCGAACTTGCCGAATCGGAACCACACGTAAATCAGGATGCCGAGCCAGGCGAGGATCACGGAAAGGATGGCGTTGAAGCGGAGTTCCTTACCGATAGTCGGACCCACGTTGTCGCGGGCGACGATTTCGCACTTCTGTCCGGCCTTCTCGAAGGCCTGGGCCATCTTGAGTTCAAACTGGGAATCGTCGGAGGCACGCATGCTCACCTGGTAGGAGTTGGCGGAAGTACCGCCGAGCGTGCGGACCTTGGTACCCGTGATGCCGGCAGCGGAGAGGGCCTTGCTCAAGTCCTTTTCGTGCCTGCCGTCGTCTTGATACTGAATCGTATAGACCTGGCCACCGGTGAAGTCGATGCTGAAGTCGAATCCCTTCACGGCGATGCTTGCGATGGAAGCGATGATGAGAATCAGGGACACGAGGCCGAAGCGGCGACGGTTCGGGATAATCTGGAGGTTCGCTTCGTTGATGGCCTTGAAACCGTTACCGATAGAAAGCGTGGTGCGGTCGCTCTTGGCCAGGCGCCAGTCGAGGATGGCGCGGGTCACCGTGATGGCGCAGAAGAGGGAAGTGAGGATACCGATAGTAAGCGTAAGACCGAAACCCTTCACGGAACCGGTACCGATCTTGTAGAGGATAAGGCCGGTAAGCACGGTCGTTAAGTTGGAGTCCAAGATGGCGCTGAAGGCGCGGTCGTAACCCTTGGCCACGGCGGCGCGGGCGGTAAGGCCGTTCTTGAGTTCTTCACGGATACGTTCGTAGATAATCACGTTCGCGTCGAGGGACATACCGACGACGAGGATGAAGCCCGCGATACCGGGGAGCGTAAGGGTCGCGTTGAACACGGACATCACGGCGGCGGTCACCAGGGTGTTGATGATCATACCGAAGCTGGCGATGAGACCGCCGAGACGGTAGTAGGCCACCATGAACACCAAGCAGAGGATAAGACCGATGGCACCGGAACCGAAGCCCTGGACGATGTTTTCTTCACCGAGGGTGGCACCGACG
>CAMJQW010000083.1 GCA_946408125.1 uncultured Fibrobacter sp.
CTCAAGGTCGATGCCGGCGAAGGCGAACTCCGCACCATCTGCAGCGGCCTCAAGAACAGCTACAAGGCCGAAGAACTCCAGGACCGCAAGATTTTGCTGTTCGCGAACCTCAAGCCGAGCGCACTGCGCGGCATCATGAGCCAGGGCATGCTCTTTGCGGGCGACCTCGACAACGAGGCTCACACCTGCAGACTCGTCTCCGTGCCCGAAGACGCGAAGCCCGGTGACCGTGCCCTCTTCAAGGGTGTGGCTCCCAGCGAACCGCGTGAACTCAAGGTGAAGGACTTCGAGAAGATTGCGCTCTCCGTGAAGGGTGGCGCCGTGTTCTGCGATGCCCTCGCTCTTGAAGTGAACGGCAAGCCGGTCACCTGCGATGTCGCCGACGGCAACGGAGTGCACTAGAGACCGTTCGCGCTAGATTCTGTATAACAGGTACAGGGCTGGCGCTCACTCTCGCAACCGCCCCAGTTTAAATAAACCTAAGCCGAGTACAGCAGAAACAAGTTTACTTGTTGCTATTGTTGAGGCGCCGGTTTATGCGACACAGTCGCAACAACTGGGGCTTTGTTGCTCACGAAGCGACCGCTCGTTCGTCGTCTCGGGTATCAAGACCTCCGGTTGCTCACAGAGCAACCGCTCATTTTTACGGCAGTTTCAGCTTGTAAATCTGCGGCCAGTTCTTGCCAGTGACCCACAGGTTCTTGCCGTCGTAGGCTATGCCATTCAGCACATCGGCATCACGGAAATTGCGGCCAATCTGTTCGCCTTTCGCACTCAAATCGAGATACTTCAGCACCTTGCCGCTGGGCAGTTCGATAACGGCAATCAAGTCCGTCTGCCAGATGTTTGCATACAAAGTATTCCCGATGATTTCAAGCTCGTTGAGCTTCTTTACGGGCTTGCCGCCATCGGTCACGCGGATGACACCCACCACGTTGAACGCCCCGAGGGCAATCTGCAGGAGTTCTTCGGACCCGTTGCTCATCAAAAGCGCGTCCTTCCAGTAAGTGAGTCCCCAGCCTTCCGTCGGGATGCGGAACTCGCCCTTCGACTTGAACGGCTTGCGGCTATAGATGAAAGCCTTTTTCGATTTCCACGTGAGGTAGAAGATGTCGTCGCCAACCGCAACGGAGCCCTCACCGAAATAGCGTTCCTCGAGGCGCGTGGAATCGAGAATCTTGCCGTCGAGCGTACGCCTATAAAGGCCCGACATCCCGTACAGACCCGTCGTCTCGATCAAATCCGCGCCATCAAAAAAAAGTCCCTGCGTAAAGTGAGTCTTTTCGTGCGGCACGGAATCGAGAATCACGGGAACAACACGCGGAGCCTCGGCATAGGCCGCAGACGAGAGAACGAGAGCGGAGAGAAAAGCAAACAGTGCGGTACGCATATTCCAAAATTACTAATATTATGGAATATGGGAGAACTCCGGACACCGGCCAAGGTCAAGATTATCGTGGGCATCCTCGCGAAGGACGCCCAATCGGTAGAAGCTGTCCGCGAGACACTCCGCAACCGCTTCGGCGAAGAAGACCTGAACCTCGAACCCTTCCCCTTCACGTTCACGAACTACTACGTCGAAGAAATCGGGAGCGAGCCCGTCCGCGCATTCTTCAGCTACGAGACCCTCGTGGAGCGCGAAACCATCGTCGATATCAAGCTCTGGACAAACGACATCGAACTCGAAATCGCCAAGAAGAACGGCACGCCAGGCCTGCGCCCGGTAAACCTCGATCCGGGATACATGACACTCGGGCAGTTCTTCCTCGCCACCACCAAGGACCAGCGCCAACGCGTGTACATGCAGCGAGGCATCTTCGTGGAACCCACGCTATACTTTCAGGACGGGCATTTCCACGCCTTCGAATGGACCTATCGCGATTACCAGAGCGAAAAATACATCCAATACCTGGAGCAAGTACGCGCCCGCCTCGCCTACCAGATGAGCACGGGCAAGCCGTACCGCCTCAGACTAGAAAACCATTAAACCTCACACTTCACATTTCACACTCTTATGAAAGCCGGAATCTTCACTGTCCTCCTCCTCATCATCAGCAACGTGTTCATGACCGCCGCATGGTACGGGAACCTCAAGCTCAAGGAAATGCACATTTCCACCGACTGGCCGCTCATCCTCGTAATTCTCGCCTCGTGGGGTGTCGCGCTCATCGAATACTTCTTCATGATTCCCGCGAACAACATCGGCAGTAAAATCAACGGCGGGCCCTTCAACCTCATGCAGCTGAAGGTCATCCAGGAAGCAATCTCCATCACGGTCTTCACCGTCATCGCGACAACCGTATTCAACAACGAAGCGCTCCAGTGGAACCACATCGTCGCCTTCATCCTCATCGTCGGGGCAGTCTTCTTCGCCTTCCTGAAATAGGGCTAAACACAAGTGACTTTCTTCGGAAACATCACACGAACCGGTTTTATCGCCGTACTCGCGCTTGCGCTCGTGTGCCTGTATGCCCCGGCCGAAGCCAAGGATGGTTCCGCGGGTAAGAAAGCCACCTCAACCGCAGTCAAGAAATCCAAACCCAAGCAGAAAAAGAAAGCCCCGAAAAAAAGCAAGAAGAAAACCGCCAAGAAGAAGGAAGCCAAATCCGATTCCACAATCGTAAGAATCAAGGCGGACGACCCGAAGGCTTTCACCAAGGCGATCCTCCTCGACAAGCAGGGCGTGGATTACGAAGTTGTCGGGAACAAAGGCAAGAGCAGTCCCAAAATCAAGCCCCAGAAGAAGAAGGACTCCGGATACTTCGACTTTTCGAACATGCTCGTCCCCATCACGCACGAAGCGCTCGTCGGTTCGCCCTACGGCATCCGTGACCACCGCCTGCACCGCGGCGTCGACGTGAACGTCATCAAGGAAGAGCCCATCGTCGCAGCCCTCCCCGGGAAAGTCATCGTCTCAAAATACAATACCGGTGGCTACGGCCACTATGTTTTGCTGGAACACGAGAATGGCGTGCAGACCCTCTACGGGCACCTCTCCGAGAGGCTCGTCAAAGTCGGCGACTACGTTTATCCCGGAGATGTCGTCGGGCTTGCAGGCAATACGGGCAAGTCCTCGGCAGCGCACCTGCATTTCGAAATCCGCTACGGCGAAGTCAATATCGACCCGACGACCATCGTCGACTTCCCGAATTGGACGCTCAAGAAGGGCGTCGAGAAATTCTCGATGAAAAAGGCGACCATCGAGCACCGGAAAATTCAGAACAAACTATCCAAGTACAACTATTACGTTGTCAAGAAAGGCGATTCCCAGGGGGATGTCGCCAACTGGTTCAATATTTCAATTGAATCGCTCTGCCGAATCAACAACCTGAAGCCGGGAGCCCCGCTCAAGGCAGGGCAAAAGCTCCACGGAAGCAAAAACTAGTAGAGCCTACAGCGCCAAAAACGCCCGTTTGAGTTCACGCGTGGCAGTTTCGGGATCAGCCACTTTCATGATTGCGGAGACAACGCAGATTCCCGCGATGCCGGAATCCTTCAGCACGAAGATATTGTCCTTGTTCAAGCCGCCGATAGCGTTTACGGGAATGGATACGGCCTTCACGACTTCCTTGAGCGTTTCTACCGGGGTAATGACCGTCTTCACATGAGTCGTCGTGGGGTAAATCGCACCGCAACCCAGGTAATCAGCACCCTGTTCGTAAGCTTCGAGCGCCTGCGGCACCGTCTTGGCCGTAACACCCACAATCTTGTCATCACCCATCAGCTTGCGAGCCAAATGCGCAGGCATATCGCTCTGCCCCACATGTACGCCTTCCGCACCGATGGCAAGCGCCACGTCCACGCGGTCGTCGATAATCAGCGGGATTCCGTAGCGGGTGGTAATTTCGTGCGTCGCCGTAGCAAGCTGCATGTACTCCCGCGTAGACTTATCCTTTTCGCGTAGCTGGATAATCGTCGCGCCGCCCTTGCAGGCCGCCTCCACCACGGGCAGAAAACGTTCTTCAGGAACGCAAGTGCTGTCGGTGATAAAGTAAAGCGTCGTATCAAGTTTTTTGCGCATAAGTAAGTCCTACACGTAAAGATAATCGTTCAAGACGGGCTGTAAACCTTCGCCCGAAATGTCGCCGTACATATCGTTGAAGCTGCGAGAGTCGTTGATTTCGAACTGCTCGTCGCCGCCTTCCCCGTCATCGTGACCGCTGTACTTGCTTTC
>CAMJQW010000084.1 GCA_946408125.1 uncultured Fibrobacter sp.
CGAAGGAACCGGTGGCGGCGAGCGCCTCTGCGATTTCTTGCTCAAACGAGTTCATCTTCACTGCTCTTCTTCTTGGAGGTCTTCTTCACAAAGTCAGCTTCATTGAGTTCTTCGATCTTGCCGTCGGCATAGAGGCGATCCAGAGAAATCTCGTTACGCTTTTCTTCTTCGAACAGGTGGACCATCAGGTCGAGGCCGGCGTCAAACACGGCCCAGCGCACGCCTTCCTTGTATTCCACGCCTACGGACGGGAGCTTGTTCGCCTTGAATTCCTTGCGGAGTTCGTTCAGAATCGCCTGCATCTGGGCTTCGCTCTCGCAGGTGGCCACGAGGAAGTAGTCGGTCACGTCCTTGATGCCGCGCAGGTCCATCAATTGCACGTTCTGGGCGCGCAGTTCAAACAGGATGCCTGCGCCGATCTGTACGGACTGGGGAAGATCTTGCTTCTTAGTTGTCATTTGTTTCTCCCTGTTCGGGTTCTATTATCTTTTTGAAATCTTTTCCGATATAAATGGATGCGACGAGGAAATTCCGACGGTCATCCTTGATGGTCATTACATTCTCTGTCCGGAGGGCCTTGGCGAGCGCTTCGGCGCCTTCCCACGGGATGGAATCCCTCAGTACGACAACCGTCTCGTCATAGTTCTGCAGACGGTCGTTCCTGGAAATGATGACATCGAATCCGTTTTGCCGCAAGAAAGCCGTCATCTTGGAAGCTGCGCCCGGAATGCCGCAGCTGTTCAATACTTCCACATCGCCCTTGTAGTGGCGAACTTCGGTCACGACAGGAGCTTTTTCCTCTTTTTCGCATCCCGAAAGAAGTATTACCAAAAACAACAGTGTCGCTATCTTCAACATTACCTGCAAAAGATAGAATTTCTCCAGGGGGAGCAGTAGCCGTAGCGGTATCCGTGAGGCCCGTAAGCCTTGAAAGCGTCGCTTTCATTGATGAACATGACCCTGAATGTCATATTCTCGTTCGGCTTGTATTCAAGCGAGACGTCGGGAAGTATCACGTCTACGTTTCCTTGTCGGACATCTTCCTTGGCGATGGGTATCCCGAAGCGGAAATTGGAATAGAGCGGCATCCAGAGTCCCAAGTTTGCATACAAATGAAGCTCTGGAGAAAACTCGTAGGCGAGATGGGCCATGTAGCTTTGCTGGGCGAACGATCCGAATGTTCCGCCCATGAAGCTGACGGAGTAGGAATAGGCGACTTTCAAGGCCGGGTCGAACGTCTCGTGACGAATCAGGCGCTCGGGGTCAAAATGCTCGCGGTTCCAAGGAATCCCGTCATCCATGACGACGTAGACCGTGTCGACGACGGTGTCGGGGGCTGCGGCCACGGCAATTACGGCGGAATCCGCTTTTGCAGGATTTTCCGCAAGGGCAAACGAAACCAAGGCGATTGTCAGCAACAATAACCGCATATTATGAATATAGCAAAAGGGCGGTGGGAACGCTAAACGATTTCGTTCTTGGCGTTCACGTGGATAACTGTGGGTTTCCACGATTTGGCTTCGTCTTCGCTCATGGTTGCATAAGCAACAATAATCACGAGGTCGCCAGGCTGCACGAGCCTTGCCGCGGCACCGTTCAGGCAGATGACGCCCGAACCTGCGGGGCCTTCGATCACATAGGTGTCGAGGCGGTTCCCGTTGTTCACGTCGAGCACGCCGACTTTCTCGTAGGGGAGAATCTTGGCCGCATCCATCAGGTCGCGGGCAATAGTGATGGAGCCCTCGTAATTGAGGTTCGCATCAGTAACGGTGGCTCGGTGAATCTTGCTTTTTAGTAATTCCAGCTGCATGGTGCGCTTAGAACTTCATCTGGAGAATTCCGGCGACGCCCTTGTCAGGTGTGGGGATTACGCCGAAGCTGAAACGGTTCGCGTCCGGATTGCTATCCCATTGGGTGCCAAAGAACGCATCTGCAAAGGAGTAGATGTGTGCGCCGATAACGGGGATGAGGGCATAGAACCAGCTCGTGTTTCCATCCATCTTCAGGTAGACGGTCGTGCCGACGCCAAGCAGCCACACGGCATCGATGAACGTCGCCTTGACGAGGTGATCCTTCTTCCACTGGTAAAGGCTCGGAATCAGGAGAGAAAGGTAAGCGTAGTTCTGATCGCCGTGATTGTTTCTGTAGGAACGGTCAATGTCGGCGTCTTCCATGCCTTCGGAACGCTGGGCGAGCCATGCGTCTTCAGTAATGTTCATCTTTTCCCAGGGCTTCTGGAGGTATTCGGAGGGACGGACTCCGAGTTCGACCAAGCGGGTCAGTTTGTCGCGAGAAATGCCAGCTTCCTTGATCTGCTGGAATTCCCACTGGGTGAGTCCCATTTCTTCGTAACGGAATCCCTCCCATTCGTCGCCGGTAGCCTTGGCCTTGCCAACTTCGGGTTCGGCTTCATCTTCGTCGACGCTTTCGTCGCTACCGTAAGAGTAGCTAGCTTCTTCGGTGCTTTCGGAGGATTCTTCGTCGTCAAAGCCATATTGCGCAAAAGCCATGGAGCCCGCAATCAGTATGGTAGACAGAACTTTACACCATTTTGTCATTTTCGTCCTCTTTTTCCGTTCCTTTTCGTGCCGGGGGAGGGAATCGAACCCTCACACTCTCGCGAGTACCGGATTTTGAGTCCGGCGCGTCTACCAATTTCACCACCCCGGCGAGGGGTGTTGCAAATATAGAACAATATGGAAGTTTTTTGTAGGGTTGAATATGCAAAATTTCCGCAATTTTGGCGGTTATTTGCGGGAATAGGCCCTAAATTCAATGTTAAGAGGCGTTAACTTTTCTGCACCGAAGTCGATGGCCTTTTCCTTTGTTTCGAAATTGCCCGATTGGACTAAGTACAAAGTTTTTGTTTCGCCGACGCGTTCCTCGATGGAACACGTGATTCCGCGTTTTTTGAGGTTATTCACCAGAAACTCCGCATTGGCCTTGACGCCAAAGGCTCCCAGCTGGAGGTACCAGTTCCCGCCCTGGTTTGCACTTACGGCGGCGGAAGACGATTCCGGCTTCGCGGGAGCGGGCTTAACCTCCTGGACGGGTTGAACTGCCGCAGGCGGTTGGGCTTTTTCGGTGACTATGGAATCAGTTTGGCTCAGCTTTGCGCAGGCCTCGTTGAGTTTTTCCTTCTTGGTTTTGGCCTGGACTGCGGAACATACCTTCTGGAGTACGGGGGCCTGGTTCGGGTGCGAAGTCTCGATGGCGCGGACGAGGTCTTCGGCCGCGAGGTCGTACTTGCCCATATAGAGCCTGAACTGGGCGCTCGTCATCAGCAGGTCGGCATAGATGGATTTTTGCGGATTGGTCGTTTGAATGAGGCTGTCGAGGCGCTTGCCCGCAATCTTGAATGACTGGGCGTTGCCTGTCTGCGAGAGTGCAAGCACGTTCCATAGGTAACACTCTGCTTTCAGGGGGTCGGGTTCCTTCGGGCATGCGACTTCGTATGCGGCGGCGGCCTCTTTCCATTTGCCTGCGACATAGGCTTTCTGTGCATCCGCCTTTGTCTGTGCGAATGAATTTGTGCTGAAAAAAGCGGACAAAATAATCATAACCGCACAAATTTTTTCGAAATTAACGTTTAATTTCACATTCCACATTTCACATTCTCTCGTTTAGACTAACTTGCCCCGAATCGTCCATCCACGAATATCATCCAATTTAACTTTCACGTAGTCGCCTGGCTTCACGATACGGCCTTCTTCGGGCTTGAAAACGACCTTCTTGAAGTTGTCGGTGCGGCCGCGCAGTTCCGTCTCGTCGCGCACGGAGTTCTTTTCGACCAGCAGCTCCTCGGTGCGGCCGAGCATCATCTGGTTACGCTTGAGCGTGATGGCGTTCTGCAGTTCCACCAGGCGCGTGTGGCGTTCGTTCTTCTCTTGCTCAGTGAGTGTCTCGGCTTCCTTGTACGATTCCGTGCCCTTGCGCGGGCTGTAGATGAACATGAAGGCAGAGTCGAACTGGCAGGTTTCAAAGGCCTTGAGCGTCATTTCAAAATCTTCTTCGGTTTCGCCCACGAATCCGCAAATTACGTCCGTCGAAATCCCGTAGAACGGGTCGTGGCTCCGCAGCTGCTCGATAATCGAGAGGTACTGCTCCATGTTGTGCTGGCGGCGCATCTTCTTG
>CAMJQW010000085.1 GCA_946408125.1 uncultured Fibrobacter sp.
AGGTAGTTTTCCCAGAACTTGGCGAGTTCGTCGAAAGCCTTGTCGACGTTCTTCAGGTCGCGGTACTTGGCGATAGCCTTGGCAGCGACCTTGAGGCTCTGTTCCTGACCGAGCTGGGTGCAGCAGCGGAAAGTCTTCTTGGCGGCAATCTTGCCACCGTGAATCATGAGGGCAGCGATGTTGTCGCCACGGTCGCATTCACTGTTGGAAAGTTCCTTGTTGGCGAGGCTGAGCGGAGCGGCCCAGGAGCCCATTTCGTTGGCACCGAGGAACACGCGGCGGTCACCGTCGAAGCTACCGACCTTGCAGTTGGCGGTCACGTAGTTCACGGCGTAGTCGCGCTTCATGTAGGCATACTGTTCGAGCACCACATGGCCGTCCTTTTCCCAGTGGCCCTTGAGGGTCATGGTCTGCGGGACCCAGTCGGCGTTCGTGAGCTGCTTTTCGGCTTCGAAGTGGCTGAATTCATAAACCGGGATGATGTCCACTTCCTTGGCGGCACCACCGAGGTTCGTCACCTGGATGTCCTGGAGGAGCGTGTTGGAGCCCGTCGGGACGAAAATCGTCACCTGGGTACGCAGCCCGCAGCATTCGGCGATCCAGCGCATGTAAGAGAGACCCACGTGGCATTCCCACTTGTCCATCTTGGTGAGGGTGGGAACGACAAACGGAGAGAACACCTTGTAGCCCTTGGCTTCCTTGATACGGATATAGATGGTGCTGGCCTTGAAATCAGAGCACGGCATCTGGGCGATGTACTTGGTGATACGGTTCAGGGCGGGGTCGCCCTTGCAAACCAGGGTACCGCCGGTGGTATCCACGATACCGCCGAAGTCCAAAGTACCAACGTAGTTGCACCACTTGATCGGGGTTGCCGGCGTGGTAAGCACGTATTCTTTTGCAGCGTCATCGAAGTAGCCGTACTGGGCGGCCGGAGCCTTCTTGGAGGCGACCTTCTTGACACTCTTCTTCTGTTTTGTAGCCATTGTATCTCCGTGAGAGGGGGTTGTTAAATTTAACGCGGTAAATATAGAAAAGTAGGAAGTAGGAGGTAGGAAGTAGGAAGTGTTATAATTGCGGCTTCGCCGCCAAATTATACCTGTCTACTTCCTACTGTCTACTGTCTACTAATCTTTTTTTTGGTTGAAATTCTCAAAATCGCGGTTGCCGAAGTTGATGTAGAAGTAGCCGTCGAGTTTCTTGTTGCGGATGGGGTCGCGCAGGATACCGATGGCGGCGCGCACGTACTTGAGTTCCACAAGGATGTGGTCGCGGCTCATGCAGTTGAGGAACGGGCCTTCGGGGTAGAGCGTGGGGCGCGGTTCTTCGGCAATCATCTTCTCGAGGTTCTCGATTTCCTGCACCAGGCGGCGTTCATGGACCTCGAGCGTGCGGATGAGCTCCTTGTTCTCGGCGCCGAAGAGGAAGGCGAACCCGAGCGTACGCGGGTCGTCGTTAAATCCGGTCAGGTGCTTGAGGACTTCCTTGCGGAGCACTTCCCTGCCCTTGTCGGTAATGTTGAATACCATGCGTTCAGGGCGGTTGCCGTCGCGTTCAGTGCGGCCCACGATGCACTCGTTCTTCTCGAGCGTCGTGAGGCGATTATAAACGGTCGACGTGCTGAGGTTAGCCCAACGGTCCAGTTCGCGGTCACGGATTTCGGTAATGATATCGTAGCCGCTACGTTCGTGTTCCAGAATGAGGCCTAAGAGAACCAGGTCGTATCGATTCATGCATGTACCTTCTATTCAATAAATATTCCAAGTTGGAATATACACAGAATATACTCTTTATTTTGCAAATGGACAAAAAAAAATGATTTTTTGACAAAAAAATCCCTAATTTTTCAAGGGAGTCCCCTCGACAAGCTTCCAGGAGATTCGTTCTACAACCTTTTCCCAATTTCCCCGCGTCATCGCGAACGAATAGGAATCATCGGTAGCGGCAATTCCGTAAGCCAAAATGCGCCCGTCCGCCACCGAAACGACGCTATACGCCACATGCAGGTTCAAATGCTTATTGTTCAGGCACCCTCCTCCGGGACAGGGGGAAATATACCTCGAGAACATCACCGGATGCACGACAAGGACAACGCCTTCCACGCCCTCGAGTTTCTCGACAACGGGCAACGGCACCTTGATCAGTACATCACGAAGTTTCATCGGTGCAGTTTCCACGGCTCCGTCATCGATTATCTTGACGGAATGGCTCACCGGGGAGCTGATGGCTAGCGACGTATCGAGATAGCCAGCAAACCACTGGCGGAAGTCATCCTGGCTGCCAAAATCATCAAGCACATCGTCCTCGTTGGAAGCGTATGGCATGGTCGACAGAACCGTAAACCGCGCAGGAGCATCTTTCCACTCCGGGTCGACCGAGACATGCGGCCCGGAGCACCCCACGAGCACAAGTAAACCCGCAAGCAAAGAAAAAATCAATCTAATCATGAGAATTCCCTATCAATACCTAGGTTTCCAGAAGCGGATGCCTATACCGGCACTGAACGTCCACTGCAAATCGTCCCAATACTTGTCGTTGTCGGCGTTCCTGTACGGATCGTCGCACCGACCATCGCCGGAGAATCCTTCCGTATCCCAGTAAGTATCCCGGCAATAATTCTCGACGAAATTCATGCGCGCCTGGATATGCGCGGTAATGTCCCAGGAGTCCGAAATCGGGAAATAGTAGGTTCCCTGGAATGCGAGCGTCCAGGACTCGTCTTCGAGGTTTGCTTCTGGCATGTCCTCGGCCGACGGATAAGTATCGATATAGCTGAGGCCGAAGAGCACATCCAAGGTAAATATCTTCTTGGGGCCAAGCATCAGGCCGCCCATAATCGTGTAGCCCTTCTCGGACACGGAGCCGCCCTTGTTGTTGTCACCGAAAGAAAGGAAATACTGGTACTGCAACACCACGCTGCGCCACGATGCCTTGAGGCCCAAAGTCAGTGCGTTTGAGACATCGAAGTTGTCGTCGAAACCTGACGTATAGGTAACCGGGAATCCGAACATCGCCATGCCGGAGAGCGCCACCCACACGTTGCGTTCCGCCTTTTCCTGTTCGATAGCACGTTCGCGGTTCTTCTGCTCAATTTTTTCGTCATCTTCCTTGGCAAGCTTTTTCTCTTCTTCTGTCGGGTCCGCAAAGCTGGGCATCTGCGTCTCGATAAAACCGCGGTACTGCGATTCCGGATACTTCTTCAGGAACTCCGCCTTCTGCTCCCCGAGCCAAGACGTATCGCACATAAAGGCGGGCTTGATGCTGCAGCGGTACTGAAAATCATACTTCGATCTCAAGTACTTGTAGTAAAGGAGAAGCATGTCCTTGTCCTCGCGCGAGCCCTGCGCATCGGCGACGGCAGTTTCCATTTTCTCGAACGTCATCGCGGCGAGAGCGTTCTTCTCGTCGTCCATGTTGTACTTGTCGAGACCCTCCTTGCCTTCCCACGCTATGTTGAATTTTTCATAATCCCTAATGTACTGGAGGACATTATTGAACAGTCCGAAATAGTACTGGTAGGCCAAGCGTTCATCGAGCGAGAACAGGGGCTTGCCGGAAAGGGCGGCCTCGCCACACCTCGCAAACAGGAACAGCGAATCGGAGTACGCCTTGAAGCATTCGGCCTCCTCGGCGGCTCCGGTCTCCCCTTCCGCCACCGTAAAGAACAGTACAGAAACCGTGTAGTTCGAGCGCTTCCCTGCGCAGGTCTTGAACTGCTTCGCCAGTTCGCGTTTACGCATGGAGAAACTGACGCTGTCGCTATCGCAGTTGAAAACTTCAATGGAAACGGTGTCACTTCCTTCAGGCGCGTCATACGCAAAGTAGAACTCGGCAAAGGAGAACGAAAGTGCGGCAAGCACACAAAGAACAACTTTTTTAAGCATACCTCTAATATAACTTAAAACGCTTTAGTTTATAAAAAATATCCCCGCAACCTTGCGGTCACGGGGACATTTTGTTAGGAGGAAATCTAACTAAGGCTGATTAAGCCTCATTATGCCTTGTTGAGGCGATCCTGGATCATGTCGATGATTTCGGAGAGTTCCTTCGGGAGGTGCT
>CAMJQW010000086.1 GCA_946408125.1 uncultured Fibrobacter sp.
AGATGTGGCTGGGCATGGTGGCATCGCTCGGCGTTTCGCGGAGCGTCACGTAAAAGTACTTGGAGAGTTTCATTTTTTTGCCTTTTTAAATTTTACGGCGTAAATCTAGAAAAAACGGAACCCCGCGCACTTACGCTTTTCTAAATTGTATCGCATGAACAAGATCAAGACCGCCACGCTGCAAGGCAAGTGGACCGGCGACGCCGAGTCCAACAACAAATGGTACGTAGAGCAGGCGCTCGCGCTCAAGGGGCAGGGCATCGACCTGGTCGTGCTGCCCGAGATGTTCCACACGCCGTATTTCCCGTTCGAGGAAAATGCCGACTTTTTCGACATGGCCATCGAGAAGGATAGCCCGCTCGTAAAGCAGTGGCAGGGCATCGCCAAGGAAATCGGGGCGGTCATCGTGTTCCCGTTCTTCGAGAAGCGCGCCCGCGGCATATACCACAATAGCGCCTTCGTGTTCGAACGTGACGGCAGCATCGCAGGGCTGTACCGCAAGAGCCACATCCCCGACGATCCCGCCTTTTACGAGAAGTACTACTTTATCCCCGGCGACACGGGCTTCGAGCCCATCAAAACCTCGGCCGGGACGCTCGGCGTGCTTATCTGCTGGGACCAGTGGTTCCCCGAAGCCGCCCGCATCATGAGCCTCAAGGGTGCCGACATCCTCATCTACCCCACCGCCATCGGCTGGATGAAGTCCGAACCCAAGGAAATCTACCCGCGCCAGCAGGACAGCTGGGTGACCGTGATGCGCGGGCACGCCATCGCGAACCGCACGTTCGTGCTTTCGGCGAACCGCATTGGTACCGAGGGCGAGCTCACGTTCTGGGGCACCTCGTTCGTGGCCGCTCCCGACGGATTCCTGATGCACAAGTGCGAAGTCGACTTCCTGGGAGCAAGCATTGTCGAGGTCAACTTGGCCGAAACCGAGGAAAACCGCCGCTGGTGGCCGCATTTCCGCGACCGCCGCGTAGACCTTTACCAGGACATCTTGAAAATCTGGGGAAACGACTAGGGCCTGAATAATTTATATTCAGGTCATGGATTTCACGGATTCACGCTTTACCGTCGTACACCACAGGAACGTGTGGGGCGAATGGGTATTCACGTTCGAAGGGGCCAAGCTTTGCGGCCTCCGTTTCAACGCGACTCCCGACGAAGACGGCAACAGCGCTGCCGTGCGCCCGAGCAGCGTGCAGGCATGCGCCTACGCGGGCCCCGAAAGCGAGGCTAAGGTCCGTGGCCGCACCGCGCAGGTGTACTCCAAGGCTGTCCGCGAGCTCAACAGCTTCCTCGCCGGAAAACTCAAGGAATTCAGCGTCCCCATCAAGATGCACGGCACGGATTTCCAGACGCTCGTTTGGGAGAAGGTCCGCGAGATTCCTTACGGCGAAACGCGCACGTACAAGCAGGTCGCCGATTCCATCGGGCATCCGGGAGCCGAACGCGCCGTAGGCAACGCACTTCACCAGAACCCGATGCTTATAATAATCCCCTGCCATCGAGTCATCAACAGCAGGGGAAAACTTAGCGGCTATGCGCTCGGCACCGACATCAAGCGCCGGCTGCTCTGCATGGAAGGCGCTATCCAGAACGAACTCGCCCTGGAATAGCGCTTAATCAACGAAATTAACCGACAAAGATGCGACCGTTGCGGAAGAGCTGCATCCACGGGCCGTCTTCGCCCCAGTCCGCCGGGTGCCAGGAGTACTGGCAGGTACGGAACACGCGTTCGGGGTGCGGCATCATGACGAGGGCGCGACCGTCTTCGGAGCAGAGGCCGTTGATACCGAACGGAGAGCCGTTGGGGTTCAGCGGGTAGCGTTCGGTGTATTCGTGCTTGCCGTCCACGTAGCGGAGCGCCACGAGACCGGTCCCCAGGCAGGCTTCGGCGGCTTCGCGGCTAGCGAATTCTGCGCGGCCTTCGCCGTGTGCGACCGCAATCGGGAGCACGGAGCCTGCCATGCCCTTGAGGAGCACAGCCGGAGTGTCTTCGACCTTGAGCGTGCAGAAGCGGGCCTCGAAGCGTTCGGAGAGGTTCTGCACAAAGCGCGGCCAGTGCTTGGCGCCCGGAATCAAGTCCTTGAGGTTAGAGACCATCTGGCAGCCGTTGCAGACACCGAGTGTGAAGGTGTCCTTGCGGTTGAAGTAGGCCTCGAATTCGGCGCGGGCCTTCGGGTTGAAGAGGATGCTCTTGGCCCAGCCTTCACCGGCACCGAGAACGTCACCGTAGCTGAAGCCACCGCAAGCCACAAGGCCGTTGAAGTCCTTGAGCGAGATGCGGCCTTCGAGAATATCGGTCATGTGGACGTCGATGGACTCGAAGCCAGCCTTCTGGAAGGCGGCAGCCATTTCGAGTTCGCCGTTCACGCCCTGCTCGCGGAGGATAGCCATCTTCGGGCGGCTTGCGTAGTCCTTCACGACCTTTGCACCCGCCGCCACGTCGAAGGTCACCTTCGGCGTGATACCCGGATTGTCCTGTTCCAGCTTGAGCGTGTATTCGCTTTCGGCACAATCCGGGTTATCGCGGAGGGCCGCGATGCGGCGGGTCGTGTCGCTCCAGATGGCGCGGAGATCCGAGAGGCCTTCGGCGTAGTCGCCAATGACCAAGTTGTAAGAATCATTGAGCGTACCGATTTCAGAAACGGTATCGCCGAGGCCGGCAGCGGCAAAGGCGTCGCGTACAGCGGCGAGGTCAGCATTGGCGACCTGCAGCACGGCGCCGAGTTCTTCGTTGAAGAGGGCGTCGATGAGGTTACCCTTGAGGGCGGCCGCATCGAGCGTCACGCCCACGTGGCCTGCGAACGCCATTTCGGCAACCGTCGTGTAGAGGCCGCCATCGCTCTTGTCGTGGTAGGCCATAATCTTGCCGGCCGCATTGAGCTTCTGGATGGTCTCGAAGAAGGCGCGGAGTTCCTTTGCGCTGTCCACATCCGGAGCCTTGTCACCGAGGTTGTTGTAGACCTGGGCTGCGATAGAGGCACCCATGCGGTTCTTGCCACGGGCCAGGTCAACGAGCACGAGCGTCGAATCCTTATCCTGCAGCAACTGCGGAGTAAGCGTCTTGCGCACGTCAGCGCACGGAGCAAACGCACTAATCACAAGCGAAATCGGGGCCGTCACGCGGTGGCTGCCCTTGTCGTCCTGCCACACGGTGCTCATGCTCATGGAGTCCTTACCCACCGGAATCGTGATGCCGAGATCCGGGCAGAGTTCCATACCGATGGACTTCACGGCTTCGTAAAGGTCGGCGCCGTCGCCTTCGTAGTTCGGCGTGGCCATCCAGTTTGCGGACAAGTTCACGCGGCCCATATCAGGCACGCAAGCGGCAGCCATGTTGGTGAGGGATTCAGCCACCGTCATACGAGCGGCAGCAGCCGGAGAAATCAAGGCAATCGGAGCGCGTTCGCCCATGCTCATGACTTCACCTTCGTAAGTATCGAGCGTTGCAGAGGTCACGGCGCAGTCAGCAACCGGAACCTGCCACGGGCCAACCATCTGGTCGCGGCAAATCATACCCGTCACAGAACGGTCACCGATAGAAATGAGGAACGTCTTGTCGGCGACGGTCGGGTTTGCAAGCACGCGGTGAGCCACATCCTTGATGGAGGCATCAGCAGGAACCACCGTGGAAGAAAGCGGGCGCTTCTGGCTCTTTTCGTTACGGATCATGCGGGGCGGCTTGCCGAGGAGCACGCCAAGCGGCATGTCAATCGGAGTCGTACCGAAGTGCTTGTCGGTAAGCGTCAGGTGCTTTTCAGGAATGGCCTCGCCCACCACGGCGTACGGGCAGCGTTCACGCTTACAAATTGCGTCAAACACATCCAACTTATCACCTGCAATAGCGATAACGTAACGTTCCTGCGATTCGTTACTCCAAATTTCGAACGGGCTCATGCCCGGTTCGTCATTGGGAACGTTGCGGAGTTCAAACTTACCGCCGAGACCGCCATCGTTCACGAGTT
>CAMJQW010000087.1 GCA_946408125.1 uncultured Fibrobacter sp.
GACAAGGGTGCGAACGTTCACGCTCCTGTTGGCAAGCTCTCCTTCACCGTCGACCAGCTGGCTGAAAACACCCAGTCTGTCATCGACTCTGTCGTGAAGAACAAGCCGCAATCTTCTAAGGGCACATACATCAAGAGCCTCACTTTGACGGCTACGATGGCCCCGGGCATCAAACTTGATATGGCACTGACACGATAGGAGAAACCATGAAAGCTGTAGTTAAAAAACAACAGACCGTGGACGCCCTCGTTGAATCCTTCAAGGATGCCACCGCCGTCTACTTGCTCAATTACCAGGGCATCACTGTCGAAAAGGACAACGCCCTCCGCAAGGCTCTCGCCTCCAAGGGTGTCAAGTACCACGCTGTGAAGAACACTCTTCTCAAGCGCGTGCTCGCCGCTCTCAAGGTCGAAGGTCTCGACGAAATGCTGACCGGTGCAACATCCGTGATGGTCGGCTTCGCAGATGACCCGCTTCTGCCTGCCCGCGAAATTGAAGCATTCCACAAAGCAAACCCCGATTTCTTGATCGCCAAGAGCGTCTTCCTCGATGGAAAGCCGATGCCTGGCTCCGAAGTCGTGAACCTCGCCAAGATCCCGGATCGCAAGGGCATGATCGCTCAGATCGTCGCCATCGCTCTCGGACCTGGTGGCACGATCGCCGGCCAAATCAAGGCACTCCAGGAAAAGCTGGAAAAAGAATCGGGTTCCGAAGCGGCCCCCGAAGTGGCTCCCGAAGCTGCTGCTGCACCGGAAGCTTAACAACAAACCACAAACCAAAACTTTTAAACGGAATAATCGGAGAAACACATCATGGCAACTGATATCAAGGCATTGGGCGATCAAATCGTTGGTCTTACCCTTCTCGAAGCCAAGGCTTTGGCTGACTACCTTAAAGAAACCCACGGCATCGAAGCTGCTGCCGGTGGCGCCGTCGTAATGGCCGCTGCTGCTGCCGCTCCTGCTGAAGAAAAGTCTGAATTCGACGTCATCCTCGTCGAATGCGGCGCTAAGAAGATGGACGTCCTCAAGGCCGTCCGTGCCATCACCGGTCTGGGCCTCAAGGAAGCCAAGGACCTGGTCGAAAAGGCCAACAGCGTGGTTAAGGAAGCAATGCCGAAGGCTGACGCTGAAAAGCTCAAGAAGGACCTGGAAGATCTCGGAGCAAAGGTCGCTCTGAAGTAATGCTTTCACTTCATTGACTTATTATATGCCAACTGCCTGCACTGTACGTGCGGGCTTTTGGTGTATAATGTTTGTCACTATTTTTTGCTATTTTTAGATAAAAAAGCTCTTCACCGGATGAGGTATTTCAAATGACCACGGAGCGAAAAAGCTATTCCTCCAACAAGTTCCAGCTGGAACTCCCGTACCTGATTGAAGTCCAGAAGGCTTCATACGAGCAATTCCTTCAGGCCAGCATCCCGCAAGACAAAAGGATGAAAGTTGGCCTCGAGCGTGTGTTCCAGGATATCTTCCCGATCACCGACCTCAAGGAACTCTTTTCCCTCAAGTACGAAGGCTATTATTTCGGCATTCCGAAATACAGCATCCCCGAGTGCCGCGAACGCGGCCTGACCTACTCCATGGAGCTGTTCGCCAAGCTTTCCCTCCAGATTTTCGAGGAAGACGGCGAAGACCGCAAGCTCAAGGAAGAAGTCAAGAACGACGTCCTCATCTGCGAACTCCCGATCATGACCGAGAACGGGACGTTCATCATCAACGGCGCCGAACGCGTAGTCGTCTCCCAGCTGCACCGCTCTCCGGGCGTGAGCTTCGACGAAGAAATGCAGCCCAACGGCCGCTCCGACTACAAGAGCCGTATCATCCCGCACCGTGGTGCCTGGGTTGAATTCAATACCGAGGGCGATACCCTTTACCTCATCATCGACCGCAAGAAGAAGATTGCCGCGACGGCCATGCTCCGCTGCATCGGCTACGAAACCACGCAGGACATCCTGAACCTCTTCTACAAGAAGACCGAGGAAGTCTCCGTGCAGGAACTCGCGAACGTCCTCGACGAGAACGGCGAAAAGTCCGTCCTCATCGACCGCATCGTCTTCAACGACGTCGTCGACGCCAGCACCGGTGAAATCATCATCGAGGCGAACACCGTCATCGACGACAAGAAGCTCGAACGCCTCCTCGAAAGCAGCGTCGACCAGATCACGCTCCTCTCGAAGGAAGAAGAAAACCTCCTTATCCACTACACCCTCGCTGCCGACAAGACCAAGTCCCGCGAAGACGCCCTCAAGGTGATCTACTCCGTGACCCACCAGCAGCAGGAAGAAGCCCCGAACCTCCAGACGGCCGAAGCGTTCTTCAACGCCATGTTCCTGAACGACCCGCGCAAGTACGATCTCGGCGAAGTCGGTCGTTACCGCTTGAACGCGAAGGTCTACACGTCCTCCATCCTCTCCATCCTCGCCGAACAGGGCCCGGAATTCAAGATGCCGAGCCTCACCACGATGACGATGAGCAAGGCGGACTTCCTCGCGATTATCGAATACATGGTCGGCCTCTACAACGGCTCCGAAGGCTACACGCTCGACGATATCGACCACTTGGGCAACCGCCGCACCCGTTCTGTGGGCGAACTCCTTGCCAACCAGATTTCTGTCGGTCTCTCCCGTATGTCCCGTGTCATCCGCGAGAACCTCTCCCTCCATTCCGAGGAAGAGCAGCCGACTCCGCGCGACCTCGTGAACACCCGCATGGTGTCCTCTGTCGTGCAGGCGTTCTTCGGTTCCAGCCAGCTGTCTCAGTTCATGGACCAGATGAACCCGCTTTCCGAACTCACGCACAAGCGCCGTCTCTCCGCTCTCGGTCCCGGTGGCCTTTCCCGCGAACGCGCGGGCTTCGAAGTCCGTGACGTTCACTACACGCACTATGGCCGCCTCTGCCCGATCGAGACTCCGGAAGGCCCGAACATCGGTCTTATCAACTCGCTCGCTTCTTACGCAGTGGTGAACCACTTCGGCTTCATCGAAACTCCGTACCGCATCGTCGGCCTCGTCGACTTCAAGGATGTGAACGGCAACATCGTGAAGTTCCCCGAAGAAAAGTGGCACTTCGGCATTTTCAAGGGTTTCGTTCATGACCCGCACCTCTTCGTGCAGCTCGAGCTCACGCAGAAGGAAAAGGACTCCGTCCGCATGAACCTCGACAATCGCCAGCGCGACCTCTTCGACTGCTTTGTGAACAAGGTATTCGAAGTGAAGAACGCCGAAGGCGAAACCTCTTTCCACAAGAACGGTTTCTTGCTCGACAACTTTGACGGCAAGGCCGACTACGTGCAGGTGAGCGACCAGGTGCAGCAGGTCGTTTCCGACTACATCACCTTCCTCACCGCCGACGAAGAAGACTCCTTCAGGGTCGCTCCGGCAAGCACGGAACTCGACGAGAACAACCGCTTCAGCGATGAATACGTCATTGTCCGCGACAAGAGCGAATACCCGCACATCCGCCGCGAAGACTCCATCGCCGTGGGCGACACCGAAACCGAACGCGTCGACCTCATGGACGTGGCCCCGATGCAGATTGTGTCCGTGGCCGCTGGTCTTATCCCGTTCCTCGAACACGACGACGCTAACCGTGCCTTGATGGGTTCTAACATGCAGCGCCAGGCTGTGCCTCTGCTCCGTGCAGAAGCCCCCGTGGTGGGTACCGGCCTCGAACGCCGCGCCGCCCTCGACTCGGGTACGGTTGTCCGCGCCAAGCACGACGGCCGCGTGACCTTCGTTGACGCCCGCAACATCACGGTGCAGCGCGGCAACATGGTGAACGGCAACTTCGAACCGCTCACCGGTCTCGGCGAAAACTACGAATTCCTCGGCAAGGATCCTATCGACGAATACAAGCTCCGCAAGTTCGAGCGTTCCAACCAGGATTCCTGCATCAACCAGAAGCCCATCGTGAACGTGGGTGACTTCGTCA
>CAMJQW010000088.1 GCA_946408125.1 uncultured Fibrobacter sp.
TGGCGTGGCGAAACGGGCGAGCTCGAATTCGAAAAGGTCGAAGCTACCGACAAGGTCATCACCGAACAGGAATACTTCGACCGCGGCGTTCTCATGACCGCTATGATCAAGGCCGGTGTGGAACTCGCATTCGAAACCATGTGCTCCGTGGGCATCAAGCCGATGAGCGCCTACTACGAATCCCTCCACGAAACTCCGCTTATCGCCAACCTCATCGCTCGTAAGAAGTTGTACGAAATGAACCGCGTGATCAGCGACACCGCCGAATACGGTTGCTACCTGTTCGCCAACAAGTGCGTGCCTCTGCTCGCCGACTTCATGAAGAACGAAGTGAAGAAAGACGACATCGGCGCTATCTACGGCGAAGGCAAGACCACCGCCGTCGATAACGAAGAACTCATCAAGGTGAACAAGAACATCCGTCAGCATCCGGTGGAAGAAGTCGGTGCGTGGCTGCGCGAACGCATGTCCGGCATGACGAAAGTTGTCTAAGCTTCGTCTAGCTTCGTTCTCGACCCTCTCGCTGTACTAGTTGTACAGCTTCGGGGTCTGCGGCCTCGCTATACTCGCTTATCCAAGCTTTCGGAAAGAAGTGTAAAACTGGCTGTAATGAACATTTTCAAGAGCCTGTCGGGAACGCCCGATGGGCTTTTCTTATAGAAAAATTCGATAACTCCGCATAAAAACATTGTATTGGACGGGGTAAAAATCGCGTTCTATATTTGGCAGCACCAAAAGTTGTACGGAGATGCTGTGAAGATAGAACGGCTTAAAACGGATTTGCTGATTATAGGCGGCGGAACGGCCGGCTGTTATGCGGCTATTACTGCCGCGTCAAATGCCGCGGAAAATAAAGGCGCTGGCCTCAAGATACTAGTCGTCGAGAAGGCAAATATCAAGCGGAGCGGCTGCCTCGCGGCTGGTGTAAACGCACTGAATGCCTACATTACCGAAGGCCGCACACCCAGGGATTACGTGGAATACGCGAAGAAGGATGCCGACGGGATTGTCCGCGAGGACTTGCTCTATTCCATCTCCGAGAAGTTCAACGAAGTCACGGCGCACTTGGAAAAGCTGGGCCTGGTCATCTTGAAGGACAAGGACGGCAAGTATGTGACTCGCGGGAATCGCAACATCAAAATCAACGGCGAGAACATCAAGCCGATTCTGGCTGCGGCAGTCGCGAAGGCGCCGAACGTTCAGGTGCTGAACCACGTGAACATTTTCGATTTTTCCGTTCACGACAACAGGATTGACGGCGCGTTCGGTTTCGGGATAGAGAACGATACTTTTTACGCCATCGAGGCGCGTGCCGTGATTGTCGCGACGGGCGGTGCCGCCGGGCTTTACCGCCCGAACAATCCGGGATTTTCTAGACATAAAATGTGGTACCCGCCGTTCAATACGGGTGCGGGCTATGCGATGGGCATCCGTCATGGTGCCGAGATGACGACCTTCGAGATGCGTTTTATTGCGCTCCGTTGCAAGGACACGATTGCCCCGACGGGAACGCTTGCGCAGGGCGTGGGCGCCAAGCAGGTGAATGCGCTCGGAGAAGTTTACGAGACGAAGTACGGGATTTCTACCTCCGAACGCGTTTACGGGACGGTGGCTGAAAATCTGGAAGGCCGTGGGCCGTGCTACCTGCGCACTGTCGGGATTACGCCTGAACAGGAAGAATCGCTTTTGAAGGCTTACCTGAACATGGCTCCATCGCAGACGATTCGCTGGATTGAAAACGACACGCCGTCGAAGGCGAATGTGGAAATCGAAGGAACGGAACCCTACATCGTGGGCGGCCACACCGCAAGCGGATACTGGGTGGATACCAAGCGCGCGACGACTATTGAAGGTCTCTATGCCGCGGGCGATGTTGCCGGTGGCGCACCGCAAAAGTACGTGACGGGAGCTCTTGCCGAAGGCGAGATTGCAGCAAAGAGCGCTGTGGAATATATAGAGAGTTTGTCGGCCCTTCGGCAAGCTCAGGGACCTGACATGCAATTTAAGGTTGCTGAGCATGCCGAAGCAACCATTAAGGAGGGCGAGATTGAAAACCACATCGCAGAAATCGATAAGTTCCTCAATAACAAGAACGGCACGGACACCGCTGAAAATCTTGAAGAAGCGATGCAAGCGGCTATGGACACTTATGCAGGCGGTATCAAGACAGGCTATCGTTATAGCGAAAATCAACTAGCGGTTGCCCTCAGGGAAATAGAAAATATCGAGTCTCGTGTGAGTGGCCTGCATGCAGACGACTTGCAAGAAGTCATGTACATCTACGAACTCAAGGAGCGCCTCACGGTTTGCAAGAGCGTGATTGCGCACCTGGCTGCCCGCCACGAAACGCGTTGGCACAGCTTCGCCGAAAACACCGACTATCCCGAAAAAGACAACGAACGCTTCCGCAAGTACGTGAATTCCCGTCTCGAAAACGGACAAATTAAAATCATCTTGCGCGAACTTACTGCAGAAGGGCAAAGGAACTATGAGCATCAGCATTGATCAAGGCAAGTGCATTGGTTGCAGGCGCTGCCACGACGTTTGCCCCGGCACGTTAATCAAGATAAACGAGAACAAGAAAGCGTTTATCAAGTACCCCAAGGACTGCTGGGGTTGCACCTCGTGCATCAAGGAATGCCCGGTTCATGCCATCCGATTCTTCCTCGGTGAAGACATTGGCGGCAAGGGCTGCAAGGTGCATACCGAAAAAGTCAAGGGCGAGAAGAACGATATCGTGCGCTGGATTTTTGAACTGAACGACGGCAACGTCAAGACTATCGATATCGACCCCAAGGAATCAAATAAGTATTAAAAGAATTCACAACATTCGTCATTCCGGGCTTGGCCCGGAATCTTAATGGAGATTTAATTTGAGCGAATTTTCACACCTCGACGAGCTGGAAGCCGAAGCCATCTACATCATCCGCGAAGTCGCTGCCGAATGCGAAAAGCCGGTGATGCTGTATTCGATTGGCAAGGACAGTTCCGTCATGCTGCATTTGGCCATGAAGGCCTTCTATCCCGAAAAGCCGCCTTTTCCGTTCTTGCACGTGAACACCACGTGGAAGTTCCGCGAGATGATTGAGTTCCGCGACAATATCGCAAAAAAACTCGGCATCGAAATGCTGGAATACATCAACCAGGATGGCGTCAAGCAAGGCATCAACCCGTTCGATCACGGTTCGGCCTACACCGACATCATGAAGACACAAGCTTTGAAGCAGGCGCTGAACAAGTACGGCTTCACTGCGGCATTTGGTGGCGGCAGGCGCGACGAAGAAAAGTCTCGCGCGAAGGAGAGAATCTTTTCGTTCCGCAATTCCGCCCACGCCTGGGACCCGAAAAACCAGCGCCCCGAAATGTGGAAACTTTACAACACCAAGATTAACAAGGGCGAAAGCATCCGCGTTTTCCCGATTTCGAACTGGACCGAAAAGGACATCTGGCAGTATATCAAGCGCGAAAAGATTGACATTGTCCCGCTGTACTTTGCGGCCCCGCGCCCGGTCGTGGTGCGCGACGGCAACATCATCATGGTGGATGATGACCGTTTTCCGCTGCGAGAAGGCGAAACGCCGGAAATCAAGTCGGTGCGTTTCCGCACGCTGGGCTGCTACCCGCTCACGGGCGGCATTGAATCGACCGCCACGACGCTTGACGAAATCATTGACGAAACCTTGAGCGCGGTATCTTCGGAACGCACTTCCCGCGTGATTGATAACGAAGCCGCGGGCAGCATGGAACGCCGCAAGAGGGAGGGCTATTTCTAATGAAAGGTTTATTGAA
>CAMJQW010000089.1 GCA_946408125.1 uncultured Fibrobacter sp.
ACCATCGACACCTTGACCTGGATGATCGAAAATCTCCGATTCGCAGACTCCGCTGCCGTTCCCTCGCTAAAGGGAAAAACAAAATGTTCAGAAGACATATGTCTGTATACATGGGGTGCCGCCATGGATTCCATCAATACAGGGTGCGGCAACAACAACGTGTGCCCATCGCGACACTATCAAGGCATTTGTCCTAGCGGTTGGCGGTTGCCCCTCTTTAACGACTGGGAAGCCCTTTTCAACACCGTCAAAACGGAAAATGACAGTGCATACAGCCTTTTGCTCAACAAGTACGATTTCTGGGGAACCATGCCCGACACTAATTCGACAACCAAACATCTTTTCTGGCTATCAAACTCCGTCAACGGCACCACGCAAGCCCCTCAGGTTATCTGCAAAAACTATCCTCAATACTACTATTACACAAATGAATACTACGACAAGGACTACCCCTCTGCAATCCGCTGCGTAAAGGACTAAACCCACAAGCAAAAGGAATTACATATGAAGTACATAACCCATCTTTTGATTGCTTGTGCAGCCATTCTTTTAACTTCGTGCGGAGATTCTAGCAGCGAAAGCTCCCCCGCCACAGCAAACTCGCCCATTTCCCTGACGACCATTGAAGAACTGAATGAACACTCATGCAACAAGTTGCAAGAAAACACCGTCGTCTATATTGAAGAAGATGATTCTTACCGAACCTGTCTCAACGAGAAAGACTCCTGGAAATGGGTTTCGGACAAGACCGACTCCGATGTTTCAAGCTCTTCTGCCAAGTCAAGTTCTAGCAACTCCGCATCGTCGAGCTCCAGCTCTCAATCAAGTTCCAGCGCCCAATCCAGCTCCAACGTTCAGTCAAGTTCCAGCGTCCAATCAAGTTCCAGCATTCAATCGAGTTCCAGCATTCAATCGAGTTTCAGCATTCAGTCTAGCTCCAGCAGCCAGGCAAAGTCAAGTTCTTCGGTGAAATCCAGTTCCTCGATTCAATCCAGTTCTTCTGAACCGATAGACCCATCCGGTTCCCGCTTCGGGCTCCTTAAAGATTCCCGCGACGGGCAATATTACAAGACGGTCACCATTGGCACTCAGACATGGATGGCCCAGAACCTGAATTACAATTACACCAACTATTATCCCGAGACCGATGTAATCCAACCCAACAATTGGTGTGGCGGCATAGGCGTTCAGGGAAACAAGCACGGAGACTGCGCCAAATTCGGAAGGCTCTACACCTATCCGGCTGCAACGGATTCTGCAAACCTTTTCAATACAGCGCCCGAAGAATGTCCAGACTTTTTCAGTACCAGCTGCCGTGGCCAAGGAATCTGCCCCGACGGTTGGCACATTCCCTCTTATAATGAGTGGAGAATTCTTGGAAAAACGGCAAATATCGAAGGCGACACCTCGGGTTTCTACCCCTACGAATATGCCCCTAAGCACCTTTTGGACAAATCCGGAATATGGGACACCTCTATTCCTCTAGACAATTATTTCAGGTTCAATGCCGTGCCCTCGGGATACATTTTAGAAGGATCCTCCCTTGCGGAAAGTGCAATCTTTTGGGTTTGGAATCAAGAGAAATCTTACTCCCGTTCTAAGGACATTGCGGATTTGGCCCCCGGACATTATTCGCTCACATACGCAAGCAACTCAGCAAGCTACGCCGTCGCCATTCGCTGCATAAAGGATGAAGTCGAAAGCGACCCTGCCAATCTTTCTGCAACCGTGATTGAGCCCCCCGCCTATACGATTGATCTTGGCCCGATCATCAAGGAACCGACAAACCAACCGGCAAGTACGTACTTAAACCCTGACATTACATACGGCGAATTCACGGATGACCGAGACGGACAAGTTTACAAGACCGTGGTCATCGGAAATCAAACCTGGATGGCACAAAATCTGAATTATACGCTCAATCCCGGCATCCAAAGCTGGTGCGGTGGCGGAAGCATCTACAAAGAAGGAGACTGCGCCACTTACGGGAGACTTTACACCTGGGCCGGAATGAAGAACAAGTCCGAATCGGAATGCGGTTTGGAGTACGATTGCAAGGATAAGACGACACAAGGAATCTGTCCCGAAAATTGGGAAGTTCCTTCGGTAGACGATTTTAAGACGCTTGTAAAGAACCTTGCATCGGTCACCTCCATTGCCTCGGGAAAAGCGCTCAAGGCGAATTCGGATCTTTGGTACGAATACGGCAAGGGAGCCGACTTTGCAGGATTTGCAGCCCTTCCGGCCGGTATAAATCGATCTGTCTTTTACCAAGTAAACGAAACTGCATTCTTCTGGACGAACGAGCAACAAGATGATTTGTTTGTCACAGCAGTATTCCTTCGCGGTCAATACGATAGGCTGGACATCGATTCGAGTTTTGTAAAAGATAAAGCCATCTCCATTAGGTGCATCAAAAAAGAATCTCAAACTCCTTAACCGAGCAAAAGTTTCTATCTTTACGCCACTATGTTTTCACAGCTGACCGACTCTCTAGAATCTACCCTCAAGAACCTGCGCGGGCAGGGCAAGCTCACCGAAGAAAACGTTGCCGAATCGCTGCGCGAAGTGCGCCGCGCGTTCCTCGAAGCCGACGTGAACTTCAACGTGACCCGCGATTTCGTGAAGGCCGTCAAGGAAAAGGCGCTGGGCTCCGAAGTCCTCACCTCGGTGACCCCCGGTCAGCAGATCGTGAAAATCATCCACGACGAACTCGTGTCCGTGATGGGCGGCGAGACCAAGGAAATCAACCTCTCCGGCCCCGCCCCCGTGGGCATCATGATGGTCGGCCTGCAAGGTTCCGGCAAGACGACCTTCGCCGGCAAGATCGCCCTCTGGATGCGCAGCAAAAAGAAGAGGAAGCCGCTCCTCGTGGCCGCGGACGTTTACCGCCCCGCCGCCATCAAGCAGTTGCAGGTGCTCGGCAAGTCCATCGGCATTCCCGTCTACGACGAAGGCCAGGGCAATCCGGTCGAGATCATCCAGCACGGCTACCAGTACGCGAAGGACAACGGCTTCGACCTCGTGATTTACGATACCGCAGGCCGCCTGCAGATCGACGAAGAGCTGATGCAGGAACTCGAAAAGGCCCGCGACGCCGTCCACCCCGACGAAATCCTGTTCGTGGCCGACGCGATGATCGGCCAGGAAGCGGTGAACGTTGCAGAAACTTTCTGGAACCGCCTGAACTTTACCGGCGTGTGCCTCTCCAAGATGGACGGCGACACCCGCGGCGGTGCGGCACTCTCCATCAAGAAGATGACGGGCGTGCCCATATGCTTTATCGGTGTCGGCGAAAAGCTCCCGGACATCGAACTGTTCCACCCCGACCGCATGGCGAGCCGCATCCTCGGCATGGGCGACGTGGTTAGCCTCGTAGAAAAGGCGCAGCAGGTCATCGACGAGAAGGACGCGAAGGACCTGAAGAAGAAGATCCTCAACAACACCTTCGACCTGAACGACTTCTTGACGCAACTCCGCACCATCAAGAAGCTTGGCCGCATCAAGGACATCTTGAGCCTGATCCCGGGACTCAACAAGCTCCCACTCGACCAGATCGACGAGAAGCAGTTAGTTTATGTGGAAGCAGTGCTCAGCTCCATGACCCCCAAGGAACGCAAGAAGCCGCAGATCCTCGACGGCAGCCGCAAGGCCCGCGTCGCGAGAGGTTCCGGCACCGAGATTTCCCGCGTGAACGCCGTGCTCAAGCAGTACGAGGGCATGAAGGAAATGTTCAAGAAGG
>CAMJQW010000090.1 GCA_946408125.1 uncultured Fibrobacter sp.
ACCACTGCGTTGCCTGCGTGAAGGCGGTGCTGTTCACCTGAGCCATCACGAAACGGGCCAGGGAGCAAATACGTTCGCTGCGCATCGGGTTACGCTTGTAAGCCATGGCAGAGGAACCGATCTGGGTCTTTTCGAACGGTTCTTCCACTTCCTTCACGCCCTGCATGAGACGCATGTCGGTAGCAAACTTATGCAGAGACTGAGCGATGGAGCTGAGCACCTGGTTCACGCGGTTGTCCCACTTGCGGGTGTAAGTCTGGCCGGTGATAGTGAGCACACGCTTGAAGCCCGCCTTGGCGGTCACGCGACGGTCGAGTTCCATAATCTTTTCTTCATCGCCGTTGAACAGGTCCATGAAGCTGGCCTGCGTACCGGTGGTGCCCTTCACGCCGCGGAACGGGAGAACTTCGATGAGGAAGTTCAGTTCTTCGAGGTCGATGAGCATGTCCTGGAGCCAGAGGCAAGCGCGCTTACCCACAGTCGTGAGCTGGGCGGCCTGGAAGTGCGTGGCGCCGAGCTGGGCCATGTCCTTGTATTCCATCGCAAACTTGGAAAGCTTGTCCATCACGCGGCAGAGGCGCTTGCGCACGAGAATCATCGCCTGCTGCATCTGGATAAGGTCGGTGTTGTCGCCCACGAATGCAGACGTTGCACCGAGGTGGATGATGCCCTTGGCCTTCGGGCACTGTACGCCGTAAGCGTAAACGTGGCTCATCACGTCGTGACGGCGGCGCTTTTCTTCTTCTTCGGCGACTTCGAAGTTGATGTCCTTCTCGTGGGCCTTCAGTTCGTCCACCTGCTCCTGCGTAATGGGGAGGCCGAGTTCCATTTCGGATTCGGCGAGGTAAATCCAGAGCCTCCGCCAAGTTTGGAACTTGTACTGCGGGCTGAAGATGAAACTCATTTCCTTGCTGGCATAACGCTTGATAAGCGGGCTTTCGAACTGATCGCGCATGTTTTTATCCTTGTTTGAATTTTTGCAGGGATAAATTTAGAAAAAAAGACGTAGATTTATAATATGAAGTTGACGCTAAAGCTGGTATCCCTCCTCCTTCTCGTGTGCGCGACGGTAGTCACGACGGTTTTCGTCATGAAAAAGCCGGAACCCGTAGCCCCCAAGGGGCCCGACATCACGAGCGCATTCGTGGAACAGCAAATCAACGAAATCTCGGAACTCGCCACCCTGCACCACCACTACCGCAAGAATGCGAACTACCAGGACGCGAAAAAGCTCCTGGAATACATGCCCGACTGGCGAATCAACAAGTCCATCAAGGAGTTCATGCTGATTTACCAGGGTGACGTCAAGCTGGGTTACGACCTGAAGAATGTCAAGGTCAATATCGATCCCGTTACGAAGACAATCCTCATCACCCTCCCCGAGCCGAAAATCCTAAGCCACAGCATCGACTTCGAGAGCATCCAAGTCCTTTGGGAAAAGAAAGGCTGGTTCAACGACATCCGCTTCGAGGACTTCAAGCAGTTCTTTATCACCGAACAGAAAAAATACGAGGAAGAAAACAACGACGAGCTCAAGCGCAGGGCGCGCGAGCACGCTAAAAACATAATCCAACTCTACCTCGGTTCGGTCATCAAGGACGACTACCGGCTCAAGCTGGATTAAAAGCCCTAAATTTCAGTAGCGAACTCTTCCATGCTCTTGCGCACGGGATGCCTGGGCGAAGGGCCACCGTTCTCGGGATCGGCATAGCCGACATCCAGGAGGCAGGCAAGCTTTAAGTTGTCCGGAAAATTGAACGCGCTTTCGATATAGGCGGCGTTGAATCCGCGGGCCCAGAGGGTCGAAAGCCCGAGGTCGGTCGCCTGCATCATCATCGAGGTGGTAACGATGCTCGCATCCATCACGCCGCTATTGAAATTGTCATTGTACTTTTCGGCGGTATAGCAGTTGGGCTCGTCGTAACAGACCATCAGGACCACGGGGGCGTTGTAGGCCATGCGGGTGATGCCGCGAATCTTTTCGAGCGCCTCGGGAGACTTGATGACCTTCACGGTCACGGGCTGTGCATTCACCGCCGTCGGGGAAAGGCGACCCGCCTCGAGCACCTGGGCGAGTTTTTCGGGTTCTACGGCCTGGGCGGTAAAGGCGCGGCAGCTATAACGATTCTTGGCCAAATCCATGAAAGACATAAATACCTCTTTTTGAGGAAATATACATAACTGGATCCTTCGACTCCGTTTCACTCCGCTCAGGATGACACCCTTTTTGACGCCTTTGGCGTCCGTGGCTACGGCTCAAATATGCGAAAGCAAGCTTTCGCGCATTACTCGCCTTGCACACTTTTACTAAATTTGCGCATATGAAAAATTTTTACGTTACAACGCCGATTTATTACGTTAACGACGCCCCGCATATCGGGCATTCCTATACCACCGTCCTAGCGGACATTCTCACCCGCTTCCACAAAATTTTGGGCTACCAGACCTTCTTCTTGACCGGTACCGACGAACACGGCCAGAAGGTGCAGCGCGCTGCCGAAAAGCGCGGCGTGACCCCGCAGGAACACGTGGACGAGTACTACCACCGCTTCGAGGACCTGTGGAAAAAGATGGGTATCGGCAACGACTTCTTTATCCGCACCACGATGCCCGAGCACAAGGCTTTCGTGCAGGAATGCCTGCAGAAGCTCTGGGACAAGGGCGAAATCTACTCGAAGGAATACGAGGGCTGGTACTCCGTCGGCGAAGAACGCTTCTTCAGCGAAGACGAACTCGACGAGAACAAGTGCGACCCCATCAGCCACCGCCCGGTGGAATGGCTCAAGGAAAAGAACTACTTCTTCAAGATGGGTTCTTACCAGCAGAAGCTGATCGACTTCTTGGAAAGCCACAAGGACTGGATTGTGCCGGACTACCGCTGGAACGAAATCCGCGGGTTCCTGCGCCAGCCGCTGAACGACCTCTGCATCAGCCGCCCGAAGGCACGCCTCAGCTGGGGCATTCCGCTGCCGTTCGACACCGACTACGTGACCTACGTGTGGTTCGACGCCCTGCTCAACTACGTGAGCGCCTCCACCGCATTCCACAAGACTTATGCCGACGGCACGCCGATCTGGCCCGCCACCTACCACCTCATCGGCAAGGACATCCTCACCACGCATAGCGTGTACTGGCCGACGATGCTCATGGCCCTCGACATCCCGCTCCCGCAGCACATCCTCGCCCACGGCTGGTGGCTCGTGAACGGCGGCGAAAAGATGAGCAAGTCCGCAGGCAACGTGGTGAACCCGATGGACTACATGGAAAAGTACGGCATCGATGCGTTCCGCTATTTCCTCGCCCGCGAAATGGTGGTGGGTCAGGACGCGAACTTCACGCACGACGCCTTCGTGCGCCGCATCAACAGCGACCTCGCCAACGACCTCGGTAACGTGCTGAACCGCGTACACCGCCTGGTGCTCAACAATTTTGAAGGCAAGCTCCCCGCAGCGACCTCCATCGGCGATGCCGAGAAGGAAGTCA
>CAMJQW010000091.1 GCA_946408125.1 uncultured Fibrobacter sp.
ACTCATTGTGTCATCCTGAGCAAGAAACCATAGGTTTCTTGTCGAAGGATCTATAGCGATTTTTTAAGCTCTAGAAAAGCTTGCTTCAATTCTCGCGTAGCCTTTTCCGGGTCGGCCGCCTTCATAATCGCCGACACGGCGCAAATGCCCGCAATGCCCGAGCCTTTCAGCACAAAGATGTTGTCCTTGTTGAGCCCGCCAATGGCATTCACCGGAATCGGCACCGCCTTCACAACATCCTTCAAAGTTTCAACCGGAGTAATCACCGTTTTTACATGAGTCGTGGTCGGATAGATTGCACCACAACCCAGATAGTCGGCCCCCTGCTCATAAGCTTCAAGCGCTTGCGGCACCGTTTTGGCGGTAGCGCCGATAATCTTGCCCTCGCCCATGAGCTTACGGGCCAAACGCACCGGCATATCGCTTTGTCCCACATGAACGCCCTCGGCACCAATCGCCAAGGCCACATCCACGCGGTCATCAATAATCAGAGGAATCCCGTAACGAGCCGTAATCTCGTGCGTCGCCTTGGCTAGCTCCAAGTATTCGCGGGTAGACCGATCCTTTTCGCGCAACTGAATAATGGTCGCGCCACCCTTGCAAGCAGCCTCGACAACAGGCAAAAAACGATCTTCCGGCACAGTCGTGCTATCCGTAATAAAATAAAGCGTCGTATCGAGATTCTTCATGCGCACAAATATAAAAAGTCTGCTTCGTTAGAAGCAGACCTTTTGCAATATTATCGTTTAATCAAGAAACGCAGAGAGCCTAGCGAGAGCAGGAACGCTCGCCCGTAGCGTATAAGTAATACGTGAGGGCGAGAGTGACGAACTATCGCGACGGCTATATGTGTTTCTTAGCCCAGAGTGACGACGACCTTGTGCACACCCTTCGTGAAAATCGGGGCCACGTCAGCGTCAATCTTCTTGCCATCGACGATCATCTCGGCGACACCCTTGCACACGTGCTTCGGGTTCTTCACTTCGATTTCGTAGGTAGCACCGCGGAACTTACGGGTCACCTTGAAGCCATCCCAAGAGCTCGGGATGCAGGGATTCACGATGAGGCCCTTGAAGCTTGCGCGGACACCGATGATGAACTGCGTTGCAGCCTGGTAGGTCCAGGAGCTGGTACCGGAGAGCCATGCGTTACGGCCCATACCGAACTGCTTGTGTTCGTCACCGAGGATGTTCTGCGGATAGCAATACGGTTCAGATTCGAACTCGTCGAGCTTGGTGTTCTTGGCAGCCGGGTTAATTTGGCTGTAATACTGGAAGGCCTTGTCGCCACGGCCGAGAATCGTTTCGGCAATCATCACCCACGGGTTGGTGTGGAGGAAGATACCGCCGTTTTCCTTGGCTCCAGGAGGATAGGTAGAAATGCCACCCACGTTCGGGTCGAAGCCGCGGTAGCCCGGAGTAGAGCTCTTCACGCCGTTGGCGGTGTTGAGGAGCTTGTTCAGGCTGTCCATGCCCATCACGGCACGGTCGCCAGTAGCAATGCCAGAAATCACAGACCAGGACTGGCTGTTGCAGTAAATCTTGCCGTACTTGGCCTTGTTGGTGCCGTAGGCGTTGCCCTGCTTGTCGAACCAGCGGACCCACCACTTGCCGTCCCAAGCGCTGTCGTTGAAGGCCTTCTTGACGTCTTCGTACCAGCCCTTGTACATTTCGACAGACTTGGTGTCGCCGAGAGCTTCGCAGATGTCCATCATTTCAAGGAGAGCCTTAGCATAGAGGCCCGTGTTGAAGGAGGATTCTGCACCGAGCGGGAGGTTCATGCAGTCGTTCCAGTCGGCAAAGCCGAGGAGCGGAAGGCCGTGCTTACCGAGGTGAGTACGGGTAAAGTTGAGGGAGCGCTTGAGGTGTTCGAGCACGGTGCCCTTTTCACGCTGAGCGCGCTTCTTGCCGGCTTCGTAGAACGGAACTTCCTTCTTGAGGAGGTCCATCTTGCCGGTTTCCTTGAGGTAGTTGGCAATAGTGAGAACGATCCACAGGTGGTCGTCACCATACCAGTCAGCGTAAGCCGGGTTGCCGTTTTCGTCGAGCACGCCCTTCTTTTCGCGGGAGTCACCGGCGTTAGCTTCGTTGCCGTTGTCTTCTTCGAGGGCGAGCGGAGCGTACTGGTGCATGGCGTTACCTTCCGGACGCTGCACGGAGAGGAGGTTCTTGGCGAGTTGGAGAGCTTCTTCCGGCATGTGGCTCATCACGCCCATGAGGTCCTGGCTGGAGTCACGGTAACCGATACCGCGGCTGGTGCCGTAGCCCAGCTGATACAGGGACAGGTAGCGGCTCCAGTTCTTGGTGGTGTGGCACTGACGCGGGTTGTGCACGTTCACCATGGAGTTGAACGCTGCATCCGGAGTCTGCACCTGGATCGTAGAGAGGTACTTTTCCCAGAACTTGGCGAGTTCGTCGAAAGCCTTGTCGACGTTCTTCAAGTCGCGGTACTTGGCGATTGCCTTGGAGGCAACCTTCAGGCTCTGTTCCTGACCGAGCTGGGTGCAGGTGCGGAAGGTCTTGCCGGCGGCAATCTTGCCAGCGTGGATCATGAGAGCGGCAATGTTGTCGCCACGGTCGCATTCGCTGTTGGAAAGTTCTTTGTTGGCGAGGCTGAGCGGAGCGGCCCAGGAACCCATTTCGTTTGCGCCGAGGAACACGCGGCGGTCGCCATCGAAGCTACCGACCTTGCAGTTAGCAGTCACATAGTTCACGGCGAAGTCACGCTTCATGTAAGCGTACTGTTCGAGCACGACGTGGCCGTCCTTTTCCCAGTGGCCCTTGAGGGTCATGGTCTGCGGAACCCAGTCGGCGTTCGTGAGCTGCTTTTCAGCTTCGAAGTGGCTGAATTCATAAACCGGGATAATGTCCACTTCCTTGGAAGCCTTGTCGAGGTTAGTGACCTGGATATCCTGGAGGAGAGTGTTGGAGCCGGTCGGAACGAAAATCGTCACCTGCGTACGGAGGCCTTCGCATTCGGCAATCCAGCGCATGTAGGACAGACCCACGTGGCATTCCCACTTCTTCATCTTGGTGAGAGTCGGAACCACGAACGGAGAGAACACGGTGTAACCCTTGGCGTTCTTCACACGAATATAGATCGTGCTGGCCTTAAAGTCAGAGCAAGGCATCTGGGCGATGTACTTGGTGATACGGTTCAGGGCCGGGTCGCCCTTGCAAACGAGGGTACCGCCAGTAGTATCCACGATACCACCAAAGTTCAAAGTACCAACATAGTTGCACCACTTGATCGGGGTTGCCGGCGTGGTGAGCACGTATTCTTTCTTGGCGTCGTCAAAGTAGCCATACTTTGCAGCAGCCTTAGCTGCAACCTTCTTGGCCTTCGGGGCGCTCTTCTTGGTCTGTTTTGTAGCC
>CAMJQW010000092.1 GCA_946408125.1 uncultured Fibrobacter sp.
TGCCGGGCCAGAGCGACTCTGCTAGCCTCGATAACATGTTTGAGCTTCTCGTCGCAGCGGGCCGTAGCCTCCCGCATGCGATGATGATGCTCCTGCCGCAGGCTTGGGGCCAGAAGCATTACCTGGGCCGCGACGTGCGTGGCTTCTTTGAATACGAATCCATGCTTATGGAACCGTGGGATGGCCCTGCTGCCGTCGCTTTCTCTGACGGTGTGAATGCCGGTGCAATCCTCGACCGCAACGGCCTTCGTCCGGCACGTTACACTTTATGTAAAGACGGTCTCTTCGTGATGGCTTCTGAAACGGGTGTGCTTGATTTGCAGGACGACGAAGTAGAAGAAAAGGGCCGCCTCAAGCCCGGTGAAATCATCTACCTCGACCTCGAAAATCACCACATCTTGAAGAACGCCGAAATGAAGGCTTACGTGGCCCGTAGCAAGCCGTACCGCCGCTGGGTTGCCGAAAACAAGATGAGCGTTCGTGGCCTCTTTAGCGAAATCAACCCGGCCGATGTTCCTGACGATATTCTGGTGCAGCAGAAGCGCTTCGGTTATTCTGCCGAAGACCTCTCCATCATTTTGCAGCCGATGGCCAAGAACGGTGCAGAACCTATCGGTTCTATGGGTAACGACGCCGCTCTCGCCGTGCTCTCTGACAAGCCGCAGCCGCTGTTCAACTACTTCAAGCAGCTGTTCGCTCAGGTGACGAACCCGCCGATTGACCCGATTCGTGAAGAATTGGTGATGAGCCTTACGACTTACATCGGTAACCACGGCAACATCCTCGAAGAAACTCCGGAACAGGCGCACCTCATCAAGATTCCGCGCCCGATCGTGACCGAAGACGAAATCCGCCGCTTTGAAAACATCGGCGATAAGGCCTTCAAGGCCAAGGAACTCAAGATGCAGTTCCCGCTCGGTGGCAATGGGGAAGTCCTGGAAGCCGCCTTGCAGAACCTCGCTGGCGATGCCGTGCGTGCCGTGAATGACGGCTTCGATATCATCGTTCTGACCGATAAGAACATCGATTGGGGCTACGTGCCTATTCCGTCGCTGCTTGCCACGGCCAGCGTGAACCGCGCCCTTGTGGAAGCCGGTGTACGTCCTGAAATCGGTCTGGTGGTGCAGTCCGGCGAAGTCCGCGAAGTCATGCACTTTGCCCTGTTGCTCGGATTCGGTGCCACGGTCATCAACCCGTATCTGGCCTTCCAGAGCATTACCAACATGTGCCACAACGGCGACCTCGATGTCGATCCGGTGACGGCTGCCGCCAACTACGTGAAGGCTGTCGATAAGGGCCTGTTGAAGATTATGTCGAAGATGGGTATTTCTACCCTCCGTAGCTACCGCAGCGCCCAGATTTTCGAAGCGGTCGGCCTGAACAAGGAACTCGTCGAAAAGTTCCTGCCGGGTACCGCAAGCCGCATCGAAGGTATCGGCCTCGAAGAAATCGCTACCGAAGTGGGCGAACGCCAGAAGATTGCCTTTGCCGACGCAAGCAAGGTGCTTCAGTCCGGTGGTCAGTACGCTTACCGCAAGGAAGGCGAAAAGCACTTGTGGACTCCGCAGTCCTTGGCTGCCTTCCGTCAGGCCGTTCAGGGCGGCGACTACGAAAAGTTCAAGGTTTACAGCAAGCTCATTAACGACCAGTCTGAACGTCAGGCAACGCTCCGCGGCTTGTTCAAGTTCAAGGAAGCGACTCCGATCGATATTTCCGAAGTCGAAAGCCGCGAATCCATTGTCAAGCACTTTGTGGCAGGCGCTATGAGCCTTGGTTCTTTGAGCCCCGAAGCTCACGAAACCATCGCTATCGCCATGAACCGCATCGGTGCCATGAGCAACTGCGGTGAAGGTGGTGAAGACCCGGATCGCGATACTCCGGCTCCTAACGGTGATATCCGTAGCTCCGCTATCCGCCAGATTGCTTCGGGCCGCTTTGGTGTCACGATTGACTACCTGCGCCATGCAAAGGATTTGCAGATCAAGATGGCTCAGGGTGCAAAGCCCGGTGAAGGTGGCCAGCTGCCGGCTCACAAGGTGAACGACTTTGTGGCTCGCATCCGTCACAGTACGCCGAATGTGTCGCTGATTTCTCCTCCGCCGCACCATGATATTTACTCTATCGAAGACTTGGCCCAGCTCATTTACGACCTGCGTAACTCCAACCCGAAGGCCCGTGTCTCTGTGAAGCTCGTGTCCGAAGTGGGCGTGGGTACGATTGCCGCGGGTGTCGCGAAGGCCCATGCCGACGTGGTGCTGATTTCCGGTCACGATGGCGGTACGGGTGCATCTCCGCTCACTTCCATCAAGCATGCCGGCCTCCCGTGGGAACTCGGTATTGCCGAAGCGGAACAGACCCTTGTGCTCAACGACTTGCGCGGTCGTATCAAGCTCCAGGTCGATGGCCAGCTCAAGACGGGCCGCGACATTGTGGTGGCAGCACTCCTCGGTGCCGAAGAATTCGGCTTTGCAACGAACTTGCTCGTTAGCCTTGGTTGCGTAATGGACCGCAAGTGCCATACGAACCAGTGCCCCATGGGTATTGCAACGCAGGATGCCGACTTCCGCAAGCGCTTTGCTGGCAAGCCGGAATACGTTGAAAACTTCCTGTTCTTCATCGCCGACGAAGTCCGCGAAATCCTCGCAAGCCTCGGTCTCCGCTCTCTCGAAGAAGCCTGCGGCCGTAGCGACCTCCTCGAAAAGGATTCCGCCATCGCCTTCTACAAGGCCAAGAACCTCGACTTCTCCAAGATTTTCGAAACCGTCAAGGGTGGCGTCAAGTCCTTCGACAAGAACTATGTCAAGGAAGAACTGGTCAACTTCGACCGCCGCGAACTCTTGCCGTTCGTCAAGGAAACCCTCGAAAAGGGTACTGCCGTGGAACTCTGCACGGTGGTGCACAACACCGACCGTACGGTGGGTACGGAACTTTCCGGCGAAGTGGACGAACACTTTGGCGTGAAGGGCCTCCCCGAAGATACCATCCGCATTCACCTTCAGGGTGTCGCGGGCCAGAGCTTTGGTGCCTTCCTTGCTCCGGGTGTCACGCTCGATCTGGAAGGCGAAGCCAACGACTTTATGGGTAAGGGCCTCTCGGGCGGTAAGATTATCGTGCGTCCGCCGCACAACGCCACCTTCAAGGCCGAAGACAACGTCATTGCCGGTAACGTCATCGGTTACGGTGGTACTAGCGGTAAGGTGTTCATCAACGGTCTCGCTGGCGAACGCTTCGGTATTCGTAACTCCGGTATGCTCCTTGTCTCGGAAGGCGTGGGCGACCACGGTTGCGAATATATGACGGGTGGCCGCGTGGTGGTACTCGGTCGCGTGGGCGTGAACTTCGCCGCAG
>CAMJQW010000093.1 GCA_946408125.1 uncultured Fibrobacter sp.
TCGGCGTAGATGCTCTCGGTGCCGATGATGTCCATGTTCAGCTGGAAGAACTCGCGCAGGCGGCCCTTCTGGGCCTTCTCGTAGCGGAAAAGGCGCGGCATGCTGAACCACTTGAAGGGTTTCTTGAGCTCGCGGGCCTTCTGGATCACGAGGCGGGCGAGGGTCGGGGTCATTTCGGGGCGGAGCGCTATTTCGCGGTCGCCCTTGTCCTTGAAATTGTAAAGCTGGCTTACGATTTCTTCGCCGGACTTGCCCGTATAGAGCTCTAGGTGCTCAAACATCGGTCCTTCGTATTCTTCGTAGGCGAAGCTTTCGGCGGTTTTGCGCCAGGTGTCGAAAATGTAGTTCTGGATGCGTTGCGCTTCCGGGTAAAAATCACGCGTGCCCTTGGGCAGCTGGGGTATGGAAATACTCATAGTGCGCTGAAAAATAGAAATTATTCTTTTTCGGCACCGTAGCCTAAAGCCGTTTTTTTGTTATATTTACACCGAAAAATTTTAAACGCCTTAAAAGGAAGGTTACATTATGGCTAGAAAGAAGATTGCACTTGTTGGTGCTGGTCAGATCGGTGGTACAATGGCTCTCGTTATCGCCCAGAAGAATCTCGGCGACGTTGTCCTTATCGATATTCCGCAGACTCAGGGTATGCCCAAGGGTAAGGCCCTCGACATTATGGAAGGCCGCTCTGTCATCAACTCCTCTGTCGATCTTCAGGGTTCTACCGACTACGCCGACCTCAAGGGCGCTGACGTGGTCATCGTTACCGCTGGTTTCCCGCGCATGCCGGGCATGAGCCGCGACGACCTCCTCGACAAGAACTGCGGCGTGATCAAGACCGTTGCCGAAGCCATCAAGGCCAACGCTCCGGACGCTTTCGTTATCGTCATCACGAACCCGCTCGACGCTATGGTCTACAACATGCAGAAGCAGTCCGGTCTCCCGGCCAACAAGGTCATCGGTATGGCTGGCGTGCTTGACTCTGCCCGTCTCGCTTGCTTCGTCGCCGACGAACTCGGCGTTTCCGTGGAAGACGTGAAGGCCCTCGTGATGGGCGGCCACGGCGATACGATGGTCTCCATCATGGAATGCGTGACTGTTGCCGGTATCCCGGTTTCCCAGCTCATGAGCAAGGAAAAGTTCGCTGAACTCGCCAAGCGTACCGCCGGTGCCGGTGGCGAAATCGTGAACCTCCTCGGCCGCGGCTCCGCTTTCTACAGCCCGGCTACTTCTGCCGTGCACATGGCCGAAGCCTACCTCCTCGACAAGAAGAACGTGTTCTCCTGCGCTGCCAAGCTGAACGGCGAATACGGCGTGAAGGGCCTCTACTGTGGCGTGCCGGTCGTGGTCGGTGCCAACGGTGTCGAGAAGATTCTCGAGGTCAAGATGAGCGACGAAGAAAAGGCTGCCTTCGCGAAGTCCGTCGAGGCTTGCAAGAAGAACGCCGAATGGGTCGACGCTCATACGTAAGCGATTTGCATAACGTCATTCCGGACTTGATCCGGAATCTAGAATTCAAGAAATCCCCGGACTGGTGCCGGGGGTTCTTTTTTGTATGATTGTGGACTTTTTATTGGTTAAGTAGGTGTGAAAGTTTTGTAAATTTTTGTAATCTCAATAAAAATGTGGACATTTAATAAGAAGAATGTTGACCTTGCCCTCAAAAAGAGGTATATTGTAATTGACGTATTGCAGGGAGTATTATTGTATGGGTTTGAATGGACAAAAGTTGGTGCTAGCCGCGATGGCTTTGGCGATGGGTGCGTCCGGCTCCCTTGCGCAGTCATGGTACGCAAAAGACAATCTGCAGCCGGGGCACGATCCGAGCATGACGCGCTTCGAGGACGGCTACGCCCTCATGAGCACGAACAACAATCTGCAGCTGTGGACAAGCGAAGATGCTTACACGTGGAAGGACCATCGTTCCACCGTGAGCGGGGTTCCGCAGTGGGCCTATACCTACGCGCCCAAGACCGAGGGCATCTGGGCTCCGGATATTTTCTACATGAACGGCGAATACCGCGTTTACTATTGCGTGTCGGAATTCGGCAAGCGTAACTCGGCCATCGGTTACCAGTCGACGACTTCGATTATGCCGGGCAGCGATGGCTATGGCTGGAAGGACCATGGCCATGTTTTCCATACCAAGGACGGGACGGACAAATACAACGCTATCGATGCCGACGTGGTGCGTGATACCGAGGGCAATTACTGGATGGCGTTCGGTTCGTTCGGGCTCGGCATTCAGCTAATCAAGTTGGACGCAAAGACGGGTTTGCAGGCGGGCGACGACAAGACTGTCTACAACATCGCACGCCGTACGAGCAGCGCGAGCGGGGGCGCCGAAGAAGGCCCGAGCCTTATCGAGCATGACGGGCAATACTTCCTGTTCACCGCATGGGACAAGTGCTGTCAGCAGGGCGCAAACATCGAACAGACTACCTACAAGACGGCGTACGGCCGCGCCGACAAGGTGACGGGACCGTATGTTGACCGTGCCGGTTACAACATGGCGACGGGCGGCGGCACGATTCTGTTGGAACGTTACGGGCGTTACGTGGGTCCGGGCGGCGGCGAGGCCTTCCAGGACCTGAACCGCGTGCGCTTTGTGCATCATTATTATGATTTGAACGGAGACAAGTACAATCACATTCACATACGTGATGTTGTCTTCACCGAGGATAACTGGGCTGAGATGGGACAGCCCTTCCTCGGGCGTTATTTGAGCGCCGAAGTGGAACACGGCGTGCTGACCCGCGCCGCTTCGGGCGACCTCGCGATTACCCGCAGCAATACGGCCTCGAACGGGGAATACCTCGCGTACGTGAATACCGAGGGCTCCAAGATTCGCCTGCCGATGAACATCATGCAGGCGGGTGACTACCTGCTGCGTTACCGCTACGCCAACGGTGGCGATGCGGCCGCGACGCACAAGGTGACGGTGAATGGCAAGTCGCAGACGGTGACGCTCCCGCCGACGGGTTCCTGGGGCACTTTCCCCGAAGAGTCTGTCGTGATGGTGCCTGCGGCACTCAGGCGTGGCGGCAACTTTATCGATATCGAGCCTTCGCCCAATGGCAATTTTGCGGAACTGGACCGTATCGACTTCTTGCGCATCATCCGCGATACGATTCCCGCGAACGGCTTTGACAACGGCATACGCGTGCGCCTCACGAAGGACGACGAGTTCGCCATCAAGGACGGCGGCTACGCGATTTTCGAGAACGTGGTGCTTGATTCGCTCAAGGATATCGGCGACGTTTTCCTTCAGGTGAAAAACGCTTATTCGG
>CAMJQW010000094.1 GCA_946408125.1 uncultured Fibrobacter sp.
CATAAATCGCTTTCACTGCAAAAGAAAGAACGCCCCAAAGATGAGGCGTTCCTTTTTTGTTTGGGGGGAGGATTACATTTCTTCGAGCTCTTTGCCCTTGGTTTCCTTGATGAACTTCGCGACGAAGAATATGCTGAACGCGGCGAAGAAGGTGTAAATCAGGTAGGTGGGCCCGACTCCGATGCCGTCCTTGCCGGTAAGCACCGGGAAGCTCCAGGTCACGATGAAGTTTGCGCCCCACTGGGCAAGGCCGCAGATGGCGATGGCCACGGCGCGGATGCGGTTGTTGAACATTTCGCCCAACATCACCCACATGACCGGGCCCCACGATGCCGCGAAGAACGTGATGTAGAGGTTCGCGGAAATCAATGCGATGACGCCGGCTGCGCTGGGGAGGCTTCCGTCGGGGTTAGCGCTGAGGAAGCATATGGTGAGCGTTCCCAGCGTGACAGCCATGCCTATACTGCCGATGAGGAGTAGCGGCTTGCGGCCAATCCTGTCGATGAGCATGATGGCAGCGATGGTCATGATCAGGTTGATGGCGCTCGAGATTACGCTCGTGAGGAAGGCGTCGCTTTCACCGAAGCCCACGCTTTGCCAGAGCATTGTGCCGTAGTAGAAAATCACGTTGATGCCCACCAGCTGCTGCAAGATGGCAAGTCCGAGGCCCGCCCAAACAATTGGGGCGATGCGCTTCTTGCCGCCGACGATTTCGAGCAGGTCCGCAAGCTTTGCGGGCTTTTCGTTCTTGAAGGTCTCGTGGATGGCATCGATTTCCTTGTCCACGCCTTCGGAGTCGATCTTGGCGAGGACTTCCTTGGCCTCTTCCAGGCGGCCCTTGGAGACAAGGTAACGGGGGGATTCCGGGAGTCGCATGGCGGCGAGGCCATACAGCGCCGCCGGGATGATTTCGACCCAGAACATGATCTGCCAAGCCTTGAACCCGGCGATGCATGTGTTGTTTGCAGAACCCGCGATGCGCACGATGAGGTAGTTCGAGAGCAGGGCCACGAAGATGCCTATCACGATGGCGAATTGCTGCATGGAACCGAGACGGCCGCGCAGATGGGCCGGTGCCGTTTCTGCGATGTAGATGGGGGCGATGATGCTTGCCACGCCGATACCCACGCCGCCGATGACGCGCCATACGATAAAGTCAGGAATGCCGAAAGGGACGCCGGAACCGATGGCGCTCACCAGGAAGAGTGCAGATGCTGCGAGCATGCAGCGGACACGGCCGAAGGAATCTGCCAGGCGTCCGGCAAAGTAGGCGCCGACCGCGGCGCCGATGAGGGCGAGCGAGACAGCCCAGGCGAGCTGGTAGTCCGTCGCGTTGAAGTGAATTTTTAAGGCCCCGTTCGCCCCGTTGATGACGGAGGAATCGAAGCCGAAGAGAAATCCGCCAATAGCTGCGGAAAGCGTAATCAGGATGATATGCCCGAAATTCGATTTTGCATTGGACATGTTGTCCCCTTGGTTTAAGGTTTCGTAAGTAATATATCTGTTTGGCGTGAAAAAGACCACGTTTTAGGCTTTGTTTTTGTGGAGAATTTATTCCAAGTTGGAATAGTTGTTACTATGTGTCCCGTCCGTTTTGCCGCTGCGCTCGCCTTTTTCTATCTTTACGCCCGAAAAATTATACAGCCGTGAGCTGTCAGCTTTGAGCTATGGGCTTTTGAAATTGTTCGTTGCTCACTGCTCATGGCTCACAGCCTGGCCGAAGGCCAAGAGGTAACCCATGTTCCGTGAAGTAAAGAAAGAAGAGACTTTCCCGCAGATCGAAGAGCGTGTTCTTGCTCTGTGGGACAAGGACGAAAGCTTCAAGAAGTCGCTTGATAGCCGTCCGGAAACCGAACCGTACACTTTCTACGATGGTCCTCCGTTTGCAACGGGCCTTCCGCACTACGGTCACTTGCTTGCCGGTACCATCAAGGATATCGTTCCGCGTTACTGGACCATGAAGGGCAAGAAGGTTCCGCGTGGTTTCGGTTGGGACTGCCACGGCCTTCCGATTGAATCTCTCGTGCAGAACGAACTCGGTCTCGCTGGCGTTGCCGAAATCCAGAAGCTCGGTGTCGACAAGTTCAACGAAACTTGCCGCGGCAAGGTGCTCAAGTACACCAGCGAATGGAAGAAGACCGTGCGCCGCATGGGCCGCTGGGTCGACTTCGACAAGGGCTACAAGACCATGGACAAGAACTTCATGGAATCTGTGTGGTGGGTGTTCAAGCAGTGCTTCGACAAGGGCCTCATCTACCAGGGCTACCGCATCCAGCCGTACAGCCCGGCTCTCGCTACTCCGCTTTCGAACTTCGAAACGAACCAGGGCTATAAGGACCGTCAGGACCCGTCCCTCACGCTGATTTTCCCGATCAACTCGAACGAAGCCAAGTTCAAGGACACGAGCATCCTCGTGTGGACGACGACCCCGTGGACGCTGTACTCCAACTTCTGCATCGTTGTGGGCCCGGACATGGACTACAACCTTGTGGAACAGGACGGCAAGAAGTACTGGATTGCCGCAAGCCGCACCGCCGCTTACTTCAAGAACCCGAACATCGTGGATACTTGCAAGGGCTCTGAACTCGTGGGCAAGGACTACGAGCCGCTTTCCCGCATTTCCGATGCATTCGTGACGCCGGACCAGCTGTCCCGCCACTACAAGATTTACCCCGCCGACTACGTGAGTACCGAAGACGGTACTGGCGCCGTGCATACCGCTCCTTCCTTCGGTGAAGAAGACTTCCAGAAGGGTGCTGAACTCGACCTCGGCCTTTTCGACCCGCTCGATACCGAAGGCAAGTTCACGGACAAGGTCCCGATGTGGAAGGGTCTCGGCGCGAAGGAAGCCGACAAGAGCATTATCGCCTATCTCAAGGAACAGGGCCGCGTGTTCAAGCACGAGACCTTCGTGCATAGCTACCCGCACTGCTGGCGTACCGGCGTGCCTCTGCTGTACCGCGCCCTCAAGACGTGGTTCCTCAAGATCGACGCCCCTGTCACGAGCAAGGAAGGCGTGACCAAGACTTTGAAGGAATGGATGGTCGAGAACAACCAGACGGTGAACTGGGTTCCGGACCACATCAAGAACGGACGCTTCGGCAAGTGGCTCGAAGGCGCCCGCGACTGGAACCTTTCCCGTAACCGCTTCTGGG
>CAMJQW010000095.1 GCA_946408125.1 uncultured Fibrobacter sp.
TGGGTGCTGATGTACGACTGCTACAACAACGGGCATTACCAGTTCACCACCAGCACCGACCTCGAGAACTTCAAGTTCGTGCAAGATACCAAGACGAGCGGCGCATTCACGCCCCGCCACGGTACAGTCCTCCCCATTACCGCCGAAGAGACGGCCAAGCTCATGAAGGCTTTCCCCACCAAGGATTTCGAGCCGCGCGTCATCGACATTCCCGATTCCATCGGCGTGTGCGACGGCAAGAAGGTCGTGGCCCCCTGCAGCGGCACTAAAATCATCCCCTACGTGAAGATTGGCGACGGCGAATGGAACGAAACAACCGACCTGGAGGTCGCGAAAGGCGCAAGCGTAACAATCGGCCCGCACCCGTGGGACGGCAAGGTCTGGAACATTGAGGGCCCGGACGGATTCAAGTCCACCGAACGCGAGAACACGCTCAAGAATGTCGACGGAGACAACAGCGGTTACTACACCATCACATACACGAACGAGACCGGATGCAAGAGCCAGGTCAGGATCAAGATGGTCGTGGACGATCCGGACAAGCCCTACAAGGAACCGGATACGACCTCCATCGATACGGGAAAGACCTCCATCGCGAAGGATTTCCGCAACTACGGCAAATCCCTGCGCCTGAACCGCAAACCGGTCTATTTCGACCTGCTCGGCAACAGGCTTCCCGGGAAACCAAGAAACGCGGTCTATATAGAGCGATAGATTACATCGCCCGACTTAATTTGATAAATGCATTTACCGGGTCGGCGTAATTCCAGATGCCGCCCAGCACCGAGACTCCCTGCACGGGGAGTTTCTTTATTTCGTCCAGAGTTTCGTGGTCGATGCCACCAAAAACAACAACTTGCGGGATTTTTGAAGCCGAAATAGCACCCAGAGCCCCCGAAACAACGTCCAAGCCGAGCGATTTCACCGGTTCAAAAACGGATTGCGGCTGGAAAACGGGCCCAACGAGCGCCCCGGCCACCCATTCCGGGAGTTTTTCAAGCTGTTCCAGGTCGCGGCAAAGGGCAACGCAGTTCACGCGCTTCCAGCTTTCGGGAACCTCCCCCAGCAAGGAGCCCGCCTCGGCAACGCACCCGCGCACGTCCAGGCGCTCCGCCAAATCGGGAGTCCCGCGCACCCAGATGCGGTCGCGGCATTCCATCGGGAGTGCCATGAGCCAGCGTTCGTAATCGCTTTCTGACGCGCAGGAAGCGCCGCCACGGCCCCGCTTCGAAAGTATCAGGCGCGTAAGCCCGCGGCTGAACATCTGTTCGATGTCGTCGAATTCCGAGGCAAAATCGTCGGGAGATGTCGTAACCCAGAGGCGCATGTCCGAAATATAGCTTTTCTGAACGGGAGGGCCAAAAATTTCTATATTTTCGCCCGTTCGACGATTTGTGTATCAAACCGCCACGTCATAATCGAGGCAAAGCGATGGAAATCAAGATTCTCCCTCAGCCAGACGATGTCACGTGCGGACCGACCAGCCTACACGCGGTATATTCGCATCTCGGCTACAAGATACCCCTCAAAAAGCTCATCTCAGAAATCGAGTTCCTGGAAGAAGGCGGCACGCTCGGCGTGTTCCTCGGCATCGACGCGCTCAAGCGCGGGTTCAAGGCGACCATCTATTCGTACAATCTCAAGATTTTCGACCCCACCTGGGGAAAGCTCAAGATGCCCGAGCTCCGCGAAAAGCTCGTGCAGCTCCACAAGGCGAAGCATGCGCCCAAGCTCAAGAAGGCAATCGATGCCTACATCCGGTTCATCGACCTGGGCGGTACGGTGGCGACGGCCGATTTACGGGCAAGCATGTTCGAAAGCTACTTCAAGCGCGACATTCCCGTCCTTTGCGGCCTGAGCGCCACGTACCTCTACCGCAGCCCTCGCGAGTACACGAACGAAAACGACCAGTCCGTTTTCGACGATATCCACGGCGATCCGATGGGCCATTTCGTGGTGCTGTACGGCCTCGACGAGAAAAAGCAGTTCATGGTCGCCGACCCCGACGGCACCAACCCCATGGCGAACGGGCCCTACTACAAGGTAGACAAGTTCCGGCTTATCCACAGCATCCTGCTCGGGGTCATGACCTACGACGGGAACATCCTCGTCATCGAGAAGAAGTAGGCCCCATGCGCAAGGACGCCCCCGCCCTGATGATTACCTGCGAGCACGCGAGCAATGCCGTGCCGGGGTTTGTCATGCGGGCGTTCAAGGCGGCAGGGCTCGCGGGCATCCCGGAAGACGTGCTCAGGACGCACCGCGGCTACGATATCGGAGCCCTGAAGGCTTTCCGGAAGCTCGTACGCGCGATGCGTCCGGACTTTAGCCTCGCGGGTACTTTCTCGAGGCTCGTGGCCGACCTGAACCGGAGCGACACAAACCGCAGCTTTTTCTCGGAGTACACACGCGACCTGCCCGGCAACGTCAAAGAGCAGGTCCACAAGATGTGGCTTTCACACCGAGATACCGTGGAAAAATACGTAGCCGGGCAGGTCAAGGGCAAAGGCAAGGGCCTCCGCGTCATCCACCTCGGCATCCACAGCTTCACGCCGGTCCTCGAAGGCACCGTCCGCAACGCCGACGTGGGAATCCTCTACGACCCCGACCGCGAAGCGGAATGCCGCATCGCGGACGCGCTCATTCGCGAAATCAAGGCCCGCGCACCCGAGCTGCGCATCCGCCGCAACTACCCCTACCGGGGCACCTCCGACGGCCTCACTACAGCCTTGCGGCAGAAGTTCGGCGAAGCCTACGCCGGCATCGAAATCGAGATGAACCAGGCTTTGCTCGCCGGTCTTGTTTAATTATTTTTACATGTGTGCTAAGCGTTGATTCGGGCACATTTTTTCAAAAAATCCTTGTTCAGTTCCCTTTAATCTTTATATTTTTCATCTTGGATTTTTCGCTTTTGGCTCCAAATG
>CAMJQW010000096.1 GCA_946408125.1 uncultured Fibrobacter sp.
GGCGCGTGCGTGCCGCAATCAGGATTGCCTTGCCGACATGCGTCTGCTGCATGTGCAGGGGAACGGCGACTTCTTTCAGGTGCATGCCGATAAGCGTTCCACCAATGTCGAGGCCCGCATCGGCCTTGATATGTTCGATGGCGACGGGTTGCTCGAATGCGTTATAGCAGGCGGTGGCAAAAGAGCCCCCGGCCTTGGGCTGTGGAACCACGTTCACGATTTCGGCAAACGGGACAGCCGCGTGCTCGACGATGATGGCTCGGTTTAGGTGTTCGCAGCACTGCGCCGCAATGTAGATTCCCTGCGGATTGAATACGGACGAGAGCCCTTCGAGAATCGCCTTGCCGACTTCGGGCACGGAATGGCTACCGATGTCGTTTCCGAGCGTGGAACTCGTGCTGCAACCGATAACCACAATATTGCCCGCCGTGAGGTGAGCCTTTTCCACAAGTTCCTTCGCGGCGTTTATCGCGTCGTTACGAATCTGCTCGACAAGATTCTTGTCGTCTATTTCGTATGTAATGCCTGCCAACTTTTTACTGCCTACTGTCTACTTCCTACTGCGGCGAAGCCGCTCATTCCCACTCAATAGTTCCGGGGGGCTTGTGGGTCACGTCGTACCACAGGCTGCCAGCACCTTCGGCTTCGAACTTGCGCCAGAGACCGGCGAGCATTCCCTGGTCGATTTCAGCGAAGTTTGCCGTCATGGCTTCGGTGGAGTTCACCGGTCGCATCACGATGCAGGGTTTGCCTGCCGTGCGGAGCGGGACGAGCACGACCGGCATCTGCCAAATCTTTTCATACAGGTCGTTGGCCTGCAGGAATTCGGTGCAGATGTTGTCGAACTTGCGGAGCGTATCGAAATTTTCGCGGGTGGCGTACTGTTCGACAAGCTTCGGGTCTTCGTCGGCCACGCTACCGATCTGGTAAATCACGCGGTTGATTGCCTTGAAGCGGTTGGCAAGTTCAGTAGAGAACTTTTCGCAATCCTTCCAGGAAAGGCCCGGAGTGGTGATGAGGAACGGCTGTGCGTAAGTACGGCCGTCGCCCTGCACGCCCACGCTCTTGATCGGGAGCATGCGACCAGCAATGTTGTTTGCCTTCAGGTAGTCGGCGAGGCTGTTGCCTGCGGTGTCCTTCACATCTTCGAACTTGACCATGTCATCGGAGAGCTTGCCTTCGCTGCAGAGCAGACGAACGCCGAGGCCCGGACCCGGGAACGGGTGCCGCCACACGAGGTTGTGCGGGATGCCGAGTTCTTCGCCGAGGGCGCGGACTTCGTCCTTGTACAGGTCGGCGAGCGGTTCGAGCACGAGGCCCTTTTCCATGAGGTCCAAGACTTCTTGCACGCGGTTGTGGTGCGTCTTGATCTTGTCGGCGTTCTTGGTGCCGCCGCTTTCGATGGTGTCGGGGTAGATGGTGCCCTGAGCCATCATCCACTGGTTCGGATCGAGGTTGAGCTTTGCCATTTCCTCGTCCTTCACCGTCAGGAATTCCTTGCCGATGATGCCGCGCTTGGTTTCCGGCGCAGTCACGCCCTTGAGCTTCGCGAGGAAGTGCTCGCTTGCGTCGCGCACCTTCAAGTTGTTCATGCCTTCCTTCGTGAGGAAGTCCATAATCTTCTGGGATTCGCCGAGGCGCATCATGCCGTTGTCCACGTGCAGGCCCAAAACCTTTTCCGGTCCGAGCACGCGGTTCAGGAGCACGAATGCCACGGTGGAGTCCACGCCGCCAGAGACGAGCAGGAACACCTTGCGGTCCTTGACCTGGTCCTTGATGCGCTGCGTGATGAGCGGCAGGTAGCTCTTCATGTTCCAAGTCTTCTTCGCGCCGGTGAAGTCGATGAAGTTTTCGAGCAACTTCATGCCGAACTTACTGTGGGTAACTTCCGGGTGGAACTGGATGCCGAAAATCTGGCGCTCGGGCTTGTCGCTGTCGAAAGCGACGGCCGCGATTTCGCAGTCCTTGGTGCTGGCCACAATCTTGTAGCCTTCAGGGAGCTTCGTCACCTGGTCGCCGTGGCTCATCCACATTGGGGAGGCCTTCGGGAGATCCTTCAAAATCGGGCACTTTTCGTCGCCCACGATAAGGTCGGCGATGCCGTATTCCTTGACCTTGCCCGGTTCCACGTGACCGCCCAACTGCTGGGCGATGAGCTGGTGACCGTAGCAGATGCCGAGCTTCGGTACCGGGAGGTCCAAAATTTCGGGATTGTATTCCGGGGCGTCTGCAGCATACACGCTGGACGGGCCGCCACTATAGATGATTCCCTTCACGCCTTCCAGTTCAGAGACCGGGGCGGCAGGGGAGTGGATTTCGGTAAACACGCCCAAACGGCGCACACGGTTCGCAATCAGGTGGGCGTACTGCCCGCCAAAGTCCAAAACGGCAATCGTATCAACGTTTTTCATACAATCCAAAAATAGAAATTTATTCTGCGGAGCTCATTTCGCGGGCGAGTTCAATCAGCGTCTGTACGCCAAAGCCGGTGGCACCATATTCAGTGTACTTCCACTTCTTATCGACGAAAGCGGTACCGGCAATGTCCCAGTGCGTCCAGGCGGTGTTTTCGGGCACGAATTCCTGGAGGAAGAGTGCTGCAGAAATGGCGCCAGCGTCGCTACCCGTATTCTTGAGGTCGGCGAACTTGTCCTTGAGGGCGTCGGCATATTCTTCTTCGAGCGGCATGCTCCAGAACTTTTCGCAGCAGGCTT
>CAMJQW010000097.1 GCA_946408125.1 uncultured Fibrobacter sp.
TGGATGGCGTTCGGTTCGTGGGGCACGGGCATCCACATTCTTGAACTGGACGAGACGACGGGCAAGGTGAAGGACGGCGCGAAGATGATCAACATCGCGAACCGCGGCGGTTCGGGAATCGAGGGCGCAAGCCTCATCGAGCACGACGGCTACTACTACCTTTTTACGGCGTGGGATAACTGCTGCAAGAAGGGCGCTGACCTCGAGAATAATTCCTACAAGACGACGGTCGGGCGCTCCAAGTCGATTACGAACGGCTATGTTGACAAGTCGGGCAAGAAACTGTTGGATGGCGGCGGCACGATTCTGTTGAGCCGTTATGGCCGCTACTACGGGCCTGCGGGTGGCGAGGCGTTCCAGGACGTGAACCGCCAGCGCTTTGTGAACCATTACTACGACAAGAACGATGGTGGAAATTCTTATATCCAGGTTCGCGATATCGTCTATACCGACGACGGCTGGCCGGAACTCGGGCAACCGTTCCTCGGGCGTTATCTGAGTGCCGAGGCGGAACAGGGCGCCTTGACGCATGTGGATATTTCGAGCAGTTCCGATGCGTCGAACGGGGAATTCTGCGCCTACATCAACTATGACGACAGCAAGATTCGCCTGCCGATGATTATCCCGCAGGCGGGCGACTATCTGATCCGTTACCGCTATGACAACGACTGGACCGAAGACGGCGCGAATGGAAGCTCTCACTTTGTGAGCATCAATGGCGATAAGCGCGAAATTGAGCTGCCGCTGACGGGCGCGTGGAGCGCATTCCCCGAGAAGTCGGTGGTGTACATCCCCACGAAACTCAAGCGCGGTTCGAATTTCATCGAGATTACGAAGGGCAAGCATTATGCGGAGCTCGACAGGTTGGATTTCTTGCGCATCATTCGCGATACGATTCCGGCGAACGGCTTTGACAACGGCATCCGCGTGCGCCTCACCGCAAAAGACGAGTTCGCCATCAAAGATGGCGGCTATGCAATCTTTGAAAACGTGATTACGGATTCCATCGTGGGCCCGGGCGTACTTGTGCAGGTGAAGAACGGTGCGGGCGGTACGCTGAACATCCGCAAGGAAAGCAAGAAGGGCGACGTGATTTCCAAGTGCGATTTGCCCTCGGTGGGCGATGCGAGCAAGTGGATTGACGTGCGCTGCTCCAACATGCCGGAGCTCAAGGGCGTGCAGGACTTCTACCTGACGGCGGAAGGTCTTGGCGGCGAAACGCTCCTCGGCAACATCAAGTTCGATGAAGGTATCAAGGATACGACGACGGTTGATGACGATTCGCTGACCGTGATCCGTCGCATCGATATCCGCGATGAACGAGGTGTTCGTGCGGGTAATGTGCGCTCGCCAAGTAGAGGGTTCCGCGACCTCAAGGGGCGTCGCTTCGACAAGCAAATCCCGTACAGGGTGCTGTTCTAGGCCATAGAATTGGAAAAGTTCTATATTTAGCCTTGCAAAAAAGAAGGCTATATGGAAGACAAGCTGATAATTGGCGGACATGAATTTAGTTCCCGCTTTATCCTGGGCTCGGGAAAATACTCCCTCAAGCTGATTGAAGCCGCGGTGCGCGATGCGGGGGCACAGATTGTGACCCTGGCGGTGCGCCGGGCGAATACGAAGGATCATGAGAATATCCTGGACTACATTCCGAAGGGCGTGACGCTGTTGCCGAACACGTCCGGCGCCCGCACCGCCGACGAGGCGGTCCGCATCGCGCGCCTTTCCCGCGAACTCGGCTGCGGTGATTTCGTCAAGATCGAAATCATGCGCGACACGAAGTACCTGCTTCCCGATAACTACGAGACAATGAAGGCGACCGAAACCCTCGCGAAGGAGGGTTTCGTGGTGATGCCGTATATGTACCCGGATTTGAACGTGGCGCGCGACCTCGCTAACGCGGGTGCCGCAGCCGTGATGCCGCTTGCCGCTCCCATTGGCTCTAACAAGGGCCTTTCGACGCGCGAGTTCATCCAGATTCTGATTGATGAAATCGACTTGCCCATCATTGTGGATGCAGGTATTGGCAAGCCTTCCGAAGCCTGTGCCGCGATGGAGATGGGTGCTGCCGCCATCATGGCGAATACTGCGCTTGCCACTGCGGGCGACTTGCCGCTGATGGCGCAGAGTTTCAAGCTTGCCATCGAGGCGGGTCGCAAGGCCTACCTCGCAGGCCTTGGGCGCGTTCTCACGCGCGGCGCCTCCGCGTCCGACCCGCTCACGGGTTTCCTCCGCGATTAACGGCTATCTGTCGCAGGCATGAAGATGGAAAGCGAAAGAAAAGACAACAACTACCTGTTCGATTCCGGAAACCTTTCGGAAGGCGCGCTCGCGAAGAAGCACCGCATAGAGACGGATCCGAGCGCCCGTACGAACATCATGGATTATCTGCCTGGCATGGAAGTCATCCAGTCGGACATTTGCGATAAAGTTCTCTCCGAATCCGAGAACTATGATTACTCCAAGTACACCGGCAAGGACGTGAAGCGCGCATTGGAACATGAACGCTGCACGCTCGAAGATTTCAAGGCGCTCCTTTCTCCCGCCGCCGCCCCGTACCTGGAGCAGATGGCCGCGAAGGCGAAAATCGAGACTAGCAAGCACTTCGGCAACAACGTCTATTTCTTCACACCGCTCTACATCGCGAACTATTGCGAGAACTACTGCGTCTATTGCGGGTTCAACTGCTACAACCACATCAAGCGCATGCAGC
>CAMJQW010000098.1 GCA_946408125.1 uncultured Fibrobacter sp.
AGAAGCTCGGCATCACCGAAGAAAAGCTCAAGGAAATCCTCGACCTCCGCAAGTTTGTGGGTCGCGCTCCTGGTCAGGTCGTGAAATTCGTGACCGAAGAAGTCCGCCCGGCTATCGAAAAGGTTCCGGATTGGAGCAATATTGATGCTGGAGAGCTGAAGGTTTAATCAGCCTTATTGCCTTCGCGATACGGCATCGCAAAAAAAACGAGCCCTTTCGGGCTCATTTTTTTTTGCATTGTTGTTAAGGCTTGAATGGCGGGATGTAGTCGTCGTCTTCCTTGCTCTGATTGGGACACTCCATGCTGTACTCCTTGATTGTTTCCTAAAATATAGGTAGTTTTTGGAGTGTTTTGCGGCAAAAAAAATGCGGTGAGATTTGCATCACACTTTCTTGAGGTGGAATGTAAAAAAAACGACTTTTAGGGGGAGAATATTTATTATATTTGCTCTCACTCGGGGTGTAGCTCAGCCTGGTAGAGCGTCTGCTTTGGGAGCAGAATGTCGTCAGTTCGAATCTGGCTACCCCGATAAAACAAAGGCACCCTAATGGGTGCCTTTGTTTTATCTCAAGGTAACCAAATCGAACTGACCAGTTCGACTAAAACCATCGAGAGCGAAGCGAACTCAGATGGTTTTAGGCCTTATCTTGAACGAAGTTCAAGTAAGCCCGAAGGGCAAAATGTGAAACGAAGTGAGCATTTTGGCAATCTGGCTACCCCGATTCGCTCGCTTTTATATCTCCCTCTCCGCGATCCACTTCCTTACGGCTTCTTCAGCCCTAGCGGCAAGAATTTCCTTCTTGTTCTTCTTTTTGAGCCCCTCGTGGTTGGGGAGGAGCCCGAAATTGAAGTTCATCGGCTGGAAATCCTCGTTCTCTTCTACGAGGCGGTTCATGAGCGACGCGATGCAGCTCTCGTTCGGGAGCGGGTCCGCATGCCCGTGCAGGATGGTCTGCGCCATGTTCCAGGCGGCGTACCAACCGGTGGCGACCGCCTCGGTGTACCCCTCGGAACCCGTAATCTGGCCTGCGAACCATGTGGGCGGAATGCCCTTGGCGCATTCGAGGTCCGGGCGCAATCTTAAAGTGGTGTCCAGGAACTTTGGCGATTCGATGAAGGTATTGCGGTGCATGCAGCCGAGGCGGGCGAACTTTGCGTTGCGCAAAGCGGGCACCATCGTGAAGATTTCCTTTTGCGTGCCCCATTTGAGGCGCGTCTGGAAGCCCACCATGTTGAAGAGTGTCTTCTGCTTGTTTTCGGCGCGGAGCTGGATGACCGCGTACCACAATTTCCCGTTGTTGCCGAGTCCTAGCCCGATGGGGCGCATGGGGCCGTGACGGAGCGTTTCGTAGCCGCGGCGGGCCATTTCTTCGACGGGCAGGCAGCCTTCGAAGAGCTCGTTCTTCTCGAAGGGGCGCGGCTCGACGGCTTCGGCCTCGCAGAGCTTGCGTACGAATTCGGTGTAGGTTTCCTTGTCCAGCGGGCAGTTGATGAAGTCGGCCGTCTCGCCTTTTTCCCAGCGGTTGCGGTAGAAGGCGTGGTCGAAGTCGATGCTGTCGGTCTCTACCACAGGGGCGATGGCGTCGAAGAAATGGAGGCGCTCGCTTCCCAGGCGCTTGAAGATATCGTCGGCGAGCGCGTCGCTGGCCAGCGGCCCCGCCGCGACGAGCGTGGGGCAGTCTCCCTCGAGGCTTGTGACTTCTTCGCGGTGGAGTGTGATATTTGGGCTCTCCGCGATCTTCTTTTCGACCGATTCGCTGAAGATGTCGCGGTTCACGGTCAGGGAATCGCCTGCGGGCACGGCCGCCTCGCGGGCGGAATCCAGCAAGAAACTCCCGAGCATCGTGAGTTCCTGCTTTAAAAGCCCATGTGCGCTCGTGATGCCCAGTGCCTTGAAACTGTTTGAGCATACGAGCTGCGCCAGGTGTCCGTCCTTGTGGGCGGGCGTTTGCCTAACGGGGCGCATTTCGTACAAATCTACGTGAAAACCGCGGCTTGCCAGTTGTAAAGCCGCTTCGCAGCCTGCAAGGCCGCCTCCGATTACACGTACTCGCTGTGTTGCCATCTTGTTCCGGCTAGTTTTTTACCGTCTTCCGGTAGCTCTTGGCGTTTCCGATCCAGAGTTTCACGAGAAGTTCCTCGAGCGAGGCGGTAGAAACGCAACCCGGGTCGGCGTCCTGGATTTCATCGGAAATCAGGTTCGCCTGCGTGAGGTTCAGCATGCCGTAGTACATCGCTTCCAAAAGCTGGGACGCGAACTTCGGGGAAATATTCGCCACGTAGTCCATGTCGTTGAGCGGCGGGAGCTGGCTCTTGTCCGGGCTGAACTGGTCGAGGTTGTCCATGGTCCAGAGGTCGGCCGCCCTTCCCATGTCGGGCGAGGGGGCGATCTTCAGGAGCTTTTCGTGGTATGCCTTCCACTCGGCATCGGTTGTCTTGCCGGCCTTACGAACAGACTTCAGGAAGGACAGGACCGCGTAGTAGAGGTCCTTTTCCTTCTGATTCATTTCTCTTTGCGTCGTCGGAGCCATAGCAACCTTTGACTTAGTGGCGGAAATGCCTCATGCCGGTAAACACCATGGCCACGTCGAGCTTGTTGCACGCGTCGATGGAGAGGTCGTCCTTCTTGG